>JAHDSQ010000056.1 GCA_018432615.1 Clostridia bacterium
TGATTTAGCTCATAAATTAATTACTTTTTTAACTCAATCTTTGCGGATGCTTTCGCATCCCTTTCTTGACTTGAGCTCGCTCTCAACTGTTCAGTTTTCAAGGTCCGTTTTTTCCTTCCCTCATCGGGCAGGAGTTTCATTCTACCACATACATCCGCTTGCAGTCAACAGGTTCTTTTTGGTATTTATTCCCTGTCCCTCTCGACCTGCTTCGGCCCTTGTGGCTCTTCTTTTCGCCGCCGCAGCGACTTTTATATAGTATCACATCACTTTTTGTGTGTCAACGTGTTTTTTCCCTTTTTTGTGGCCTTTTTTTATGTTTCACGTTTTTATTTTCATCTGCCCTTATTTCACCTAGGCCGCAACGTTGGGAAAAGGATCACGTCCCTGATTGATGAAGAGTCCGTTAGCAGCATTACTAAACGGTCAATGCCGATGCCTAAGCCGCCCGTAGGTGGCATACCAACCTCCAGGGCACGCAGAAAATCTTCATCCATCATGTGTGCCTCTTCATCGCCTTTTTCTCTCTGCTCAACCTGCTTATTAAACCTTTCCCTCTGGTCGAGGGGATCGTTGAGCTCCGAAAACGCATTGCCAATCTCACGTGCCGTGATGAAGGCTTCAAATCGGCATGTCAGCTCAGGATCATCTTCTTTCCGTTTGGCAAGAGGTGAAACCTCAATAGGATAATCCATTATAAAGGTAGGCTGTACTAGGTTTTCTTCCACCTTTTCCTCGAATATTTCGTTTAAAACAGAACCCTTCGTGGCATCTTTTGGAACCTTGACACCGATGCCGTCGGCTGCCCGACGCGCTTCTTCGTCTGTTGTTATCGAAGCAAAGTCTATTCCCGTATACCTTTTTACCGCTTCTTTCATAGTCATCCGTGTCCAAGGAGGAGTTAAATCTATTTTTGTGTCCTGATAAGTAATTTCCGTTGTCCCCAAAACTTCTTGTGCTACATGGGCAATCATGCTTTCAGTCAATTTCATCATATCGTTGTAATCAGCATAAGCTTGATAGATTTCCATCAGTGTAAATTCCGGATTGTGCCGTACGGATATTCCTTCATTACGAAAGACACGGCCTATTTCATAAACTTTTTCCATTCCGCCCACTATCAATCTCTTTAAATGTAATTCCAAGGCTATCCGCAGGTACAGATCAATATCAAGGGCATTATGGTGAGTAATAAAAGGCCTGGCGCTGGCGCCTCCGGCTATCGCATGCATGGTAGGAGTCTCGACTTCTAAAAAGCCCTGAGCGTCCAAATAAGTACGCATCACCTTGATGATTTTGCTTCTTTGAATAAACACATTCTTGACATCAGGGTTTACAACCAAATCAACGTAGCGCTGGCGATATCTTAGTTCAACATCTTTCAGCCCATGCCACTTTTCCGGCAGAGGACGCAGCGATTTAGAAAGAATTGTTATATCCTTTACTCCTACTGTGATCTCGCCTTTCCTGGTTCTGAAAACATATCCGGATACCCCGATTATATCCCCTATATCAAGCTTGGTAAAAAGTTCATGCTTTTCCGGCCCCACATCATTGAGTCTCACATAAACCTGAATCTGTCCGGTCAAATCCTGGACATGTCCAAAACCTGCTTTTCCCATATCCCTTTTCGACATTAATCTTCCGGCAATCACCACATCCTGGTTCTCAAGATCAGCAAAGCTGTTAATAATATCGTTTGCATTATGGGTCCTCTCAAACCTTGTGCCAAAAGGATTTGTTCCGTTTTTTTTCAGCTCCGACAGTTTTTCATGCCGTACCATCATCTGTTCATTTAAATCGATTTCCCTGACATTATCGTTAATATCCGTCACAACAACTCTTCCTTTCAATAGGAATTACTCCGGCCAAGACACTGAAAGTATTTGATAAACCACTTTTCCCACCGGGATAACTACTTCTACCTCGTCTCCCTCTTTCTTGCCCAAAAGCGCTTTCCCCACTGGGGCCTCATAGGATATTTTGTTGTTCATAGGATCGGCTTCTGCCGAGCCTACTATTGTATAAGAGCACTCTTTGTCTAGCTCAATGTCCTTCAGTACAACCTTAGCACCAATTTGCACCGATTCTTCACCATTTTTAATCGGTTCCACTACCTTAGCATTCCTCAGCATTTTGCCCAATTCCATTATTCTGCGTTCAATAAACGCTTGTTCATTTTTTGCATCATCGTATTCAGAATTCTCGCTAATATCGCCGAACTCTATCGCCTGCTTGATTCTTGCCGCAATCTCTTTTCTTTTAACAGTCTTCAGGTTTTCAAGCTCGTTTTCCAGCTTGGCGAGCCCTTCTGGTGTTAAAATAACCTCTTTTTCAGCCGTCATACGATTCTCTCCCTTAAATAAAGTCCACTCAATGAATACTTAGCTTATGCACCGCATCCCATAGTGGTTACAGCCTCAATTTAAGAATACCAACAAGCACTGCGCACGTACGGCAGTGCTTGTTTTCCATGTTGTTATCACTACTCCTGCAAATCTCTAGACCATTATATAGACGGCAATACCTTTTGTCAAGACAATAAGGGAGGGCAATAAGGAGGTTGACCCGGTACATACTAGCGACCACTGAGAGCATAGACAATATTATTTACTTTTCTTGTGTTTTTATGATCTTGATAATATTATTTACCGCATCTTGTAAATCCGGTTTTGATACATATGTCTGTGAACGTTGTTCTTTCATCATTGTGTTAGTATCAACAAACAAAAACATTCCTTTTTCAAGCACAACAACCACCGCCTTCGGTTGTGCTATTTGATCACTTTCCACAAACGTCATTATATAATTGTTGCCTTCATTGAGTAATTTCCCATTTTCCAAAACATTTGCTTCTATATCCTTTGTCGCTTTTTGCAAACTAATACCCTGAAGCCCATCAATTATTTTCTGTATATTGTCTATAGAAGTAATTTCTCTTGTCCCTTGATGCATTCCACCTTCAATAAGAATAGCAGTTATCTTTTCCGGCTCAATAATTAATTTAGTGGAGTTTATCTGTTTGTTATCATGGTCGGTCTTTATGGCATCGTTGTATATAATAATGCCAACAATTATCAGTATTATGAAACTAATAATCAATGCTGTCCTCTTCATTTTTTTCACCGTCCCTATAAAAATCAATCATTGACAGCTCCAACAACCCCAGTGTTATTTCTGCGGGTATCCGCTGTTTTCTTTATCGCTGCAATCTCCTCTTCTGTCAGGCCCCTCTCAAAGCTGCGAAGTCCTGCCAGTTTAAAGCCGTGCTTCTTGCCCAATTCCCCAATAGCAAGCACTTTATCAATTGTTAGTTCTCTTCCCAGTGAGTAGGATTCGTATTTCTTTTCCAAAGCCAAGATCATTGTCTCGGCCATACAAGCATAACTCTTTCCCGGTGGAAACCCAAAATCAAAATTGAATTGTGGCTCTCCGGGAACATCAACTACTCCGCCTTCTATCACCAGCACATCGTCTCTTTCTTTGGCGACAGCCGGTGAAACATCCCTGGGCCGAGCCACATCGCAGATAACAGCTCCTGGCTTGATATCCGCAGGATGAATCTGGTAATCCAAGGAAGCTGAAACAGCAATGATTATATCGGCATCCTGCAAGGCTCCCCTGTCACTGCTTATTTTAACGGCGGTCCCCGTATCGTACATGATTTTTGCCCTTAGTTTCTCCAATTCCGTTTGTCTACGGGCGATAAGGGCCAAATTCTTATTCTCCCTCGCGACAAGTTGCGCACATACGCTGCCTACGGAACCGGTCGCACCGAGTATTACTATTTTTGCCTTATTATAATCAATACCCATCTTATTCGCGGCATACTTAACACCTTCCAGGGCCGTATAGACAGTGTAACTGTTTCCCGTTGTAACCGGAATATCCGCGTTTTTTGCCACAGTAATTCCGGCATCTCCCACCACCGAAGTCAGAGCCCCCAACCCGACAATCTTTGCCCCATTTTTGGCAGCAAGGCTGACGCAAGCACTTATTTTCTCAATTACCTTTTTTTCCGGCAATTCTAATAACTGGCGCGAGTTCAGTGCACAGCCGATAAACTCACCACAGCATTCGTTATATGGCGACTTCACCCCGGTAATCTCTGACACCTTAAGGGGAGGAAGGAGTCGCGTCACTCTATCCAATAGGGTTTGTGGCATACCTTTCGCCAAAGGAAATTTTCGGAAAATATCCGAGTCGTCAATCGGATGAACCACAAAGGCAAACTTATCCATCCATTACCTCCAATATTGATTGATTCTCGTCAATTAACTCAGTTTAATAATGCGCGGTTTGAATTCCAGTCGTTCAAGCAACTCAAGATAATTTTCATTTGTTATTTCAGCTATAGGTTTTTCCAGCAATGCTACCAAAAGGGCTTCCATAACATTGGTCCCGAAGGAACGTCCATTAAACTCCGGTGTAGTTGTAATCAGATGAGAAGCCCCACGTTGTTTTAAAAGCTCAACATCTTCCGTCGTAACCGTATTAGTCAATATTATTTTCCCCTCAACCCTTCGCGGCAAATACTTTTTGATATACAGAAAATCTCCTGCAATAACCTCATTCTCATTATAATACTTGCTATACTTATCCGTTATGACCTCCTGCCGGGAGCCGGTAGGATACAAGAGTTTGAAAGGCAACTTGCTGACAATAGGCCCCAGCAAACCTGCTGTAAACGCGAGTTTTTCCAGGGACCTAATCGGAACCGGAAAGTTCAAGCCGAAAATCAAATCGCCAAAAGTCATTATTGCCCCATGTTTGACCAAGGCCTCGGCCATTCCGAAACGATCCACACCACAAACAAGCAATACTTTTTTCTCAGCAAAATTTATTATTCCTGTATCCGCTAAGTATTCTATCGTTTTTCTCTCCAAAGTATCTTTAAGTCCTGTTCCGTCAACTATAGGTGTCACTTTCGCCGCACAGGAAATGCGCTTTGCATCCCTCATAACATATTTTTTTCTGCCTGTCTGTATGTATAAATCGATGCCTCCCATACCAAAAGCATCAACCTTACCATCCAACTCTTTTATCAGTCTCAATGCCTTCCCGATATCACCGTCTGTTCCGATCCTCTCAATCCTAAACCTACTTCCCAAAAGGGTTGTCTCGACAGCATGATTTCTACCGGAAGCCCCCAGACTGACACTAACGATCCTTTTCATTCTGACACCTCAATCCCTCTGTCACACACAATATAATATCCATCTTCTGGTTCGGTTATTATTATAACACCAAAATACCACCATAAAAAAGAACTTGCCGAAAACAGCAAGTTTATTTGTTTATAGCATCATTTGTTTATAGCATCATTTGTTTATAGCATCTCCAGACTTTCCTGCTTTAAATACTCTTCCAGCAGAAAAACTACCTCTTCCCTTTTTTTTGCCTTATAAACGGCTTCCTTTAACGGCGCTGTATACGGCAGACCTTTGAGATACCATGCAATATGTTTTCTCATCTGCAATATCCCCGATTTTTCGCCCTTTTGCGCAACAGTCAAGTTCAAATGTCGGATAGCCCCGCGAACCTTCTCTGTCGCATCCGGGGATTGAAGCAATTCTCCGTTCTCCAAAAAATACTTTGCCCGGGAAATAAGCCAAGGATTCCCCAGTGCTCCGCGTCCCAGCATCACGGCGTCACATCCGGTCTGCCGCAACATCTTTGCCGCATCCTCGGGCTCCCAAATATCGCCGTTGCCGATAACCGGTATCTTAACGCTTTCCTTAACCCTTTTGATAATATTCCAATCCGCCTGGCCGCCATAGTATTGCTCTCTAGTTCGCCCGTGGACCGTAATGGCGGCTGCACCCGCAGCCTCTAATCTTTTTGATAATTCCACCGCTACGATCCTGTCTTTACTTAGTCCCTTGCGAATTTTAACCGTGATCGGCAAACCTGTTGACCTCTCCATCTTCTCAACGATTTCGCAGGCCAATTCCGGTTTTTCCAGTAATGCAGACCCTTCTCCGTTTTTCACCACCTTTGGTACCGGACACCCCATATTGATATCAAGCAGTCCAGCACCTTCCTCAGCCGCCATCACAGCCGCTTCGGCCATAACATCCGGTTCCGAGCCAAAAAGCTGGACAGCCACCGGTGGTTTTTCTCCGGATAAATCCAACAGTATCTTTGTTTTGCTGTTTTTATACGTCAAGGCTTTTGCACTTATCATTTCGGTATAAACCAAACCGCAACCATGTTCACGCGCAATATTCCGGAATACCTTGTCCGTTATACCGGCCAACGGCGCCAGCACAACGGGACACAAAATCCTAACATCACCGATTTTCAACATCTCAATCTCCCTTGCGAAAAGAAACCGGCTCTTTTTACCGGTTACGCTCGAAAATTATCCTTAAACCTTCTAATGTTAAAAACGAATCAACCTTATCAATGGTTTCGGACCCGTCGGCTATCAAGTCCGCCACTCCGCCCGTGGCCACAACAAAAGCCTCACTTTCAAGCTCCTTTTTTATCCGCTTTACTATCCCGTCAACCTGCCCAATATACCCAAACACCATACCGGCCTGCATGCTGGCAACAGTATTGCGTCCAATGACTTTTTTAGGCTTAACCAACTCAATACGAGGGAGCTTAGCTGCTTTTTGAAACAACGCCTCTGTAGCAATCCCTATCCCTGACGTAATCAAGCCGCCAAGGTACTCACCTTGAGCGCTGACAACACAAAAGGTCGTAGCGGTGCCAAAATCCACAATAATCAGTGGTCCACCATACTGTTCATATGCGGCAACAGCGTTCACAATTCTATCGGCCCCGATTTCCTTCGGGTTATCATAGAAAATTGGCATACCCGTTTTTATACCGGGTCCTATTACCAGCGGGCGCACATGAAAATACTGCTGTGCCATCTCTTCCAGAGCAGGCATCAAAGGGGGAACAACCGAGGATATTATGACATTCTGAACCTCTTTATAATCCAAACCACTGTACTCAAAAAGGTTATAAAGCAAGATGCCGTACTCATCCTTCGTTTTATTCCTATCCGTAGACACCCGCCAGTATTTAACTAATTTCTCCCCGCTGTATACACCCAAGACAATATTAGTATTACCCGCGTCAAAAACCAGCAGCATTTCAGCACTCTCCTTTATACTATGAACCGACCAAACCTTGACGGCTCAAACGCAGATTTATCCCTCTGGCCAGAACCGCCGCTATAAGTCCCTTCACAACATCCAGCCCTATAAACGGTAGCATTCCAACTTGCACTGTCTTCCAGAAGGTAAAGGGTTGCCCCAGATACAACCTAACCATCCCATAAAGATAAGGGATACCTATTAAATACATCACACCTATCCCCGCCAGCATCGCTCCCATATAGCGAACTACGCTTCCTCCCTGGCCTTTTTCCATCAACCTGCCGATTATGTAGGCCATCGCAATGAATCCCAATAAAAATCCGGCGGTCGGTTGCAGGATATAGGCCAAACCCCCGAAGGGCGGCTTAGCGAATACGGGGACTCCCAGCAAACCAATGAGCACGTACACGGCAACACTTAAAGCTCCTAATCTTGCTCCCAAAACGGAACCCGCCAGCATCACCATAAAAGGCAAAATGCTGAAGGGGACAATGACGTCTCCTCCCATCTTGAGGATTAAAGAGGCAATACATATGAGGGAAGAAAACAATGCAACCCTTGTTATATCTCTGGCTGATAATCTCATTACCGGTCCTCCTTGTTACGGTCTGTTTGTATAATGTCACCCACGTGCACAATTATGGTTAACATTATTACCTATTCTAACCCCGACCGGCATGATTGTCAACCTCGTATTCACCCTAGGTTTACAATTGTTTTCTCTCGATTTATTTTCTCCCTCTTTATTTTCTTCCTCCCCTATCAAAAGCCTTCTCTACCCCTTCTCTGACAACCCTATTCTCTTCGTCGACAAAAAGCACGATAGGCTGATGTTCCTGTGCTTCTTCGGTAGTCATCATCCCATAGCTGATAATTATCACAAAATCACCCGGCTGAACCAAACGAGCTGCCGCACCATTTAAACAAATCTCTCCGGAATCCGGCGGTCCAGGAATAACGTAAGTTTCCAACCTCGCCCCGTTATTATTATTTACTACCTGAACCTTTTCGTTAGGGTAAATATCCGCCCTTTTCATTAGCTCGGAATCAATAGTTATACTCCCCACATAGTTCAAATCTGCTGCTGTTACCACTGCCCGATGAATCTTAGATTTCATTATTGTCCTAAACACCGGTATCTCCCTCCAATACAATGTTGTCGATTAAACGTGTACTGCCAATTCTTACGGCTAAAGCAACAACCACGTTCTCTTTAATTTCGTCTACTTCTTGCAGGAGTTCGGCACTGCAAATCTCGGCATAATCAATAGCCGCCAGAGGCTCTTGCCGAATTCTATCCTGCACGGCATCCAATAATTTGCGAGCAGAACGCTCACCTTTATCATACAAATCCCGGCAAATCCGAAGCGCTTCATTAAGACACAATGCTTGCCGCCTTTCTTCCTCCGATAGGTATACATTGCGTGAACTCATAGCCAAACCGTCTTTTTCTCTCACTATCGGAACCATCTTTATTTCTACAGGCATATTCAGGTCTGCAACCATCCGCTTGATCACCAGGCATTGCTGATAATCCTTCTGCCCGAAATAGGCCCTGTCAGGCTGCACTATATTGAACAGCTTGGTGACCACGGTAGCCACACCGCTGAAATGGCCGGGACGTACCGCCCCGCACAATACCTCGGTGATTTCCGTAACGTTGACTGTAGTAAGCTGGGGGTAATAAGGGTACATCTCGGAAACCTCCGGAGCAAAGATGGCATCCACACCTGCTGCGGCGGCCAATTGACTATCGCGTTTTAAATCCCTCGGGTAAGTATCCAAGTCTTCGTTGGCTCCAAACTGCAGTGGATTAACAAAGATACTCATTATCACAAAATCATTTTCTCGGCGTGCCGCCCTAGCCAAACTCAAATGTCCTTCATGCAGGTAACCCATTGTGGGAACAAGCCCGATCTGCCCACCTTTACTGCTTTTTCTCCTTACCCAATCCCTAACCTCGGATATTTTCTTCAAGATTAACATGATACACCTCGCTGCCCGCTATAGATTATACTTGCCCTAGTAAAGTTTAGGAATGTTTTCCTCACTCATGCCAAAGGAATGCTCCTTTTGTGGGAAGTCACCTTTTTCTACCTCACTTTTATATTCTTTTAAGGCCTTGATCGTTTCCTCATATAACTCTGCATACTTCTTCACAAACCGCGGTTTCATGCTCTGTGTAATACCGAGCACATCGTGCCAGACAAGAACTTGTCCGTCACAGCCCGCCCCGGCACCGATGCCGATTGTCAGGATGGTCAGGCTTTTTGTAATCACTTCGGCCAGCGGAGCAGGAACACATTCCAATACAACCCCGAATGCCCCCGCTTCCTCAAGGGCCTTGGCATCCTTCATCAATTTTTCGGCCTGCTCTTTGTCCTTGCCCTGGACCTTAAACCCACCCATCTGGTTGACAGATTGCGGGGTTAGACCGATGTGAGCAAGAACGGGGATACCGGCTGCTACCAGAGCTTTTACTACAGGCACCTGCTCCTGGCCACCCTCAAGCTTGACGGCCTGCGCTCCTGCCTCTTTTAAGAACCTGCCGGCATTATTCACCGCCTGTTCTACGGAGACATGGTATGACAAAAACGGCATGTCCCCTATTACAAAGGTATTTTTAGCTCCGCGTACAACTGCCCTGGTGTGATGTAGCATTTCCTCGACAGTCACCGGCAAGGTGGTATCGTAACCTAGCATCGCCATACCCAACGAATCTCCCACTAAAATCATGTCCAACCCGGCAGCCTCCACCATTCCGGCGCTTGGATAGTCATAAGCAGTAATCATTGTTATTCTTTCATTGTTAGCCTTTTTCTCCTTCAGAGTGTTGATCGTAACCTTGCTCATTACTTTTGACCTCCTTTGACATATTAGTTAATTCTTCGTACATCCTTCCGAGCTTCTCATCCGAAAAGCTGCCTGAACTTTTCACAAGTGCCAGCAGTGCGGGCACCAAAGTCAAATACGGCGGCAAAGCTGTGGGCAACTCCCTTTGCAGAATCTTGACATGACCGGCAACAACCTGCATATCGCCGCGGGAAACCGGTCCCGTAAGTGCCTGGGTTAAGGGTAAATGTGAAATGTTGTTCAGCGTTCCTTTCATTAAGGGTAAGAGCGCCTTTTGCGCCTCCACAGCAGAAAACCCCGATTTGACAAGGCACTCTGTTCCAAGCTGGGCTAAGGCCACCATATAATTTGAAACAAACACGGCCCCGGCATGATAGATCGCTTTCATTTCTGCCGAGGGCAGGATGTTCAAAACCCCATCCATTTCTGCCACAAACCGGGTAATCCACGGCTTCAAATCCTCGTCACCTTCGTAAGTAAAATATGAACCGGGCAGATTGGCTATGGCTTGTTCCACCGTAGCGAAACTCTGCAACGGATGTATAGATCCTAAAGAAATACCCTTCCCCTGTAGCGGCGCTAATATCCCTGAGGTTTGGGAGCCACTCATGTGTAATGCGGCTTTAATTTTTAAATCCTTATCTTCAAGCCCCGCAAGCTGTTCCGCTATTTCACCAATCACACCGTCAGGTGTCGTGATAAAGAGAATATCTGCATTTTGGGCGGCACCATATAACGAAAACACCTCGGCCCCTTTACCGTTAACAGATACCGTTTTTTTGTTCTGAGCCCGCGTTACAACGAATACCTCGTATCCTCTTTTTTTCAATGCAGTGGCTAACGCTGTTCCGACCCTGCCAAACCCTACAATCCCAATATTCCTCATTTCAGCCAACTTTACCACTCCCTGCGTTACCAATTAACGTAAGTTAGATTGTGAATAAATGCACATGGTTGACAAACAAAAAGACCTCCCGGAATTACCTGGAAGGTCGTGACAGACACAGCATAACAAGCTCTTTACCTTCCGTCTCGGTCCGCATCCGGCTCCAAGCGGTCAATACAAAACATATGGATTACCACGGCTAAGTCATCTTCGATAAACTAATACGGTTCTGCGCACAGATACCGGTCAGCTAATCTTACCAGCCTGGTTTTATTAAATTTTCATGCCCTTATTCCTCAAGAACATTTTAACATCACTGCTTGCATATTTCAAGTCTACTTTTTGCCTAGGTATTTCTAAAGAAAGCTCGGCAAGCTTCTGAGGATCCACTTCCCTTAAAGGCATGAGGACAAAGGCCCTCTCTGCCATTCTGGGATGAGGGATTTTCAGAATTTCTTCGTCAACCCTTTTATCTCCATAGAAAAGTATATCTATATCAATAGTTCTTGGCCCCCAGCGCTCAAGCCGCACTCTGCCTAATTTCTCTTCGACCTCCTGACAGCCTTCCAGGACCGCTAAGGGCTCAAGTACCGTTGAACCCTTTATTACCATATTAAAAAAGTCCGGCTGATCAACCTTGCCGACAGGGGCGGTAAGGTATATACCTGAAACATCTTCCACTTTAATGCCTTGACCCAAAAGCCCGATCACAGCATCCAATAAATTGTTCAGTCTATCGCCCACATTACTGCCCAAAGACAGAACGATCTCTTCAGTCTTCATCTTTGCTCCGCTCCATTTCCACGGCAGCATAATCCAGCAGTCCCCCAAGCGGGGCCTGGGGTTTCTTAACCCTGACAAAGACCTTCTGTGCTAACGGTATAGAAAGCAACTGCTCGATAATCAGAAACGCCAGCCTTTCAATCAGATGACAGGAAGAACCTTCCACGATATCCTTGACCTTCTCGTAAACACGGGAGTAGTCCAGGGCGGCTCCTATTTCGTCTTTCAAGGCGGCCTCGGTGAAATCTCCCCATATTTCCACATCCACTGCAAAGAGCTGCCCCAACACTTTTTCAGCCGGCTCTACTCCATGATAACCGTAGAACTTCATCCCCTGTAACACTATCTTGTCTGCCCTCTTCATACCGCACCCCTCCCCTCAACTCTTGGGTATCACCACCCGCTGTTTTTGATAGCATCCAGCACCCGAACCAGTCTGACCGTTTCTTTGACATCATGTACTCTAATCACGGACATCCCCTTCGACACACCCCAAGCCGCCGCTGCCAGAGATCCCTCCAGCCTATCATCAACGGGCAAATCCAGCACCGCATTAATAAATGATTTTCGCGACGCTCCCAGCAAAACGGGATAACCCAAGGTCCGCAAAGAAGCAAGATTCTTCAGCAAGGCAAGATTGCCCTGAGGGTCCTTGCCAAAGCCTATGCCGGGATCGACCATGATCTTTTCCTTACTTAAGCCTGCCTGCAAGTAAAGCGCCGCCCCCTCAGCTAGGCCCTCTACCACGGCGGCTACTAATTCCCAATGCGTGCCCACGGGACACTGTTTGTTATGCATAATTACAACGGGAGCCTGAAATTCCGCAGCCACTTCGGCAAGATGCGGGTCCATTTTGCCGCCGCCCACATCATTGATAATATGTGCTCCCATTTCCAACGCCGCTTTTGCCGTTTCAGCCCGATAGGTATCAACGGAAATAGGTACTGGTATCTCTTTGACCAAACGCTCCAAAACCGGTCCTATCCTGCCCAGTTCTTCTTCCGCAGTTATCGGATCAGAACCCGGGCGAGTGGACTCGCCGCCCACATCGATAATGTCTGCCCCTTCCTCTACCATTTCCCGCGCTCTTTCCAAAGCTTTTTCAGGTGTATGATGACGTCCTCCGTCGGAAAAGGAATCTGGAGTAACATTCAGGATACCCATCACCAAAGTCTTTTGAGGTCCGATAGTCAGCCGCATATTGCCGTTGTTCTTCCATTTCCATACGATCTCCTTGTCTTCCTTCAGTCCATCCAAAACAGCCTTAACCCTGGCTGCTAAGTCCTTTAAACCCCAGGGTTGATGGACAATGCTTTTAGCTAACTCTGTATAGTGCTTTCTTGTCCCCAGAAGCAGCACATCTGTTTTTTCCCTGCCCAAATTGACAGCCCATCTGGCAACAGCAGCTTCACCGCCTAATGAAAGCATCTGCTGTTTAAGGATATTAGCTGCCGGACACTCAACCTCCCGGACATAGAAGGGCAGAATTTGCGCCTTGGCGCTCATCTTTTTTTGTCCCAAAGGATCCGGCCCCACCACCTCAAAAGCCTGCTTCATGCTTTCCATATCGTTAAGCTCCAATAAGTATGGCCCTTGCAATCACTCCACCCCCGTCAGTTCATAATGTCATATCTGTTTACAATGTCATATTAGAAAAGTCCTGTAATCCTGCCGTTTTCGTCAATATCTATCTCATTAGCCGCGGGCTTTTTCGGAAGTCCCGGCATGGTCATGACATTCCCCATCAAAACAACTACAAAGCCTGCTCCGGCAGAAAGCCTCACCTCTTTGACGTGTACGGTAAAATCGTGCGGCCGTCCTAATTTAGCGGCATCATCAGACAAAGAGTATTGGGTCTTGGCAACGCATACCGGAAGATCACCGTAACCTAGCTTCTCATAATTTTCAATAGCTCCTTCGGCTTCCTTAGCAAAATCGACCCCTGCCGCACCATAAACCTCCCGGGCTACCGTTGTGATTTTTTCCTTTATGGGTAGCTGCCAATCGTATAACCGACGGTAATTGCTCTTCTCTTGTTCCAGCACTTCCAGAAGGCATTTTGCCAATTCTATACCCCCCTTCCCTCCCTCGGCAAAGACTCTGGATTGGGTAGCTCTGACACCTAATGCCTTACAGCGTTCAAGCACTAAGTCTACTTCCTCTTGGGTATCTGTCGGGAAATGATTTAAGGCCACCACAAGGGGAACTCCGAATTTTTTTACATTCTCAAGGTGTTTTTCCAGGTTTTCTAATCCTTTTTCCACGGCTTGAAGATTCGGCTGGGAAAGTTCTGCCTTGGCAACCCCGCCATGCATTTTCAGAGCCCTGACTGTTGCCACTAACACAGTTGCATCGGGTTTGAAACCGGCATATGGACAAACGAGATCAAAAAACTTTTCCGCACCTAAATCCGCTCCGAAACCGGCTTCGGTCACGAGGATGTCGGCCAGCTTCAATCCCATTTTACTGGCCATGACACTATTTGCCCCGTGGGCTATATTGGCAAAAGGCCCGCCATGAACAAAAGCCGGAGTGTTCTCCAGGGTCTGGACAAGGTTGGGTTTGATGGCATCCTTCAGCAGCAAAGCCATCGCCCCCTGAGCCTTTAAATCCCGTGCTGTCACAGGACTCCCATCGTATGTATAGGCTACGACAATGCGGGCCAGCCGTTCCTTCAAATCCATCAAGTCCTCGGCCAGGCAAAGACAGGCCATAACCTCAGAGGCAACGGAAATATCGAAGCCGCTTTCCCGGGGGATTCCGTTAGCTTTACCGCCAAGCCCGACAACTATGTTCCTCAAAGCACGTTCATTCAAATCCATAACCCTTTTTTGGACAACGCGACGCGGATCGATACCCAGTTCATTGCCCTGGTGCAAATGGTTGTCCAATAAGGCTGCAAGCAAGTTGTGGGCTGCCGTGATGGCGTGAATATCACCGGTAAAATGGAGGTTAATGTCCTCCATTGGAACCACCTGGCTGTACCCTCCCCCGGCTGCACCGCCCTTTACCCCAAAACTGGGGCCAAGAGAGGGTTCACGCAGTGCAATAATGGTCTTTTTATCCAGAAGGTTCAAGGCTTGCCCTAACCCGACAGTAGTCGTTGTTTTCCCTTCCCCGGCAGGTGTGGGGGTAATAGCCGTTACTAATACCAGTTTACCGTCCGGCCTACCCTTCAGCCTCTCCCACAACGTCAAGGCCAACTTCGCTTTATACCGGCCATACAACTCAACTTCGCTCTCCTTTGCTCCCAATTCCTCAGCTATCTCCGCTATCGGTTTCATACACGACTCCTGAGCGATTTGAATATCGCTTTTCACCGCACATCCCTCACTTTTTCTTTTTTTCCGCAATCCGCTATCTTATTTAACTGTTCCTTTTTTTATTAACCTTGCCTAAGAACCTTTCAAGCTCAACAATAAATCGTTCATGTATTCCTTCCCCTATTTTTTCCTTTTCATCATATGCTTCGACTTTAAATACCAATCTACGCCCATCAATTTCTAAAAGCTCTGCCTGGGCTTTCACCTTCAGACCGATAGGCGTAGCCGCAAGGTGTTTTACCTCCAGGTTGGTCCCAACTGTGGTCCAGCCGTCAGGAAGAAAGCTGTCAACGGCATTAAATGCCGCATTTTCTATCAAACCGATCATAGCCGGGGTGGCATAAACATCAAGCGCTCCACTGGCATAAACCCTGGCTGTATTACCGTCAACAACCAGATCCTCCTTTTCACCCTTCATACCCATTTTTAATTGAAACTCCATACGTCAATCCCTCCCTTATTCACTTATTAAGGATATTAACTTATTATATTATTCTCTTAACTGATTTCTCAACATGTTTTTCGGTTCCTTTTTATATAACCGAAAAGGACAGCCCATTATGATCAGCCGTCCTTTGTTGCATACAAATTGCTTTTACCTTTTCCTTACAACCATTTGTCTGTTCCCCGGTCATACCCTACAAGTTCTTTTGGCGAAAAATACAAGCCAATTTCCCTTTCTGCGCTCTGCACGGAGTCGGAACCATGAACAATGTTTTTCCCGATACTGAGAGCATACCGTCCCCGGATACTTCCCGGCGCTGCTTCCAGGGGATTCGTAGCCCCCATGAGTGTCCTGATTCCTTTAACTGCATCAGGCCCTTCCCAGGCCATGGCCACAACAGGCCCTGAGGTGATATAAGCCAGCAAGGAATCATAAAAAGGTTTCCCTTTATGTTCGATATAGTGCTCCGCAGCTTTATCAGATGTCAATTGCAAAAGCTTCAGACCGACAAGTTTGTATCCCTTTTCCTCAATCGCACCGATGACGTTGGCGATTAGGCCGCGCTGCACGCCATCAGGCTTTATCATCACGAAGGTACGTTCCATAGAATCCCCCTGTCGAAATATGCCTTTTATTCCACATTATCTTCCTGAACAACGTTATTTTCTTGAGCAACCCTATCGTTCTTTCCTTTTTCGATAATCCGCCGAAATTCTTCGGCATCGATTGTCTCTTTTTCCATGAGTGTTTGGGCTATCAGATGTAACAAATCCATATTGTTGTTTAAAATCTGCTCTGCTTGTTTATAACAAGTATCAATCATGCGGTGAGCCTCTTGGTCTATCGCATAGGCTACCTCTTCAGAGTAATTCCTGTCTCTGCTTATATCCCTTCCCAAAAAGACTTGCTCCTGCTTACGCCCGAAAGTCAGGGGGCCTAGTTCATCAGACATCCCGTATTCGGTAATCATTTTTCTGATAATGTTGGTTGCCCTTTCCAAATCGTTCTGGGCTCCGGTGCTGATCTCATTCAGAACAAGCTGTTCAGCAACCCTTCCGCCCAACAGCATGGTAACCTGATTTAATAACTGAGACCTGGTCATGTAATTTCTGTCTTCCTTAGGCAAAAGCAGTGTGTAACCTCCGGCTCTCCCCCTGGGAATAATCGAAACCTTATGCAGGGGATCGGAATGAGGCAAGAACTCCGCGACTAAGGCATGACCACCCTCGTGGTATGAAACCAGCTTCCTTTCGTATTCGCTGATCGTACGCGATTTCTTTTCCGGACCGGCAATAACCCGTTCAATTGAATCCTCCAGTTCGTTCATACCTACTTTCTTCTTCCCGCGTCGAGCCGACAAAAGAGCCGCTTCATTGAAAAGATTGGCCAAATCGGCACCTGTAAAGCCGGGAGTCCGGCGAGCCAAAACTTCCATATCAACATCCTCGGCCAAAGGCTTTCCTTTGGAATGAACCTGAAGGATTTCTTTTCTGCCCTTGACATCCGGTATATCGACAACCACCTGTCTGTCAAACCTGCCCGGTCTCAAGAGTGCCGGATCAAGGATATCCGGACGGTTGGTTGCGGCAATAATGATAATCCCTTCGTTCACGTTGAAGCCGTCCATTTCGACCAGCAGTTGGTTCAAAGTCTGTTCCCTTTCATCATGTCCCCCGCCTAAACCGGCTCCACGCTGACGCCCTACAGCATCAATCTCATCTATAAACACAATACATGGCGCATTCTTTTTCGCTTGCTCAAAAAGATCCCTTACTCTGGAAGCACCCACACCAACAAACATCTCAACAAAATCGGAACCGCTGATGCTGAAAAAAGGCACTCCGGCCTCACCTGCTACGGCCCTTGCCAACAGCGTTTTACCTGTCCCTGGCGCACCGAATAAGAGCACCCCTTTAGGTATTTTTGCTCCTAATTCAGCAAATTTTTTCGGTTCCTTAAGAAATTCCACTACTTCTTCCAGTTCTTCTTTGACCTCATCGGCACCGGCAACATCAGCAAAGGTGACACGCTGCTTTTCGTCAGTATGCATTTTGGCCTTGCTCTTGCCAAACTGCATAACGCGACTGCCGCCCCCTTGTGTCTGCTGCATCATAAAGAACATAACCCCTACCAGAATCATAATGGGAAGCAATGTTCCCAAAATGCTCACGTACCAAGGCGTTCTGGGTGCCTCTTCCTGAGTAAAGATAACATCCTTAGACTTAATCAACTCAATCAGTTTCTCGTCATAAGGAGGGCCCTTTACCTCAAACGACATGTCTGTTTCTTTAATAACACCCTTGATAATACGGACATCTTGCTCCTGAATTATCGCAACAGATTTAATCTGGTCCTTCTCAAGATACTCCAAAAAAGCACTGTATTGATTATTAAACGGGTCTTCTTGTTGCGGAGGAGTATTGAACTGATTAAAGAGGGAAACGGACAACATCACTATTAATATATATATTGCAATGTTTTTAAAAAGACGATTCACGAGTTTCCTCCTTTCGAACCTCAAATTGCTAAACAACATTATTATGCGAGTCTAAAATACCAATATACTTTACCACATAGTAAGCACTTTTTCAATCGAGATTTTCAACGATGAACCATAATGGTGAAGTAATCGTGAAGACAACAAAAAAATAATAAAAAAATTTTTCGATTCATGAAGGAAATTTCTGATATTTGAAGAATAATATTCAGCATATAGGCATATTAAATATAAATATTCGTAAAGGGTGTGGCTTATGAACAATTCAAGATTACTAGACAAGATGCAAGATTCCTATTCTTCTCTCACGCCAGGGGAAAAGGCTGTGGCAGAATATATCGTCAACAATCACCAAAAAGCGGCATTCCTTACCAGCATTGAAATTGGTGAAGCCGCAAATGTAAGCGATACAACAGTTATTCGCCTTGCCAATACCCTTGGTTATAGCAAATTCTCCGATTTTAAGAAGGACCTGCAGGAGATTATCAAAGACAGGATTACACCAAAAGAAAAACTCGACATAACCCTTGAAGATATTGATGAAAAAGATATCGTCCGCGAAATCTACGAACTTGACCGTCAGAATCTGGAAAGGACCTTCGAGGCTCTAGATGTCGGAGCAATCAACCAGGTAATCGAGGGGCTCTGCAAATCGAGAAAGATTTTTGCCATGGGTATGGGTTTGTCGGCCAGTGCTGTTTATTTTTTAAGCTACCGTCTCAGGCGGATCCAAAAAGATGTAGTAGAAATCAAGTCCGGTTCATATTCCCTGGTAGCCCAGATGTCATTAATGCTTCCTGAAGATATTTTCATTGCCTTCGATTTTCCCCGCTATTCCCGAGAGATTTACGAAACAATGAAGTTTATTAAAGAAGATATTGGGGGAAAAACAGTGCTGATTACCGATAATCCGTTGAACCCACTGCAAGAATACAGCGATATTACCTTAACGGCCCACAATGACACCCTAGGTTTCACTAATTCTTGTATTGGCACTGATTTTTTAGTGAATATCCTCAGTGTCGGTGTCATCTTAAAGGAAACACAGCATTCTCTACTTTCCTTGGACAAAATCGAAAAGTTTTCTCGTTCATTAGGCCACTGTCTTTAATCTGCTAAAACGGTATCGATGAATAACAAAAAAAATTAAGGAGGAGATTTATCACATGAAAACATCCTGGAAAAAATGTCTGGGAGTTCTGCTGGTATGCATGTTTCTTTTTAGCATGAGCGCCTGCAGCCCCAAAGAAGCCGGTCCGCTTCCCGCAGAGGAAAAGGTGCCGGAAATCGATTTCTGGATCACCAGCCAGACCTACGACCCGGTACGTTATGAAATCGGCCTGCTGGCGGCGGAAAAATGGAGAGAACTGGGCTTTGATGTGGAGACCACTACTATGGAATGGTCAACTATGTCTTCCCAGGGTATGAAGTCACATGAACACGAGGTTTTTATGATCCAATGGGGAGGAAAAGCAGAAAGAATCGACCCGATGGAATGGCTCTATACCATGCACCATTCGGCAGAAGCCGGAGAAGGCGGGTATAACATCGCCGGTTATCTAAACCCCGCCTACGATGAACTGGTAGAAAAATTCGTAACCAACATGGATATGGATAAGAGAAAAGATTTCGCTGCAACAGCTCAGGAAATCTTGGCTAAGGACGTGCCTCAGCCCCCGATAGTCCACCGCATCCTTACCCATGCCTATAACAGCCGGGATTTTTCTAACCCGACTTTCGCCATGGGGGAAGGATTGAACAGCTTTTGGAATTGGATGAGCTTTACACCCAATGGGGATAGGAAAACAGTTAAATACGGATATATTAACGACATTAAACTGCTTAACCCTCTGATGACCAAAGACGGCGCAGATATTTACATACTCAAAATGATTTACGATCCTTTAGTCAGAATAGATCCGGACGGCATTCCTCAGCCCTGGGCTGCGGAATCCTACAGCGAAATAGACAGTACAACCATCGAGATCAAGCTTAGAAAGGGTATGGTTTTCCACGATGACAAGCCGGTTACGGTAGAGGACGTCAAATACACCTTTGATTTGGCCAAGGAAGTTAAATCACCTTATTACCTTTCTAAAATCGACAAGGTTAAGGAAGTACAAATTATCGACGATCAGACCGTTAGATTCGTTCTTAGCGAGCCATATGCACCCTTTATCACTAATGGTTTAGGAACAATGGGCATTTTGCCGAAGCATATCTGGGAACCGAGATTCAAGGAGGGTGGAGCCGACGCTGTCTTGAACTGGGATAACGTTCCGCCTGTCGGCAGCGGACCCTTTAAGTTTGAATATTGGAGACCCAACGAAGAACTGAAGCTCTCCAGCTTTACAAAACATTTCAGCCCGCCGAAAATCGACGGCATGATCCGAATTCCTTATGCTAAGGCTTACGGAGTAGTACAAGGCTTAAAAGCCGGGGAAATCGATGCCGCAGGCTGGTCCCTCTTGCCGCTGGAACAACAAGAGTTAAAAGAAGCATCGCATCTCACCCTAGGAACTGCCCACGACCAAGGATATTACATGCTTCATTATAATATGCGCAAAGCACCCTTTGATGATGTCAATATCCGTCGCGCACTGACTTATGCTATTCCCAAACAACAGATCGTAGAGCTGGTCTTCGAAGGCATGGCAATCCCAGCTTACTCGACAGTAGCGGAAGTCAATAAATTCTGGCATAACCCCAATATCGAAAAGGTTGGAGACGACATGGAAAAAGCCAAGGAAATCTTAGTTGAAGCAGGCTTCCGTTGGGATGACAACGGCGCGATCTATTTCCCTGAAGACTATCAAGTGAAAAAATTCTCCGACTAATCTTGAATGGAAATAAGGGCCGGAGTAATTCCGTCCCTTATTTCCATACTTTATGAAAAGGGTGAGGACATTCATAATGAAAAGTTTGAGTAAATATATTGCCAAACGCTTGCTGCAAATGGTTATCACTCTCTTTGTCTTATCGACCTTGATTTTCTTATTATTCAGGCTTGTACCGGGAGATCCTGTCAGTATGTACCTGGATGCCGGCATGAGTGCCGAAGCCAAAGAAATGTTAATGAAGCAATTCGGTTTGGATAAGCCCTTATGGGAGCAATACGTCATTTATATCAGCAATCTGCTCCGGGGTGAGTTCGGTATTTCTTTTCAGTATGGAAAACAGGCTTTGGCCGTTATCGGCGACAGCTTCTGGAATACTCTTATCCTTATGGCGGTTTCTCTTTTTATTGCCTTTACCATCGGAATAGTGGGCGGTGCAATCCTGGCTTGGAAGAGAGGCACCCGTCTGGAATTAGCAGGTATTATCGGAGTGTTGACCATTCGTTGTGCACCTGTTTTTTGGCTGGGTATGCTCTTATTATCATTTTTTGCCTTCCGTTATCAGTTATTGCCCCTGGGGGGTATGAATACTCCCGGCACTAACTTTGAAACGGTTTATGCCAAGTATTTTAATTTAGACTTTGTGAGACACCTGATCCTGCCGGCTATCACCGCGGGATTAAGCGCAGCCGCTACCCCTCTTTTAGTGATGAGAACCTCTATGCTGGAGGTTATCAAAGAAGACTTTATTGAATTGACCAAAGCTAAGGGACTATCAGAACGCGAAATACTTTTTAAGCATGCTTTGCGCAATGCTCTTTTGCCGGTAGTCACTGTTTTTGCCGTGCAGGCCGGACTGGCTATCGGGGGCGTTGTGCTGGTAGAAACTGTTTTCCGCTGGCCGGGAATGGGCCGGGGCATTGTCTTAGCCGTTGCTGCCAGAGACTATCCGGTGGCACAGGCTGCCTTCTTTTTGATAGGAGCAATGACGATAATGTTCAACCTGATAGCCGATATACTCTATGCTTTCCTCGATCCCAGGGTCTCCCTGGATTGAGAAGAAGGAGGCGATAACATGAGCTTAAATACAAAAGTAATTGGTAATAGAAGGAAATTAAGCACAAAAGTATTTGGTTTTATTAAAAAAGACACGGCCGGGGCTATCGGTATATGTATATTTACCTTTTTTCTGATTGTAGCTCTCTTTGCGCCGCTGATTAGCCCTTATGACCCCGGGGCAATGCATTTTGACGAAGCAGGCTCCTTAATGAGGATCCAACCTCCTTCCGCTCAACACTTGTTCGGCACCACTTGGATGGGTCGGGATGTTTTCAGCCAAATCGTAATGGGAACAAGAATCGCATTGCTTGTCGGAATCCTTTCGGCGGTATGTGTGGTTTTTATCGGTACGAATATAGGCCTGATCGCCGGTTATTACGGGGGCAGGATCGACAATATCATCATGAGGATAGTAGATATTATCTACGGAATCCCCTTTTTACCCTTCGCACTTATCCTGGTAGCGGTTATGGGACCGGGAATCAGCAATATTATTATAGCCATCGTTTTGATAACCTGGCGCAATACCGCCAGGGTCATCAGAGCACAAGTCTTAACTATTAAACAAAGAGCTTATGTCGAAGCGGCTCGCATCAGCGGAGCCAGTAATTTTCGGATTATATACAAACACATCGCACCTAATGTCATACCCCTTTCTCTGGTTTATGTAGCACTTTCTATGGGTACTGGTATTATGACCGAAGCAAGCTTAAGCTTTCTTGGCTATGGTGCTCCCGAGGTTCCCAGCTGGGGCAAGATTCTCTTTGAATGCTATAACTCACAAGCCATGTTTATAGCCTGGTGGTGGATGATACCCCCGGGCATAGCCATCACTTTACTTGTTCTTTCCGGTTTTCTTGTAGGCAGATCTTATGAGGAAATAGCTAATCCAAGGTTAAGGGAGCGATAAATGTGAGCAGGGAAAACATACTCTTAAAAATAGATGACCTCAAGCTTTATTACCATACCACGGCAGGATACGTACGCGCCGTGGACGGCGTTTCCCTAGATGTGGCTGTAGGTGAGAGATTAGGCCTGGTGGGAGAATCCGGCTGCGGTAAAACAACATTAATGAAGGCCATTTTAAGGCTTCTTCCCGCCAACTGCCGGCAAATGGGCGGTGAAATGTATTATAAAGGCAAGGCAATCAGCCTTCTCTCGGAAAAAGAAATCCAAAAATTACGTTGGCAAGAAATTTCTATGATACCCCAAAGCGCCATGAATGCCCTGGATCCGGTCTACCGGATAGGGGCTCAAATCAAAGAGGCAATGAAAGCCCATCAAAAGGGAATCGGTTCCAAGGAAGCCCAAGAACGAGCCGCTGATATTTTTGAATTGGTAGGAATAAATCCCAAAAGATTGCGGGATTATCCACACCAATTTAGCGGTGGCATGAAACAAAGAGCAGCCATAGCCATGGCTTTGGTCCTCAATCCCAATCTGATCATTGCCGATGAACCGACGACTGCTCTGGATGTTATTGTACAAGCCCAAATATTAGAGAGGATCAACGCTCTGCAGCAAAGTTACTCCGGTTCGCTGATTATGATAACTCATGACATTTCGGTTATCGCCCAAACCTGCGAAAAAGTGGCAGTCATGTACGCGGGAAAAATCATGGAATACGGGACGGTACGAAACGTTCTAAATAACCCTTTGCATCCTTATACCTTAGGCCTTAAAAACGCCTTCCCCAGTTTATTGGGAGAAAAGAAAGCCCTCATCTCCATACCGGGGTCCCCGCCGGATCTTATCAAGCCACAACCGGGATGCTTATTTGCCCCAAGATGCCCTTTTGCCATCGCTGTCTGCAAAACAGAAGATCCCCCGGCTAAGGAAAAAGACGGACGTGTTGTAGCTTGTCATCGTCTCGCTGAGATGGAAGGTCTGAAGGTATTGGCGGAGGATGAAACAATCTGGGAAAGGAAGGTACACGCTTGTGACTGAGAGAGATAAAGTAATCGAGGCAATAGATATAAAAAAGTATTTTCCTGTCCGGGCCAGGGAAAGAAAAACAAGCGGCCAGTCCGTTCTTAAAGCCGTCGACGGTTTAAGCTTTCAAATAGGAAAGTCGGAGACCCTGGGTTTAGCCGGGGAAAGCGGCTGCGGCAAAACCACTACCGCAAAGCTTTTGCTTAACCTTTATCCTCTAACCGAGGGAAAAATATTGTGTAACGATACTGACATATCTGTTCTCAAGGGCAAGGAGCTAAAAAGCTTTCGTCTGCAGGCCCAAATGGTTTTCCAAGACCCTTATGAGTCGCTTAACCCTCGTTTCAAAGTAAAAAGCATTTTAGAAGAGCCATTGGAGATCCACCGACTCGGGGATAAAAATGAGAGGGTGGACAAAGTCCTTGAAGTGTTGGAAGAGGTTGGCTTGAACCCGGCTAATAGGTATCTGGAAAGCTACCCTCATGAATTAAGCGGCGGTCAACGTCAAAGGGTAGCTATTGCGCGGGCTTTGATTTTACGTCCCTCCTTTCTGGTAACGGACGAACCGGTTTCTATGCTGGATGTTTCTATCAGGGCCGGCGTCTTGAATCTGCTGCAGAGAATGATTGACGAGCGAGCTTTGGCAGGTCTTTGTATCTCCCACGACTTGTCGCTTTTAAGGTATCTCTGCCACCGCAGCGCCATCATGTATTTGGGAAGGATTGTGGAAATCGGACCAACGGAAGCCTTGATTAAAAAAAGATACCATCCATATACAGTGGCTCTTCTCGAAGCAGTTCCTCACCCCAATCCTGATTACAAATACCGTTTGGATAACATTACAGGGGAAGTAACCAGCGCAGCCAATCTGCCCCCCGGATGCCGCTTTTACAATCGGTGCATCAAAAGAATGAAGATTTGTCAGGAAATTGCCCCTCAACCCATAGAAATAGAAAACGGGCACTGGGTAGAATGCCATCTGTATAACAATTAATATGCTAGGAGGGTTTCAAATGAATCGATTAGTTTTATCAGAATTAACCTCTCCGGAGATTGCGGATTACCTGTCATCTATCGAACTGGCAATAATTCCTACGGGCTCCCATGAGCAGCACGGCCCCAATCTCACCTTCGCCACTGATGCCGATCGTTCTTACGAGACCGGCAAGCTGTTGGCTGAGAGGCTGTTTCCAAGAGTGCTGCTCTGTCCGTGTTTCAATTATGGTGTTTCCCATCACCACATGGCATTCCCGGGTACTATCACCTTGCGTGAGGAAACCTTTATCGGCATGATAATTGACATCGCCACAAGTCTTAAACAACACGGGATTCAAAAGATCCTTCTCGTGAATGCCCACGGCGGTAATCGACCTGCCTTAGGCGTGGCCATCAACAAGCTAAAGTTCGAATTAGGCTTGCAGACCGCTTGGATTGGCAGCGGTACAGACCTTTCCAGTGATTTGATGGCACAAAAAAAGTCAGCCGAAATTACAGGACACGCCTGCGAAGGCGAAGTCTCACAGTCAATGTATCTTGCCCCTTGGTTAGTAAGGGAAAATGCCCTGGCTAAAGGTGCATTAAAGGATACTCTTTATAAAAAAAGACCTTGGTGGGGTCAGGTTCCCTGGTCCTTTGATGAGATCACAGAAAACGGGGCTTTGGGAGATGCCACCAAGGCTTCCGTAAAACTGGGAGAAGAAATAACTAACCTCGTTGTGGACAGGATAGAAGCGTTCATTAGAGAGTACTTTTTTGAAGAGACCATCACAAAGTAGGTGCAAACACTTGATGAAACCGATAATAGGCATCACAGCATCATATAATCACGAAAAAAACACTTATTTTTCTCCGGGCGAATACATCCAGGCTGTAGAATCGGCAGGAGGATTTCCTCTTCAACTGCTGCCCTTGGGTGTAGATAAAATAGCAGCCTACCTCGAACTCATTGACGGCCTTCTTCTGACGGGAGGTCCCGACGTGGATCCGGTTTACTACGGTGAAGACCCGCAGCCTGCGGTGGAAAAGCTTTCTCCGGAGAGGGATGCCGTAGAGATCCCTCTGACACAAAAAGCGCTGAGTACCGGATTGCCGATTTTCGCCATTTGCCGCGGCATGCAGGTTTTAAATGTTGCTGCGGGCGGAAGCATCATTCAGGATATCTGCAAAAATGGCAATGTCGCAATCAAACACACCCAACAAGCTCCCAGGTGGCACGGGACACATAGCATCCAGATCAAAGAGGGTACCGTTTTGTCCGAAATACTGGCGGAAAAAGAAATCAGAGTCAACAGTTTTCATCACCAAGCGTTAAAAGAAATCCCGGCAAATTGTTATATCTCGGCTCACTCCCAGGACGGTATCATCGAAGGAATCGAGTTCAAAGGCCTTACAAATGTCCTGGGCGTTCAGTGGCATCCCGAATGCATGTATTCAACAGACCCTCATTCTCAAAAACTTTTTAGTTGGTTTGTCGAACAAGCAAAAAAACCGCCGAGAGGATAAATTGCGCCATCATCAAATATAATTCCGGGGAAACCCCCTATTGATTAACTAAAAACTACTGGCAGATAGTTTGAGGCAGGCATGACAGTTTAATGTCATACCTGCCTCAAACTATTAATCAAACACACTCTTATATTGGTATATGCAACATCCACAAATGCAGATAGTAGTAAATCAAGTTGATATTGTGCTCGCAAAAATTCTCTTCTTATTTTGTAAATTTGTTTTAGCTTTTCAAATTAAAAATCTTATTTTTTATTGTGTCAACATCAATTCTTATGTTTTCTAACAATTCGGTGTTCTTTATTAATCCATCAATAATATCCTGATATTTTGATTCCCGTTCATCTTGTTTTTGATCCCTTCTTTCCTGATCTTTTAAAATGTAAAAAATTAATATGATTGACATGGCTGCCCAAACGCCCTGAGATAATGCGAGTTTTAATAGTTCATTCTCCATATTTATTATCCTTTCGTCAAAAGTATCCGCATTTTATTTAATGAATTGCGTTTTGCTTTGTTAATGGCTTGTCTCGTTACTTGAAGCAATAAAGCAATTTCGCTATCAGAGTAACCGTAATAATACTTTAGGATAATAATTTTTTTTTGATAATCCGTTAATATTGATATAGCATTCTTAACGTCAATAGATAAATCCGGATCAAAATAATTCTCTTCCGAAACAAATATATTTTCGGACTGGCATTCGTGTCTTAAATATTCCTGTCTCTTCTTAGACAATCTTATATACTCATGTTTTATCGATTTTGTAATATAGTTTACAATTTGCCCTATATTGTCTACTCTCCTTATTTTGATAATTGTTACGATTAGGCAAATAATCAAATCTGTTTTTGCTTCACTATAATTTAGTTTTCTCGAATATTTTTCAATTAATGGGTTAAAATCGTTTAATAATTTCATTAAAAGCTTACTTTTTTGGTCATTTAATTTAATATCGTTCATAATTAAAAACCTCCTTTTTATTTAAAAAGGAGGTTTTTCCTATTTTTGGAAACCATGCCGCTAATTAGAACTTACAAATCCCTTTTTCAGGATTATCTTCACCGACCTCCTTCTTATGCTGGCTAACTATTCTCGTTAATTAGATCGGTTGTTGATATTCTATCTGTTATAGAGATAAACTTGCATCTGTATATTTTTCACTCCATAAAATCGCTGTCTATGAACCCTTGACTCTCAATAAATTCTTTCCAGGTAGTATTTCCATCCAAACTCACAAATGATTCCCTCTTTACTTTTGGAACATCTTCTAATTCAATAGAAGGATTAAATAGGTATTGACGAAATGTTTCCAGTCTAGCTCTGGATATTTCTAATGTAGTTCCCCATCCTAAATTGTGATCATAATCACTTTGCCCCTTTATCGCCTTTTCATAAACACTATATATGCCTATGAATATTGCTTGATAATCATCAGGTGCAACGTTTATTCTTATATCATTTGATGAATGTGCATTCAGTTCCTTAATAACTGTATTTAGTTCATCTTTAAACAGGTTTTTAAAAACCTCAAAATCCTCCTCTAAATATGGGACAACACCGTCATAACTGAATTGATAATCTCCAAAACCAATAACCTGAGAGCTACCAAGCTGGTATGCATCAATAACATTCCGTGAATGTATTAGTAAGCTATTTAGCTGTTCGGCCTTTTCTTCACTAATCTGTCTTCTGATTTTCTTTGTTCTATATGTTATACCCTCATTTTCTGTTTTTTCGGATACCACTTCTGCTATTTCAACGGAATTGTTCTTAGGCGTAAAATTATCATTATTCATTGTTAGTCGACATCCTGTTATTAGAATTATGGCACTAATAAAAAATGTTGAGATTTTTAAAGCACTGTACTGTTTGGACAATCTAAACCCCCCTAGTTGATTCTGTTCTATTATATATTCTAAAAAACTCTCCATACCAGTAGGTTGCCTTTTAGCAAAAATGTCTCTTATTAATAGTTGATGTTGTTTAAATATACATACTTAGAACAACATAAATTACAAAGAAAGAGGAGAATGAAAATGGCAACAAAAATCGGCAATATATGGCCAGGTGAAGGTTATGCTTTATTAGGATGTGATGGAGCCATAATAAATAAATGGCAAATTAACCCAACAGCATCCAAGATACCTGTTTATAACGAATATGATCCAAATTCATATTCGTTTGAAGCAATTAATTTCTATAACAGTTACTGGCGTTGGGGAGCAATAAATGGAAATGGAACGATTAGGTTATCAGAAGCTGGTAGCAGCGTGACAATCAATGGTAACACTTATACTGAATTATCACTGAGACGTTCCGAGGAAGTATACTTTCCTAATGGAACATATTCTCACACTCTACCGGCAGGAACAACAATTGCCATCGGAAGCGGTTCATGTGGCAGTACAAAAACTTATCTTTTAGCCTTTTATTACTATTATTCCAATGGACAATGGCTCTCGGCAGTTTCTTCTGGTTATGGTTTCGTTGACACAGGTGCTAGAGAATACGGTTGTGACAGTAACTGGTCGATTATTCATAATTATAACTAGAAACTTCTCAGAATCCAAAAGGAGGACAAATCCTCCTTTTTTTTGATTTTTTCTACCTTAAATGTTAACATATGGTATATTAATTGTCAATATTAAGGTAGAAACCTCAAAACTTAAATTCAATTGGATATAACGAGTTCCCATACGTTTTCATACTAATCCCAAACCCCCATACTTCCCCGGATATATCCATAACATATGTCATTCCATCGTAGTTATTCTTGAAAAACTTTTTTATATTATCCATTATCTTTACTGCCACTTGCGAACTAGTTTCTTCACCGTTTCCCAAAGGTCCATCCCCTATTCCCCAAACCTCACCATGTTCTGTTAATATATAGACTTGAGCGTATTCGATGGCACTTGAACAACAAATAGAGGTTACATTGTCGAAAATTTTAACAGGGTTATTTACAGTATTGCTATCATCGTTTATGTATAACAACCCTTCCTGGGCAGGTTTTGCTCCCCAGGCCCAGAGTTCTCCATTATTTTTGATTGCGTATTTGTATTCTTCCGGAAAGAGATAAAACTCTTTTACTCCATCAAGAATCTTTCGAGGTGGTATGTTACTTTCATTTCCAACCAGGTTTAAAAGATCCCCGTTTTTCTTTAATACAAAAATTTCATTATCCAAGCTATGATACACCTTAATTACATCGTCCATTATCTTTTGCGGCGAACAAGCCGGTGTGTTTGTGCCATCACACAACTGATACAGATAGTTTGAACCATATCCCCAAAGTTCTCCATTTTTCTTATAAATAAATACTGTGTCCGGAGAACTACTTACGCTTTCTACTTCTTCTAAAATTTTTCGAGGGAAAAAGGAAGGTTCTGTTGAACCATTACCGAGAATACCTTCAAATATAAATCCTTTATTATCTCCCCAGGTCCATAATTCTCCATTTTCTTTTATAGCATAGCTCATGCCATTTTTTAGACTAGCAGTTTTAACGCCATCCATGATTTTAACAGGTGTAAGAACTGGATTGCAATGACCGACTCCAAGTTTTCCTGTAGCATTATAACCACAAACATATAGTTCTCCGTTTTCTTTTATATATGCAGTCCCCTCACTATTATCACAGGTTTCCCTTACGTTATCAGCAATTTTAATAGGAATACTTTTTTTAATAGTCGTACCATTGCCAAGTTGTCCTTCGCTATTATTACCCCAAACCCAAAGCTCCCCGTTTTTTGTTATTGCAGTTGCGTGATTCCCGTAATGGAATGATGCTCTTTTGATATTTCCCATAATTTTCACTGGAGTTTTTGCAGTTGAATCTCTACCATCACCAACTAGACCCCAATGATTAGAACCCCAACTCCACAAGTCCCCGTTCTCCGCTAAAGCAAGTGCATTTGGACCATATATATCAATAGTTTTTATCTTTGCTTTAGCATTATCAGCTTTTGTTGCATTCGTATCACTTATTTTCTCTATCATTGAAGGGGTAAACATTTGTTCTTCATTTTTGTCCTTAAGACAACCTGAGCACAGTAAAACAGTTGCTAGTAAACAAAAACACATGCACCTCTTCAAAAGAAAGCACTTCCTTTGCAAAATTATATTCTCGCTAATTATATACTATTATACCGTCCTTATTGTTAAAAATAAACATTGCTACTATAACCTAGGTGGCCTGTGCAGAGCATATCATAATCAATCAGGCAGCAACAATAATATCATATTTTGTCTAATGTGAACGGCATATAAGAGAGCATGTACTTTGAAAACAAATACATGCTCTCTTAATATACACTCTCTGCTTACAAAGTATTACACCGGATGATGTTCTACAATTACTTGACCGTTTGTTGATATTACTCCCCATGGGTCATAAAAAACTGCTCCACCGGAGCGGGGCCCATTATAATAGTATCCATTGTAATTATAGTACAAAGGATTCCCCTCAAAGTCTTCTCCAATTACGATATCCTCAAATTCAGTAGCTTTATCACCCGATGCGTAACCATATGGACTTGTTAGATATGTAGCTTTGGTATAAACAGCTAAATGCAAATGAGGACTGAAACTGTCATTTGGTCCTCCAGTACCACCCATCTTTCCGATAACTGTTTCAGTTGAAACTGAAATCCTGTTTTCAGTTTTAAGTTGATTTACGATGTTGTTCAGGGCAGTACTATTAGAAGCTAAATGGGAATAAGATGAATAAAACGTTACTCCATTAACGGTATGTTCAATTACTACTATATTGCCATTTAAACCGGGATTAAGATTTGTAGCATATACAATATCACCATCGAAGATAGGTTTTATGTTGGTAGATTGCCTATTACTTGTCAGGTCATAGCCTAAGTGTCCTCTGAAACTGGTAGAAGTCTTGTCGTTAAACCCCTGTTCAACTAGCCAATTATTATAGACTGCGGTAGTAACTATGTTATATTTGGTATATGTTGTATAGTCATCCAGGCCGGTAGCTTTTACAAGTATGTTCGCATAGGCAGCTATATGTCCATCTGAAGTTGTCGCAGTAATAGTTGCTGTGCCTACCGTTGTCCCAGCTGTGACCAAACCGTTTTCGTTTACTGCAGCAATATTAATATTATTACTTGACCATGTGACAGCTTTGTTCGTAGCATCAGACGGTAATACTATAGCTGTTAATTGTTGTACCCCCCCATAATTCAGAGTTGTTGTAACAGGGGATATTGAAACATCGGTAACGGATGTGTAATTAGCCGTTACTATTATGCTTGTGCTATCTGTGAAATTTCCATCTGCAGTTGTAACTGTGATAGTTGCTGTACCAGCAGCTGTTCCAGCTATAACTTTTCCATTTGAATTAACGGTGGCAATATTTAAATTGCTACTTTGCCAAGTAATAGCTTTATTCGTTGCATCGACCGGTAGCACAATAGCCGTTAGCTCTTGTGTTCCTCCAAAGTTGAGCGCAACAGATTTAGGAGATACAGATACTCCGGTAACAAATATACTGGATCCACTTAAGACATTGTTAAGAAGATTACGTGTGGCTTGAACAAATTTCCCCTTGAAATTCCTGACAACAATGTCCTGAGGGGAACTAGGGAAAGGAAGCTCAATTAATGAAACCAGCATTCCATTCGTTTGTCCCCAACGTGTTAAATATCCGCTCGACATTTCCAAAGAACTGTTACTAAAACCGAACTCATTACAATAATACTCTCCAACATCATCGTCACCAATCGTCTGGTTTAACCACCCATGTACGTCTAATAAAATCATTGTATCCGCATTTGTTTTCCAATCTAACAATTTTTCTTTTAATGCTACTGTTTCAGGCGAAGCTAAGCTAGATGAACCGGTATAATTTCTAGTATCATAATATGCATTGAAGTTAGCAGGGAAAGAACGGTTCATATCTGTAGCGGTACCAACTGTTGTCCTACCGGGTCCATTATTAGTCCATCCGTCTAATAAGCCATCCGGATTAGCTGAAGGTATAACATAAACTGTCCAATCAGGAATATTATCTTGTGATATTTCCTCTATTAGATATTTCCCGATTTTCATGAGTTCTTCCCCATCTGCCGCCCAAGCATCTTCATATCCATGAACAGCGAACACAACAGCCAAAACATTATTACCATTCCCAATCTTATAATATTCGAGAGGCCTATTGTTACCGCTTGTTCCATATTCCCCCTTGGTAACGTTTTCAAGAGAAATTGTTGGCATGGATATTGAAGTATCTTGCAGAAAACTTGCATCAACATACCCGCGCTTTGTTCCAAGCTTAGTATAATACTCTATATGTTTATATGCCGATTCTGCCGGATTACTACCCAACAAGCTAACACGTTCATTTTCAAATATCGACCCAACCAAGGCAAAGCTTGGATTCGGTCCGTAATAAACCGGTAAATTCTGTTGCGATATTGCCATCTCTATTCCTGTTTTAAGCTCATTAATGCTAGATAAAGACGAACGAGCTGTTATTAAATTCTGGTTAACATATCCTCTTTTTCTTCCTGATATAGAGTTGTATTCAATGAAAAACCACTTTTGGGGATAAATTGAGGATATATCTCTTTCAAAGATTACAACATATTCATTTTCAAATACACTGCCACAGCGATGGTAGATTGAATCCGGGCCAGCATAAACAGGTGCTGAAAAATCAATTACATTTGCCAGAACTCCTAGATTCCTGTTTTCTAGTCTGTTTGTAAGAATATACCCTCTTTTTGTACCATTGGGAGTGCTGTATTCAATATAGGTATAATTCTCTGATGTCTCATCAAACTTGGTAATGCCTTCACCCGAAGACACTGACCCGGACGTGGCAAA
>JAHDSQ010000001.1 GCA_018432615.1 Clostridia bacterium
ATTTCAAGGCAGGAGAATAAAAAATGAATGTACGTCGCGCCCTACGCGGGCGCGTGGATTGAAACTGTTAAAACTCCACCCGATGCACCACTGTCAAGAGTCGCGCCCTACGCGGGCGCGTGGATTGAAACTATATGATTGAGGTGTTGGAGGGCGTAACGGTCGGTCGCGCCCTACGCGGGCGCGTGGATTGAAACTTGGCGCAGAGTGTATGCAGTGATTATGTATGTTGTCGCGCCCTACGCGGGCGCGTGGATTGAAACCATCATATCCACATTATCCCATATCACCACCTAAGTCGCGCCCTACGCGGGCGCGTGGATTGAAACGGCGGTAGCACGTACAACAAAGAGACAGGAGAAATGTCGCGCCCTACGCGGGCGCGTGGATTGAAACTGTAATATTGGGGCTGTTAGAAAAAATACTTTATAACACTACGATTCGCAAATAGAAATAAAAGCAGAAAAATATTTATAGGATGTTTACATTAGATAATAACCTAAGATATCATGTAATTAGGATTAATTAATGGAATAGTGGTAATGGAAACGGAAAGGAGAGGGTAGCAATCAAAGAGATGAAGGAACCTTGGTACACAAAAATCCCACCCTGAATGTTTATATATATCCTGCTGGGAGCAGGACTTGGCATATACTCATTGATCAAATATCTAATGTGAGCTCTATAGAAACTGATAGCCCGAAATCACCCTTGTAGGTGATTTCGTTTTGTTTAGCTCCCAATTTAAACAATGGAAGGACTTCAACTGCCCACACACCTTGTCCTCTGGAAAATTAAGTTTTTAGGCAAGAGAAGGAATTATGATAGAATAACTACACAAAGCTACAGAACAATTGCTAATAGTATGTAGATAGTCGTCCGGGGAAAAATCGCGGTCTTATCGTGATAACGCTGGAAAGGGGAGAATAACAATGCTGAAGAGAAAAAGATGGCTTTGTCCTATTCTTATCATTGTGCTGATTTTTGCGGTTCTGGTCATGTTTTATAACCTGACTGACCTGTTTTCGTTTAATCATAACGAGGAGAAACACAGTATGATTATTACGGAAAGGATAGAAAAATTGTGTGACCTGGCTACGGTAAGGTATAATTATCAGGAAATACTGGATTACAGCGATGCCCTGCAATTTGGCAACACTGAATTGCCTTTCATAGGCAAAAAAAAGATCTTGATAATCTACCAATCCTACATCAACGGAGGGTGTAAACTGATTGATTTTGAAAAGGTGGATAAAGACAGCGTCAGGATTCAGCTCAGTAAGGGTCAAATCCTCGACAACGTCCTGGTTTTAGATAGTGTGAACATCTATGATGTGCAGCAGGATATTTTTAATAAATTCAATATTGGTGACGACATGGTCCTTATCAACGAGGATATGAAAAAATATGCGGCAGAAAATGAGGAAAAGATTGTCAGGACAGCGGAAGAAAATGCCGCGGAATTAATCACAGGCTTTATGCAAAGTTTAGGTTATAGCAGTACGGAGATTGTTTTCCGATAACCGTAAGCGGAGGTGAGCTGTGTTATATTATGCTATAGGTGGGTTCTTTATTATCCTGGGTTTTGCGGTCCATGTCTTAAAATGGCATTTTCTTATCTCAGGCTACAACACCATGTCAAAAGAGAAAAAGGCGAATGTCGACACCAAAGGGCTTGGTCGGCTTATGGGTTTCTACTCCTATGTAAGCGGCGGGGTCTTCATAGCGTATGGTGTCCTTGATGTTTTAGGGCTAAACCCGGGAATGGTACCGATATTTGTCTATTTAGGTATTTCAACTATGCTTCTGTTGATTAAGGCCCAAAAATACGATGGTAACATCTTCGATGAAAACGGCAAGATTCGGAAAGGCGCGGGGAAACAACTGGCTGTGCCTATTGGTATAGCCATTGCCGCACTGATATTCACTGGGGTTTTGATTTTTTATTCTGCCCAGGCAACAAAAGTGACCTTTCTCGAGGAAGGGTTGAAAATACACGGGCTATATGGAGAAGTCTACTCGTGGGATACGATAGATAACGTTGTCCTGATGGAGGAATTGCCAAATATCGAAATGCGAACCAACGGTTCGGCCTTGGGGTCGCAATTGAGGGGGAATTTCAGGACCACAGAGTTGGGTTCGGTAAAGCTGTTCGTCAACGCGCAAAATCCGCCCTTTATTTTTCTTCAAACAGTTGAAGGAATCGTCATCTTTAATTTAGAGGATACGGGTAAAACACAAGATGTGCTTGAAGAAATCTTGAAACAGTCGGATATTGATAAGTGAAAGAGGTTAATAAGCAAGGTGTCTCTTTTCTATTAATGGGGGAAAAAGATGGATAGGGCAAAGCAGGAGTCATATCAAATTGAATTCACCGTCGGATCGGAGGAAGGCAACCGTTTGATTCGTTCTTACCTTACAGGGATCAAACACCTGTCGGCAAAAGCCTTACGGAGACTTAAAAACCGGGGAACGGTATTAGTCAATGATGTTCCTGTCTACCTTAAAAGCACTATCCATGAAGGTGACCGGATCATTCTTATCTATCCACCCGAAAACAACAATCCCTACCTTACTCCGGAGGAAGTCCCAATCAACATTGTTTACGAAGATCAGGATATCATGGTTTTAGATAAACAGGCAGGTATATGTGTCCATCCTACCAAACATTATCCTCGGGGCACCCTTGCTAATGGTGTGCTTTTTCACTGGAGAAAGATAGGGGAGAATAGCACCATCCATTTTATCAATCGTTTGGATAGAAATACGACGGGCTTAGTTCTTTTGGCGAAAAACACCTACGGGGCTCAACAGTTCTTTAGACAGCAAAGGGAAGGAATCATCAAGAGGTCTTATCTTGCGCTGGTTCAAGGCGAAGTGAAAAATAATAGCGGTTATATTGATTTGCCGATCGCCAGGGAAGACAGCCCCACAACAAAACGTCTGATAAGTAAAGAGGGAAAGCCTTCGGTAACGCACTATCAGGTGATGGAAAGGTTTTCCGGATACACGCTATTGGAGGTTAGGCTGGAGACAGGGCGTACCCATCAAATCCGCGTTCATCTGGGTCACCTGGGCTATCCTATTATAGGGGATTCATTTTACGGAGGAGATACTACACTATTAAACAGACAATTCCTTCATGCTTTTCGACTTGTCTTTTACCACCCCATAAACAGTAAGAAGATGGAGTTTACTACAGAAATACCCGAGGAGCTGACAAGGGTTCTGAGCGAGATGAAAAATAAAAGCCTTTAATATCAAGGATTGAAAGGATGAATATCTTATGAAGAAACTTGCAGTAATCTTGACGTGTTTGGTGTTATTGGTCTGCGGTGCTGCCTGTCAACAGGAAAACGCTGAATCCTTTCAAACAATAACCCCCGAAAAGGCTTACCAACGCTTAGACCAGGAAGAAGGGATTGTTTTAATTGATGTCAGAACAGAGGAAGAATACCAAGAAAAACACATCCCTGGTAGTGTGCTTCTTCCCCTTAGCGAGCTGGAGAAGGAAATAGAGGAAGTCGTTCAAGATAAGGAAACGGTAGTGTTCATATATTGCCGAAGTGGGAACAGGAGTGCCCAGGGGGCAAAGATTCTCAGCGAGATGGGTTATACAGAGGTTTATGATCTGGGAGGTATCATAGATTGGCCGTATGAAACCCAGCCGTGATTTTAAAAAGAATAGATAGAGGATTTATGACTGATGATGTAGAATTTTTTTAATCCTATACAGACGTGAGAAGACGCATCACGGAGGACGGAGCATTGAAAAAGAGTTACGCAGATATTGTCTTATCATACGGGTTGTTTTTAGGGTGGCTTTTGTCCTTCCCATATAACGGTCCGGTGTTGAAATACCTTGTCGCGGCACACGACTTTTCTGTCGCTTCCTTCAGTATGATTTATACCGTTGCTCCGTCAATCTTCTTAATAGTCTATGCATTCTTTACCGTTAAAGAAGAACATGCCGGGAGCATTATGAGATGGAGCGGTGTCGCTTGTTTCGTATGCACGATTATCTTGTTTGCCGCAGCACCCGCTTATTGGTATCCGGTTCTGGCTGTGATGGGAATTGCCAGTGTCCTTTTTATCATTGCCTGGAGCTATTATTACACCATGGAGGTTCCGATAGACCGGAAGCTGCGAGTCATGGCCCTGGTTATTGTTACCGGCAATGTAGTTTACTATTTATTAAAAATCATTCACACTCATGTTTCTTCCGGACTTCTTTTAGTTTTAGCATTGGTGCCGCTGGCAGGAAGCCTGTGGGTCTCTGCCCGCGTTAAGGTGCAAAACAAAATAGATGTAAAGCTTGAAGGGAAGCCTTTGCCGGCAAAATTAATCTTTGTGCTTTGCTTCTTCTTATTTGCCCTTAACCTAACTGATGGTATGGCATTTCATACCATCAAGGCATCATTCGAGGAGATATTCATAGGCTATCCAACCTTTTATGGGGTGATTCCCTATATTGTTACGTTGCTGATTGTCTTTTTTTATAGTGGCAAACTCTCTCTTATGCTACCCTTATATTTTGGGGTTTCTTTTGTTGGTCTGGCCTATCTCTCTTTCGGGCTGCTGGCGGGGAATTGGTATAACTATTTCCTCACCGAGACCTTGCTGCAAATGGGCTGGGCCTTGTTGGATTTGGTCTTGTGGACCCTTTTCGGGTTGATTGCTTCCATTTACGGACGTCCATTAAAGATTTGCGGCTATGCGTTTTTAGCCAATCTTTTCGCGGTCTTTGTCGGTGGCTTGCTGGGCGTTGTTTTCCAACACAGCCGTGAGGGATATTTCCTATTCTCAGCTTCCTTTGCCGTTGCTATTGTCTTTGTTTCTTTTCTGATTGTTCCTTGGCTGAATGCAGCTTTAGAGAAGGATCTGAGACAGAATCTCATAGAGAATGCTCCACTGGGTGCCCTTTCTCCTGGCAACCAAGCATTATATGTCAGCCTACGGCATCAAGAAGCTCTTTCTCCTCGCGAAAGACAAGTGGCGGAACTGTTGATACAAGGCTATACCAACAAGCAGATTGCGGAGATGCTGCATATTACTGAGAACACTATCAAAACCCATACCAGAAAAATATATCGGAAACTGGGAATCACTAATAAAAGAGAACTTCTGCAGCAGTCAATTACATTTTCGGATTCAGGACATGGGAATCATTTACTCTGAACAAGAAGGCCTATGCGGGGGAAGCTAATTGGATAAAGAAAACCAGGTATCAGATGGGATACATTCTGTCTGATGCCTGGTCTTTTACAGTCGGAGTGTTATCGATTATAGACCGTATCCTTACTCAGCCATAACGATGTCGTACTCCGCATTGTCAGTGCCGTTTCCGGCTGTAACCTCCACTACCATTGTATCGGTAACATCGGTTGTAGTCTGGTCAGAGACAACTGTTCCACCTGGGCCGGTGAGGATTTCCACAGTGGCGTTATCCGACACTGAAATAACACCTTTTAGGGCAAAAACCTTGGTTCCGGCGGGTACTGAGGTTATTTTCTCCCCATCCCAGCTTCCTATTGCCGCGCCTGTTATATCTGTCGTAGTACCTGTTATGGCAGTTCCGGTAGCGGTGGGGTCTAGCATTTTGCACAGGGCTAGGGATTGAGATAAACCGTTGTAGGCTACCGCAAAGTAATCTCCCACAGGGCTGAAGGCCACTCCCTGTGACTGAGCTCCTTCTCCCAAGTCAGGCATATTGTCAAGCTTGATAAATGTATCGCCATACCGGACAAAAAGAGCGGCAAAGGGAGACCATGAGTGACCTACGCCCAGGTATTTACCGTCATGATTGAAAGCAATACTCCAGCCGGTTGAAGGAGGTAGGTCATCCGGGTTAGCCACCTTGGTGAAAGTATCACCATCCTGCTTGTAAACGGTCAGATAGGGGGATGAACCATGGGCCACCGCCAGGTACTGGTCGTCAGAGGTAGGGATGAAATCTATACCGAAGGCCGAGCCGGATGGCAATGTTTCAGGATTATCCAGCTTGGTAAAAGTGTCATCCGGATTTCGCTTATATACTGTAACGTAAGGTGTATTGAGGTGTGATACCGCCAAATACTGGCTGTTATGGTTGAAATCCACGCTATTGCAGGTTCCTGCAGGCAAAACATCGGGGTCAGCCAGTTTGGTAAAGGAATCACCACTGCGCTCATAAATCGTGATGTAGGGTGATCCCCAATGGGAAACTGCCAGGTATTGACTGTTATGGTTAAAGGCTACATCCGTTGCCTCATTAGTTCCAGCCGGGGGCAGTACGTCCGGGTTATTCAATTTGGTAAAGGTGTCCCCATCTCTTTTGTAGATGGTGATATAGGGTGATGTCTTATGCGCAACAGCCAGGTAATTATCACAAGGGCTGAAGGTGATTCCGTAACCATAGCCGCTTGGGGGTTCAGCTAGGGACAGTTCAACAAAGGTATCCCCTTGCCTTTTGTAAATGACGAGATTTGGGTCTCCATGGAGTCCCGTGAACGCGACCGCCATATACTGACCGTTGTGGCTAAAGGCTACATCATTAGCAGAGCTTGAGGGTAAAGAAGACAAGGCATTCAACCTGCGCAAAACCAAGGGGGTCGGTTCGGCGGATAAGGTTGTGCCGCCACTGGCCTCTGAAGGCAAGTGAGTTGCTGTTTCTTTCACTCGGGCAACAAAGGTATATGGTGTTCCCGGCAAAAGGCCTTCGAAGATGTTATTACCCCAAGTGCTACCGCCATCGCTGCTGAACTCGTTGTCTGCATTAGCCGCCAAAGTAACACTGTTATGGGTTTTATAATCAACTGTCGGTGCCGCAGGTGCGGCGGGTCCGTCGGCTTTTGCTACTGCTGCTGTTGCCCCGCTAGTTACACTGCCGGTGGCATTAGTCCCATCGGCGCTGACCGTAACGGTAATCGCTTGTCCAATGTCAGCTTCTGCCAGGGTATAGGAATTGTTCGTAGCGCCAGCAATAGCAGTGCCGCCGCGTTTCCATTGATAGGAGGGCACATCACTTGACGTATCCGGGGTATAGGTCAATTCGCCGATGTTGGCTGTCAGGGTTTCGCCGAATTTGGCTGTACCGCTGATAGTTACAGTACCTCCTAATTCCGCCGGTTGCTGCGGGGGATTGTTACTTCCGCTGTCTCCGCCGCCACCATCGCCTCCGGAGGGGGTTGAGGGCGGTAAAGCCGGAGGGATTGTTACTGTGCCTGTCACTTCGGATTCTTGGGGCATCTTTTCAAAGACCACACCGTCAGCCTTTACTTCTGCCTTTATTATTGTCCCGGAACCGGTTATGACCGCCTTTTCTTCCAGGACCATTTTCTCGATTGATGTAGCACTGGTTAAATTGATTGCGGCATTTTCCGCTTCAACGGTTACTGAGGCAAAATTACCTTCGAGGAATATTCTTTCACCCGCAACATCTCTGGCCAGTACAACAATGAGGCCATCTGCGTCTTTTGCCACCACACGCACCTCACCGCCGATTTTCTGGATGATGATGCTGTTGTATTGTCCGCTATTGATATAGATACTGTCTTTACCGCCGCCTCTGATATAGGTCTGACCTTTGACGGTAATATTGTTCAGGGTGACATCTCCGTCGCCTACCTCTTCGGCAATGATAAGGTTCCCCTTGATATAAAGGTCATTTAAGATCACGCCGGGGGCTTTGACGATGACATTGCCCTCAATCGTTTCCGTACCGATGTCAGGTCCATAGTTGACGCTGTTGTCGAAGATGAGGTTTTTCCCGTAGAAATAGACCTCTTTTGTTTCTCCCAACCATTCATAGCCTACATCCAAGGCCCGAGCGATAAAGGCAATAGGCAGCATTGTGCGACCGCCGCCATTACCTACATTCACTACTTCGGCTGCTGTATCCATTTGCAGCACTTTGCCGTTAACCAACATTTCTGTGCTACCGATAAATATCTCAATATCTTTTTCGCCCTTGGTAATCAAGACCTTGCGTTCCGCGGGAAACCATTGTGCCGGTTCACTGCCGAGAGCCGGTGCCACAAAGGACACCGGAACCATGGTTCGGCCCAAGCCGCCGCCAATATCCTTAATATATGGGGCTGCATCAGTTTCTATGGCTTGAAGGCCTTTTTGATAGCTCTTTTCACCAATGGAAAATACGACCGTTTCTGCATCAATACTTGTGTTTTCCGTTACAACTCCCTGAGCCCCCGTACCGATGACCATGCTTGCCGCCAGTACAAAGGTCAATAAAAATAGGAGCGACCGCCTTTTTTTACGGAGCTTGTTAGGTTTTTCAATCACATTACACCACTTCCTCCTAAAGTTTTCCTGTTGCTTTGTTTCAATATTAATACGAAGCGGTATAAAAAGATATCACCCCTTAGGGGTGATATTGTCAGGGTCGGTATTCTTTTCTTCTTTCAACCGTCGGACATTTCAGTCAGGAAGGTGTGATACTCCTCCTCTTTAAAGCCGATAACCGATTTTCCGTCGGCTATGAGGATCGGTCGCAGCATAATCGAAGGATTTTCTTGAATAAGCTGCCGGATTTGCTGGTCATTCATTTCCAAAAGTTCAGGCTTAAGTTTTTTAAAGGTTTGGCTTTTCGTGTTTACCAGTTGACGGATTGCTAAACCGTTGGATTGGGCGATTTCTTGCAATTCTTGCTCCGAAGGTGGTTCTTTGGCAATGTTACGATAGGTAAAGGTAACCTGTTGTTGGGAAAGCCACGCTTTCGCCCTTCGACAGGTCTGTCAGGTATTAATGCAGTAAAATGTCAGCATAATTGTCCCTCCCGCATAATTTTTCTTAATAATAACAAATATGAATACATACATTCCATATAAATGCAAAAAAATTATAAAATGTTTACACCGCATGATAATCTGGGATATTATTAAGGCAGATAAGACCAATACAACTGAAAGGGGAACAGCTTATGGTGATGTCGAAAAAGAGCTCAAAAAGTAGCACTGAAGAAATTCCTGTCATCTGTAACGTTGATGTAGAGAGGTATCTTGGTAGGTGGTATGAAATCGCCAGATTTCCCCATGTTTTTGAAAAGGACTTAGATAATGTTACTGCAGAATACAGTCTCATGGATAAGGGGAAAATCAGGGTAATCAATGGGGGTTTGAAAAACGGCAAAGAAAGCGTAGCTAAAGCAATTGCCTGGATAGCGGATGAGGATTGCAAAGGAAAGCTTTTTGTACGGTTCTTTTGGCCTTTCAAAAGTGAATACAGGATTATTAAGCTTGACGAAAAAGACTATCAATTTGCTGTAGTTACGGGTAGCACGAAGAACTATCTTTGGATTCTGTCACGGGAGCCGGAGATGAGCGATGAACTATATGAAAATTTGGTTGCTTTTGTGGCTTCCCACGGTTTTGATACATCCCAAATTATCAGGGTAAATCAAGACAGCAACATAGATTAAGATAGCAGTAAGACTGACAATTCAAGAGATTAATACTCTTAAAAGGTGTTCGTAATGTGTAAAATATAGCGAAGATAGGAATGTGTCGGAGACCAAAAGAGGAGGTGAGGGTCTATCGCGTTCATTTCAACTTGGCAACAGGCGGTGACATGGCTTGTGCTATTCATAGTCCTATTCTCCATAGTGTCCGGGAAAATGCGGTATGACTTGACGGCTTTTGGGGGGCTTTTGCTATTAGGGTTGCTCGGACTGAGAGGTCCCTCTGATTTATTCTCCGGTTTTTCCTCGCCGGCTCTCTTTACGGTGGCCACTGTGCTGGTAATGAGTGCCGGCATTGTTGAATCCGGACTCTTCTCCGGTCTTGGCAAGAAAATCGCAGAGCGGGTGAGTAAACCCAGCAGCCAGATACTTGCCGTTTTTCTCTCCACCGGTTTTATCTCAGCCTTTATGAATAATGTCGGGGCCATAGGCATTATGCTTCCCACCGCAAAAAGAATGGCCCGCAGGGCAGGTGTCTCCCAGTCAACTTTCGGTATTCCCCTGGCTTACTCTTCCATCCTTGGAGGATCGTTAACCTTAATTGGTACGGCTTCAAACCTGATTGTATCTACCTACAGGTTCAGGGCATTTGGGGAGTCTTTTAAGATGTTCGATTTTGCCTTCCATGGTCTGGCTATGATAGTATCAGGGTTAGCCGTTGTGTTTATTTGTAGGATTTGCGGGTTTGGGCCGCTTGGGCAAAAAGAGCTGGCTAGAAACAGCAAAGAAGAGCAGACAGAACAGGAAGCAATAGAAAACGTAATCGAACGTAACCGCAAAAAAAGCCTTATCGTGCTTTTTACCCTCATTCCGGCGGTGATGCTTACAAGCATAGGTCTTTTACATCCTTCTGTTGGTTTCGGAATGATAGTAATCTTCTGGCTTCTAACAGGAGTATTTTCATACAAGGTTGCAATTTTTAATGTTAATATACCTATTATCATCTTTCTTGGCAGTATGTTCGGTATATCGAGTGTGCTGGAAAAGACAGGGGCCTTAAATGCCGTGGTACACTTGATAAGTCCTTTATTTACTTCTCTTTCACCCTTTGTGCTGATTCTTGTTATATTGTTTGTCACTGCGTTGTTTGCGAATATACTTGATAACTCTGTGGCCGCTGTTTTGATGTCTCCGGTCGTTATAGAATTAGCCAGGTCAGGGGCTGTTACCCTAAACCCCGATGCACTTTTGATGGCTGTTGCCGCAGGTGCCAGCCTTGCGGTGGTGATACCGACTCATCAGGCGGCAATTGTAGTCATGAATAGTATGGAATTTCCCAGAGACAGCTTTATCAAAACCGGTGCAGCTATTGCACTGGTTGCGGGTATCTTAGCAGCTTTCACTATCTTTGTCGTTTGGCATTGAAATAAATAAAATTAAAGGAGGTATGAATTAATGGAATTCAAGCAGCTTTACACTCCGGGACTTGCCCATTGTTCCTATGTCATTGGGGGCAAAAATGCCTGTGTCGTCATCGATCCTTCCAGGGAAGTCGACAGGTACATTAAGATTGCAGCTTCTTTAGGGCTCCCCATTAAGGCAATAATCGAGACTCATCTCCACGCCGATTTTGTGTCAGGACATGTGGAACTAAGGGAACGCACAGGGGCAACGATATACATGACCGCACAGGCGAAGGCGAAATTTGAACATCACGCTCTTGCTGACGGAGAGGAAATATTAATTGATACCTTACTCATCAAAATGCTGGATACGCCGGGGCATACGCCTGAATGTACGGTATTTATTGTTTCAGACTTGGAACGGGGAAAAGAACCGGCCTTGGCTTTTACCGGGGATACCCTGCTGGTCGGGGACGCCGGAAGACCCGATCTTTTCCCTGATATCAAAGAGGAATTGGCCTCTAAACTCTATCAAAGTCTACGCAGGATTGAAGGGTTGAGCGATAATATTGAGATGTACCCGGCCCATGGGGCAGGCTCATTGTGCGGGAAGATGCTCTCCTCCAAACTCTCATCTACCATCGGGACAGAAAAAATGCACAACGCAGCTTTACAGATTTATCCCGAGGAAGAGTTCATAAAAGGCTTTTTGGAAGGGATGCCTGAAGCACCGGACCACTTTTCCAGGTGTTCGGAGATAAACAGGAAGGGTGCGCCGGCCCTTTCTAAACTGAAAAAACCGGTGGGATATGCACCGGAAGAGTTTTTGAAACTTAGTCGTGAAGGGTATGTGGTTGTCGATACCCGTGATCATCTGGCCTTTGGAGCTGCCCATGTTCCAGGAGCCGTAGGCTTGAGTTTAAAAGGGAATTTCGCCACTTTTGCGGGCTGGGTACTGCCTCCGGATAAGCCTTTGCTTTTGGTTGTGGAAAATGAAAGTGACATGCAGGTCGCGTTAAAAGCACTATATAGCGTAGGCCTCGATGATGTAGCAGGTTACCTGGCAGGCGGCATGGCGGCCTATGGGGCAAGCGGACTGGAAACGGCCGGTTTCGAGAGTATTTCGGTCACCGAAGCCAAGAGAAGGTACGAAAAAGGAGAAATCATCCTTATCGATACAAGGCTCAAAAGCGAGTGGGAAACCGGACATATTAAGTGTAGCGGTCACATTCCTGCGCCTGATGTGCGAAAGAAGTACAAGGAGCTGATGGGGAATACTCCTGTTGCTTTCATTTGCAACTCGGGGAACAGGTCGCTGCTGGCCACAAGCCTCATGCTGAATTTGAGCGGTATGAAAAACGTTATTAATGTGATCGGAGGTACGACAGCCTGGACAAATCTCGGTCACCCGACCGTTGCTAAGGGGGAGGATGATTGTGAACTTCCTGTTCGTTGAACTCTGGCCCTGGTGGCTTGGCGGAATAGGGGTAGGCCTTTTGGTGCCGCTGATGTATTACTTTCTGAATACGGCCTTAGGTGTATCTACAGGGTACGGTAATCTTTTAAAGATTATCCTGCCAAAGACAAAGCTTAAATGGCTTAATTCCGAGAAATTCCGGGATAAATTCAACTGGAGATTTATTTTCATCTGCGGGATGATAGCAGGAGGATTTCTATCTGCACGGACCTCTGGAATGTCCTTAACAACCTCTCAGATGGGTATCTTTACAGAAAAAACAAGCTGGTCTCTTGCGACTTACATCATTTGGTTCTTTGCAAGTGGCATTCTTCTGGGTTTAGGTGCGCGCTTGGCAGGAGGTTGCACTTCGGGACATAGTATCCATGGTTTGGCCACTTTCCAGAAGTCGAGTTTGGTGGCAACGGTATTTTTCCTGCTTTTTGGGGTGATTGCTACTTTCCTCATTAAACTTCTTGTTTGGGGAGGTGCTTGAGGTGACAAAAAAGCTCGGATATCTCTTGGCCGGTATTTTCTTCGGTTTTGTGCTAAGCCGTTCCGGGGCTTCGGAATACAACTATATTCACTACATGTTCACCGGCGAAGACTTGAAACTAGCCTTGTTGATGGGAACAGCGATAGTTACCGGAGCAATTGGCATGAAGGTGCTCAAGCATTTCGGTAATAAGGATAGCGGGGGTAAGGAAATCAAGATAAGCACAAAACCGCTGACTAAACATACTGCTATCGGAGGGGCCTTATTCGGTATTGGCTGGGCAGCGACGGGCGCTTGCCCCGGCACCGTTTTGGCCCAAGTCGGTGAGGGTAAGTTATTGGGGTTATTTACCATGTTAGGTATGATGTGCGGTACATATATCTACGCTTTGATAGTTGAAAAAGCGGACTTGTAGTGTAGATGGTCTGTATGAAAACTAAAATTAATAAAACCTTGACAATAGTATATACTAAAATATATATTATGAATGAGGTGATTAGAAATGGAAACTGCAAAGTTATTTGTTAATGGTCAGAGCCAAGCTGTCCGGCTACCGAAAGAATACCGTTTTTCGGGTAACGAAGTATATATTAAAAAAGTGGGCAATACTGTTATGTTGTTTCCAAAAGAGCGTGCATGGGAAACCTTTCTTAACGGCCTTAACAGCTTTACTGATGATTTCTTTGCTGATGGACGTAATCAGGGTGTTCAAGTGCCGAGGGAGACGTTATGAAATATATGCTGGATACGAACATTTGTGTATATCTCATAAAGAGAAAACCAGAAAATGTGCTCATAAATCTCCATTCGAACATAAGCGATGGTGTTGTCATTTCTGCAATTACCCTTGCAGAACTCATGCATGGCGTAGAAGCAAGCACATATCCGGAAAAAAACGCACTTGCACTAAATCAATTTCTGTCCATTGTGGACATTTTGCCGTTTGATGATGAAGCGGCTGTAGAATACGGGAAAATTTGTGCAACGTTACGGCGAAAAGGAACTCCAATTGGAACTATGGATATGTTGATTGCAGCACATGCGAAAGCTAAAGGACTTATTATCGTTACTAATAATGTCCGTGAATTTGAGCGAGTTGAGGACCTTGGGCTCGAAAATTGGGTTAGTGAATGAGAGCCCATTGGCATAACTTAGCTGGCTAAGAGAAGATACAAAAGAGGTGCTTCATTGAGAAGCACCTCTTTTGTATCTTTCCGTATTAGAACCAACTGTCAACTAAACTGCGGTTTTCTTCAATCCAGGCTTTTGCACCTTCCAGGTCATCATCATATTCTTCCATCGCAGCAATCAGTGAACCGAAATCCGCCGTGGAAAGGTGATAGTTGTCCAGAAATTCATTGATTTCCGGATGGTCTTCGGCAAATCCGATTCTGGTAATCGGGTTGATGGTTTCTTCACCGCCAAAGGAAAGCTTCGGATCTTCCAGGAACTTCAGGTCAAATGCTCCAAACTTCCAATGGGGAGCCCACCCGGTAACAACAATCCATTCTTCCTGTTCATAGGCTGTTTTTAGTTCAGCGGTCATAGCGGCATCATTGCTTTGTAAGAGATCCAGATCGAGACCATAATCCGTGATGGCTTGATCAGCAGCAACCACCGTTACCGGTATCGATGACTGAAGGGTTAGCTCGATAATATCCTTAATATTAGTGTCCGGCGAAATCCGGTTCACTTCATCTTCTTTTGTAATGTCATGCAGCGTTGTCTTTCCTTCAGAGATTGCTTTCTTGATTTCATCAATAGTTACTGTCCCGGAAAGGATTCTGCCTTCTTTGGTGACTAAAAGGGTTTCCAAACCGTGTTTTTTACATTCCGCAAGGGCAAATCGCGGCCCATGGTTGATGCCGACAGTTGTCCACGGTTTAACCATTATGTCTGCGGCAGTCAAGAGGTCGCTTCTGTTAACTCCCTGTACAAACCGTTCAACGTATTCATCAGCCGGATTGGATAGAATATCTTCTGCTTTGCCGATTTGAATGACCTTACCGTCTCGCATCAACATGATTCGATCCCCAATCTTCAAGGCTTCATCTAAATCATGGGTGATAAAGACGATGGTCTTTTTCATCTTTTGTTGCAGATCAACCAATTCATCCTGCATGTCGCTACGAATCAGAGGATCAAGGGCACTGAAAGCCTCATCCATTAAGAGAATTTCCGGATCGTTTGCCAATGCCCGCGCCAAACCGACACGCTGCTTCATTCCGCCGGATAACTGATCCGGATAGCTGTCTTCATACCCTTCCAATCCGACGAGTTTCAGCGATTCTATAGCCTTTTCCTTGCGCTTTATCGCATCAACCCCTTGAACTTCCAAGCCATATTCCGTGTTTGCCAAGACAGTTCGATTTGGCAAGAGGGCAAAGTTCTGGAACACCATGCTCATCGCAGTGCGTCGCACCTCAATCAACTGCTTCTTATCCATTTTCGTAAGGTCTTTACCGTCAAGGATGATCTCCCCTGCTGTCGGTTCTATTAAACGGTTTAAGCACCGAATAACGGTGGATTTTCCGCTTCCCGAGAGTCCCATAATAACAAAGGTCTCCCCTGCTTTAACCTCAAAGCTTACATTATTAACACCGACAGTCAGTCCGGTTTCTTTTAAGATTTCATCTTTCTCTTTTCCCTCTTTGATTAGTTTTATCCCCTGTTTGGGATTAGAACCAAAAACTTTATACAAATTATTAACAATTAGCTTGCTCATGCATTACACCACATCCTTTATGAGATTTATATTATCCTGATTTATGAAATTTCATCAGCAAGACCATCAATATTTATGATAAAAAACAAAAAATACCGCGTTACAGAACGAATTCCTGTTATGTAAAAGAAAAACCAGCTGCAGGGTCGACGTGGCAATGTGTCTGAACAGTTTAAGAAAGAAAACTGTCAGCTGGTAGAAACAGTCGCAACGATACGGCTGGATGATAGAATTTAAGTAACAACTTAAATTCTATCAACAAGTTGCCATATTGTCAAATACGGGTGGTTTGTGATATTTATCACTTGATTTTTATTGAACGTCCATATTATAATAAAGCAACAATATAACCGTTCTGACTCATTTGGGTACGTCCCGGATGGAAAGGCGAATATAACAAGCAGCAGATAATGCATGTTATTTCCGCGTCTTTCAACGCGGTTTTTCTATTTAAAGGGGGGAAAAGTGTGGAAAACAGGATTTCGATTGTTAGCATTATCGTTGAGGATACGGAGTCTTCAGGGGAAGTTAACGAGCTGTTGCACAAATTTGGGGAATATATTGTTGGCCGGATGGGAGTTCCCTATAGAGAAAGAAACATATCTATTATTTGTGTGATTATGGAGGCTCCCGGTGATGTAATAAGCTCGCTTTCCGGAAAGCTCGGCATGATTAAGGGAGTCAGTATAAAAACGGTTATCTCAAAAGAAAAATATGGAAAGAGGGAAATAACATGAAAAAAGCACTAAGTTTAGCATTATTGTTTGCGATGGCTCTTTTGGTTTTTACAGGATGCAGTAATGCTGCACAGGAGACACCCGAGGAAGTGAACATTAGAATTGGTGGGCTCAAGGGACCAACCTCCATGGGGATGGTACACTTAATGGAAGCAGCGGAACAAGGGGATGCGGCCAATCAATACACTTTTACGATTTCCGGGTCAGCAGACGAAGTAACGCCGAAGCTGATTCAGGGCGAATTAGATATTGTGGCTGTACCGGCCAATCTTGCTTCCGTACTTTATAACAATACGGAAGGTGCGATCAAGCTTTTGGCCGTGAATACCCTTGGCGTTATGTATATAGTTGAAAACGGGAATAACATCAGTTCGGTAGGGGATTTGCGAGGCAAAACAATTTACTCCACCGGCAAGGGCTCCACACCGGAATATACACTGCGCTATTTGCTGAGCCAGGAAGGAATTGACCCCGATAAAGACGTTAATATCGAGTGGAAATCGGAGCCAACGGAGATCGTGGCACTTCTTTCCCAAACCAATCAAGGTATTGCTATGTTGCCTCAGCCCTATGTTACAGTTGCCCAGTCGAAGCTTAAAAACCTGCGTATTGCTATAGACATGAATAAAGCTTGGGAAGAACTTAACAGCAAAAGTATGATGATAACGGGAGTCCTTATCGTTAGAAGCGAGTTTGCGGAGAATTATTCCCAGCAGTTGGAAGCTTTCCTTGATGAGTATAAAATATCCACTGAGTACATCAACGCCAATGTTGCAGAAGGCGCCAAACTGGTTGAAAAGTTCGGTATCGTAAATGCGGCTGTTGCCGAAAAAGCCATTCCTTATTGCAATATTACTTACCTTGTAGGAAACGAAATGAAAACTGCTATGGGAGGATACTTAAATGTTCTCTTCGAACAAAATCCGAAATCAGTCGGCGGGTCAGTCCCCGGAGACGACTTCTATTACCAGAGATAAGAAAAATACAGAAAGGGTTGCATCGGTCCTGGCCGCACTTTTGTTATGGCAGGTCAGTGCTATGCTGACAGGTAACCAGCTCTTGCTGGTTACACCCTTTGTTGTACTAAAAAAACTGGTCGTACTGCTATCAGACGCCGGGTTTTGGAGTGTTGTATCCTTCTCCGTTATACGGATCGGGTTGGGATTTTTACTGGCCTTGCTCACGGCTACGCTTCTTGCTGCGTTTGCCGGTCGCTTTCGTTTGGTGGAAGTCATGCTATCGCCATATATATCAGTTATCAAATCTACGCCGGTGGCTTCATTTATTATCCTCTGCCTTATCTGGCTGGATGCCCAAAGTCTCTCGGTCTTTATAGCCTTCCTGATAGTCCTGCCCGTGGTTTACACCAATGTTCTACAGGGGATCAAGAGTACTGATGCCAAACTTTTAGAGATGGCTGAACTTTTTGAAGTAGGTTGGTGGCGCAGACTGCGCTACATATACGTGCCCCAGATCAGTCCATATTTGGTTTCGGCCTGCAGTGTCTCCATCGGCATGTCTTGGAAGGCTGGGATAGCTGCAGAGGTAATCGGCATACCCGATGGGTCCATCGGCGAAAAACTCTATGAAGCCAAAGTATACTTCAGCTCGGGAGACCTTTTCGCTTGGACTGTAGTAATCGTCGTTATCAGTATTCTTTTCGAAAAACTGTTCATGTCTGGGTTGAAAACATTTTTGACCAGAAGGGAGCAGGATTAGTATGGATATAGAAATCAAGAACATTTACAAGAGTTTTGGAGACCAAGCTGTGCTCGAAAACTTTTCGGCAAAACTGAAGGAGGGGCAGGTTACCTGTATCATGGGTCCTTCCGGTGTTGGGAAAACGACGCTTCTTAATATCTTGATGGGTTTTATGCAGCCGGACAGCGGTGAAATTCTAGGTGTGCCCGCCAAAAAGAGTGCTGTTTTTCAAGAGGAAAGGCTGTGCGAATCTTTTAGTGCCGTGACTAATGTGCGCTTGGCTTGCTCTAAAGAACCCTGCACCGAGATCATTAAAGAACATCTCAGCAGGATAGGGCTAAAAGACAGCATGTACAAACCCGTCAGCGAACTGAGCGGGGGAATGAGGCGTCGTGTGTCTATTGTGCGTGCCGTTTTGGCCAACCGGGACATTATCTTCCTGGATGAGCCCTTCAAGGGTCTTGATGAAGGCACAAAGGAAGCTGTCACGGAGTATCTCAAGGCTAACATCCAAGACAAAACAGCAGTAATGATTACTCATGACCCCGATGAAGCTAAAACGATGTGTGGGGAGCTTATTTACATGGAAGAGGGGAAAAAACAATGATTAAACCGTACGATAAAGAAGACATCCTACAAATTCTGCAAATGCCTGATGAGGAATTTAGGGGTACAGTCATGGCTGAGGCCAAGAGGATACACCGTGAGCAAAATGACAATACTCTGCGGGCTGTGGCTATGTTGGGATTCGATAATATCTGTAAAAACCAATGCCTTTATTGCGGGATGAGGGCCGGAAACAACACTATTCAGCGGTATCGAATCGATTCTGCTACGGTTGTCAAATCAGCACAGGCAGCTTATCGCCTGGGTTTTAGGCGCATCTTCCTGATTTCGGGGGAAGATCCGAAATATGGATTTGACAATTTATTGACAATGACCGAGCAGGTCAAAAAAGTCGGGTTTTGGATTAGTATGGCTTGCGGAGAGTTTTCCCTTGACCAATACCGAGCCCTTCATGAGGCGGGTGTTGACGAATACGTCTTGAAATTTGAGACATCCAATCCGCAAACCTTTGACCGTCTGAAACCGAATACGACATTTGCAAAAAGGATGAAGTGCATCGAATGGGTACGAGAGAGCGGGATGCAGCTTGCCTCAGGAAATATTGTTGATTATCCCGGTCAGACCTTGGAGGAACAAGCCGAGGACATACTTCTAATGAAGAAATTGCAAATCAGCTGGGCTCCGGTGATACCTTACCTGCCGGCCAAGAATACTCCTCTGGCGCAAGAAGGAGGGAGGGGAAGCCTTGAAAAAAACCTGAAAGAAATTGCTATTCTGAGGATAATGATGCCCGGGATCAATATTACAGCTCAGCAACCCGGGGAAAACAGCGCACAAGGTTTGGCCGATGAAGAAGGGAATTTAAATGCCCTAGAGGCGGGGGCAAATATGCTTTTTGCCGATATGCTTCCCGATACCCTTGCAAAGAACTTCAGTGTGGTCGACAATAGGATAACTCTAGGTCTTGAACATATACAGAAAATGGCCGGGTTAAGCGGCATGAAGATTGAATACTAATAAAAGATTTATTAAGTAATTGAAGGAATAATAAGGTATAATGGGGAACAGTAATCTATTTTTAAGTAATCCAAAGTATGAGGGACAAAAGGAGAATAGCGGGGAATGCTGGGAACCATAGTAAATGCCATAGCAATAGTTGCAGGAGCAATTATCGGCTCCTTTCTGAGAAAAGGGATTAAGGAGAGGTATAAAGACATTGTTATGCAGGGAATAGGCTTGGTGGTGGCTTTAATTGGTATAAATATGGCCATGGGGTACAACAATATATTAGTTATAACTTTTAGTATGATTATCGGCGGATTGGTTGGGGAAACCATTAATATTGATGCGTGTCTGGAAAGTGTAGGACAGAAACTCAATGCTCGCTTTGGTTCGGGAGAAACTGAATTTGTACAGGGTTTTGTTACTGCCAGTCTGGTGTACTGTATCGGAGCGATGGCTATTATGGGTTCCTTGGAAAGTGGGCTCACCGGCAAACATGATATCCTGTTTGCTAAGGCCATGTTAGATGGAGTCAGCGCGATAGTATTTGCTTCCACATTAGGTATAGGGGTGGCTTTTTCCTTTCTTCCTGTTTTTATATATCAAGGTACCATAACTATCTTAGCCGGAGTTGCAAAACCTTTCCTGACGGGCGAGGTTATTGCCGCAATGACGGCAACAGGAGGGCTGCTGATTGTGGCCATTGCCACCGGTATCCTTGGTATCAAAAAGTTTAACATCGCCAATCTTTTGCCGGCAATTTTTGTTGCGGGGGCATTGACTATGCTAATAGACAGATTGCTATTATGATTGCTGATACAGACAAAAGCCAAAATAAAAGACAAAACAAAGGAGGAAGAAAATGTTTAATTTAAAAAACAGGGTTGCCGTCATAACAGGAGCATCTTCAGGATTGGGAGCACAAATGGCCAAAGGGTTCGCCGCACAAGGGGCGGATCTAGTTCTGCTGGCACGCCGTAAGGAACGTCTGGATGATTTGGCTAAAGAACTTGAAAAAAACGGTGTAAAATGCCTTACCGTCCAATGTGATGTCACTAACACGGACTCTGTTAATAATGCTGCAAAAGAGGCAGAAAAAGAATTTGGCAAAATCGATATTCTCGTAAACAACGCGGGTTCGGCCCGTAATGCCGGTGTGTTGGATATGACAGACGAGGACTGGGACTTTACCATTGACACAGATATGAAAAGTGTATTCTTGGTTACGCGAGCCTTTGGGAATATCATGAAAAAGAACAATTACGGACGTATCATCAACATTGCGTCAATGTACGGGCTTGTCGGAAACACAGCCATCGATACGGTCGCATATCATGCGTCAAAGGGCGGAGTTGTAAATTTCACAAGGGCTGTTGCCGCCGAGCTTGCTAAATACAATATTACCTGCAATGCGATTTGTCCGGGATACTTTGCCACAGAATTGACCATAGATACGCTGGAAACTGATGAGTTTAAAAGCTATATGAAGGCAACTGTCCCCTTATGTCGTTACGGTAAAGAAGGAGAACTGAACGCCGGAGCTATTTTCTTGGCCAGTGACGAGGCCTCTTATGTCACAGGTGTAATCCTGCCGATTGACGGTGGTTACACAGCAGTATAGCAAAGAAGGGCCCCCTTGTTTTCAAGGGGGCCTTAGTGTAACCGTCGGTTGAAACATCGGTTATAATAATTTGAGTATTGATTCAATTTCATTTGCCGACATCGGTCTATAGAAATAATAGCCCTGAATTTTATCACAAGCCTTATTTTTTAAGTATCTAAACTGTTTTTCGGTTTCAACACCTTCTGCTAAAACCTCAATCTCTAGGTTTTTTGCGATTTGAATGATACTTTTAATAATTGCTCTATCCTTCTTTGATTTAGAGGATATTCCGCGCACAAAATCCATATCAATCTTTATCAAGTCAATCGGGAATGTCCTAAGCCTGCTAAAAGAAGAATAACCCGTACCAAAATCATCTATGGCTATCGAAATTCCGAGATCCTTAATGTCTTTAAGGCGCTGTAGGACAAAGGGTTCTTCGTAAAAAGTAGTGCTTTCGGTAATCTCTATCTGAATATTCTTTGCGTCAGTTTGTGTGTTGTTTAATATCCTTGTAATCTTATCAGTTATTTTAGGATCCTTTAATTGTACCAGTGATAAGTTAATAGAGATAAGGAAATCTTTATCATAAATCTCTCGAAACCTCTTATGTTGAAGACATGCCTGCTCAACAATCCATAATCCGATAGATCGTATCAGGCCTGTTTGCTCTGCTATTGGTATAAAAACGTCCGGTGTAACCGTTCCGTACTCATCATTATTCCAGCGCAGAAGTGCTTCGAATCCGATTATTTCTTGCGTTTCTGCTTTCACCTGAGGTTGATAGTGTAAAAACAATTCATTTTTATCAAGGGCTCTGTATAGGCTGTTTGTTAGTTTTACCATTTTAGTGACGTCATTTTTCATACCTGAAGAAGAATAAACGCATTGGTTTTTTCCTTTGCTTTTTGCCGAATACATAGCAATATCGGCATTCTTTATCAAGGTTTCCGAATTTTCGCCGTCTACAGGAAAGACGGCTACGCCTGCGCTGGCTGAAATGAAGAATTCAACATCCTGAATGATGATAGGCGTTTTGAAAACTCCCATTATTTTATTTGATATTTCATTGATATCTTTCGTCTTATGTATGCTATCAATCATTATGAGAAACTCATCTCCACCAAACCTTGCAATAGTATCTTCTTCCCTTAAGCAAGAAGATAATCGATTAGCCATTTGCCTCAGTACCATATCACCAATTGTATGTCCCAGTGTATCATTGACTGACTTAAAAGAGTCTAAATCAATTAAGGCTACTCCGATGAAGGAATCATTTCCTTTTGCTAAATGGATTGCTTGCTCCAAGCGTTCAACAAAGAGATCTTTATTGGGAAGCCCTGTCAGGGAGTCATAATAGGCCATATGATATAAGTTTTCTTTAGATTTTTCGAGAATTCTCCTTTGGTTATAGATTTCTTCAATGTTATTGGCTACTTTCCTTTTGTAGTTTGTTATCAGTGCCATTATCATCAGCACGCCTAAATAAGAGATAATTCCCGGCAAAGAGGCGGTAGTTTTATTGTTAATCATAAAGACTGTTGAACCAAATATGCTGATGGTATTTAGTAAAACGGCTGTTATTAATCCCGGCTTATTCTCTTTTAGTACCAGATAAAGTGAAATAAGCATCTGTAGTTGCGTTAGAATCCCTCTAAATGAGGATACTTCCAAGGATAAGAAAGTAGTCATATTAGTTGCTATAGACACGTTTCTCAACGAGAATATAAGAATAGAGTAGAGAATAACGCATACAACAATATTTGTGTAGCTTGTCCTATTATCAGTTCCCTCAGATATTATAAAACCATATTTCTTTATAGTGTAATACAGCGCCATAATTGGTATCAACGTGACAATAGGCGCCATTTGCGGTAGTTTTGCGTGCGTACTGCTTAGCAGTACATCTGTAATAGTTGCAAGAACAACGGCGGACATAAAAGACAGGAATATAATACGGGCTTGGCTCTTAACTTTTAGATCCGATGAGTCTTTACCCCATCGCCACACGAGTATCAAAGTCGTTGTCATAAAACTCAGATAGTAAGCATAAAAAAACAAGTCCCAAACATTGTGCTCCGCTACATTGACCCAACCGAATTCCGTGGGTTGAAGTTGATATGGAACTGGATTGATGCCGGATGGAATGGCAAAAGTTAATACAGTTATTACGGCGGGGAGATACAAGAATAAATAGGACCACCATTTCTTAAGCAAAGCTTTTCTGCCGGTAATAATCAATATAAAGTGGAGAACGATGCTGTAAGCTGTTCCCCAACCAAGTGCTGAAAAACGGCGCCATGCTTCGCACGTCGCCATATCAACAGCGGAGGTTGCAAGGGCAAACCCTGCCGACCAAATACTAATCGTCACAGTCAGAGCAAAATAGCATCTGTTGGTAAGTGTCTTATGGTTGTTTTGTAATACAAATATACCGCTAACCAGGGAAACAATGCATACAGAAAAGAATAATATTGAGAACAATGTTGAATAGAGCATCTCTTATCTCCTTTTCAAGGCATATCTCGGTGTATTTATCCTCAGAACCAGGTTGTTTAAAGAATATTTAGTGCTTTTGTACTAATTATATCATGAATAGTCGCAAAATGGATGATTTAATAGTTCCTTAATGATAGATTACATACTCTTTATAAGATATAATAAACTACAACAGGAGATTAATGAAAGACAAAGGAGGAAACAAAAATGCCGGACTTTGGACATCCTTTTTCGGGCCTTGCTAAAGATCGTAAAATAAGTGACCAGGAGTTGATTAGGGCAATTCGTTTTATGATCTCTGCAGAATACGAGGCAATTCAGCTGTATATGCAGTTAGCCGAATCGACTGATAACAAATTGGCTATTGAAGTACTGAAAGATATCGCTGATGAGGAAAGAGTTCACGCTGGTGAGTTTTTGAGATTGCTGAAGGAACTCGATCCTGATGAAGAAAAGTTTTATGCTGAAGGTGCCGAAGAAGTAGAAGAAGAAATTGAGAAACTAAAATAACGTTGTGAGGAAACAGTTTGACTTTAGGACAGGGTGTACAAGTTGGATTTTGCTCTAAAAAGAAAAAAACAAGCGGACCCGGTTTGGGGTTTCGCTTGTTCTTTTAGCTATTGGCTAGCTTTAAATTTGTTTCTGATTAATAAGTGATGTAATTATGCGGACAGTAGAGGAAAGCCATCAAAGGAATCCTGGGAACGTGTTGTTGATATCCAAAGCATAAGGAATCCTTGGCGCAATCCGATTTGCTTATTCATGCCTTGATTTCTGATTTGTGCAGAGTACCGATTATTAGTTTCCATAGAATTTTTAATTGGATTAGCTTAATTTTCGCCGGGTTTCCCCCTTTGCGGGCAAAAAACCCTATCCTCTTAAGTGGGGGAGGTTTATGTTTCTTTCTTCTTCTGCTCGGCAGCTTCGGCCTTCATTGCCCTTATGCTGGGGTCATGCGAACCATCACAAAACGGCATATTGTTTGACAAACCGCACTGACAAAGGGTCATACGGCTGGCTTCTTTGATTAAATCCCCTTTGATGTCATAAAGGGCAGTTGGCCCCTCCACAAACAGTGGGCCTTTTTTTATTGATCTCATTGTTGTAATCGTGCTTTTATCGATAAAATCAAGGGAGCCGGGTCCTTTGGCAAGACAAGGTTTTACCTTGGAACCGGGCGGAAGGGAATAGCGTAAAGCACCTGACGGACAGGTATCGATCAGCTTAATAATCTCTTCCGGCGTAGCGCCGTTGATGTTTACCCATGGCCTTTTGTGGATATCAAATACATCAGGCAGTTTTTTAATACAATAACGAACATGTGCACATAACTCCGGATACCAATATACAATAAGATCTTCATTTTGATAAACTCTCATTGCTATTCCTCCCATCAAATACTAATTCGCTTTCTGCCAGAAATATTTCTGTAATATGCTAATATTATACATTAAAAGCGGGTGCTTCCACAAGAAAGTAGTTGTTGTTATGTAGTATAAGTTACTTAATGTCGCATACTGAGAAATATGATTATGTCAAAAGAAACAAATAAAGAATTAACGCTTCCCAAGATAATTCTTTGGATATATGTTATTCTCTGTTTTATTAGTGCAGCTTTTATGAAAACTGGATCAAAACTATTTTTATCATGACAGCCAGTAGTAGCAGTCCTTAAAATTTGCAAAATAACATAATTTGCAGAAATTTAAAAATCGTGGTATTCTAATTCTGCAGAAAGAGTGCCCTAAAACTGCATTTGCTATATCGAGGGTGAAATAATGGGAAGCAGGGATGTAAAAACATTGATGTCAGCTTTGCAGCATAAAGGAAAACCTGTCCATATATTAGAGCGGTGGACAGATTGTTTTTTGCTCGTTATGTTTGCGGTTTTTCCGTTATGGACAGGTGCAAACGGATATGCTGTGATTACCCATGCAAAGTATACTTTTTTTAGGGGAGCCGCTAGTATATACCTAATCGGGATGGTAGTCATAACTGCTGAAATGTTTTTTATCGGGGCAAAGGAAAGTATTGATGTAAAAAGGTTTTATCGAGATATTTCGTTTTCCCAAAAATTTATTTTGGTATATTTAACAGCCATCTTAATCTCTGCCCTACTATCCGATTTTTCGGATGTTGTGTGGATAGGTAATCGGAGGTATGAGGGGTTTTTTACACAATTGCTCTATGTCGGGATATTTTGGGGCCTTGCTTCCTACGGAAGGCCAAAGCCTATGCATTTGCTTGCTTTTGCGCTGGCTATGTCTTTAAATTCCTTTTTGGTTACGGCACAATTCCTTGGGTATAACCCCTTCGAGCTTTATCCCCAAGGGTTGAATTTCCATGATAGGTATTTAGCATATACCGGTGAGTTTTTAGGGACAATCGGCAATTCCGATCTTTTGTCAGCCTTATTAACTATTGCTGTGCCTTTGCTGGTCTGCGGATACATGATGCTAAAAGAAAAATGGCGATGGGTGTTGTTGATTTCTACCGTTCTAAGCTGGTGGTCTCTTTTGCTTTCGGAAGTATCGGGGGGTATTGTCGGCATTGTAGTGGGAGTATTTCTGGTCATCCCTGTTATAATGTCTGACGAGCAATATCAACAGCGCATTTTAGTGGTAGGAGCTATATTCTGTAGCGTTACAGCATTTTTCTCAGCTATTGAATATTCATATATAGGAAAGACACTCGAGTTTGGTTTTAATCCGTCAGAAGGGACATTGATTTTTTTTAGCACGGCTATCGCGCTTGTTCTTCTGATGAAAGCACTTAATACTTTCAATACGGGTGGAAGGAGGTATTACGACAAAAGAATATTTTATTTGGTGCAAGCGGTAACCTTAATTATTGTTTTTTTGCTCTTATTCTCTTATTCAGGAACGACATGCTTGTTGTACGAGGCATCCCAAATATTACACGGTAATATTCTCGATTCCTTCGGGAGCTCTAGAATAGCTATCTGGCGTAATGCTATGGCTGTAGTTCCGGAGAAGCTGTTCTTCGGCGGTGGTCCCGACACTCTTGAATTGCGAATAAACTTAACATTCGAGAATACAATGAAATCGGGAGTTTTGCTCAGGGCGGCTGTTGACGTGGCACATAATGAGTACCTGAACATACTCGCCAACACCGGGCTTATCAGTCTGACAGCTTATCTGGCGGCGCTCATCTCTGTATATAAGAGATGGGTTAGCCGGGAAGCCTTGGTTAAACCCCTTCTGACATGGAGTCTGCCGTTACTATGCTATTGCATTCAAGCATTTTTTGGCATAAGTCAGTGTGTTACGGCACCATTTTTTTGGATTCTTTTTGGTTTGTTTGAAAGTGAACTGAGGAAAGGAACGGTGTTTTAAATAACTGGTTTTCCTTAATCTCTCTCTGCTGCTGATTTTGACCGTGTCAGTGGTGGCTTTTGGCGTTGATAGTTCTGGCGGAGGCTCTGGTACACCGGTTATTCCCGACGATTTGACAGTGCCTGCCTCGCCGAGCGATTTGACCGTTTTACATGAGGGCAATCAGATGATCCAGTTAGGCTGGTCGGCTCCCGCAGCAGAGCCTGAACTGGAGAGTTACCAAATGGACTATAAAGCAGCAGAGTCCGCTACATGGAATATTGCTTGTGACACTATCAGTGCTGCCGCAACTACTTATACCCAGAGTGGTTTGACCAACGGAACTACCTATCAATTCAGGCTTAAAGCCCTTGTGTCGGGAAACTGGTCTGAATATTCTTCGCTTGTATCCGGGACTCCCCAGGATTCCGGAGGTAGTATTGGAGTATTTGATGGTGCCAGCAGATTTACATCAATCGCTGAAATCGATAAGACTAGTATTGCTGCATATGGTCTTGAGTCAGCCACGGTAACGGTACACGTTTACGATGCTGAAAATGATGCCGCAGAAGCGGGGGAGTCAGTCTATTTCACTTCTAATCGGGCACCGGTTGAGCAGTTCATGGACGCTTACGGAACGGAATTGACACCGGCGGCAGGGAATGTATATTGTCTTCAAACTGATGCGGAGGGGAAGGTCATTTTCAAAGTAAAGTCCTCTATGCTTGGGAATGCCCTTATCGGCGTTGGCTTATTGCCCGGCGAGACTGGGACAACAGACCTTTATGCATACCTTAACGAATGGGCCGGTGCCACAGCGGAAACTTGCGGTCTCATAAATACTCATAGTATTACCATAACGGAACCTCAAGCCAATAGCCTAGTTATTACAACCTACCCGACTAAACTGACATATCGGTACGGTGAATCTCTTCAGGTTGCAGGGGGAGTAATTACAATTACAACAAGTTCCCCTGAAATCAGTCCGGATATTCCTCTTTCTATAGACATGGTAAGCGGATATGACAGCAGAACTTTGGGTGAACAAACTCTAACGGTAACATTTGGCGGTAAAACCACAACATATAATGTTAATGTGGAAGACTTAGAGCGGGCCCAAAGCATTACGATGTTTATTGGAGCAACAGGGTATGTACAGGATAGGGTGGCAAAAGTTGCTGATGTAGCGCCATTCATCCAGGATGGGCGCGCCTTTGGGCCTGTACATCATATTGCTGAGGGTTTTGGCGCGCTTGTTGATTGGGACGAAAAAAAGACCTTAACCTTGACTCGTTCCGACAGGACGTTGACCATCGTAAAAGGTTCCAATATTATTACAAAGGTTGCCGGTGGAGTTACTACCACTCATGAAGCTGCAGAGGTAGCCATCCTTAAGGATGGCTATATTGTCCTGCCAGTTCGGGCCATCGCGGATATGTTTGATGCGGTCTTATACTATGATGCGGCCAGTCAAGCTGTAACCTTTAGTAACGGAATATTTGATGGGGCTGACAGATTTGTTTCAACCACAGCAATTGACAAGGAAATTGTAGTAGCAGATGCGGTTGATATGGCTACGGTCACTGTTTATGTTAGAGATTCCGGCTGCGATGATGCAGGAGCAGGGGAATTAGTCTATTTTGCTTCCAAACGAGGAGCAAATGACCAATTTACTGACGATACCGGGACGGAATTGACACCGGTGGCAGGGAATGTATATATGCTCCAAACTGATTCCAAGGGCAAGGTTATCTTCAAGGTTAAGTCTGCTGATTACGGGTATGCCGATATCGGCATAGGCTTATTACCCGGAGATACAGATACGACAGACCTTTATGCGTATCTCAACGAAATTGCCGGAGCCACTGCGGAGGCTTGCGGCTACATAGATACACATTATTTTAAGTTCAAATCGACTGTTACCACAAGCATTGCCATAAAGACCTGTCCGACTAAGCTGACCTATCAAAAAGATGAAAGCCTCGATGTATCAGGTGGGGTGATAGCTGTAATTCCGGGGATTCCTGAGGCAAGTGCAGATATTCCGCTTATTGCGGAAATGGTAAGCGGATTCAGCAGTGCGACTCTGGGTGAAAAAACATTAACGGTGACATACGATGGCAAAACCACAACATATATGATTACTGTTGCTGCTGCCAGCACTCCTCCCAATGGTGGTGCTGCCCCAACACCTGTTGTAACACCGCCACCTGTGATAAAGACATATGAATCACCTCTTTCGAATCCGATTACCCCGGGGGATAAGGAACTTGATAAAAATCTCAAAGAGACAGGCAAAGCTATAGTTGATCTTTCTAACTATAACAATCGGCTTATTGACCTTTCACCCACAACGTTACTTGATCTAACCAAAGATAATAAGCCGCTCAACGTACAGGGCTCCGGGGTCAAGATTGAGTTTTCTCCGGCCGTGAATTCAACAATAGCGGGATCGCTGCAGAATAATCAGACTGTACAAATAGGGGCACAGGAGATATCAAGTGCGGAGAAGGAGAAGCTTCTGGCGAATGCACCTATCGGGGAAAGTACGGGTATATTTGAAATAGGCGGCAAAGTATTTGATTTTACCGCTCAGATTGTCGCAACCGGCGGGGGCAATGACACGCCAACTAAAATTACCGGTTTTTCCGAACCTGTACCGGTGACAATCGATTTGTCCGGGTTGGATTTGACCCCGGAAGAAATCAGCAATCTTTGTGGTGTCAGATTGGAAAAAGACGACAAGGGAGAAATAGTACCCGTTTTATTGGGTGGAACCTATGACAGTGAGAGCAAGACATTCACCTTCTATACGGAAAGATTCAGCCACTACACTGTCTTCAAGAAAAGAAACCTTGTAAAAATGAATCTTACTATCGGGGCTGATATCTTAGTTTTAAACGGAGCAACTAAAAAGATGGATGTACCCCCCAGCATTATCAACAACAGAACCATGGTTCCCCTGCGTTTTATCGGTGAAGCGATAGGAGCGACCTTTGACTGGGACGAAATAACCAGAACCGTGACCTTCACATCTGAAGGAAAAGAAGTAAAGCTAGAAATAGATAAACCCGGGCCGGGATTGGATACGCCTGCCACTATAGTTTCAGGCCGGACCCTGGTGCCCTTGCGCTATATCACCGAAGCATTTGGGGCTCAGGTTATGTGGTTCCCGTCAACTAAGACCGTGTCTGTGGTTAAATAGCTTGCATGAAACTCTGCTATTTATGTTATTGCTGAATTAAAAAGTCTATGTATCCGGCTTATCCCTACCACCGATGAACTCAATATGCTGCAGAATATTGTGTTCTAAAAGAGTGGCCACCTCAGAAATGTATTCCGAGGTGGCCATTTCACTGCATTTCTCTACCCTTCTAAGGCCTACCTGAGATTTGCTCCAAGACAAATGATATAATAACGTTAAAGCACGAAAATAAGGAAGTGATAAAAAATTATGCTTGGTGCTATTGTAGGTGATATCGTTGGTTCGGTTTACGAAAGAGATGGAATCAAGAGTAAGGACTTTCCGCTCTTTAAAGCAGGGTGTACTTTTACCGATGACACGGTAATGACTGTAGCGGTGGCCGAAGGATTGCTTAACGGTGGTCAGGCAGAAGACTTTATCACGGCGATGAAGAAGTACGGTCAGCTCTATCCTGAGGCTAGATACGGGAGGCGTTTCCGAGAATGGGTGCTTTCTGATGATCCCAATCCCTATTACAGTGACGGGAACGGAGCGGCTATGCGGGTTTCGCCGGTAGCTTGGGCCTTCGATACCTTAAACCAGGTAGAAAAAGCAGCCGCCCTTACTGCCTCCGTGACCCATAATCACCCTGAAGGTATTAAAGGGGCACAGGCAACCGCGGCAGCCATTTTTCTGACACGTCAGGGCGCGACACGAGCAGAGGTTAGAGAATATATTCAGCAACAATATGGTTATGATTTAAGCCGCAGTCTGGAGGAAATACGCCCTGACTATAAGTTTTACAGGAGTTGTAAGGAGACAGTGCCCGAAGGTGTGACGGCTTTTCTGGAAAGCAATGATTTTGAAGATGCGCTGCGGAATGCCGTTTCCTTAGGAGGTGACAGTGACACCTTAGGGGCTATTGCCGGCAGCATTGCCGAAGCAGCTTATGGTGTGCCGGAAGAAATTGCAAAGCAGGTGCTATCTTTTCTGGATGAACGTCTGCTTCAGGTGTATACTCGCTTCGGTTCGTTTAAAGAACATTTATGCAGAAGTTGAGCTAGCAAAGATACAGTTGTTCGCAAATTGGGGATAGTGTAAAGGAGAATTGAAATGAATGCCAATAAACTCGTTGACACAAGAACGGATAAAGAAAAATTAACAAACAGATATACCCTGGCAGAAGAAATATTTAACAGTATCACCCATGGCATAGGGGCTTGTCTCAGCATTGCCGCGCTGGTTATACTTGTGGTTTTTGCCAGTGTACGCGGTGATGTCTGGCGCATCGTGAGCTTTAGCATCTATGGGTTCACGCTTTTCTTTCTCTACTTATCTTCTACCCTCTATCACAGTATTTGCCATGAAGGTGCTAAAAAGGTTTTGCGAAAAATTGACCATGTCTCTATCTTCTTGTTGATAGCCGGCAGTTATACTCCCATTACACTGGTATTTATGCGGGGTGTCTGGGGTTGGACATTATTCGGTATTATCTGGTTTTTGGCTATCACGGGAATTATCCTCAACATTTTCAGTGTGGAAAAGATGAAACATCTATCCTTATGCTTATACATCGGCATGGGCTGGTTGGTAGTTATAGCTGTTAAACCAATGTTAACGATGGTACCGACAGGTTTTTTAGTCTGGTTATTAATTGGCGGATTATTCTATACGTCTGGTGTAGTATTTTATTTATGGAAGAGACTGCCTTTTAATCACGGAATATGGCATTTGTTTGTTTTAGGCGGAAGCGTTGCTCATTACCTTGGCTTTTTATTCTATTTGGCGTAATTCAGCATCACTTGCTAAGAGATTAAAACAAGGTTTTGCACGCGATTGAAGGAGTTGCAGACAGATGTGCGAGTACTTTTGGCTCTACGAAACAGACCTACCGCCGGGTGCAGGCATCGAAACTTTCAGCGCGTTTCATCTGGCTTGGGTGACGACTGCGCTTGCTATTATCTTTCTGACGACACTTATTTACCGCAGGCGGGTTGAGGCAATACGGCGGCGGATACAAATGAGCCTGGTTTTCATCATGGTAACAATCCAGCTTTTCTCGTGGTTATGGACGGCTGTAATCGGGCACTACACAATTCAACAAATGCTTCCGCTGCACCTGTGCACATTATCCGTGTGGGTCGAAGCCTTTGCAGTCATCAGCGGGAGCACGCTGATGAAGGAATTTTCTCACTGCTGTGGGATGCCGGGTGCTGTTTTTGCTTTGTTGACCCCGGTTATGGGCGAGTATCCTTTTTGCAATTATTTCTATATGCAATTTTCATTAGCGCATTCGATCCTCATTCTGCTACCGCTTTTATGGATATTTGGCGATGGTTTCCGGCCAAATATAAGAAGGCTTCCGCACTGTTTTGGCTTGCTGTTGGTTTTTGCGGGTATTGCCGCCCTGACCAATAAGCTGGTTGGCAGTAATTATATGTTCCTGCGGTATGCGCCTTTAAACACGCCGCTTGAAGTGTTTGAGAGATGGTGCGGAACTCCTGGATATATCATTCCCTTAATACTTCTGGTCTTTGCTGTTTGGATCATCCTCTATATCCCTTGGTTAGTGTATGAAAGTATGCAGGGGAAAAGAGGCAAAGAAATCAGTCTGTGAAGACAGGGCTGTCAATAATTTTGTGGATTCTGTAGCCTTAGTGTGAGTCTCTCTTCTTTCGATGAGTTTGCACTCATTAAGCAGTAATTAGCAGGAAGATCGTCTATGTTACTCCCCAAAAACCTGAATGAAAGATTGCAAATTTGGCTATACTCTACTATACTGATACTAATTGATACTATAATATATCAAAGGTGATGAGAGTGGACGCCGTGCTTTTTGCAAAAATGATTTCGGACAAGAGCGTGACTGATCTGAAAAAGTTAGGTTACAAATATCCACAGGCCGATATCAAGGAATTTGTCGACCTGCTTAGAGTCGGCTTTTACAAGACTCTGCCGCTGAAGGATTTTAGCGGGAAGAGTATAGTCTATCTGGGAAGCATTGCACAAGTCCATATGTCCGCGGCGAAGGTGCTGTTGACGCCGCAAAACAGTATCCGGCTTTATGGTGTCAAGGCCATGGAGGAGGAGATCATCTCCACCTTTACCATTGAGCAGATTGACTTCTCCAGGGAAAGCGTGCGCAAAATTTTGTCTGGCTATGCGCCTGCAGACGAAAGCGAGAATCGTATCTACGGCATGAAAAAGGGGCTTGAGTTTATTAGCGATCCCCATAACAAAATCAGTGAAGAAACCATGTATTACCTCTATGAGATTACCATCGGAGATTTTCTCCCTCGAGAGGATTGTCTGCTGCCCGGAAACAAATACCGGCATGGCAGCGTTTATATCGTCGACGAAAAGGTTGAGCACACCGGTTTGCCCTGGCAGAAACTTTCGGAATACATGGACGATCTGATTGCCTTTATTCAAGAGGATTCGGATATTAACGATTTAATCAAAGCCGCATTGATCCATTTTTATATTGCCTATCTGCATCCTTATTTTGACGGCAACGGAAGAATGGCGCGTCTGTTGCATCTCTGGTATCTGGTGCAGCAGGGCTATTCCTCGGTTCTGTTTATTCCTCTTTCTGAGTACATTGGAAAAAGCCGCAAGGGCTATTACGATGCCTATACGCTTGCCGAGAGCAACGCCGGCATTAGCGGCGTGATGGACGCAACGCCTTTTCTGGTCTACTTCATCGAGCATGTCTATCATAAGCTGGGCAACGCGCTGCCCGCGCCTAGGACTACGGATGAGTTCCGCAAGGCGCTGGAGCGCGGCAAGGTAACAGAGAAGGAAAATGCTTTATGGCAATTCGTCCTTTCTGCATACGGAGAAAGTGAGTTCTCCACCAAGCAGCTGGAAAAGGATTTCGGCAACGCCGCTTATGCTACAATCCGTAGCTTCGTGCTGAAGTTTGAAAAGCTCGGGCTACTCTGTTCCGCGAAATACGGGAATCGGGTCAAATATCAAATTGCAAATCGGGAGGTCGGTTAACCCTTAGTGGGTCAGTCGACCTCCCGATTTTGTGGGTTTTTTGGGCGGATTAGAATGGTTGCTCCGTTATTAAATAGTTGCGGTTGTTGCTAAGGTACTATAAATTTATTCGCCCATTAGCCAATGCAACAGATTAACTTGCCTGATACCCTCGTAGTTCGAACCTACTCCAACTTCGTCAAGAGTTAAAAGCATTTTAGGGTGGTTGTCTGGTATTTTTTCCAGCGTCGCAATTCTAAGAAAACTACATTTTCTATGAGATGTCCAATGTCGGATTCAGAACTTGATAAAAGCATATTCCGTATGCCTGTATCAACAATGTAGTATTTCCCCAGCGTTTTTAAGAGCTGTCGGCCTTTAATATCATAGCGATCTGCTTTATACAAGATGTAGCTATCAGTAAGCTCTCTCAAATAGTTGTCCACAGTATTTACTGAAATCCTTCTTCCGGAAGAATTAATGGCGTCGCTTATTTTTTTTGTTGATACAGGGCAATGCTGCTGGCAACAAATCGGACAATACTCTCCAACAGTGCGATGTCAGTAATGCCTTCCATCTTCGCAACATCTTTTACGAGAATTGTATTATATATTCCATCGGTGAACGGAGTAACCTCAACGTCACTGCGCTCAAGCTGTGCTATATAGGGAAATGAACCGAAACGCAGATAATCATTGAAAGTTTCTCTTAGGCTTTTTTTGTTTTCGGTCTGAGCGACGCAATACTCCTTAAATGATAATGGAAGCATTTCAATCTTTATATAACGCCCTGATATAAGCGTTGCAAGCTCCCCCAAAAGCATATAGGCATTGGAACCGGTTATATATACATCCACATTCGGCTTGATATAAAGGCTGTCTACAGTTTTTTCATAGTCCTTGCAATTTTCTACTTCATCAAGAAAGACATAGGTATATTTGCCTTTTTACAGGCGTTCCTTTCGGTTATACGGCAATAAAATAAGAAAGTCAAAGTTTTTTCTCTGTACAGAAAAAACTTTGACTTTCGACACATTTTTTTCATATTGTCTTGAATTCGTGTTAATTTCCAGCATTTGTAAGCTTAGCCATGCTTTAGTAGTGTAATTGTGAGGCATATGTAACAATATATAGTATCAGCAGGTAACGTTTCCTTTTTGCTTTATTTGTTACTTCAATAAAATTTGATATAGTTCGTTTGTATTTCCTTTGGCGACTAAAAGACTGTAACTTGTGGCATCATTTGGAAGCTCGAACACTAAGTTTCCATTTTCTTTAATGCTTGGTGAAAGATCTCTGTAGTCGATATAATTATCGATTGATAAGATTGTATCTGAATAAGGTTTAAACTCGCGGTCTTTATTATCTGTAACAACTACCCCGGGAGAAAATGAAAATGAGGTGTTGGTGGTATTCATTAAATCAAGATTCACAATGATGAATTTTGCACCTTCTTTTGCGGATACAGGAGAGCCATATTTAGGTGCGAGTGTCTGCGCTTCGTCGACACTATTAACCTTGAGGTTTAACGTTGCGAAAGCAATTTCCTCACCAACCTGCTTTTGTATGATTGTCATATTATCTTTTTGGGCTTTTTCTAAAACAGTCGTTGATTTATTTTCAGAGTTATCGGTGGATGTACCACCCATTGATTCGCCAATTTCCTTGCCAGCCGAAATGAAACCCGACATAAGCACATTGAGGAAGTCATCATTCAGTTCATTGATATACCATTTTTTATCGATCATTGTTAATTTCATGTCTACAACAGTATCTTTAAAAGATTCTTTGATTATTTCTTGTTGCTTTTTCATGGCATTAATGTACATTTGCTCTGTTTCCTCATCGCTTAGTTTTGTGCCAGAAAATGCTAAGGGTATTAATTGTTGAAAAACTTCTCCAACCGTTGCTTTGAAGAGTAAGCCCCCGTCAATATGTTTTAATTCAATAGAGACGGTAGCATCATCACCTTCGATTTCTGATTTTACAATTTTATACGTTATTTTAGCTGCATTTTCTTTGAAGTAGTCAATAAAATATTTCTCCATACTGTTGTCATCGTTTTCTTTTGTTAAATTTTGAATATCTTCTTTGCTAGTAGAATTTTCAGGATTGATGAATTCTGTCATTTTAACTAAATCAAAATCTTTTGCTGCCTCAATAAATCCCGATACCGTTGTTTCTGGTTTAGGGGTTGCAGAGCATCCCATTAAGAGAAACATGCCAATAACTAACATGCTGATAAATTTTTTCAATCTATACACTCCTATAATTTATATTATTTAATATTTTAGTTGTAACTCAGTTAACATCACTAATCCCATTATACCAAAACAAACGCAAGAACCCACACAAAAAGCCCTGGACATGTCCAGGGCTTTTTGACAATTCGCAAACTAAACCTGATTTTTGTAAGCAATAATATCTCCTTCTTTTTCTGCAACATTGAAGGGTTTCTGTTTCCCCAAAAGCATGTCCAGCTTGTTTATAGTTTCATCCTGTATTTCCACTAAAACGTGAGCATAAATATCGCCGGTGATACGAATCAAACTGTGGCCCGCATGTCAGAAAAAACCTTAAGAGAAATACCCTCAACAAGCAACATTGTGGCAAAACCGTGACGAAGATCGTGGAAGTAGATGTTTGGGACATCATCCAGAGATACCACCGGACGATGAAAGTGCCGTGCAGAAGTGCGTTCCTTTTCGATCTGTATTTATCTGCTAGAGGAAAAGGAAAAAGCCCCGGCAGGGGCGTTTGTTAAAGGGATTTCATGTAACGTTTGAGTTCTTTATAAAAGTTCTCCCTTGTGCCGGCTAGGAGGACCACAATGACCTTGTCGTCAGCCGCAATGATTGTATAAGCCAGCTCATAATTAATCTTATTGTGGTAAATATCGCAACTATACACACCAGACAAATCACCGGTTTTCGGCACGCCATAATAGGGGTCTTCCAAAAGACGATCGATTGTATTTTGGAATTTTTGTTTCAGATGTTTGTCTCTAAGTTTTTTAATAAAGTGGGCGGCAGGAGGCAGAATACGCAAATCATACATTTTTAATCCTCCCGGATAAAAACATCTTCGTAAGTAGAACTTGGCCGTTGTCCTTTCACTGCAAGACTGGCTTCTTCCAAGAGGCGCTCAACAGCCGGACGTATATTGCGTCGCGTTTTCTTGAATTTTTCCAATAGCTTTTCACCAGATAAACCTTGTGCGATCAAATCGGCCAGGATCTCTTCATCGAATTCCCCATCAGCATCCCTAACAGGACGAATCACGAGGCTATTGTTGTGCAGATAGCATTCTACTTCATTTCCGATGCCTATTGTATTAAAAAACTCAATAGGGATAGTGATTTGGCGCTTGGGGGATACAGCTATTCTCTTCTTTAACATATTCATTCGCTCCTCGTTTATTTGCGCATTTCCTATCAAAATATCTTTGAAATAATAATAGCAAAGAAACAAAGAAGAAGCAAGATAAATACCAATAAAAGGTAGTAAATAACAATTTCCGGAGGTTTAAAAAAGCACCACTACTTATTGCCCGGAAAAGAGGCGAGAGCATTTTGCCTGCAGCAAATGTGTGCTGAAACTAATTTATTTTAGCAAATTAGCATTTAACGGAAGGAAACAGGGGTACTTCCTGATGCCTTTGAATATCTCCAAATTGAATACTGGAAGAGCAAATATATTGCCTTCCTACTAGTATGAAAACTGCAGGAAAACAGGGTGAACATATGGAATTAACTTAAGGTATTAATTTCGACATTTTACAACACAGATAAGAAAGGAAAAACTATGGCGGATAACAGAAAAGAACAAGAACGCGCGGAGTTGCACCGTACCATATGGAATATTGCGAACGATTTGCGAGGAAGTGTAGATGGTTGGGATTTTAAACAGTATGTTCTAGGAATGTTATTTTACCGTTACATATCGGAGAATATTACCGCCTATATCAATGCCACGGAACATGAAGCCGGAGATACAGCTTTTGATTATGCCAAGATTTCCGATCGCGACGCAGAACAGGCACGCGAAGATTTGGTCAAGACAAAAGGCTTCTTCATATTACCCGGTGAGTTGTTTGGGAACGTTCTCCTTCGTGCCAAGGATGACGAAAACCTGAATGAAACTCTGGAACACGTTTTTACTAACATTGAAGAATCCGCACAAGGAACAGACAGCGAGGATAATTTCAAAGGCCTCTTTGATGATATCGACGTTAACAGTAATAAGCTGGGCGGCACTGTGGCCAAGCGCAACGAAAAGCTGGTCAAGCTGATGAACAGCGTTTCTGAAATGAAACTCGGCGATTACAAGGATAATACAATTGATGCGTTCGGAGATGCTTACGAATTTTTGATGGGCATGTACGCCTCTAACGCAGGTAAAAGTGGTGGTGAATATTTCACACCGCAGGAAGTATCCGAACTGCTCACATGTCTTGCCTTAGTGGGAAAAACTGAAGTTAACAAAGTCTATGACCCGGCCTGTGGTTCCGGCTCGTTGTTATTGAAGTCTGCAAAGATCCTTGGTAAAGAAAATGTGCGTCTGGGTTTCTTTGGACAGGAAATTAACATTACCACTTATAACCTGTGCCGCATCAACATGTTCCTGCATGATATTGATTATGACAAATTTGATATAGCTCTTGGCGACACATTGATCGACCCTTTGCACTGGGATGATGAACCATTTGAGGTCATCGTTTCCAATCCGCCTTACTCTATCAAGTGGAAGGGTGACAGCGATCCGATTCTGATTAACGATCCTCGCTTTTCCCCTGCGGGAGTGCTTGCGCCAAAATCCAAAGCGGACCTTGCTTTTATTATGCATAGCCTTTCATGGCTGGCGACAAACGGAGCAGCGGCAATTGTATGCTTCCCAGGCGTAATGTACCGTGGCGGTGCAGAAAAGAAAATCAGGCAATACCTGATTGATAACAACTATATCGATTGCGTGATTCAATTACCGTCTAACCTGTTTTTCGGTACCAGCATTGCTACCTGCATTATGGTGCTGAAAAAATCAAAATCGGAGAACAGCACTCTTTTTATCGATGCATCAAAGGAATGTGTGAAGGTTACAAATAACAATAAGCTGACACAGGAAAATATTGAAAACATACTAAATGCCTTTAAAACAAGAAAGGATATCGGGTATTTTGCCAGACTTGTACCAAACAGCGAAATTGCCGAGCGGGATTACAATCTTTCTGTATCTACCTATGTGGAGCAGGAGGACACCAGGGAGAAGATCGATATTGTAGCCTTAAATGCCGAGATAGAAAAAATCGTGGCACGGGAACAGGTTTTACGTGACGAGATTGCCAAGATCATCGCGGAAATCGAGCTGCCTGCCGGCAGGCAGGGGTGGTCAAATGAGTAGGCTGGAAGAATTGATTAAAGAGCTTTGCCCGAATGGGGTGGAATATAAAAAGATAAAAGAAGTTTATAAAAGGCTTAAGGGTACACCTATCACCGCAGGAAAAATGAAGGAAATTGATAATCCTAATGGTGAAATCAAAATCTTTGCGGGTGGGAAAACTGTAATAAATGCAATGGAACACGATATTCCAAAAGCAAATATTACAAGAGTCCCAGCAGTATTGATACAGTCCAGAGGGGTAATTGATGCTGTTTATTATGATAAGCCATTTACATTTAAAAATGAAATGTGGGCATATACGTCAGATAGCGCAATAGCGGTGAAATATTTATATTATGTACTTAAGAATAGCATCTCACATTTTAGAGAAGCGGCATCAGGTATGGGTTCGTTACCACAGATTTCTCTACGAATTACAGAAGAATTCGTTATCCCCCTTCCGCCGCTACCTGTGCAGCAAGAAATTGTCCGAATACTGGACAATTTCACAGAGCTTACAGCAGAGCTTACAGCAGAGCTTACAGCAGAGCTTACAGCACGGAAAAAGCAATATGTGTATTATAGGAACCACCTTCTGACATTCGGAGATGTTGTGCCTATGACTACGTTGGGGGAGGTATCAAAAAAGACCTATTCCGGTGGTACACCACTTGCAAATAATGCCGAATATTATGGCGGTGATATTCCTTGGCTTCGTACACAAGAGGTGCGTTTTGTGGATATTTATGACACAGAAATACGAATAACTCCAGCGGCGCTAAAAAATTCAGCCGCAAAATGGATACCGGAAAATTGTGTTATTATAGCAATTTCTGGGGCGACTGCAGGAAGATCCGCTATTAATAAGATTCCCTTGACTACTAATCAACACTGTTGCTGTTTAGAAATCAACTCTCAAAAAGCAAACTATCGCTATGTTTTTCATTGGGTAAACAGCCAATACGAAAAATTAAAAGCACTTGGTCAAGGCGCACGATCAGACTTAAATCCAGGTATTATCAAAAGCTATCCTATTCCTTTACCATCCCTTTCAGAACAAGAACGCATCGTTGCCATTCTCGATCGCTTTGACGCCCTATGCAACGATCTAACCAGTGGTCTCCCTGCTGAAATCGAAGCCCGGCGCAAGCAGTATGAATATTACCGCGACAAGCTACTCACCTTTAAGGAGGCGACGGCATGAGTACATACAACATCGTCGCAAGCACCGACGAAGCTACTGTTGTTGCCGAATATTTAGCTGAATACAACGTCCGCTCTGAAAAATACCAAAGCGAGGCAGAGCTCGAGCACGAATTTATCCGTCTGCTGGCTTCGCAGGGCTATGAATACCTGACAATCCACAATGAAGCTGCATTGATAGCGAATCTGCGCAGGCAGCTTGAGCTACTCAATGGTCTCACCTTTACGGATGGCGAATGGGACAGGTTTTTCAAGGAATGTATTGCCAATACCAATGAAAGCATTGTGGAGAAGACTAGAAAGATTCAGGATGATCATGTACAGATTCTGCGCCGTGAAGATGGGACGACCAAGAACATCTACCTCCTTGATAAGAAGAACATCCACAACAACCGTCTGCAGGTTATCAACCAGTACGCCGTGCCTGCCGGCAGGCAGGAGGAAAAAGGCGGTAAGCATGAAACACGGTATGATGTGACAATACTCGTCAACGGGCTACCCCTTGTCCATGTTGAGCTGAAACGTCGCGGAATTGCTATCCGCGAAGCCTTCAATCAGATCAACCGCTACCATCGCGACAGCTTTTGGGCTTCGTCGGGCTTATTTGAGTATGTACAGGTTTTCGTAATTTCTAACGGCACTCATACAAAGTACTATAGCAACACCACCAGGAATGCCCATATTAGAGAGCAAAACAGCAGCGAACGCCGAAAGAGCAAGAAAACCAGCAACAGCTTTGAGTTTACCAGCTTTTGGGCTGATGCAAACAATAAAGTCATCGCTGACCTTGTGGATTTCACCAGAACGTTTTTCGCCAAACATACCCTTTTAAATGTTCTGACCAAGTATTGTGTTTTCACATCCGAGGAACTGTTGCTTGCCATGCGACCATATCAAATCGCTGCTGCGGAACGTATATTGTCTCGTGTTGGGGTTGCAGCTAATTATAAGAGGATGGGAACAACAGACGCAGGGGGATATATTTGGCACACAACCGGCTCCGGCAAAACATTGACCAGCTTTAAAACAGCACAATTGGTTTCTGCCTTGCCCTATATTGACAAGGTATTGTTTGTTGTTGACCGAAAAGATCTAGACTATCAGACGATGAAAGAATATGATCGTTTTGAAAAGGGTGCGGCAAACGGAAATACATCCACGAGGGTTCTCCAACGACAACTGGAGGATAAAAACGAAAAAGGCAATCCTCACGAATACAAAATCATCGTAACAACGATTCAAAAGCTGGACGTATTTATCCGTAAAAACAAACGGCACGATATATATAAAAAGCATGTTGTACTGATTTTCGATGAGTGTCACCGTTCTCAGTTTGGCAATATGCACCGGGCTATCACGAAGAGTTTTAAGAATTATCATATCTTCGGCTTTACCGGAACACCGATTTTTGCCGCAAATGCCGCCTCAAGTGGTAATCCACTGATGCGGACAACCGAGCAGGCTTTTGGCGAAAAGCTCCACACCTACACGATTGTGGATGCTATTAATGACGGAAATGTATTGCCTTTCAGGATAGATTTTATCAATACTATCAAAATGCCGGACCACATTGATGATAAAAAAGTATATAGCATAGACCGTGAAAAAGCCTTGGCGGATCCGCAACGAGTCAGTGAAATAGTTGAATATGTTCTCGAGCACTTTGATCAGAAGACAAAGCGGAACAATTACTATATATTTACTGCCAAATGGGAGGAATCCGACAAGCATAATCCCAAGACGATGGTAGAAAAGCGTGAAACAAGGCGTGTGGCTGGTTTTAATTCCATATTTGCCGTTGCCTCCATCCCAATGGCTATCAGGTACTATGGTGAGTTTAAAAAGCAAATAGCGAAAATGGGTCGTAACCTCACCATAGCAACCATTTTCAGTTTTAGTGCAAATGAGGAAGAACCAGATGGGTTGTTGCCTGATGAAGACTTTAATATAGAGAATCTTGATCAGAGCTCCCGGGATTTTCTTGAAGGGGCTATCAGGGATTACAATGCGACCTTTAACACAAATTACGATACTTCCTCTGAAAAATTTCAGAATTACTATAAAGACCTTTCTCTTCGTGTAAAGAATCGGGAGATTGACTTGTTGATTGTTGTAAATATGTTCCTGACAGGTTTTGATGCAACTACTCTCAACACGCTTTGGGTAGACAAAAATCTGAGACAGCATGGACTGATTCAGGCTTTTTCCAGGACAAACCGGATTCTTAACAGCGTCAAAACCTTTGGCAACATCGTATGTTTTCGTGATTTGAAAGAAGAAACGGATAAGGCCATTGCCCTTTTCGGCAATAAAGATGCTGGCGGTATTGTACTGTTGAAAACCTATGAAGAATACTATAACGGCTATGATGAAAAAGGTGAGTACAAGCCGGGTTATGAAGAGTTAATCAGAAAACTTATTTCCCAATATCCTCTGGGACAAGCTATTATCGGTGAAGAATCACAAAAGGGGTTCATCCGATTGTATGGGTTGATATTAAGGTTGCGCAACATTCTATCTTCTTTCGATGAGTTTGCAGGAAATGAAATTCTGTCCGAGCGTGATTTTCAGGATTATCAGAGTGTTTATATCGATCTGTATCAGGAATATCGGAAAGGCACCGATGGTGATAAGGAAACTATCAACGATGATATTGTTTTCGAAATTGAGCTTATCAGGCAGATTGAGGTCAATATTGACTATATCCTGATGCTTGTAGCGAAATACCAGGAATCCAACTGCAAGGATAAAAATATTCTCACGACTATCGATAAAGCCATTAATGCAAGTATTGAGCTTCGCAGTAAGAAAGAGCTTATCGAGCGTTTCATAGAACAGGTCAACATTTCTACAAAAGTCGATGAAGATTGGCGTACATTCTTAAATGAGCACAGGGAAGCGGATATCATAGCCATTATTGAAGAAGAAAAATTAAAGCCGGAGGAAACGCGACGTTTTATGGAAAATGCCTTCCGAGACGGCTTACTGAAGACCACAGGCACAGCTGTTGATAGAATAATGCCCCCTGTTTCACGCTTTTCCAATAGCGGTCGACAAAGAAAAAAGCAAAGTATTATTGAGAAGCTAATGAAATTCTTTGAGAAATATGCAGGGCTGGTCTATTGATAATCAGGCAAACAAAAAGGAGACGATTTCGCCTCCTTTTCGTTTGGGATTTTGCCATCTGAAAAATATTTACATCTTTGTAGTCTCAGCATCAATGGAGATGGTTGTTCATCAGGTATTATCAACGCATCATTAATTCCACTCCTTCGCAATAGCCGTGACCAATAGGCCGATTGGATATATCTTTTATCGCCATATACCCGCTGAATTTATTGAGTATTCCGGAATTTAAGTTCTTGGTTCAAAGACTTTCAATACTCCGTCCTTTCTTTGTAGAGAACTGGCAACCTGCAAAGACCTGCTTTTAAAGACCACGTTATTTCATTTTAAAACCATAATCTCACCGCATCTTAAACCCGTATTGATATGTAGTATAAGCTAACTTCTAGAAAGTGTCCTCAAAAGCACTGGCCTTAATTAGCAGAGCTTTTTCTCTGCCGCCGCCAACAGAGATGCGAAAATATTTTTCGTTTTTCGCTCGACTGATTGTGAAAGAACCGTGTGTTAAGGTCAGGACTTCTTGGATATCTTTCTTGTTAAGAACAGCCAGTTCACTTTTGTATAGGGGTTCAGTGATACAAACCAAGGCGAGGGACAGGTTTTTGCAATTCTGAAAATAGTTTTCGATACTCCGCAATTCTTTTTCAGTGAAATTAAACTGCCAGCTACTGTAGTCTTTCTTTTTGCCTTTTTGAATTTTTTTGCGGTATTTAATATAGAGCCTCGTATCAAATTTATCTGCATATAAATCATAAACCTGGCTGTCGTCGTCACCCTCTACCAATGCCGGCCTGAAGTGTTTGTTTAATAACTTGGAAAGCACTGCTCCGTAATAAAAGTCTTCAGAATTTAATTTTGACATGTTAATTTCCCCCTTCTAAATATTATTTCTTTTACTTTCGTGTTATTCCTTTCCGGTCAGCCCATAAACGCTTCTTAAAGATTCTTGATAGCGGCGGAGGGCAGCCAGTATTTCTTTATCCTGCTGTTTATAAATAACCTCCAATTCTTCAGTGGAGTATAGATTCAATTTATCTTTGCCACCGATTTGTTCAATGTATTGCAGAATATATTCTTCTAAAAGAACGGCCACCTCAGCAATATATTCTGAAGTGGCCAGTTCGCCAGAAGCCTCTATTATCTCATGAGCATAGACTTTGCACATTCTTGTTATATTGGTATATCCATCCTCGCGAAAATTTGAGAGAAAAAACTCCACAGATCTTGGAATGTATTCCTCACTTTGGACGTAAATTTCCCATGCCCTTTTTGGGGTGAGATTCTTATACATCTTTGTTAGCCCCCTTTTTAATACTATCAGGTACGAAATCAAATTTTGACACAGTAATCAACTCCTTTCTATATATTACTATCCGTTAGAAGGTCAAAATATAAACCCTATATTTTTAATTTTTAGATGAAGATAGCGGGATACATTGTCGGTTAGAAGGTTAAATAGATAATATGTTGTGTCCGGGGAAATTACTATTTCTTGATAAAGAGGGAGTGGATAATTACGGATTTAATAAGTTCGTTTTCATAGCTTCTCATGGAGGGAATATGAAGATAACTGAAGAAATCATTAATGAAATCGCTACGTGATGTTACCACAAGGTTTGAAGGAGAGTACAATTTGACTTCTGGATCCTGTAGAGCCATGCATATGTTGAAGTGCAGGACAAGGAATTTCTTGATAACATGTTTAAAAACGGAATAAAAGGAGTTCCTGGACGAACCCACAGGAGTATGCAATGAAATCATATAAAAGAAAAGGTGAAGTAGAATGGAATTATTTTTAGACTGCCTGCCCTGTATACTTAGACAGGGACTTGAAGCAGCATATGAATCAACCGATAACACTGAATTACAGGAAAAAATAATGGATGATGCAGTAAAAGTGATAGCTGATTACAGAAAATATGATTATGCACCGGAGCTTTGTAGGGCGGTACACAGTGCTGTCAAACATCATACCAACAATCAGGATCCTTATAGAAAAATAAAAGACTCCGATATCAAGGAAGCTAAAAAGCTGGAGGATGATATACGGAGCTTTATAAAAAATGGAGAGGACAATCTAAAGGGAGCTATAAAAGCGTCTGCTACAGGCAATGTAATGGATACTGCTATATTTAAGGACTTGGATATAAAGAAATGCTTGGAAGAAGAATTACACAAGAAATTTAAAAGATGTGATATTGAAGACTTAAGGTCAGAGTTAAAAAAAGACAGCAGCATTTTAATAATAGGCGATAATTCCGGAGAAGGTGTCTTTGATAAGATTTTAATTGAAATGCTCTCAAAAGACTATAGAGTGACATTTGCCTATAGAAGTGAACCTATAATCAATGACATCACGAAAAGAGAAGTGAATATAATAGGCATCGGCGATTATGCTGAGGTGGTTTCCACAGGGTGTTCCGCTCCGGGGGCCTTGGTCAAGGAATTCAGTAATGAATTTAAGGAAAATTTCTATAATAGTGATATAGTAATAAGCAAGGGCCAAGGCAATTTTGAAGCTCTTTCTGAAGTTGATAGGAGCATTTATTTTCTGCTTAAGGCCAAATGCCCCAAAATCGCTAAGGCACTGGATGTCGAAGTTGGAGACTATGTCTTCCGGCTGAAAAGATAATTTGGGGCTGATAAGATGAAAATCGAAATAATTGGAACTGAATCCTTGGGAGTCAGGGGACTCTGCTGCAGTGTTGAATTCGATAATAGGAAAATAATTATCGACCCAGGAGTTTCCTTGGGCTATATCAGAAATGGTTTAAAACCTCATCCACTTCAGATTGCTGTTGGAAATATTATTAGGAATAAGATAATTGAAAAAGTCGAAACTTCAACAGATATTATTTTCAGCCATTTTCATGGAGACCATATACCTTTGATGAATGCCAACCCATATCAACTGTCCATAAGTCAACTGGGAACCATCGGAGATGATTGTAGAATTTGGGCTAAAAAAGAAGACGGTTCTAACAGTCGAATGAAAGCCAGAGAGGAGTCCTTAATTTTTGGACTCGATCATGATATAGACAGTGCCGAAGGTAGAATAGATGAGAACTTGTTCTTTTCTGTGGAAGTTCCTCACGGAATAAGTGGAACCCAGGGAGGCACTGTTGTAATGACTTGTATAGAAGCAGACGGTACAAGGTTTTTACATGCCTCGGATATTCAATTTCTTGATAACGAAGCGGTTAAGGAGATAATGAGGATCAGTCCTGATATTGTACTTGCAAGCGGACCTCCCATTTATCTTGAGGATTCTACGAGAGATATAAAAGACTTGGCCTGGAATAATCTACTGGAAACATCAGGAAATGTTAAAACCTTGATTCTGGACCACCATATATTAAGGTGCAGTGAAGGGGTTGAATGGCTGGAAAGGTTAAAAGCCGAATCTCATAATACAGTATGTTGCGGTGCAGACTATATGGGGAAGAACAGACATTTTCTTGAAGCTTTAAGAGAAAACCTCTATAAGGATATTCCCGTTGAAGATGGTTGGCACGATCTCTATGAAGTCAAAAAAATTGACCTTGCTGATTTCTTGATTGAAGGCAGGAGAAAATACAGCTGGTTTCAGTATTAAGGTAATTCTATTCGCAGTGTAGCTCAACGTAAAGTTCCGGTGATTATTGTTGACGGCAAAGGAGACGATAGCTTAGTTAATAATGTACAAAGTATCGCTGGGGAGTATGGAAGAAAATACCGTGTTTATATTCAGTTTGAACATTCTTATGTTTGCTGAGCATTCAAGGTTTTTAGGAAGATTGGTCGTGATTGATGCTAAAACAATGGCAGCAAGAATGTTGGGAAAAGGCAAGAAGGTATTTTGTTTGTTTGATTGATGAGTTCGGGGTGTTTGCAAGGCCTCAGGTTGCTCTCCAGCATTGCCCTATCCTGTCGATAAGCAAGAGCCAGTATTAGTATTACCAATCTATGTGAAAAATCCATTTACACAAAATATTTTACATTCCCTCTCCTTTTTATGGGATGGATAGATATGTGAAGTTGCTCAACTCTTTACTACTATAATAACAAAATCTTGGTTATATCAGTTATATCCTTATCATTTAAGACGCCATTTTTTAAATGCAAAATATGTCCATTCTGGTGGGTACTATATTTCGAATATATGCCAATAACATTATGAGGAATTTTATATGCGCCTTTAACAGTAAAATCTTTATTGAATAAGACGCCTATTAAATAATCAAACTCCTTTTTTTCGTAGTTTCTAATAACGCCTAACTGAGTTGAATTATTTGTTGGATCAAGTCTTCTGGATTTTATTTGGTATCTTATACCAGAATTATCAATAGCATCAAATCCTGCCTTAGAATTCGTTTGGAGAGCCAACCCCATCTTTTTTGATACTAACCATTCGGCATAGTCCGCAACTGGATTGTTTCTAGTCCTAATTATTTTTCTACTTTTCAACTCATCCAACAATTCACTATTTAATTGAAGGAGTTCTATATCTGTTAGGTTTGATATATTCATTTTTCCTCCTTTATGTCCGCGACTGTTGCGGAAATGCAGTGTCCAAGCGAAGTGATAAACTAACTCACGAAATAATTCTTTAAGGAAAATTTCCAAGCATAAAGAAATACACTTGTTTTTTCCGATTTAATATAATCACTTATCTGTTTGAATACTTATTTTCCAAGTTGACCCTTTTTAATTTCAACAACAACTTCTCCGCCCGATAATCGGATGAGTGAGCATAGGGAAGCGATGGCCGACTATCTTATAAATTTATAAACTTCAAACACAAGCCAGTTAAGATCACTACCCTCATTATACCAAAACAAAACCAATGACCCACACAAAAAGCCCTGGACATGTCCAGAGCTTTTTGATAATACGCAAATTAGGCCTGATTTTTATAATCAATAATATCTTCTTCGTTGTCAACAATAGTGTAGGCTTTCTGTTATCCAGAAATATGAAGGTTGGTTAATGAGAAAGCGGGGGCAAGAGAGCTTGAATTTATGGTGAGGAAGAAACACCCCACTTTGATTTGCAGGGTTTTACATTAAGATGCGGGTCTTTCAGGCAGGACCTTAAGCGGAATTCTGCCGCGGAGCTTAAGCAGTTCCTTTATAGTACAGTATTTGTCAATCAAACTTACGATTAGTGCCTCGCGAGTTCTGGGTGGTGTGATCGTAAGCGGCCACATGTGCCGCAATATAATATTTTGCTCTGTTTGATTTAAATCAAATTGCTGCGAAGCGGTATTCAATGCTTCACGCGGGTGAGTAAAACCATGCAATGTCTGCCCCTTGCGCCCAGTTTGCTCACGCCAATCATATAGGAAAAAATCATGCAAAAGCGCTCCACGGATAAGACTTCTGTTGTCAATAGTAAGTCCCAATCGGATACTCAATCTGTAACTGTGGTAGGCAACGGATATACTGTGATCCAGACGAGTTGTTCCACGATGTTGCGTGAAATATTTAAGCTGCTGCACTTCATCGCATTTCAGAAGTTCTTGTGTGCAGGAGCAAAAAAAACTATTTATGTGTTCCAATAATATTTTTTCATTCCTTTCATATACTAGACGAACTGGTCTGGTGAAAAGTAGGCATACAAAAAGGAGGCTTAATCGTCTCCTTGATTTTCTATGGGGTTTTTGTGGTTTTTTCCTCCTGGAAAACATGCCCATCCTCGTATTCTTAGTGTGAGTGGAGCTGATGGGGGGATTTGAACCCCCGACCTGCGCATTACGAATGCGCTGCTCTACCACTGAGCCACATCAGCACAACACGAGCACATAACAATTATAAAGAGGTAAAGGTAAAATGTCAATTCTATGATCATTCTTTGGTTATCCTTTGCCCAATCATTATTATAATAAAATCACTATTTGATTTAGCACTTACAAGTGCTTCTTGCATATCTCTTTCCTCCAGCACCAATTGCGTTGGATACCTTGGCTGTATCCCATAAGCTGTCAAATCAGAACACTGATCTGCTATTTCCACAAAGTTATCAGATATACTCGAACATAACACTTGTAATTGATTTAAGTCATGGGTTTTTGGAGGATTCATCCCATGTAATACAAGGTATCCTTTTAGATATTTCTCGGCTGATTGTTGACAATGATAACATATAATCTCAAAGGGAACGGGGCGCATATCAAGAAGATATTCTGCACTCATTAAATCCATTTCCGCAAGCTTTTGCCATTCTTTTGAACTTATTAAATTATCCATAGAGCATCATACCTTCCTGTACTACTTGACGCTCTATTGACGGAGTATACTTTCGTTGATTAAATTTGTTTTTTTATCCCTAATTGCTTTGTTTATCAGTTTTATAGCATCAATCTCTCGAATGTCAGCATCCTCTTTTATTACAACAAAAATATCTAAGTCTGAATCAGCATGTGGTATACCGGTAGCATATGAACCAAAGAGATATATTTGTTCAACGGGAACGATTCCAATAATAGTATCTATTATCGTTTGTAATTCACCTTGTATTTTCTGGTCCAAGCTCAACACCTCCGTTTGCTTTTCGGTGTTCATATAAATAAATACCTTAGTAATTATTATACCAAATTCTGTCGTTATATTCAGCTATATCAAAAGAGCAGGTCATATCTATCCCAAATCGACTTCAGTATCCAGCAGTGTAGCGGATTCTTTGGCGGCCCAGCGTATCTTGTAGGTAACGAGGGAAACCTCGACTAATGCGTGTATGTAATAACTGCCCATTGGGAAGCGATCGTGCCAGCGGTTTAAGATATTATCCAGCCTTCTCCAGATGTGGGGTTCGGTTACTTTTTCGAACTTTTTGCCGGACAGTTTGTTTTGCAGTTCATCATTGTAAGAGGTAAAAAGGAGCAGGCCATTTTCCAGAAGGGTCAAGATTTCTTGAAACTCCGAACTGACGGGTAATTTCCCGGTTTTTTTCCGCCTCTTTATTCTCTCCTCCGTTAGAAAATGAATATCCCGTGTTCTTTGCCAAAGGCCTTTGTTGTATGAAATATAATCGTTGTAGAATTTGTTTTTTCTCTCTTGAAGAGAATCCTCTTCTTTTTCCCGTGCAGGACCCAGGTTGTACTTATAAAGCTCGTATAGGTGTTGGGTCTCCTTAAACAGGCTATTAACTTCCAGCTTCTTTTCCTCTAAATCACTGGGGGTCAGGGCATCTGCATCCAAATACCCGTGTACGGCATCACAAAAAGCTACAGTAATAACGCTGTTTAATTCACAGAGCTTATCGCGCAAAGGCCTTGAATAACGCGGAGGGACAATAATCATATTGACCAGTAATGCTGCGCCTATCCCTATAAATATGGCGAGAGAACGGGTCATGGCATGGGAAAGAAATTCAGTCGCCGGTGAACCCAGGATGAAGATGGAGGCCATGATACCTCCTGCCATACCCGCTCGCAACTTAAAGCGGCTGCAGGTGAGAATTACCAGCACGGTTGAAAGGCCCATGCTGATGGGATTTGAGCCAATTATAACTCCCAGGGTAATGGCGATACTGATGGAAATGATATGGATAAGAACCTGCTCTTTAGCGTTGGACAGGCTCATGCCCAGTGAGGGCTGCAGATTCAACACTGCGGCCGCCGCAGCAAAAATGGCGGGTTGAATGTCAAAGTGTACACAGATGTACATACTGATCGTTACGGCTATTCCTGTTTTAATGATTCTGGCACCAGCTAACATTATTCTTCTCCTTAATTGTCTAATAGGATTCAATCAAATCAAGTTGAGATACGGGAAGTGGAAGTCTGTGGAGCATAAACATTTCGGAGTGTTCTCCTGAAAGGCGGGAATCAATCAGCTCCCAAGCCTGATTTAGTGCTTCGATTTCTTTATTGCTAAAATTATGTTCTTGTCCCGTCTCAATGCTGGTCAGGCAAGGTTCAATCGGCAACACCTCAAAAGAAGTTCTGCCTCCAGTCTGATACCGTCTTGTCCAGATTGGAATATAGGTGGCCTTTTCGAAAGTAACCTTGTCGGTATCCGGCTCAATGGTCAAGAAAACGTTGAGAAGCACGCTGGATTTACGATCCAGTTTGGATTGGTCCGAAATGAAATTACCTAACGAATAAATGACAAAATTATTGGTGCCCCTGTCCTCGTTCTTGATTACTGCGGTGGGCTGAAGGACGTGGGGATGACTGCCAAAGATGATGTCGGCACCTGCCGAGAAAAGGGAATGGGCTAACTGCTCTTGGTGGCTGTTAGGTTTTGTCTGGTACTCCTGTCCAAAATGCAGGCAGACGATAATATAATGAGCACCTTGCTCTTGAGCTTTAAGGATGTCCCCCTTGATAACTTCTTCATTTATGTAGTTGACGCAGAACTCCTTATCCTTGGGAGGGTTTAAGCCGTTAGTACCGTAAGTATAGGAAAGTACGGCCAGTTTGATATTCTCGACATCCAGTAAAAGCAGCTGTTCTTGCTCTTCTTTGGTACGTGAAGTTCCGGTATGGAGGAGACCGGCGGCATCAAGGTTATCGAGTGTTGAAACGAGTCCCCCATAGCCTTTATCCAGGCTATGGTTGTTTGCTGTTGTGAGGATGTCGAAGCCGGCTTTTTTTAAATTGATGGCAAGTTCTTCGGGGGTATTAAAGCGAGGATACCCGCCATATCCGGCAGTTTTTCCGGCGAAGGTCGTTTCCAGATTCCCGATTAGTATATCAGGAACCTTTAATAGGGGGGATATTCTCTTGAAAAAGGGAGAATAGTCGTAATTGCCCTGTTCCGCTTGATATCCTGACTGAAGCTGGGTGTTATGCATCATGATATCGCCGGTTACGGATATAATCAGGGTTTTGTTTTGCTTTGGCGGGGGAGGAGGCGGTTCGTTGACGGAATCGCCGGCTGTAGTGACAGTGGGTCGGCAACCTGAAAGGAAGAAAACGAGGAAGAAGAAAAAAACAGTAAGTACCTGTAAATTGTTGCGGTTTGTTCTCATAGAAAATCACATCCGTCTATGTAAGTTCTCAATACCATTGTTAATACAATCATTATAGCAATAATTTCTATATTTTGTCCCACCATATTAATCGGTCAATATTGAGAGGTCGAGTAGCCATTTGACCCTTGACGGCATAAGGTAAAGGAGCAGCTAATTGCCTTGTTGTCAGAGAAAGGGGAATATAAATGACAAATGCTGATGCCTCTCAAACCTCGGTGAGAAAGATAATATCAGTTGAAAATAGAGAAGAAATGGAGATGTTGAAAAAGACTCTTGTTTCGCAAGATGTTTGTATTATTAAAGAGTTACCGCTTGTTAATGGGTTTCTGTGTGAATATATGGGGGAAAAAAGCATTGAAGGCGTGAACCGTGGACTAGACAGTAAAATATTAGTTGAAGAAGACCTGGAGTTTAGATTGTGTGACAGGTGGGATTTTTTCTTTCCGGGATACTCTTTTTTTCCCTTTTGGCCCGAGCCGATACAGCCTAAAACCCCTCTTTTGCCGAAGAAGGGGTTGCAGAATGTAGATTGGGGTTTAAAAAGAATAGGAGCGCCACAGGTATGGGATAAGTTGAAAGAACGCAGGGTTGGCATAGGTATCATAGATACGGGGATTAATTATCATCATCCCGATTTGAAAGACAACGTGCGGGAAGGGGTCAGTACGTTAGACGGGGTAGAAAGCTTTCTGGATGATTACGGGCATGGGACACATGTGGCCGGAATCATAGGTGCCAGCAGTAAATACGGAAAAACAGGTATCAACCCGTACGTCGATATCTATGCAGTGAAGGCTTTTAACAAAAAGGGCAGTGGCACCATGTCCGATATTATTGAGGGACTAGACTGGCTGATGAATAAACCTGTGAATATTATCAATATGAGCTTTTCTACCTCCGAAACCAACAGTACTCTGGAAAGAGCAATGCAAGCAGCTTATGAAAGGGGAGTACTCATTGTAGCGGCGGCCGGTAATGACGGTGGGCGTGTAAACTATCCTGCCCGGTTCCCAAGTGTTTTGGCGGTATCGGCTACGGATGAGAATGATAAGTTGGGCGAATTCTCCAGTTCCGGTCCGGAGGTTAATTTTTGTGCTCCGGGAGTGGATATCAACTCTACCTGGCTTGGCAGCGGGTACGCAATAAAGAGCGGGACGTCGTTTGCGGCACCTCACATTACCGGTGCGGCAGCAGATCTCTTAAACTGTTACGGATTAATGACAATACCTCAGGTTGTGGGAATGCTGGCACGGGGAGCGGTTAAAATCCAAGGATTAAGTCGAGAACAGCAGGGAGCGGGTATGGTGGAGCTCCCACGGATAATACGCTGAAGTTAAAAGACACCTTCTGCCTGAGGTGTCTTTTAACTTCGGCGATTGTTCACAACTCTTTACCTTCGTAATAAAAAATCTTGGGATTTATCATCTCCTGCGGCCACAATGTAATTTTTAATTATTAGGGGAAGATAACGAGGATGCTTAACCTTGATATCGTAAATTCCCGGAATGATTTCTCCACATGCGTATCGGCCTTTGTTGTTAGAGGCAACCTTTACTACAGGAGAGTCCTTGTCCTTTTGGTAGAATTCAATAATAGCATGGGGCAGGGGAACTAATCGATAAGCATCAAGCACAGTGCCATTTAAAGCGGTATGAATGTCATTACTCGGCGGTAAAGACTCAGGCTCGCTGAGGGGCTCCTCGCTTGCAACAAAATCTATCAAAAGAATAGTTTCCAGAGTTAAATGAAGACGCAAATCTTGTCCTCTTTGATAAACAACATGGGCAGAAAGATTACGGGGCTTTTGGTGGTAAGAAACCGTTATTTTCCGCGGGAAACTTGATGTCCATTCGCATTCCTCTTCCCAAGGTTGTTCGAATTCCAAAAAGCCCGGAACAATAGTAGGTTTCTCTTCTTGGCACGAGGAACAGGCTATTTGGATTTTCCAAAGATCCTCAAAGACCAATTTTTTACCGGTTACCTGATAGTATGGGGCATTGCTTGTTTCTACACGCAAACCGAGGACGGTGATTTTTGTTTCCAAGGGAAGGGCGAACTTTTTTTGAAACGCCTTGAACATGTATATCCCTCCTAGTAAGTTCTTATTTTATGTACTATCGCAAGATGGGATTAATGACAAAAATTAATCCTATTTATTATGTAAAGGATTATTATAAACAAACTTGAATTTAGAATATATCGAGTGAAAGAAAATATTGAGAGAAAAAATAATTAGTAGGTTTTGCTCTGTCAAGGTGAAAAAACAGAATAATATAACTTGCCAGTATAACAAGGGGGAGGTGTAAACAATAATAAAAACCATATCGTTATAGGTGACTCTATAGAAAAATAGATTAGATTATTCTTGCAATAGGGGAGGTTAGTTTAATGAGTAAATTTATTGGCAAGGAAGTATTGGAGGCATTCATAACCATCGCACCATATTTGAAAGATTTATATCCGTATGACGTGTTTGTATTTGCCTGCGACACAAAAAAATACCTTGCGTATATACCCGGAGATACTTTTGATATAAAAATCAAGGCAGGAGATACGGTTCAAACCGGAAGCTCATCGTATGCGGCGATGCAGGAAAGAAAAAAAGAAGTAATGATCATTGGAAAGGAAGTATATGGGGTTCCGTATAAAGCCATTACTGAACCAGTCTTTGATGAGAACGATAACGTAATTGGGGCCGTCGGGATTGGTTTGAGCTTAGAAAATCAGAACAAACTGCAAGAGGTTATCGAACAATTCAGTTCTGCTTTTGAACAGGTGAACAGTGGTGTACAGGAGATAACTTCCGGTGCTCAAAATCTAGCAAACATCGGTTCCAGGCTGGCGGGGGCTTCTCAGCAGACGAGCGAAAACGTTAAGCAGACTGATGAAATTATTCAGATGATACGAAGTATTGCCGATATGAGTAAGCTGTTGGGATTGAATGCGGCGATCGAGGCGGCCAGAGCGGGAGATCAGGGCAGAGGTTTTGCCGTTGTAGCAGAAGAAATCAGGCGGCTGGCGGAAGAAAGCAATACCTCCGCCAAGCAGGTGGAGTCTATTCTGCTGGAGATAGCTGATTCAATAAAGGTTATTAATAACGACACCCAGGAAACTAGTGCGGTAAGCGAAGAGCAATCCTCAGCAACGGAGGAGATAGCGGCTTCTATGGAAGAATTGATTGCTCAGTTGGAGACGCTGAATGATTTTGTTAAACTGCTGTAATGAGAAGTTTTTACTATTTAATGCCAGGAAAGAAAGTAATTAAGGCTTCTGTCCATAGTTAAAAGCGTGGATTGAAGCCTTTTTATAACACGATATAAACGCGCTGTTACGACAAATTGCAGGAAAACAGCAATAAATATAAAGAGGGAAATAATAAATTGATGTCGAATTTAGGACTACAATAACAATATCTTAGCAAAAGACAGAATAAGGTGCTTCGATATTTAATGAACATAAATATGTAAAAATAAGGAGGCATATTCGATGGGAAAATTTTTAGGAAGAGAAGTCTTAGACGCATATGTGACCATTGCGCCATGTTTTAAAGCTTTGTACCCATATGACGTATGTGTTACTATCTGTGATGTGGATAAAATTATCGCATACGTACCCGCAGATACTTTCGATATAAAGCTTAGTGTCGGAGAAACAGTTAATACTGGTTCTTCGGCATATGCCGCTATGCAGGAAGGAAGAAGGAAAGTCATAACTGTGGGGAAAGAGGTTTATGGTGTTCCATACAAGGCGATTACCGAACCGGTTTTTGACGAGAATAATAATGTAATCGGGGCAGTAGGGGTCGGTCTAAGCTTGGAAAACCAAAACAAGCTGCAAGAGGTAATAGAGCAGTTTAGTTCAGCCTTTGAGCAGGTGGGTAGTGGTGTGCAAGAGATAGCCTCTGGGGCCCAGAACTTGGCGAATATCGGTGCCAGGCTGGCGGGAGCGGCGCAGCAGACGAGTGAAAATGTGAAGCAGACTGATGAGATTATTCAGATGATACGAAGCATTGCCGATATGAGTAAGCTGTTGGGATTGAATGCGGCAATCGAGGCGGCCAGAGCGGGAGATCAGGGCAGAGGTTTTGCCGTTGTGGCTGAAGAAATCAGACGACTGGCAGAAGAAAGTAATACCTCCGCCAAGCAGGTGGAGTCTATCCTGCTAAAGATTGCTGATTCAACAAAGGTTATTAATAACGACACCCAGGAAACGAGTGCGGTCAGCCAAGAGCAATCTTCAGCAACAGAGGAAATAGCGGCCTCCATGGAGGAATTGACAGCCCAGTTAGAGACGCTGAACGATTTTGTTAAACTACTGTAAACACTAACTAAGAAAAAAACAAGGCGTTTGCTCATACTTCAAGTTATGGCAAAGGCCTTGTTTAAATATAAACAGATGTTTAAGCTTCGGTTCTTCAAAGAAACGCAAATAAACTCGGATACAATTAAAGGAATAGAATGAATTAATATCGAAATTATAGTACATAGATAAGTCTTTAAAAATGTTAAAAAAATAAAAACATTTTAAATAATACAAGGCAGGAGGTTTAATAATGGGTAATTTAGTTGGGAAAGAAGTGTTTGATGCGTTTATAACCATTGCTCCTCACTTAAAAGCCCTTTATCCTTATGATGTTTTCGTTACTATATGTGATTTCAACCAGGCCGTTTTACATGTGCCGGGCGATACCATTGACCTCAAAATCAAGCCGGGTGATCCGATTATAGAGGGAGCCGTAGCACGTAAGGCTATGGATAAAGGAAAACGGGAAGTCAGGGTTACCGGAAAGGAACTTTATGGTGTCCCTTATAAAGCCATGGCAGAACCGGTATATGATGAGAATAATAAGGTGATTGGGGCGGTTGTGGTCGGCCTGAGCTTGGAAAATCAGAACAAGCTACAAGAAGTTATTGAACAATTCAGTTCAGCCTTTGAGCAAGTAAGCAGTGGTGTACAAGAGATAGCCTCCGGAGCCCAGAATTTGGCAAATATCGGTTCCAGGCTAGCGGAAGCGGCACAGCAGACGAGTGAAAACGTTAAGCAGACTGATGAAATTATTCAGATGATACGAAGTATTGCCGATATGAGTAAGCTGTTGGGATTGAATGCGGCAATCGAGGCGGCCAGAGCGGGAGATCAGGGCAGAGGTTTTGCCGTTGTGGCTGAAGAAATCAGGCGACTGGCAGAAGAAAGCAACACCTCTGCCAAGCAGGTGGAGTCTATCCTACTGAAGATTGCTGATTCAACAAAGGTTATTAATACCGATACCCAGGAAACGAGTGCGGTCAGCCAAGAGCAATCTTCAGCAACAGAGGAAATAGCAGCCTCCATTGAGGAATTGACAGCTCAGTTGGAGACGCTGAACGATTTTGTTAAACTACTGTAAAGATTGAGGCATCATTGTTTTCCAATGTTAATAAAACTAAGGTTTCTTTTCATGAACAAAGCATGTTGGGAGCCTTAGTTTTTTGTGATTTATACAAATTTACAAATACATAAACATTTCATAACGTGATATAAACTCACCATTAACAATCATAATTTATAATTGAAAACGCATAGTGAAGCTCCAAGTCCTCCCTTCATATAAGTGAGGGTGCCGATTCGGCACCCTCACTGCGCATATAATCAGGAGAAACATCGCAAACGCCTGATTTTAACAGGGTTTTAATATATAATGCCGATTTTCTTAACACGAACTAGGTATAATAGGGTTGCAAAACGATGCGGATATGGAGGTGTGTGAATTGCAGAGTATTATAAGAATTATGGGTGTAGGTGATATTAATGTTTTTATGTATTTAAATCACAGGTTGCATTGTAAAATTCTAGATAAACTGATGCCGCTTTGTACATTTTTGGGGGGAGCAACGTTTACAATTCTTATTTCAGTTGGCCTAATAATTTTTGGGAAAGAAGGTATAAAAGTCATTGCTGCAAGAGGGTTAATTGCTTTAGCAGTAAGTTTTGCTATTGGCACTTTTCTAAAAAAGATTCTTGGAAGACCTAGGCCATACATGGTGATACAAAATATTCATATTTGCGATAAGGTTTGGAAAGATTATTCCTTTCCTTCAGGACATACGGCGGCTAGTTTTTCACTGGCAATTAATTATAGTTTATCTTATCCGCAATTCACAATTCCATTAGCCCTATATGGGGTGTTAGTAGGAACATCTCGTGTTTATCTAGGACATCATTATCCTACTGATATTTTGGCAGGGGCAATTTTGGGTACATTGACAGCTGCGATTATTCATATGTTTTAAATGGAAATAAGAACCCTTATAGATATGACCGTTTCTATTTCCGAAATTCAAGTTATACCCGAATATTTTTCTCTCTTTCTTGTAGCATTTATTTTTTCCCCACCTATAATAAGTATAGAAGCTTACCTTATGGGGGGATAAAATGGCGCATGTTCATATAACGCTGTCTAAAGAAATGTTGCAGGCTTTGATTGCCAATCTGACTGATTTACGTTCCCCTGCCGGCGAATTCGTGGTTGAAAGCGAAGTTGACGGACCTAACGAGATTACAAGGATTATTAATTTGGCAAGCGGTGATGTTTTTGAACAAGCGGTACAGAAACAGGAACCGGCTGGCGATGGTAAAAATAATTGCAGGATTATAGAATTCCCTAAACAAGACAAAGCTGGCGGATGAACCGGGATATAGCGGAAACTTAGCTCTCGCATGCGGGGGCTCTTTTTTGTTGCCTGTCTATTGTGTATAATAAGGGAGCAGATACAAGGAGTGATGGTATGGATAACTTATTCTGTCACGAACTAGATACGCCGGTGGGAATAATAGACGTAATCTCCGACGAACAGTATTTGAGATACGTGAAGTTCGTTCGGAAGGATCTTCCCAAGGTTGGCAATTATCTTTCCCGGGGCTGTTTGCTGCCGGTGTTGGCGCAGGCAGTTGATGAACTGAGGGCCTATTTTGCCGGTGAATTGCATGAGTTTAAGGTGCCATGGCGTACAGTAGGGACACCTTTCCAGATGGCAGTATGGCAGGAAATGGCGAAGATTGAACACGGTACGACCATGAGTTACGGTGAATTGGCATCCCGTATTGGCAGAGAAAAGGCCTGCCGTGCGGTGGGACAGGCTTGTAATAGTAACCCCTTGGCAATTGTAATACCCTGTCATCGCGTAATTGGTAAGGATGGACAACTTACAGGCTTCGGGGGAGGTCTTGAGGTAAAAAAGTGGTTGCTGGATTGGGAAAGCCCATCAAGGAGGTAAAATTTCCCGGGCAATAAGATAGAATGTGTCGAGAAGGGAGAAAAAATGATGTACCTTGGAGCTCATATATCGATTGCAAAAGGACTATACAAGGCAGTGCAGACTTCCATGGAAATGGGTGGCAACACCTTTCAGTTTTTCACCAGAAATCCACGGGGCGGAAGTGCTAAAAAACTGGATGAAAAAGACATTCTAAAGGCTCAACAGTTGATGAAAGAAAATGATTTTGGCCCACTGGTTGCCCATTCTCCATATACGTATAATCTAGCCTCAAAAAAAACCGAGGTAAGGGAGTTTTCCTTAAGGATGCTGCGGGAGGATTTTCAAAGGGTCAAGACCATGGGTGTACCATATATTGTTTTGCACCCGGGCAGTCACGGCGGGCAAGGTGAGGAAATAGGGCTGGAACTTGTGGTGGCAGGTCTTAAGAATGTGCTGGCAGAAATCCCGGCAGAAACATTTCTTTTGTTGGAGGGAATGGCAGGGTCGGGAACGGAGCTGGGATATACCATGAAACATCTGGGAAGCCTCATAACACAATGCGATAACCACCCACAGCTTGGGGTTTGCCTTGATAGCTGCCATTTGACCGGTGCCGGTTATGACTTGACTCGCTTAGACGAACTAAAACATGATTTTGAAAAAGAAGTTGGATTTGATAGACTGAAGGCTTTTCATTTGAATGATTCGGTTCATTCGGTAGGATCGCGGCGTGATAGGCATGCTAAGCTTGGGGAAGGAGAACTGGGTTTAGACATAATTAAGAGCATAATCTTCGATGAAGACCTCAGCAAGGCGGTATTTATATTGGAAACACCTAACGATGAAGAAGGGTATGCCCGGGAAATTGCTTTGATCAAAGAGTGGCTTTGAGATAAAATTTATAGAACATTTATTGAGTCTTGTTTTCAGTGAGTAATGTCGATATAATATATGACGTGAAGGAAAAAAACTCTATAAGGATTAGGTGCCCGTAAGGGAGAATAGGGAACGGGGTGCAAATCCCCGGCGGACCCGCCACTGTAACTGCCAAACCGACTGCGTGCGTGAAAGTGCAAAAAGGCCACCGTGAAGAATAACGGGAAGGCCGCAGAAGGTAATGAAGCAGAGCCAGGAGACCTGCCTGATTTGGTTTGAACGGGATGGATGAAGGTAAAGTCCACAGTTATATGACTGTGGGCTTTTTTGCATTATAAATGGATATTGATAGGAGGAGAAAGGAAAATGACAAAAAAAAGAACCGGAGTTCTCTTGCGGGAAACTTTGCAAGAGATTAAAGCCCTTGATGAGAACGCAATGAGGGAAGCACAAGCAAGGCAAGAAGGTCTTCTGAAACCGCCGGGCAGCCTGGGAAAGCTGGAAGACATTTCTGTCAGGTTGGCCGGAATATATGGGGAGTCCAGACCCCAGATCCGGGAAAAAGCTATTGTAATGATGGCTGCCGATAACGGTGTGTATGCAGAAGGTTTCAATGGTTATGCTCAAGAGTTTACAGGAGCCATTGCGGAAATGACAGGTCCGGGATTGGTTGGGATCTCGGTGCTGGCGAGGCACGCCGGTAGCAGATTAGCAGTTGTCGATGTAGGGATCAAGGATGAGGTAGCCGGAGAACATATTATACCCAGGAAAATAAGAAAAGGTACGGCCAATATTGCCAAGGGCCCCGCCATGAGCAGAGAAGAGGCGGAAAAAGCCTTGGAGGTAGGAATAGAGATTGCCGCCGGCTTGATTAAGGAAGGTATAGGGGTATTGGGTATGGGAGAAGTAGGCATCTGCAATACCACCACTGCCGCAGCAGTCGCTTCCGCTTTGACCGGCGAAAACCCCGAAAACATTACAGGAATAGGGACCGGCGGAGATGAAAAGGCTTTGGCCTTGAAAATCGGGGCCATCAAGAGCGCCTTGGCAGTCAACAATCCTGATCCCCAGGATCCCATAGATGTGCTGGCTAAGGTGGGGGGGCTGGATATTGCCGGTATGGCCGGGTGCTGTTTGGCTGCCGCACGATACAAGGTGCCTATCGTTGTGGACGGGTTCATTGCGGGAGCTGCGGCGCTGGCGGCTGTGAGGATGAATCCGCTGGTCCGGGAATACATGCTGTCCTCTCATGTTTCGGCGGAAAAGGGAGGCAGATTTATTTTAGACTGTTTGAGAATGGAACCCATGCTTTGCATGAATATGCGTTTGGGGGAAGGAACAGGTGCAGCATTGGCTTTTAACCTGATCGATGCGGCCTGCAGGATCATTAATGAAATGGGTTCATTTGATGATCTGAAGAAGGGTTAAAAAGGTTTTTTAAAGCCTTCTCCCATGACTTCATGAACATTATTGACGATAACAAAAGCCTCGGGATCCAGGTCTTGAATGATTTTTTTCAGACGCAAAAGCTGTCGTTTTCCCACGACAACATAGAGAATGTTTTTTTCGATGCCGGTGTAGGCTCCGTAACCTGTGACAATGGTAGCTCCCCTTTGCAGTTCGGTGGTAATTTTTTGGGTCAGGGCGGCAGTGCATGTGCTGATGATAATGACCCCTTTAGAATCCCGGAGACCTTCTATGACCAAATCCAATACATAACTGGAAACATAGAGTGCGACCAAGGAATACAAGGCTTTTTCCAAGCCAAAGAGTATTGCCACCAAGGTTATGACACCCAGGTCGAAAAGGAGGAAGACCTTGCCGAAAGTGATGCCATACCTTTCGTGTATGAAGCGGGCAATAATGTCCAAACCGCCGGTTGTGGCTCCGTTGCGAAAAACTATGCCGATACCCAGACCCGAAAAAACACCGCCATAGAGAGCAGCCAGTAAAAGGTCGTTGGTGGGTAGCCCGTACTTGGCGGTTAAATCAACTGATATGGAAACCGCCAAGACACTCCAGAGGGTTTTAATGATAAAGGAACGGCCCCATTTGAACCCGGCCAAAAGAAGTAGAGGAATGTTCAAAGCCAGTAAAATAGCGCCGACAGAGAAGTCGGAAAGATAGTGGATTATTAAGGCCAGCCCCGTAAAACCCCCTTCCGCCAAACCATTGGCGATAATGAAATAGTTAAGGCCGAAGGAGAAGATGAAGGAGCCCAATGTTATACCGATAAATGGTAAGAGAATATGCACTTTATATCTCCGATCATATTCGTTCTGTTTGTAGTATACCTTAATTATTGCAGTCAGAACAGTTATGTCATATACTTTAAGTTGGTGTTTAACATATATCAGTAAAGAGAAAGCTAGAGGTGGAGGAGTTATGTATTGGAATAAACCATATGAATGCATGCCCCGGGAGCAGTTAGAAACATTGCAGCTAAAACGTTTGCAGAAAATTGTTGAGAAGGTCTTTCATAATGTCCCTTTTTACCGCCAAAAACTGCAGGAAGCGGGTTTTGAGCTGGGAGATATCAAGACCCTTGACGATATAAAAAGACTGCCCTTTACAACAAAACAGGATTTGCGAGATAACTATCCCTTCGGGATGTTTTCCCTTCCTATGTCGGAAATAGTGAGGGTGCATGTTTCCTCCGGTACGACCGGTAAACCTACGGTTGTTGGGTATACTCGGGGAGATATTAATAATTGGTCGGAGGTAATGGCACGGACTTTGACCTGCGGAGGCGCTACAAAGAATTCCATCGTACAAGTTGCTTTCGGTTACGGCTTGTTTACGGGCGGGTTAGGTGCTCACTATGGTGCGGAGAAGATCGGCGCATCGGTAATACCCATCTCGGGAGGTAATACCAAAAGGCAGCTGATGCTGATGCAGGATTTTGGCACGACTGTTTTAGCCTGTACACCTTCTTATGCCATCTATTTGGCGGAGGCTGTAGAGGAAGCCGGTATTGACCTCAGCACACTGAAATTAAAGCATGGTATATTTGGTGCCGAACCATGGTCGGAAAGAATGAGAATGGAAATTGAAAAGCGTTTGGGGATCAAGGCCATTGATATTTACGGACTGTCTGAAGTAATCGGGCCCGGAGTAGCCAGTGAATGCCAGGAGCAGAATGGGTTGCACGTTTTTGAAGACCACTTTATTCCGGAAATAATCGATCCGCAGACAGGAGAACCCTTGCCATGCGGCGAAAAGGGTGAGTTAGTATTTACGACCCTGACAAAAGAGGGGATACCTGTTATTCGCTACAGGACAAGGGATATTTCGATGCTGCATGATGAGGAATGTGCTTGCGGCAGGACCCATATCAGAATGCATAAGGTCATGGGAAGAACCGATGACATGCTGATTATCAGGGGTGTCAATGTCTTTCCGTCCCAGATCGAATCGGCACTTCTCGAGGTCGGTGATACCCAACCCCACTATCTGTTGATTGTCGATAGGAAAGGCAGTATGGACGAACTGGAGATCCAAGTCGAGGTATCCCGGGAAATGTTTTCCGATAAGGTAAAAGGCCTGGAGGGTCTGGAAGCGAAGATCAAGCATCAGATCGAGTCGCTGTTGGGGCTGTCGGCAAAGATCAAGCTTGTTGAACCCCATTCCATACCCCGCAGTGAAGGTAAAGCGGTTAGGGTTATTGATAAGAGAAAAATATAGGAGGGGTTGTCATGGTTAAGCAGATTTCTCTTTTTCTGGAGAACAAAAAAGGTCGGCTGGCTCATGTTTGCCGGGTTCTGGGGGATGCGGGGATCAATATCAGGGCACTTTCCCTTGCCGACACAGCTGATTTTGGAGTTTTGCGCCTTATTGTCGATGACCCGGCTAAAACCAACAAGGTCTTGTCTGAAAACGGTTTTGTGGCAAGCATCACAGATGTAATGGCGATACAAGTTCCGGATGTACCGGGTGGATTAGCCGATGCGTTGGAGAAAATGGACAAAGCCGGTTTGGATGTTGAATATATGTATGCCTTTATCGGCACGGCTTCCCAGGATGCCCTGGTTATCATCAGGGTAGATAGTATCGAAGGCGCAGTCGAAATAATGGAAGGGTGCGGAATAAATGTACTTAAAGAGGAGCAGGTGTATTCCCTATGAGTATTGACCCGATTGCTTTCACAATCGGCCCCTTGTCTGTTACATGGTACGGAATCTTAATTGCTTCCGCCGTTCTTATTGGGATGTTTCTGGCCTTGCGGGAGGCGGAGCGGCAAGGGATCGACCCCGATATATTTCTTAATATCCTTGTTGTTTGTTTGCCCCTTGCCTTTGTGGGAGCAAGGGTATATTACGTTGTTTTCAACTGGGGATATTACAGTGAAAACCTGGCGGAAATCCCTGCCACATGGCATGGTGGGCTGGCAATCCATGGGGGATTACTTTTTGCCTTTATCGGTGGGTATTTTATGTTCAAAAAGTATCGGCTCTCTTTTTGGAAAGGCGTTGATATAGCTGCGCCCAGTGTAGTGCTGGGACAGGCAATCGGACGGTGGGGGAACTTCATCAACCAAGAGGCCTACGGCTATCCGGTAGATCCTGAAAAGATCCCTTGGGCCATGTATATTGATGGGGCTTATCGCCATCCGACCTTCTTGTATGAATCTTTGTGGAATGTGGCGGTATTTGCTTTTCTGTTGTGGCTTAGAAGGAAAAGGGGCTTGAAAAACGGCGATGTCTTTCTTTGCTATTTGCTCCTTTATTCGCTAGGCCGATTTATGATTGAGGGGCTGCGTACAGACAGTCTAATGCTGACCCCTTCCCTGAGAGTGGCTCAGGTGGTTAGTATTCTTGCCGCTGTGACAGCAGCAGCACTTCTCTATTTGAGACATAAACAGAATTCTTAGCTATCAGATAAACAAAAAACCGGGGGCTGAGCCTCCGGTTTTTGTCATAAAACTAACCCCCTCCCGTATATTTATTAGTAATGAGTGGGAAGGGGGAAATAACAATGAAAAAAACGATTCTTATTGCGGTTGTTTTAATGCTGGTCTTATTGATAACGGCAGGCTGTGGTTTAACCGGTAAACTGGCTTCGTTGAAAGAAGGGTTTAACGGGGAAGAGGGGGTTTCTACAGAAAATCAGACTTCTACGGTGGTGATTGAAGGGTCTGAAACGAGTCCTGTCCTGCAGGAAGAAACAAAAGCGGTTCTTCTCTACTTTGTGGATGCTACCGGCAATAAACTGGTGGCAGAGGAGAGAATGATTCCTAAGGTAGAGGGTATAGCCAGGGCTGCCATGAATGAACTAATCAAGGGCCCGGCATTGCTCGGACTGCAGTCGGTAATACCGCCCAGTACTGTTTTATTGGATATCAATGTACGTCCCGAAGGGTTGGCGATTGTAGATTTCAGTGCGAATCTGATTGAAGACATGCCGATTTCGGCCAATGCGGAAAAATTAGCTGTATATTCCATAGTCAACACCTTATGCCAGTTTTCTACCGTAGATCGCGTAGAAATGCGTGTTGACGGCAAACAGGTCGATACCTTACTGGGTTTTGTGGATTTCGGAGAAGAAATAACCGCAAATGCTGATTTAACAGAATGAATCGTTGATTTTCATGATTATCTCTATGCCCACATCTATGATTTTTGGTTCTCCCGCGACCTTCAACAGTATCTTAGCCCTTTTCCTGCGGGAATCAACCTTTCTTATAAGCCCTTCCAAGCCCTGTAAAGGGCCTGATTTAACCACGACTCGCGAATTAACGAGGTAGATGTTGGAAATATCGATGGTTTCCTTATTCCCCATCAACCTGGTGATGGGGGCCATTTCTGCTGCAGTTACCTTGGAGAAGTGAGTTCCGGCGGAGAGGACCCTGTAATAACCGGGAATGTTTTTCAGCCTGAAATAAAAGGAATTGTCCATCGTGGCGTTGATGAACACGTAGCCGGGGAACAAAGCTTTGGTGATATACTCTGTTTTTCCATTCCGTTTTTCAGGAAGAAGCCTTTTGGGAACAAAAGGGGACAAGGTAGCCTCATCAAAAAGGTAACGCAGGCTTTTTTGTACCATTTCTTCTTTTCCTGTTTGTACAAAGAGCACGTACCAGTCCATCAGCCTCACCTTCCAAGTCATGGATTTCCCTCTCCCGGGTGCTGATTACTACTGTTCAATTTAATATTATTCGTAATTAGTGAGATAGTCAACGGAGAAAATGTCGAATAATGTAGAAATAACGTAAAATTAGAACTATTGACACATTTGCAACATACTAGTATAATCGAAATATCAGGAAAAAATTTTGGCGGCAAGCAATCGATGCTGAGGTACGTTGTTTGCCGCAACGCAACAGGGGCTACTTGCCGTGGCGCGAGTATACGCTATTTCCGACATTCATGTTGACTATCAGGAGAACCGGCTTTGGGTGGACAACCTGTCGCGGGTTGAATACAAAAAAGACACCCTGATTCTGGTAGGGGACGTGACGGATGACTTGAACCTCTTGGAGGAGACGTTCAGGAAACTTGGTCGCAGGTTTTATCGCGTCCATTTCGTTCCCGGCAACCACGATTTATGGGTCAGGTCTTATCGGGGGATTGATTCCTTGGAAAAGCTGCGGTTAATCGGAGAGATTGCCGGAGCATGTGGTGTTTGCATGGAATCATGCAATTATGGAACCCTTTCCCTTGTCCCTCTCTACGGGTGGTATGATTACAGTTTTGGAACCCCCGGGGAGACAATGTTGGAAAGGTGGATGGATTACTATGCCTGCCGCTGGCCGGCAGGTTTTGATGAGGATGAAATAACCGGGCATTTTTTAAGATTAAATACCGACAGGCTCGGCATCCGGAATAAGCATGTCATAACTTTCTCCCACTTTGTGCCGCGTATTGATCTCTTGCCGGCATTTATTCCGGAAAAAAGAAGAGAAGTCTACCCGATGCTGGGAAGCGTATTGTTGGAACAGCAAATAAGAGCGGTAAAACCCGCTTTGCACATTTTCGGGCACAGTCATATCAATCTGGAGGTTGCCGTTGACGGCATAAGATATCTGAATAGTGCCTTGGGATATCCGCACGAAACGTTGATTAGTGCACGCAAACTTCGGCGAGTTTTTTAATTGACAAATGTCATAAGAAAGACAGAGTGCCTGACATGTGTGACCGGAGGTATGATTTAGGAAGGAGGAAGGTAAGATTGGCGGTGGACAATACTTCTTCGCTAATTTTGATAAACAGACTGATGATGAAGGAAGAAGACGGGGGCTATAGCCCTTCTTTTTGTCTTGCATGTTTGCCGAGGACCTATGAATATGAAAGATTGACGGAATATTTGCACCCGCAGGAATTGGGATACTATGAAACTCTTAGGTACGAAAAGAGAAAAAGGAGCTATCTGTTGGGAAGGTTTTGCGCCAAAATGTCTTTTGCAAAGGTAAGCGGTGAGAATAAGCCGGAAGAGATACTGATTAAAAGGGGGTTTTTTAACCACCCTGTTTTAATATATTCAGGAATAAGGGACAACCTTGAAGTTGGGATCACTCATTGTGATGAGATGGGAGCCGCCGTTGCATTCTACCAGTCTTACCCTTTCGGAGTAGACGTTGAAAGGACAAGTCCGGACAGGGCATCCGTAATGGACAGGGTCATGACTGAAGAAGAAAAAGTATTGTGGGAGGGTCTGGGGATTTCCGCTACAGTCGCTTTAACTGCGTTTTGGACAGCCAAAGAGGCCCTTTCCAAGGTTTTGAAGACGGGAATGAATACGCCTTTTTATGTTTTTGAGATAAGTAAAATTGAAGAGCAAGAGGGGTATTATGTCAGCCGATATAAGCATTTCAGTCAGTATTGCTGTTTTACCTTCAACTGGGGTGGGTATGTCCTTTCTTTAACCTGCCCTCAGGGAACGAAACTGTCGGAAGAGTTCATCCGGGAGGTACAGGGTGTTGGGGCAAAGTTGAAGCTGCTTGACAAGGATTGAGTATTGTAAAGGCGGTAAAAAGAGAGGGGCTGGTAAAATGAGAAGCTCCCTTGTATTGATGTTTTCGGGTCAGGGCTCTCAATACTACGGGATGGGAAAAGAATTATTAGAAAATAACAAAAATTTCCGCGATAATATGTTTACCTTGGATCAAACGGTCAAGAGGCTGGTCGGGTATTCTGTTCTCGACGTCTTGTACGCGGACAAGGGAAAAAATGAAGAGTTTACGGAAACCCGCTATACCCATCCGGCTCTTTTTATGGTGCAATATTCCCTGGCGCGGTTGCTGTTGGCTGAAGGAGTGCAGCCGGATCATGTGCTGGGGGCAAGTTTGGGTGAATATGTTGCGGCTGCATTGGCGGGAGTGATGGAGCCCGGGGATGTACTGGAGGTCCTTTTAAAGCAAGCCCTGCTTTTGGAAGCACATTGCAAGCCAGGAGGAATGTTGGCGGTTTTTGCCGAGTGGGGGCTCTATCAGAAAGATTCTTTCGTTAGGGAAAACAGCGAATTGGCGGGAGTGGGTTTTGCGGAGCATTTTGTTCTGGCAGGGGAGAAAGAAAAACTAAAGGAGTTGGAGCAATATCTCCGAGGGCAGGAGATCATAACACAAATGATACCGGTGTCCTACGGGTTTCACTCTTTTCTGGTTGAGCCCATTGCCGAAGAGTATCTGTCCTTTATCAGGGAAAAGAGGTTCTTTCCTCCTGGAATCTCCATAGTTAGTAGCCTTGAAGGTTGTGAGATTTCTGAGGTCAGGCCGGAATATTTCTGGGAAGTGACCCGGCGGCCTTTCCAATTCGCTAAAGCCATAGACTATTTACAAAAAAGAGGAAGGCACATTTACCTGGATTTAGGGCCTACAGGTACTTTGGCGGGTTATGTCAAGCGTAACCTGGGAGCAGGAGCGCAATCTTCGGCGTTCCCGGTGCTTACTCCTTTTGGGGGGGAATTAAAGAATTTGCGAGGGATATTCAGACTCCTTGCCGTGGGCAAGGGAATGAGAACAGAAGAAAAAAATATTGTAAAAAGGGAGGAGCGGGAAATGGCAGCCTATTTATTTCCGGGGCAAGGCTCCCAGCAAAAGGGCATGGGAGGAGAGCTTTTTGATGAGTTTAAGGAGTTAACGGCCCAGGCTGATGAGATCCTGGGCTATTCCATCAAAAAGCTGTGCCTGGAGGATGCGGACAACCGGCTGGTGCAGACCAACTACACCCAGCCGGCTTTGTATGTTGTCAATGCGTTGACTTATCTAAAGAAAATCCGGGAGACGGGTAAAAAGCCGTCATATGTAGCCGGACATAGTTTAGGGGAGTACAATGCCCTCTTTGCGGCAGATTCCTTTGATTTTGCCACCGGCTTGAGATTAGTCCAAAAGAGAGGGGAATTGATGAGCAAAGCCACCGGCGGCGGCATGGCGGCGGTAATCGGTTTGAGCCGGGAAGAGATTGAACAAATCTTACAGGAAGCGGGCTTTACAGGGCTAGATGTGGCAAACTTTAACAGCCCTTCCCAAACCGTTATTTCAGGCGCCGCAAAGGATATCACCGAAGCAAAACCCGTTTTTGAAAAGGCCGGAGCGTCTATGTATGTTGTTTTGAAGGTGAGCGGGGCTTTCCATTCCCGTTATATGGAGCCGGCGCAAAAGGAATTCGCTGAATTTCTGCAGGATTTTCAGTTCTCTGACCCGGCGATACCCGTTATCTCCAATGTTCAGGCCAGGCCCTATCAAAAAGGTGAGGTTAAGAAAAATTTACTGGAGCAGTTCACCGCTTCCGTGCAGTGGACAGACAGCATCAGGTATCTGATGGGCAAGGGTGTTGAGGAAATGGAGCAAATCGGACCGGGGAAGGTCCTGACGGACTTGGTTAAAAAGATCAAAAAAGAAGCCGAGCCTTTGGTTATTCAGGAAAGTATTCCTTTAAGCATCGAAAGGCAAGGGAAGCAGGAACCAGCGCCGGTGGTAAATGCGCAATCTTTGGGGGATAGGGGATTTAAGGAAGATTATGGTCTGAAGTATGCTTACTTGGCGGGCTCCATGTATCAAGGGATTGCCTCGCAAAAAATGGTGGTAAGGCTAGGAAAAACCGGTATGCTGGGTTTCTTCGGTGCAGCGGGTCTGGACTTAAAGAGGCTGGAGGAGACAATTGTTGGGCTGCAAAAGGAACTGTCCAAGGGGGAGCCTTACGGCATGAGTCTCCTGCACAATCCCTTGCATCCGGAAGTGGAGGAAAAAACCGTTGACCTTTATCTCAAACACGGTGTTCGCATGATTGAGGCCTCCGCCTATCTGAGTGTGAGCGAGGCTTTGGCCAAGTACCGCTTGCAGGGTGTAAAGCGAGATAAAGAAGGAAAAGTCCGGCCTGCAAACAGGATAATTGCTAAGCTTTCCAGACCGGAAGTGGCGGAGATATTTATGAGTCCTATTCCTTCCGGGATAGTTGATAAGCTCAAGGCGAAGAAAAGGATAACCCCTGAGGAGGCGGAGCTTTCCCGAGAAATACCGCTGGCAGATGATGTCTGCGTGGAGGCTGATTCTGCCGGTCATACCGACCGCAGAGCGGCCTCTGTTTTAATGCCCGCTGTTTTAACGCTACGGGAAAAAATGATGCGGAAGTATGGGTACTCCCGCAAAATCAGGATAGGAGCTGCCGGTGGGATCGGCACGCCGGAAGCGGCTGCCGCGGCCTTGGTTTTAGGGGCGGAGTTCCTGATGACCGGATCTATCAACCAGTGTACGGTGGAAGCCGGTATCAGCGATACCGTCAAAGATATGTTGGAGGACATCAACGTGCAAGATACCGACTATGCACCCTCGGTCGAATTGTTTGAATTAGGTGCCAGGGTGCAGGTGTTAAAGAAGGGAGTATTTTTCCCAGCCAGAGCGAACAAATTGTTTGAACTTTATCGCCAATATGATTCCCTGGAGGAACTGGGGATAAAGCATAAAGGGCAGCTTGAAGAACGATATTTTCAACGAAGCCTGGAAGAGGTGTGGCAAGAGGTGGCAGCATCTTATCCCCGGGATGAGGTGGAAAAAGCCCGACAGAATCCTAAACAAAAGATGGCGCTGGTTTTTCGTTGGTACCTGGAGCGTTCCACCGAGTGGGCCTTGGGGGGGCTTGTGCAAAGAAAGGTTGATTTCCAGGTGCAGTGTTCTCCAGCCTTGGGTGCCTTTAATCAATGGGTCAAGGGTACCCCCATGGAAAAATGGAGAAATAGGCATGTTGATGAAATCGGGATCAAACTGTTGGAGGAAACCGCCTCTTTATTGCTGACAAGATACCGGGAGATCTGCTGATGTCAGTCACGAGATGCAGATATTACAGAAAGGAAATATGAGGATGAATTTGGAGATATTGAGCTGTCTGCCGAAAGGAAGGCGACAAAGGGTTCCTTTGCTTTTTCTGCATGGGGCGTTTCACGGGGCCTGGTGCTGGCAAGAAAATTTTCTTCCATACTTTTCTGCCCAGGGGTTTCCTTCTTATGCCTTAAGCTTTCGAGGACACGGCAAGAGCGAGGGACGGGAGGAACTGAACACCTTCACCCTGGAGGATTATCTGGAGGATACCCTTCAGGCTATTGGACTTATTGGTGGAAAACCGGTATTGATCGGACATTCCATGGGCGGGGCGGTAGCGCAAATGCTTATCGGTTCACATCAGGACAAGATAGCGGGAGTTGTGTTGCTGGCCGCGATCCCTCCCCATGGCATGTTGAAAGATATGTTTCGTTTGTGCTTTACAAAATTCAGGAGTGTGATGAGACTGGCCCTTTTCAATGAAGGGAAAGCAGAGAGTTTTCCTACAGAACTTCTTTTTTCTGAAGGATTGCCGGTGGAAAAAAAAGAGGAATTCGCGAAGCTCTCACAGCCTGAGTCAAGAAAAGCCCGGAACCAGTTCATGAAGAGGATCGTCACAAGGCGGTTCAATGGAGAAGTACCGGTGCTGGTGCTGGGTGGAGAAAAAGACTGCTTCCTTTCACCTAGGGCTCTATCTGCCACAGGGCGGATGTACAAAACAGAAGCAGTTATTCTTTCCGGTATCAGCCATGATATGATGCTTGACCCGGCGTGGAGAAGTGCTGCCGACGAGATTCTTAGATTTATCTCTTTACCTACTATCCAGAGTAAAAAAATTATAGGTGGTGATGAAAGATGAGTGATTTTTTTGACTTGGCGAGACATGGAACAAGGAGAGCCGTGGTAAATGATATGGGGGAAAGTTTTTCATATAAAGATGTAAATGAGATGTGTGGCAGACTGAGAGAGTTTATTGGTCCAGGCAAAAAAAAGCTTGTGATGGTATTGGCCAAGAATGATATCGGGACGCTCATCGGTTACCTGGCGGCTTTGCAAAGCAACAATGCGGTACTGCTTACTGATGCGGACTTGAATGATGAAATTTTGGACAACCTAATCTACATTTACAGGCCGGATTTCGTTTGGAGGCCTCAGAAAAACAATAAGCTGGCTGCTTTTCGCTTCATGGAATATGAATTGTTCGAATACGCCTGGTACAACGATTTAATCATTCACCCTTCCTTAAGTGTATTGCTTTCAACCAGCGGTCGTGTGGGCTGGCCTAAAATGGTAAGGCTGACGGGGGAAGGTGTTAAGGCGGATGCTTGTACGACCGCCTCGTATCTTAACCTGACTGAAACAGACAGGACCGCTACTACTCTGCCAATTTACTATTCCTATGGCTTGTCTGTTATCAACGGTAGTTTAAAAGCCGGGGCCACGCTGTTGTTGACCGGCTTATCGGTAGTAAGGGATGAGTTTTGGAGATTCTTTAAAAGGGAGGAAGGGACATCCTTGAGCGGTGTTCCATACACATATGAGGTCTACAAGGCGATAGGGTTTTTGAATATGGAGCTGCCTTCGCTTTGTTCCATGATTCAGGTCGGAGGGAGACTTGACAGGCAAACGGCGTTGGAATTCGCCGCTCATGCCCGCAAGAAGATTTTTAACTTCTTTACAATGTATGGGGCAGCGGAAGCAACGGCTCATATGTCTTATCTCTACCCCGAGTACAATATCAAAAAAGCGGGCAGTATCGGCAAGGCTATACCGGGAGGAAAGCTCTGGCTGACGGATAAGGCGGGGAAAACAATAACAGAACCATATACGGAAGGGGAGCTGTTTTACCGGGGAGTTAACGTAATGATGGGTTACGCTCAGGGTAATCAGGACCTTGCTAAAGGTGACGAACTAGGCGGAATATTGAGGACCGGCGACATTGCATACTTTGACGGGGATGGGTTCTTTTACCTGGTAGGACGAAAGGACAATAACCAAAAAGAGTTTAATCTGGAATATAAAAGGGAGAGAGATATATGAACCAGAGCTTTGTTGTCAAGGAACAATTTAATAAACAGGCCGGCAACTTTGATAACTGGTCTCTCACGCAAAATGAGAAAATATATCAATCCTTATACAATTTCTTCGGTGTTGAGCCCCAGGACCGGTTGTTAGATGTGGCATGCGGGACAGGGGCGTTTTCCGTTTATGCCGCCCAAAGGACCAAGGATGTGTGGGGTGTGGATATTTCCGAGGGGATGATTGGGATAGCCGAGGAGCATGTGAAACAGCGCGGTTTGCAGAACACAACTTTTCTATGCTGCGATGTGCAGGAGATACCTTTGCCCCCTGGTTCCTTTGACTGTGTGGTTTCAAAATCAGCCTTTCATCATATGAGAGAGTACAAAAGAATATTCGCGGAAATGGTCAAATGCTGTAAAAAGGGGGGGCGGCTCGGCCTGCATGACGTTATTCTATATGATGACGAAGAGGTTGACGGGTTTTTTGAAGAGCTTGAGATGGCCGTTGATGCGAGCCATCATTTTTCACTGTCGGCAGCACAGATAGTCGAGTTGTACAGGGAGAATAATATTGCAATCTATCGTGTGTATGAAGCGATATCCGAATTGAATTTTCATGAATATCTCAATCACGCCGTGCAAAGCGAGGAAGATAAAAAAAAGATTGAGAGAATGCTGAACATGGGTTTGAAAGACAAAAAGATTTCGTCATGGCTTGTTCAAAAAAACGGTGTTCTCTATTGGAGGAGGAAAACTTTTACCGTAGCCGGTAGGAAATAGAGGAGATAGTAATGGGTGGTGTTAATATGAAAAAGACGGTTGTTGGCGGCATGACACGCCAGGAACTGCTTCTCGCTTATCGGGAAGGGGAAATATCGGCCCAGGAGGTGCGAAGCGGACTGGAGCGTCTTAAAGGAGAAGGTCATAAAAGCCCCTTGTCTGAAGGTCAGAAGGGGTTGTGGGCCTTGCAAAAAATGTTTCCCGAGACGAGTGCATATAACGTACCTTGCTGCTTACAGCTGCGGGGAAACCTGGATAAAGCGGCCTTGGAAAGAGCCTGCCGCTATACTCTGGAGACGTACCCAGTACTTAAGAGCGTTTTTCGGGAGGAAAAGGGTGTTCCTTACCGGGTGGTACAGGATGTTTCGTCCTTCTTCTGGAGAGAAGAGGATATAACAAAGCTGGCAGACCATGAAGTGTCGTCGTATTTGCAAAAATGGGTAGAGGAGCCCTTTTTTTTGGAAAAAGGGCCGTTAGTACGTTTCCATTTGCTTTTGCGAGGTACAAACGAGTATCTCTTTTTATTTGTCGTACACCATATCGTCTTTGACGGTTTTTCCACGGCCGTATTTTTGAAGGCTTTATTCAGTGCCTATCGTAAGCTGTCGGGGGAGGAAGAGCCCGGAGAAGACCCTGTTGTGTATAACTACGACGAGTACGTGGAGTGGGAAAAGAAAATATTGACCTCTCGGGCAGGAGAGGGGCAGCGTTTGTACTGGAAAGAACAGCTGAGCGGAAAGCTGCCTGTGCTGGAATTGCCTGCGGATTTTCCCCGTCCTCTGACACCAAGTTTTAGTGGTCAAACCTACAGTGACGAAATGCGGCCGGAAGTGAGCAAGAGGATCAAGGAACTGGCGCAATCCCAGGGTGTCAATCCCTCGGTAGTGCTTTTGGCAGCCTTTAAGGTTTTGCTGTTTCGCTACACGGGAGAAGAGGATATTATCGTCGGTATGCCCACGCTGGGGAGAGAAGAGGAAAGGTTTCAAAAACAGATAGGCCTGTTTATCAATATGCTTGCCCTGCGCAGTCGGCTAAGGGCGGAAGATTCCTTTATTTCCCTTTTGCAAATCATACAAGAGAACCTGCTGGATGGCTTGGAACACTCCTCCTATCCCTTTCCTGCTTTGCTCAGAGAACTGGATACATCTCGTACCCAGGCCTTTTCGCCGGTATTTCAAGTAGCGTTTTCTTACCAGAACTTTCTTGGACCGGCAAGCCCCGCAAAGCTTCTGGAGGAATTCGCCGACATGTTTGCGCTGGAATACATTCCGGACGTCCGACAGCAGGGCGAATATGAATTGGAGTTAGAGGTTTTTGAACGTGAAGGAGCATTTGTTTTAAACTTTAAATACCATCCGGATGTTTTCAAACCTGCCACAATTACTAGCATAAGCAAGGCTTTACAAAGTCTTCTGGCAGGTATGGCCGAAAATCCCGGCTTACCTGTGTCTGACTATCCTTTACTATCCCAGGCTGATAAAAAGATAATCCTGGAGGACTGGAACGCCACCCGGACAAGCTATCCCGCCGATTCATGCTTTTATGAGCTGTTCGAGCAGCAAGCCCAAAGGACACCGGATGCTCTGGCCGTAGTCTATGAGGAGAAAAGCCTGACTTACCGAGAACTGGACCGCAGGAGCACTGCCCTGGCGCTGTATTTGCAGGCCCAAGGTGTCGGACCGGAATGTCTGGTGGGAATCTGTGTGAACAGGTCACCGGAGATGATCTTGGGCTTATTGGGAATCATGAAGGCCGGAGGCGCTTATGTACCGTTAGAGCCGGATTATCCGGCTGAACGGCTGCGCTACATGCTGCAGGACAGTAAGCCCCGGCTGGTGGTGACCCAGGCGGAGGTTGTTTCCCACATAGGCGGGCTGTTGAATGATGAAACCACCGTTGTACTACTGGACCGGGACTGGAAGGAAATAGAAAAAACCTCGCGGCGGAGAAAGGCTAAACCGACGCGAAAAGTGAAGCCCCTTAATCTGGCCTACGTAATGTATACGTCGGGGAGTACGGGGAAGCCCAAGGGAGTTATGGTCACCCAGCGAGGCCTGACCAATTTCCTCTGTTCCATGAGCCGGACCCCCGGCCTTACGGCGGATGATGTCCTGCTTGCCGTGACTACATATTGCTTTGACATTGCAGGGTTGGAACTCTATTTGCCCCTGCTGAAAGGGGCTTGCTGCCATCTTTGTAGTAAGGAAAAGGCCAAGGATGCCGATAAACTGCAGAAAAGGATTGCAAAGATTAAGCCCACTGTGATGCAAGCCACACCAGCCACCTGGAGCATGCTCTTTCATAGCGGGTGGCGTAACGAAGAAGGGGTGAAGATACTGTGTGGTGGAGAGGCCCTTCCCCTTGCCTTGAAGCAACAATTTGTCGCCGCAGGCTGCGAGGTTTGGAATATGTTCGGCCCGACGGAGACAACCATTTGGTCCACAATCAAGCGAATCACTGAGGAAGAGCCCATTACCATCGGCAAGCCCATTGCTAACACTCAGATTTACATCCTTGATAATAATATGCAGCCTGTTCCCGTCAGTGTCCCGGGCGAGCTTTGTATTGCCGGGGACGGACTGGCCAGGGGCTATTTAAACCTACCGGAACTAACAGCAGAAAAGTTTGTTGACAATCCCTTTGCCGACGGGCAAAAACTGTATAAAACCGGAGATCTGGCCCGCTGGCTTCCGGAGGGAGAGATCGAGTTTATCGGACGTATCGATCACCAGGTGAAGGTACGCGGTTACCGTATCGAACTGGGTGAAATAGAAGCAAGGCTTAATGAGCATCCCGCTATTAAGGACTGCGTTGTTATCGTTAAGGAAGATGAACACAATAAACAGCTAATAGCCTATTATACCGGGGATGATAAAGGTGTCTTGTCCCGACAGGAACTGCGTTCGTACCTCAGCCTCAGCTTACCCGAATATATGGTGCCTGCGCACTTTATCCCTTTAGAAGAAATACCGCTGACCCCTTCCGGCAAGGTGGACCGCAAAGGACTGGGGGCACGCAGGATTGGAACAAAGAGGAAAGAAAAGCTTGAGCTGCCCCAATCGGAAATCGAAGAGAAGGTCTTTAAAATATACCGGGAGATCCTTGATTGTGATGAAATAGGCAGGGAAGAGGGCTTTTTTGATATCGGCGGGAACTCTCTTGCGGCGGTAATTGCAGCAGAGCGGATCAACAAGGAGTTTGGCGTCGAGATACCGGTGACCGTCCTTTTTAAATACCCTAATATCAGCGGTTTGAGCGCTTACTTGGCAACAATCAAAGGGGAAGACGTCCCAGTGAGTGAAGAAACCGAAGAGGTCAAGGAAACCGAAGAAACGAAGGCGCTGGGGGCGGATACGGTCAAGATAAAAGAGCTTTCTCAGGATGGTGAATACCCGCCCTATTATAACGATAGTCTGGCCGTCATTGGGATCTCCTGCTGTTTTCCCGGAGCGGAAAGCCATGGGGAGTTCTGGGAAAACTTGAAAGAAGGAAAAGAAAGCGTTCGGCGTTTCTCCCGGGAGGAATTGAGGGGACTAAGGCTGCCTCCTGAAATCCTGGAGGATCCCCAGTATGTTGCGGTGCAGTCGACAATTGAGGGCAAAGAATTATTTGACCCCGGGTTTTTCAACATTTCTCCCCGGGACGCAGAGGTCATGGATCCTCAATTAAGACTCCTCTTGCTTAATTCCTGGCAGGCCATAGAGGATGCCGGGTATACTCCCCGCAGTATTCCGGAAACAGCTGTATTCATGGCGGCGAGCAGCAATCCATATCGGGTGATGCACTCAGGTGAGGCAGGAGAAAATGCCAGGGTCTTAAAGAAACCGGAAGAGTACGTTTCCTGGGTTATGGCCCAAGGAGGCACCATTCCCACCATGATATCTCACAAGCTTGGGTTGAAAGGCCCCAGTTTCTTCATCCATTCAAACTGTTCCTCATCACTGGCAGGGCTGTATGCCGCCTATCACAGCTTAAGTTCCCGGGAGGCAAAGTATGCCTTGGTGGGTGCGGCTACGGTGTATACCACGACAAACGCCGGATACATTTATCGTCCGGGTATGAATTTCTCAGCCGGTGGACGGGTGAGGACATTTGACGCCGGGGCAGACGGGATGGTGGCAGGGGAAGGAGTTGCGGTCATTCTGCTCAAAAACGCCCTGGAGGCAATCAGAGACGGCGATCACATTTATGCGCTTGTACGTGGTATCGGTGTTAATAATGACGGGGCGGACAAGGTCGGGTTTTATGCCCCCGGCATCATTGGACAGACAGAGGTTATTGTCAAAGCCCTGGAGAAAACCGGAATCGATCCCACGACGGTTAGTTATGTGGAGGCTCACGGGACCGGGACGGAGTTAGGTGATCCTATTGAATTTACTGCCCTTTCTGACGCCTATCGCCGTTATACGGAGAAAAAGCAGTTCTGTGGGATCGGTTCAGTAAAAACAAACATCGGTCATCTCGATACGGCAGCCGGTCTGGCCGGTTGTATCAAGGTGGCTTTAAGTCTGTATCACAAGGAAATTCCTCCGACCATCAACTATGAAAAGCCGAATCCTAAGCTGAGCTTGGAACAATCCCCCTTTTATGTGGCTGCGGAATCGCATCCCTATCCGGATGGCGTTGAGCCGATCCGGGCAGCCCTGAGTTCCCTGGGGATGGGGGGGACAAACGCCCACGCTATTTTTGAAGGGTACGTTCCTGCCGAAAGGGCGGCAGGCGGTATGCGAACAGGTGAAGGGGAGGACAGGAAATACCTCGTACCCTTGTCGGCTAAAACAGGGGAACAGCTTATTGCCTATGCCAAAAAGATGTTGGCTTACCTGCAAAACAAAGGAGAAAAAGACCTGCCGGCCTTAGCCTATACCCTGCAAGTGGGACGGGAGGCTATGGAAAACAGGGCTCTCTTTCTTGTTACGACAGCTCAGGAGTTGGAGGAAAAGCTGACGAGATTTGTCAAAGGCGAGGAAAGGATAGAGGGCTGTTTCAAGGGTGAGGTTAGGAAGGACGATGAGGCCGTCCGGTTGTTTGAAAGGGATCAAGATTGCCGGAAGGTTATTCAAAAATGGCTTGATCAGGGGGAATGGCAGAAGCTGGCCGAACTGTGGGCCAGAGGCCTGCAGATAGATTGGAGCATGTTGTATTTAGAGGGGAAGCCCTCAAAACTCAGCTTGCCCACTTATCCCTTTAATCTCAAACCCTATCGTTTACATAATCCGGGACAAGAAAGCGGGGAAGGACGGTCAGTTGGCTATGCGCTGCCCTCTTCCCCTGTTTACTCCCCTGACAATGAAAAAAGGACAGAGGAGTTTACGCCAAAAGGCGTGATGCTTCTCCCAGCTTGGGAGGTTGTGGATGTACCCCAAGAAAAAGCCTGGCCGGATGGGGCAGAGCGCATCATAGTCAGCGGGGGTCTCAAGAAGGACAAAGAAGCCCTCAAACAGCTCTATCCGCAAGCACGCTTTTTAATGGTACAGGGGAATCAGACAACCAAGAAACTTGAGGAGATGCTCAAGGAAGAACTTAAGGAATCTAAGGGGTTTAACGAAGACGAAAGCAAGACGCACCTTTTTTGGCTTGCTTCATCTTTTTCACCTGAGTATACAACTGCCGATCTTTCTCCCGCCGAGCAAGAAAAGGAAGCATTGCTGGTCTTTCGTACTATCAAAGCCCTGTTGGAGCTGGGCTATGGGGAGCGTACCCTTGGCTGGACCTTTATTACTGTGGGTACTCAGCCGATCACTGCTGATGAAAAGGGCAATACGGCCCAGGCGGCCCTTCATGGTCTGGTAGGCTCCTTGGCCAAAGAATATCCGTATTGGCGGATCCGTCTGGTGGATGTCGAAGAAGACGAAAGGGGCGAAGATGGGCATGAGTGGCCGTGGCAGGAAATTTTGAGGCTGCCGGCTGATCCCGAAGGGAATGCCTGGGTCTATCGCAGGGGAGAATGGTACCGGCAAAAGCTTTCCCTTGTGGAAGACCTGCCCAAAGACCGTCTGCTGTACAAGGAGCAGGGTGTGTATCTGGTAATCGGAGGGGCTGGGGGCCTGGGAGAAATCTGGAGCGAGTATATGATTCGCAATTACCGGGCTAGATTGGTCTGGCTAGGTAGAAGACCGCAAGACGGGAAAATTCGGGGTAAGCTGGACAGGTTGGCTGCAATAGGCAGGGCTCCGCTCTATCTAGAAGCGGATGCAAAAGATGAAGCCTCTTTGAGAGAAGCGTATCTGAAGGTTAAAGAAGAATACGGAAGGGTTAACGGAGTGGTTCACTCCGCGGTGGGCGTACTTGATGAGAGTCTGGCTAAAATGACGGAACAAGGCTTTCAGGATACCCTGGCGGCGAAGATCGCTATCAGTGTGAGAATGGCTCAAGTCTTGGCACAGGAGCCTCTTGATTTCATGCTGTTTTTTTCTTCCTTGGATGCCTTTTCCAAAGACCATGGCAAGAGCGGATATTCTGCCGGCTGTGTTTTTACGGATATTTTTGCCCAGCGGCTTTCTCTAACAGGAAAATGTGCGGTCAAGGTGATGAACTGGGGGTATTGGGGGGATATCGGCATCGGCGGTGTTGTGCCGGAGGCCTTTAAGAAACGCCTGGCCCAAGCGGGTATCGGCGGTCTCGAACCCTCCGAAGGAATGGAGGCCTTGGCAAGACTGCTGGCGTCACCTATCAGGCAAGCCGCCTTTTTAAAAGTAACCAAACCTTTGAAGCTTTCCGGGATGGTCTCTGCCGAGACGGTGCGATTTAATCCCCCGGTTGAGTCCATAGAACTTCAAGACTTGGAGATGCGTCTCAGGGGTAGTGTGCCGGTGCCGGGAGGCGGAAGTATCGGCTCACGGGATGATATACAGAAAACCCTGGCCAGCTGTGCGGCACAACTGCTTGCGGTACAGGTCGAGGAAATCGACGGTGAGGCCGAGGGCGAGGATTACGGCTTTGATCCCGCCAAATGGAGCGAATTTGCCGGGAAGTTGAATGAACTTTACGGTCTCGAGCTGACATCAGCCGTCTTTGCCGAGCACAGGTCCTTGAACTCTTTGGCCGAGTATTTGGCAGAGACATACGGCACTAGTCGGTCGGAAATCGTGGTGCAAAGACAGGAGATGGAGTTATTGCTCTGTCGCCTGCTTTGGGTGCGCCTGCAAGAAGCAGGTTTTGCCTGGGATGGGAAATCCGGAGCCATCGACAAGCTAAACCCTCCCTATAATAAGTGGATTTCAGAAACTCAGCGGATACTGGCCGGCTATGGCTATCTAACACATAACGAGGAATCGGTTTATGTAGCTGCCGCTGCAGAAGTGGATTCTCGGGAAGCCTGGCAAGAATGGGAAGAAAAGAAGGAAGCCTGGCTGCAGGTAGAGGGCATGGAAGCGGCGATAAAAACAGTAGAGGCTACTCTTTTGGCATTGCCGGATATCCTCAGGGGGAAGGTACAGGCTACCGGGATATTATTCCCCGATTCTTCCCCGAAGCTGCTGGAAGGTATCTACAAGGGGAATCCTGTCACCGAGTACTTTAACAAGATGGTGGCGGAGGCCGTAGGCCTGTATTTTGCAGAGAGGCTGAGACGTGACCCGGAGGCAAAGATCAACATTCTGGAAGTGGGCGCGGGCACCGGCGGAACCAGTGCCGCAGTTTTGGCAAAACTCAATGAATATAAAGGCAGCGTGGGCGAATACTGTTATACCGATATTTCCAAAGCCTTTTTGCTGCATGCCGCCGAAACTTACGGTCCCCAAAACCCGTATTTGTCGTACAAAATATTTAATGTGGAGGAAGAACCCGGCAGACAGGGTATCGGCCTGGGGGAATATGATTTGGTGATAGCGGCCAACGTCCTGCATGCCACAAAAAATGTCCGTCACGTGTTGCAAAACGTGAAGGCCACCTTGAAAAGAAACGGCCTGCTGGTATTAAATGAGATCAACGCCGGTAACCTTTTCTCCCATTTAACCTTTGGGCTTTTGGAGGGCTGGTGGCTGTCTGAGGATCAGGTCTTGCGTTTGCCCGGCAGTCCTGCCTTGTCGGCCGCAAGCTGGGAACACGTCCTGGTGAGCGAAGGCTTTAAGAGACCTGTGTTTCCCGCACAAACTGCCCATGAACTGGGACAGCAAATCGTTATTACCGCCGGTGATGGGATGATAAAAAGGGAATCGGTTTATGAGACTCCGCATCCGGGGCAGGAAAAGGTTGTGCAGGGCTCCGAAAGGGCAAGACAGCGGGGAGGGAATCGGCAGGGAGAGACCGCCGACGGGCAGGTTAACCGGGAGCGGGTGAAAGACCTTATCAGGACAAGCATAGCCGAGGTCCTGAAGATGGAAGAAGGAGAAATTCGGGAAGATACCGGTTTTGCCGAATACGGCGTCGATTCAATTATTGCGGTGAATCTTGTGGGCCTACTTAATAAGAGGCTGAACATTGACCTGCCGACAACGGTACTGTTTGACTATCCCAGTGTGGACAAGCTGAGCAGGCATATTGCGGAGAAACACAGCAGTGAATTACCGCTGCCCTCGTGGGATGTTTCGGCAGAATCATCACTGCCCTCGTGGGATATGTCTGAGGAATTGCAGCAGGGGCATGTTGAACGACAGAAGGAGCCTATCGCTATTATTGGAATGAGCGGGCGGTACGCGAAATCGCCGACATTGCGGGAATTGTGGAAGCACTTAGCAGAAGGTACGGATTTGGTAGAGGAAGTGAAGCGTTGGGACCTGGCCCGCTGTTTGGCGGAGTTTTCACCGGAAACGACCAGGTATTGCCGGCACGGCAGCTTTTTAGAAGACATTGACCGCTTTGACCCGTTTTTCTTTAATATTTCCGGCTTGGAGGCAACATATATGGATCCGCGGCAGCGACTCTTTTTGGAGGAGAGCTGGAAGGCTTTGGAGGACGCCGGTTACGCCGGAGACGAGTTGAAGGAACGTTCTTGCGGCATTTATGTAGGCTGTGGGGATGGAGATTACCAGCAGTTAGTGGGAAACAATCCTCCTGCCCAGGCCTTGTGGGGTAACGACGGTTCCTTGATACCGGCCCGTATCAGCTATTTCTTGGATATGAAAGGACCGGCCATGACCATAGGCACGGCCTGTTCCAGTTCGCTGGTGGCAATCCATGTAGCTTGTCAGGGCTTGTGGAGCGGAGAAACGGAGATGGCCCTGGCCGGAGGGATTTACCTCAACTGTACCCCCGGGATATATCTGCCGGGTAACAAGACGGGGATGCTTTCCGTCAGTGGGCGTTGTTATGCCTTTGATGAACGGGCAGACGGGTTTGTACCCGGGGAAGGGGTCGGCGTGGTGGTGCTAAAAAGGCTGACCGAAGCCATCGCAGACGGCGATCACATTTATGGTGTCATCCGGGGTTCGGGAATCAATCAGGACGGGGCCAGCAACGGGATTACGGCACCCAGTGCCCTATCCCAGGAACAGCTGGAAACCGGTGTTTATGAAGACTTTGGTATCGATCCCGCAGAGATTCAAATGGTTGAAGCCCACGGGACGGGTACGATACTGGGAGACCCCTTGGAATTTCAGGCCTTAACCCAGGCCTTTAAGAGGTATACCGACAAAAGAGGGTATTGTGCCTTAGGCTCCATCAAGTCTAATTTGGGCCATACGGTACATGCCGCCGGGGTCACCGGCCTTATCAAGGTGTTGCTGGCCTTGCGGCAGGGGAAAATCCCGCCCACCATCAATTATCGCAGTATCAATCCCAATATCCGCCTTGAGGATACCCCCTTTTATATCAACACCACCCTGCGGGATTGGCAGGTTGAGCCAGGAACAAAACGCCGGGCTGCGGTAAGCTCCTTTGGATTAAACGGTACCAATGCCCATCTGGTTATTGAAGAAGCTCCGGTGTTGACGGAAGGGGCTGTAGAGAAGCCGGGGTATTTGATCGTCTTATCCGCCCTGACCCCAGGGCAATTAAAGGAACAGGCCAAACAGCTTAGCGCTTACTGTCGGGAGGAAGCCGGAGTGGATTGCGGAAATATGGGCTTCACCTTGCTCTGCGGCAGAAAACACCTTACCTGCCGCCTGGCCTGTGTAGTCAAAAGCAGAGAAGAGCTTATAGCAGCTCTGGAAAAGTGGCTGCAAAACGGCAGCTCATCCCTGATCTATCAAGGGGAGATTCAGGAAAAAAACCGTCGCGAACAACAAGCCCTGAAGCGGTATGGCAATCGCTGTCTTGATAAGTGCCGGGAGGGGGAAGAAGCGGCTGAATATTTGGAGAACCTGCAGGTGGTTGCCGAACTGTATGTCCAGGGCTACGCCTTAGATTACCCAAGGTTGTTCCAAAACGACCGGTACCGCAGAATTCCGCTGCCCACATACCCCTTTGCCGGGGAGCGTTACTGGGTGGAAGAAACCGTCCCCCAAAAGCGCGTCGCTCTTGCGGGAAGAGGTTATGACAGACAAACGCCGGAGTCACAAACACCTAAACTGCAAAAAATGAGACTGCAAAAACCGGAACTTAACAAAAACTGGGAGCAGATCGACGAACTGCTGGTCAGAATTTTGTGGGGGCAATTGCAAGGCTTGGGGCTTTTGGCGGCCAAGGAGGGTGAGCTGGTCGGAGAGTTGGAGAAAGCGGGACTGAAAAAGGATTACGGCAGGTGGCTGGCGGAAAGCGCCGCTGTTTTGGCGCGTCACGGCTACCTGAAAGTCCGGGAGGGCAAATACAAGACGGTCCATACCCCAGGGGTGGATGTCAAGGAGGCTTGGGGGGAGTGGCACGAGAAAAAGATCCTTTGGCTCAAGGCACCTGAACTTGCCGCGCCGCTGGCTTTGGTTGAACGAGTCCTCCAGGTCCTGCCGAAAATATTGACAGGAGAAACCGCCGCGACGGATGTCATCTTCCCTGATTCATCTTTTGATCTGGTGGAGGATATTTACAAAAACAACCCCATCGCCGACTATTTTAACGAAATCATGGCCAAGGCCGTTTGCTTATACGTAGAAGAGTTCATCAAGGGCCGCCCCGGGTCGAAAATCAGCATTTTAGAAATCGGTGCGGGAACCGGAGGGACAACTGCCGGAGTGCTCCGCAAGTTGAAGCCCTATCGTGGGAGAATACAAGAGTATTGCTACACCGATATTTCCCAGGCTTTTTTGACTCATGCGGCCGGGGAGTACGGACCGGAGAATCCCTTCTTGACCTACAAAATATTCAATGTGGAAAAGCCGCCGACAGAACAAGGAATCGCTAAGGGAGGGTACGATTTGGTCATTGCCGCCAACGTCCTGCACGCCACAAGTAATATCAGACAGACACTGCGTAACACCAAAGAGACCTTAAAAGGAAATGGGGTCTTGCTGCTCAATGAGATGAAAGGCAACAACCTCTTTTATCACCTGACCTTCGGCCTCTTGGCAGGCTGGTGGTTGTACGAGGATCAGGAATTAAGGATTCCCGGTTGTCCCGCTTTGTCCGGTGAGACCTGGCAAGAGGTTTTGCTGAGTGAAGGCTTCAAAGGCGTGGTGTTTCCGGCCAAGGAGGCCCATGATTTGGGTCAACAGATTATAGCCGCGGAAACCGGAGGCGTGGAAGGGTTACAAGTCGAGAGTTTGACACCGGGAGAACTGGAAGAGAAAGCCAGGGAATATTTCAAGGGACTGATAAGCGGGATGCTGAAAATACCGGCGGAAAGGATTGATGCGAGGACACCCTTGAGGGATTACGGCCTTGATTCGATTCTGGTAGGGAAGCTTACCGCCGAGTTGCGGGAAGTCTTCGAGAATGTCACCAGTACCCTCTTCTTTGAATTGCAGACGATAGACGAACTGGTGAAGCATTTTAAAGAAAAGCAGGAAGAAGCCTTACGCAGGCTGCTGGGGGATGGATCAGGCCAAACCGGAGGGCTAAGTGCTATCCTGAGTGAAACAAAACTCCTGTCTTTTGCGCCCGACGATAATTTGTCTGAAGTGCCGCAGGTGCAAGTCATGAGGAAAGTAGAGGAAAAGCATCTGTCAAGGGTGGCGTCAGACAGGGATATTGCGGTGGTAGGGATTGCCGGCAGATATCCGGGGGCGCAAGACATCGAGGAGTTTTGGCAAAATCTGCAGGAGGGAAAAGACAGTATCACGGAAATCCCCGGCGACCGTTGGGAGCATAGCCTCAGTCACAAGACCAAGTGTAAATGGGGCGGCTTTTTAAAGGGAGTAGATCAATTCGCCCCGGAGTTTTTCAATATCACGCCTCAAGAGGCGAATATCATAGATCCTCAAGAACGACTGTTTTTAGAAATCGTCTGGGAACTGCTGGAGAACGCGGGGTATACCAGGGAGAGCATAGCGGGTTTGTATGAAGGAAATGTCGGGGTATATGTCGGGGCTATGTACCAGCAGTATCATGACGCCAATACCATCATTCCGGAAGGTGCCGGCTTTGCCACATCTTCTTGCAGTTATGTAGCCAGCCGGGTCTCATATTACTTTGATTTCCGGGGCCCCAGTATGGCGGTGGATACCGCCTGTTCTTCATCCGCCATGGCTGTTCATATGGCCTGTGAGAGCCTGAGACAGGGTGAGTGCTCACTGGCTGTAGCAGGAGGAGTGAACCTGACGCTGCGTCCCGAGAAATACCTGGCTCTAAGCAGAGCCAACATTTTGGGCAGCAGCCCGGATTGCCGGAGTTTTGCCGATTCGGACGGTTATCTTCCTGCGGAAGGGGTGGGCGCAGTGCTGCTGAAACCCTTGGGGGAAGCCCAGAGGGACGGGGACCATATCTGGGCGGTAATCAAGGCCACCTCCGTTAACAATGGGGGGCGCTCCGGCGGGTACGCCGTGCCAAACCTGCATGCACAGGCGCAATTGATGACAGAAAACCTTGCCAAAGCAGGGGTAGAACCGCGCAGCATCAGTTATATCGAAGCTAACGCCAACGGCATGCCTTTGGGAGATGCTCTGGAAATCGCCGCTTTGCAGAAGGTTTTCCGGGATGTCGGGAAGGGGGAGAAGTTTTGCGCCCTGGGTTCCGTGAAAGCCAATATCGGTCATGCTGAAATTGCTTCCGGGATTTCACAGCTTACAAAGGTTATTCTGCAACTGCATCACCGGCAACTGGTACCCACCATTAAGGCAAAGACCCTCAATCCCAATATCAACTTGGCCGAAACGCCGTTATATCTCCAGCGGGAGCATGTGGCATGGGAGCGCCCGGTTATCGAAAGCGGGGGAATGAGGCAGGAGTGCCCGCGTCGTGCCACGGTAAGCTCCTTTGGAGGGGGAGGGACAAACGTGCACCTTGTTTTAGAGGAGACCCCCGATATCCATGGTGTCCGGGATGAGAAAGCTGAGAAAGAATTGTCGCAAGGCCCATATATCATGGTGTTCTCGGCCAAAAGCGAGGCAGAACTGGGAAGGCTGATTCGGCGGATGCTGGAGTATGTGGAGGAGCAAGGGGAGGTTAGTTTGGCGGAAATCGCCTATACCCTGCAAATTGGCCGGGAGGCAATGGGGAACCGGATGGCGGCAGTGGTTGAAGGAAAAGAACAGTTGAAAGGTCTTTTAGGGGAGTTTTTGAAAGTTTCCCCAAAAGGTAAGTCATTGCAGAAAAAAGGGGCTCTCTTCAGCGGTTGTGTTTCTGAAGAAACGCCTGATGTATTAAGGGTATTTTCCCAAGAGGCAGGCGAGAAAGAGTTCAAGAAGCTCCTGCAGGAAAAGAATTTCGAGAAAATCGCCGAGTATTGGACCCGGGGAGCCAAGATGCCCTGGGAGTTACTCTATGAAGGCCGGAAGGTCGCCAGGGTGCCTCTGCCGACCTACCCCTTCAGCAGGAAGAGATGCTGGAATAAGCCATAAACAAAGACAAAACGAGGAGTGAGCAGGATTATGGAAAAGAATAAAATGACAAATGGCGTCATCAAAGAAAAGATTAAGGGATTCCTGAGGGAAGACTTCTTAGTGGAATTCGGCGGCGACATTACCGAGGACAGCGATTTGTTCAAATCCGGAGTGATCGATTCTTTCAAGTATATCAAGCTGATAATTTACTTAGAAAAAGAGTTTGGGATCAAATTCTCGGAGGAAGAGATTTTGGCCAATGTCTTTGTGACTCTTACCAGCATTGCGGACTGCATTACAAAAAAAGTTGGGGTGGAGAGCTGATGAAAGGAAAAGGTATGTCAGGAATTGCTATTATCGGTCTTAGCCTTCGTTTCCCTCAGGCCGACAGCTTGGCAGAATTCTGGGATAACCTGGTGGCGGAAAAATCCCTGGTTACAAAAGTACCTGCGGACCGCTGGGGTGAGTCGGATAAAAGTGACATTGTATGGGGAGGTTTTATCGAGGATGCGGATTGTTTTGATGCCTCTTTTTTTAAAATATCGCCCCGGGAAGCAAACTTAATGGATCCTCAGCAACGGATAATCCTGGAATTAGCCTGGAAAGCCGTCGAGGATGCGGGGTATCGGGTGAAAACCCTGGAGTCCTCTCGGACAGGGGTGTTTATCGGCGTTACGAATACCGATTACACCGAAGCCATGGAGAAAGAGGTTAAGCAGGTAGATGCGTATATGCCAACGGGAACATCTTTGTCTATCCTGGCCAATCGGATTTCCTATCAGTTTGACTTGAAGGGTCCCAGTATCACGGTGGATACTGCTTGTGCCAGTTCCTTATCTGCCATTCACTTGGCAACGCGGGCCCTGGAGAATGGGGAATGCGAGTACGCCTTAGCGGGAGGAGTCAACCTTTGCTGGACACCTCGCCGCTTTATAGCCCTCAGTCAAAGTGGCCTTCTTTCCAAGGAGGGAAGGTGCAAATCCTTTGATGCAGAGGCCGACGGTTATGTGCGGGGAGAAGGGGGAGCAGTGCTGCTCCTGAAACCGCTGCAGCAAGCGGCAGCGGATAAGGACCATATCTATGCCGTAATCAAAGGGGTAGGAACAAACCATGGGGGAAGGACCAACTCTCTTACCATCACCAATCCATTAGCTCAAGCCGCCTTGATAGAAGAAGTATATGAAAGGGCGGGGATCTCACCGGATTCGGTCAGCTATATCGAAACCCACGGACCGGGTACTCCCTTGGGAGACCCGATCGAAATACTGGGGCTCAAAACGGCGTTCAAGCAGTTAGGGGAGAAGTTTGGCAGGAAGCCGGCGGGTTCGGCTATCGGGTTGGGTTCGGTAAAGTCCAATATGGGTCATTTGGAGGCCGCGGCAGGTATAGCCGGGGTAATAAAGGTCATTGCCGCGCTGAAAAACAAAACACTGCCGAAAACCCTCCATTTTCAAAGCTTGAACCCCGTGATCAATTTAACAGGTTCCCCTTTCTATATCGTCGATAAGACTATGCCCTGGGAAACAAAAAAAACCAGAGGGAAAGGTTTAGCTCTCAGAAGGGCTGGTGTAAGCTCCTTTGGTTTTGGGGGGAGCAATGCCCATCTTGTTTTGGAGGAATACCTTGCACCGGAGCCTGCCGTTGCGGGCCAAGTCTCGGAGGATAACAGGGCCGGATTGTCGGGTCCTTTTTTAGTACCTCTTTGTGCCCAAAATGCCGATCGTCTGCGGGAATATGCGGGTAGGCTACTGGAATATCTAAGCAGAGCCGGTGCTGATGAGTCTATTGCTAATATCGCCTATACCCTGCAAACTGGCCGGGAACCCATGGCACAGCGGGTGCTGTTTTTGGTGGAAGATACCACTGAATTGCTGGCGCAGCTCCGGTTGTTTTTAGAGAAAAAGGGTGAGCCTTCAGCCGGTATTTTTCAGGGTCAAGCCCGGCAAATTCCTGAGGTGGTCAGCCTTTTTGCCGCTGATGAGGACTATCGGGAATTGCTTAGCAAGTGGATCGAGAAGAGGGAGTACAAAAAGATGGCGGAGCTGTGGGTCCGGGGGGTTTCCTTTGATTGGCTGCTTTTTTATGAAAGACAGCTGCCCCGGCGCATCAGTCTGCCGGGTTATCCCTTTGCCAGGGAGCGTTTCCGGTTGCCGAGTACTGCTGGGGACGGTACAAAAGAGGTAAAAGAGAGCTTTCGTGAGACCTGTTATTTAACAAAAGGGTGGCAGCCCGACGGCTCACGGCCCGCAAGGCAGCAGCCGTTAAAAAGAGAGCTTGGAATAGCTGCTATCTTAGCCACCAAGGAGACTAAAAAACTGGCGACGGAGGTAGCGAAGTGCTTTTTAGCCAGTGACATTCTGGATGTAGATGAGCTTGAAGAATCGGAATTTGAGGTGGGGGAAGAAAATCGGCAGGAATATAAGGTCTGTATTGATCTGGTGGGCTGCGGTCGGGGAAAAAGCGCATCCCTGGCCTGGCTGACTTGGTTGCAGCGTCTGATAGAACAAGGCCGTCAGGAAGGTCTCTTTTTACTGGGCGTGACGAAAGGACTGGAAGGGCATCAGAACACAGACGTCAATCTGACCGGCGCTACCCGGGCGGGTCTATACCGTATGCTGCAAAGCGAATACAAGCATTTGCGGTCCCGCCATCTGGATGTGGCACCTTCTGCCGGCAAGAGGGAAATCAAACAGCAAATCCTGGCGGAATTGACGGCAAAGGCCGAGGATACAGAGGTGTGCTACCGGAAGAAGCAGCGCTATCGTGCTTTTCTGCAGGAACGGCGGTTGCCGGGGAAGTATTGGCAGGAAGGTCTCGAAGGAGTATCGTCGTTTCCTGCAGATTGTGTCCTCTTCATTACAGGTGGTACCCGAGGCTTGGGATACCTGTGTGCCCGTCACTTTGTTACAAAGCATGGTGTTAAACGGCTGGTGCTGACAGGACGGACGGAGGTCTTAGACCAACAAAGGGCCAGAAACGTTAAAGCCTTGAAAGAACTCGGAGCACAGGTCAAGGTCCTGTCCTTGCCTTTGACGGATGAAGAGACGGTGGAGCAGGCCTGTCAGGAAATCAAGGCTACGATGGGGCCCATCGGCGGAGTGCTTCACTGTGCCGGTGTGGTGGATAAGGAGAATCCTGCCTTTATCCGCAAAAGCAGGGAGACATTCCAAAGGGTGCTGAGCCCTAAAGTGACAGGGAGCGAAGTTTTATACCGCTGTCTGCACAAGGGGCCGCTGCGGTTTTTTATCTTATTTTCTTCGGTTGCCACGGCAGTTCCGACCCTGGGAGCAGGACAAAGCGATTACGCCATGGCTAACGCCTATCTTGATTATCTGGCGGAGGCTTGTGCTCATGAATGTCCGCTGTTCAGTATCCAATGGCCCAGTTGGAAGGAGACGGGGATGGGTGAGGTGCAAACCAAGGCCTTTTTGAGAACCGGCTTGCTGAGCCTCAGGGACGAAGAGGGGTTGCGACTATTGGACTACGTCCTTGCCCATAAGCCGGGGCCCGTGGTCATGCCGGCAGTGGTGAACCCGGAGGTCTGGGAGCCGGAAGCCCTGTTACAATCTTCTCTTTCGGATAGCTCCGGTGAAAACCTACCGCAAAAAGCTGTTACAGCTGTTTCGGCTTTTGCTGCCTCTGCTGCAACTGAGGGAAACGGGAATAAAGAGGGGAACCGGAAAAAAGCGGTTATGGATTGGCTGCAGGTCTTGCTGGCCGGTGAATTGAAGCTTAAGCCCTCGGAGATGGACGTGGCTGTGTCCTTACAGGAGTACGGTCTGGATTCCATCCTCTTGGCCCAGGTCATCACCAGAATGGAAAAGGAACTGGAGGGTGTAAGTCTGGAGCCGGCCATGTTTTTAGAATATCCGACGATAGAAGGGCTGGCTGAGTATTTATTAGGGAACTGCCCTGCTTCGCTTTCCTCTTTATCGCCTCATGAAAAGGAGAACAGCGAGAAGGAGAACACCGGAAGAGAGAACAGAGGGGTGGTCATACGGGACAAGGTTGCTATCATCGGGATGGCCTGTCACTTCCCGGATGCGCCGGATATTGCCGCCTATTGGGAAAACCTCAAGGCCGGGCGGGAAAGCAGGCGGGAGGTGCCGAAATCCCGCTGGGACTGGGAAGAATATTATCTGCCCGGCGAGTACGTGGAGGGTAAAAGCATCAGTAAATGGGGGGCGTTTTTGGATGGGATAGAGGATTTTGACCCTGAATACTTTCAAATCCCCGCAGATCTGGCCCCATATATCGATCCACTGCAGCGGCAGTGGTTGGAGGTAAGTGTGGAGGCGCTGGCAGACGCCGGGTATAAGAAAAGCGACTTATGGGGGAAGCGGGTCGGTGTCTTTGCGGGAGCCAGGACGTCCGGTTTTGCCCATAAAATCTTTCCTCCCGTCAGGGAGACCATTGTGGGAACAGGGCAGAATTTTATTACTACGCATCTGGCCCACATTTGCAACTTTAAGGGCCCGAACCTTGTTGTGGACACGGCCTGCTCCAGTTCTTTGACCGCCGTTCATCTGGCTGCGCAAAGCCTTCTGCGGGGAGAGTCGGAATTAGCCCTGGCCGGAGGTGTGGAGGTCCTTTTGGATGAGTCCTTTTATCTCATCCTCAGTGCGGCCAAGATCCTATCCCCCGACGGGCGGTGCAAAACCTTTGCCGGGGATGCCGATGGAATCGGGCTGGGGGAAGGTTGTGGCGTGCTGGTTCTGAAACCTTTAGCAAAGGCTGTTAAAGACGGTGATAAGATTTATGGAGTCATTGACGGAACGGCCATAAATAATGACGGCAATACCATGGGGGTGACAACGCCGAACCCTACGGCTCAAGAGGAGTTGATCGAGGCAGCCGCCGCAGAGGCGGGGATAAATCCCGCTTCCATCACATATGTGGAAGCCCACGGTACAGGTACCTTGATAGGGGACCCCTTAGAACTGCGGGGCTTGACACGGGTCCTGGCCAAACACACAAAAAAACGGCAGTTTTGTGGAGTCGGCAGCGTGAAAAGCAATATGGGTCATCTGCTTAGTGCTTCGGGAGCCGCTAGTATGATTAAGGTTTTGCTGGCGATAGCCCATCAAACCCTGCCCCCGACCCTGCACTGTGATAAACCTAACCCGCGTTTTAACTTTCAGGAATCCCCTTTCTATCCGGTGCAAGAGCTGAGAACCTGGCAAGGGGAAAACGGCCTTTTACGGGCAGGGATCAGCGCATTCGGCTTAGGAGGAAATAACGCCCACATCATCGTCAGCAACGCAGGAGTGCCTCAAGAGCTAAGGGCTTCGTTACAATCACGAGCACCGGAGCCGGTGGTTTTCAAAAAGAGCCGGTATTGGCCGACAAAAAACCCTCAGCATGAAGAGCAGGAGTTTTTGGAGCTCTTCGAGCCGGAAAGAGTGGAAATGGAGGGCGATAAGGAATGCTAGGCAAAAGAAAAGAGACATTTCTCCAAAAGATCAATCACGGCAATTACATTGTCCGTGACCATCACGTTCACGGGGTCAGGACCCTTCCGGGTGTGACCCTGCTGGATATGATTTACCGTCTGTCCCGGGAATATCTGGGGACTCAGGAAATCGAACTGCGGGATATCCTGTTCAGACAGGCGGTGGTGACGGCGGAGGAATTTGATAAACACCTTTATGTGACCTTTACTCCCCATCAGGATGAGTGGAAGGTCGTCATCGTCAGCCAAAAGACTCATCAGGGGCGGGCCCTTGGAACCACCTTCGATGAGAACATGGAATGCCGCCTGCTGCGGCGTGAGCACGTGAAAAATCCAAAGAGGTTTGCGGCGGGGCAGTTCATTGAGCACGCGCCGCTCAAGTGGGATATGGACGCCCTTTATGAACTGGCTAGGCGTTCCGGCATAAACCATTATGAATTCATGAAAACCCTCGGCACGGTCTATCAAAAGGACGACGAAGAGGTGATAAATCTTCATTTAAGCGAAGTTGCAGAAAGCTTTCGCCGGAAATTCTACGCCCATCCGGCTTTTTTGGACGGTTCCACCTTTGCCGGTTTGTCCTTTAATCTCAGTGGGAAAAGCAACGATATTTTTTACGGCAATGTGCCTTATATCCCCTTCATGATTAAAAGGTTTTGCATTTACAAGCCTCTTCCCGGGGAAATATTCACCTATACGCAAAGAAAAAAGCGGTCCGACGAGAGCTCAGCGGCGGTTTTGGATATTGTGAAAAGCGATATCACTGTCTGGGATGAGACCGGCGAGATGCTGGTTGAATTTGAAGAATTGACCTTAAAACGCATCAGAGAACCCGGCCTGATTAAAAATCTGCTGAAGCTTGAAGCCCAGCCGGAGATTGTCGAGAGTTCAAGCTCAAGGGAGAAAAGGGAAAGTATTGTGGCAGAGCCGGCGGCGGAGTACGTGGCAAAAGAAGGCGGGAATATCACCGCGTATTTGCAAAAAGAAATAGCCGGGGTGTTGGAAAAAGACTCGTCTCAGGTCAACACCACAAGCGGCTTTTATGAGCTGGGGCTGGATTCGGCCCAGCTGTTGGGACTGGTTGGCTCTTTAGAAAAAAAGGTGGGAAAACAGCTTTATCCGACCCTGCTTTTTGAATACTCTTCGATCCACAGCCTGTCCGGATACCTGCGGGAAAACCATCCTGAGGCCTTTACGTCTGCAGAACCGGCAGAATCGTTGAAAGTGGTCCAACAACAGCAAGAGCAGCAAGAGGAAGGAAACAGTGCTTTGCTGTTTTATCGTTCGGTGTGGGATGAAGAAGAAACCCAACAGGTATCCTCAGCAAAGCCTGGGGTGAAAACCCATGTCGTGGTGGTGCTTTGTGAGGAGGGCAGCCCACTGCCGTCTTCTCTTCAGGAAAAACTGGGCGGGGCGGAGGTCTTGGGATTAGAAGCCCGGTCAAGTAAAAACATAACGGAGTCTTTTGAGGATCGGTTCATCCGCTTGTTTGAAATCCTGCAGAAAATGCTGCGACGTAAGGAAAAGGGACAAGTGCTGCTACAGGTCTTGGCGGAAGCGGAAGGGGAAGGGCGACTCGCTTATGCTTGCGGAGGATTGTTGAGGACCGCTTGTCTGGAAAACCCCAAAATCAGTGGGCAAATCATTACGGTGGAGCAGATATCCGGGCGGACGGCGAAGGATCTTGCCCGTCTTTTGCAAAGAGAGGCTGCAGGCTATAAAGATGGGTGCCTGGAGGTATGCTATCGGGGAGAACCCCTGCGGCGTTACCGGAAAAAGCTGCGGGAGATAAGGGCAAAAGCCGAAACAGAAGTTCCCTGGCTTAAGGAAAACGGGGTTTACCTCATCACCGGCGGTCTGGGGGGATTGGGCATTTTACTGGCCGGGTACCTGGCCGGTAAGGGCAAGGTCAAGCTTGCCCTGTTGGGACGACAAGAATTAAGTATTAAAACCAAGGAACAACTCAGGCAATTGAGGAAGAAGGGCACAGAAGTTCTGTATTGCCAAGGGGATGTGGGTAAAAAAGAAGATGTGGTCAAAGCCCTTGAAGATATCAAGAAGACTTTGGGGCCGCTTGCCGGGGTGTTTCACTGCGCCGGAGTGTTAAAGGATAAGGTGATTATTCAAAAAAAACAGGATGAAATCAAAGAAGTATTTAGGCCAAAGGTCCACGGACTGTGGAATTTAGATGAAGCCGTCGGGTCGGAGAAGCTCGACTTTTTTGTGGCCTTTTCTTCCCTTTCGGCTGTGCTGGGAAACCTGGGACAGGCGGATTACGCCAGTGCCAACGCCTTTATGGACAGCTTTGCCGAGCTGCGTCGTCTGAGGGTCGAAAAAGGAGAAAGATTCGGCAAAACCATGACTGTGAATTGGCCCTTGTGGTCCGCAGGAGGAATGAAGGTCGATTATGAGACGGAGAAAAAGCTTTACCATGATTTGGGTCTGAGTCTTTTGCCGACGGTCTATGGTCTTTCGGCTTTAGAAGCAGTGATGGCTCAAGAGGAAGTTCAGAGTGTGGTGCTTTACGGACATGAGGAAAGGATCAAAAAGCACCTGGATGGATACAACGAAGGCGGAGAGGCTACAGTAGTCGGAGAGGGCAGCAAAGCAAGGGCAGAGGCGGAAATATGGGTGAGTGAAGGCCGAAAGGCTATCGATACTGATGAAGTGGCGATTATTGGGCTGGCGGGCCGTTATCCCCGCTCGGAGACCATCGAGGAATACTACCGTAACCTGCGGGAAGGGAAGGACTGCATTACCGGTTTTCCCCGGGAAAGATGGAAGAACTACCGGTTTTCCTACGATGTGGAGAAGTTCTATCGATATGGCGGTTTTCTTGAGGGCATTGATTGCTTTGACCCCCTCTTTTTTAATATATCTCCCCGTCAGGCGGAGAGGATGGATCCCCAGGCCAGGTTGTTCCTGGAAACAGCCTGGGAGGCTTGTGAGGATGCAGGATGGTGTCAGGACAGGCTTTTGCACCATTACCCCTCGTCAAGTGAGAAAAGCGTGGGAGTCTTTGTCGGGGTGTTTTGGAGCCACTATGAGCTGTTTGGAGCGGAAATTACCCAAAGGGGTATGCCCCTTTCCTTCGGGATAGGGGCGGCGGCCATAGCAAACTGGGTGTCGTACTGCCTCAACCTGCACGGGCCGTCGATGGCTATCGACAGCATGTGCTCATCTTCACTGACGGCCCTTCACTTGGCCTGTGAGAGCCTGAGAAAGGGTGAGTGCCATTATGCCATTGTCGGCGGCGTGAATCTTGTTACCCATCCCCATAAGTACATTGCCTTACAGGAAGCGGGTTTTTTGGCTTCAGACGGAGTCAGCCGTAGCTTCGGGAAAGGCGGAGACGGGTACGTGCCGGGAGAAGGTGTCGGGGCAGTGCTGGTTACTTCCCTGTCCAGAGCGGAGAAAGAGGGTTATCCGATTTACGGCCTGATCAAAGGCTCCGCCCTCAACCATGTCGGCAAGACAGCGGGAGTGACGGTGCCGGATCCTGTAGCCCAAGCAGAGGTGATTGCGGATGCCATTAAACGGGCGGGGGTAAACCCGCGTACCATCGGGTATCTTGAGGCTCACGGTACTGGGACCTCCTTGGGGGATCCCATTGAGGTGCAGGGCTTACAGAGAGCTTTTGCGAGGTGGACTGTGGATAAGCAGTTTTGTGCCATAGGTTCCTGCAAGTCGAATATCGGCCATCTGGAAGCAGCTGCGGGGATGGCCGGCTTAACAAAAGTCCTGCTGCAGTTTAAATACCGGGAAATATTCCCCTCCTTGCATGCCCGGGAACCAAACCCGCACATACCTTTCGGCGAGACACCCTTTGCGGTGGCCCAAGAGTTGAGAGCGTGGCAGCCATACTTGGCAGGGACAGATAAAGGCACCGTGGTTTATCCACGGCGTGCCGGTATCAGTGCCTTTGGGGCTAACGGCAGCAATGCCCACTTTATAGTTGAGGAATATATCAAGCCGGAGCAAATCCGGCTTAGAGAAAGCCCGGTTAACAAAAAGGTTCTCGTACCCCTTTCCGCCGCAAGCAAGGGACAACTGCTGCGTTATGCGGAAAAGCTGCTGGCCTTTTTACTGAAAGAAGGAGGGGGCGGCACCGGTGACGGCAAGGGCTTTGCCATGGCTGGCAGGGTAGCCGACAGGTTGCTTTTGGAGAAACTGGAAGCGGAAATACAGGAAGTTCTCGCGTCCTTACTGGGTGTTGAAGAAAAGGAAATATCTCCACAGCAGGAGTTCGGTGAATTGACCATAGCCTATCCTGAGCTACTCGCTTTACACCGGGCCTTGTGTGCGAAATGGGGGATAGGGCTGGAGGAGAAAACCGTCCTCACTGCCGGTTCTGTCAGCGAATTAGCCGCAGAAACAATGAACAGGCATGGGGATGAACTGGCGGAAGAATCAGATAAGCCTACTGTTTCTTTCCTGAAGGAAGAGGACCTTCGGTGGCTTGATCCGGTCTCCCTGGCCTATACCTTGCAGGTGGGCCGGGAAGCCCAAGAGGAAAGGGTCGTTTTTTTGGTCGGGGATATTAATGAGTTGGTGCGGGAATTACAAGCCTTTATAGCTAGAAAAGGAGATACCGGTAATGCCGGCAGTTGTTTTGTGGGGTCGGTCAAGAAAGGCCTGACAGAACCGGAGGAAACATCCGGGAGGGAAGATAAGGAGACAGAGGCTGCGACAGCCGCATGGCTCAAAGAGGGTAAGGGGGAACAGTTGGCCGAATTGTGGGTACGGGGAGTGAAAATACCTTGGGAAAACCTCTATGGCCAGGAAAAACCCCGGCGTATCAACCTGCCTACTTATCCCTTTGCAAAAGAGAGTTATTGGCTGCCGGAGACAGCCGGCCTGGAAGTGGACGGGGTAGCGGCAGCAGGTAGAATGCCGCTTTTGACGGCAGGTTCTGCTCTTCATCCCCTGCTTCAACAAAACACCTCCGACCTTTACGAACAGAGATATACCACAAGCTTCAGCGGAGAGGAGTTCTTTCTGGCAGATCACCGGGTGAAGGGCAAGAAGGTTCTGCCGGCAGCGGCCTGCCTGGAAATGGCCAGAGCGGCGGCAGTACAGGCCACCGGAGTGCAAAGCGGGGTAGTGCTGCTTAAAAATATTGTCTGGCTCCGGCCCCTGGTGGTTGATGAAGCGTTGCTGCAGGTAGAGATCGGGCTTTCACCCGGTAAGGAGGGCGAGATTGCCTTTAGGATATATCAAGGGGAGACAATTTACAGCGAGGGAACGGCTATTGTTACAGGTGAGGCGGAAAATTCATCGACTGTAGATATTTCCAGGCTTCTGGAGCAATGCGGGGAAGGGGTCCTTGAGGCCGCAGAATGTTATGAGATTTTTAAAAGGATGGGTTTGGAGTACGCTCCGGGACACCAAGGCCTGGAAGGGATTCATCTCGGAAAGGAAGAGGTGCTGGCCAGGCTGGTCCTGCCTTCTTTCCTGGAGGATACCCTGGATGAATATGTGCTGCATCCCGGTATGCTGGATGCGGCTTTGCAGGCGTCACTGGGCTTATTGATAGCCGAGACGGAAGGCCGGGACACAGATAAACCCCTACTGCCCTTTGCGTTGGAGGAAATGGAAATCATAAAGAGCTGTACCAGAAAGATGTGGGCAGTGGTGCGGCAAAGTGGCAAAAGTCCGGTCGGAAGCGGAAGCAGGAGATACGATCTGGAGCTGTGCAGTGATGACGGAAACGTGTGTGCCCGCTTAAGGGGTTTAACGGTGAGAGAAGGAACAAAGCGGGAACTAGCCTTTTATGTCCCCAGCTGGCAAGAAAGCAATATCGCCCAGGAGGGTACCGTAAAAATGGAAGATGGGCAGCACGTGGCAGTGTTGTGTGGAGGAGATGAACAGTGGTGTAGGGGTGTGGCAAAAAGCCTGCAAGAGCAAAGAGCGGGTATAAAGTGTATTGTCATACCTTCCCCACAACAGGAGGTAGCCGCAAGATTCCAGGATTGTGCTGCCATGGTGCTGGAGGAAGTTTCCCGTATTTTTAAGGAAAAAGCCAACGAGGGGGTTTTGCTGCAAGTCGTTGTTCCCAATGAGGGAGAGGATCAGGTCTTGGCCGGGCTTTCCGGTTTCCTGAGGACGGCCAGGTTAGAGAATCCCCGGTTGGTGGGACAGGTGGTAGAAGTGCCGCAAGAACTCGCTGAAGACAGCCTAGTAAAAGTTCTGCGGGAGAACGACGCAAGGACTCATGAGGATTGGGTGCGTTATAGGGATGGGAAAAGGTTTGTAAAGTGTTGGCACGAGGTCACGCCAACATACAAAGAGGAGAAGATACCCTGGAAAAAAGGCGGAGTCTATCTTTTAAGCGGTGGTGCCGGCGGTTTGGGAAGGATCCTGGCAGAGGAAATCGTCAAGCGGGTCGGGGACGTGACCTTGATCCTTTCCGGTCGTTCGCTGTTGTCGGAAAAGAAAGCGGCCTGGCTTAAAGAGCTTGGGAAGGAACAGGGCAGGGTAATATATCGGCAGGCGAATATCGCCGATAAAAAAGAGACCGTTAAGTTAATCAAAGACATTGTCAAAGAGTATGGTCCCCTTAACGGGATCATTCATTGTGCCGGTGTACTCCGGGACTCCTTCGTTATAAACAAGACCGGGGAGGAACTGCGGGAGGTGATGGCCCCGAAGGTGGCCGGACTGGTCAATTTAGATGAGGCCTCAAAGGATTTGCGGCTTGATTTCTTCCTGCTGTTCTCTTCCGGAGCGGCGGTTCTGGGAAATATAGGCCAGGCCGACTATGCGGCGGCCAATGCCTTTATGGATGTGTATGCTGATTTTCGCCGGGAATTAGTGAACAAGGGGCAGCGCCGGGGCAGGATGCTGTCTTTGAACTGGCCCCTGTGGAAGGATGGAGGTATGCAGCCGGACGAGAGGACCATGGGAGTTATTGAAGAAAACATGGGTATGGCGGCCCTGACAAGAGAAGAAGGGCTCCGGGCCTTGTATCGCTCTTTTGCCGGTGAAGAGAGCCAGGTCATGGTGACAGGAAGTGAGTTCAGACTGCCTGCTTTTCTCCGGGGAGAAAAAGAGGTAAGGGCGGAAAACACGGTCAGCTATGCCGACGGGGAAGGAGCAGGGGAAGGCGCTGAAGGCATTGGGCCGGAAAAAGTGGAGGGTTTTTTGAAGAAGCTTCTTTCCGCCGAACTGAAGCTGCCGCCGGAACGAATAGAAGCAGATGCCCTGTTGGAGAAATATGGGATAGATTCGGTGATGGTTTTACGATTGACTAACGAACTGGAAAAAACCTTTGGTTCCTTGTCAAAAACCCTCTTCTTTGAATACCGGAGCATTCGGGAGTTAAGCGGATACTTTCTGGAATTCCACCGGGGACGGTTGTTTGAATTGATAAAAACGGGGCAAGAGACTCCGGTGGGAACAATGCTGAGAAACGGCGGGACTCCAAGGTTTACGGCAGAGAGCGGCAAGGCTGCCGAGCCGTACGGACGGCGGCGGTTTTTAACAAAGGCAGACAGTGTTGTCGGGCTGCAAAAGGAATCGGCACCGCAGAACAAGGAGATAGCCGTGATCGGGCTGGCCGGGCGCTATCCCGGGGCACGGAACATCAGGGAGTTTTGGCAGGTTTTGCGGGAGGGTAGAGATTGTATTACCGAGATCCCGCGAGAACGCTGGGATCACAGTCAATACTATGACGAAGAGAAGGGCAGAGCAGGCAAAACCTACAGCAAGTGGGGCGGCTTTTTGGAGGGCGCGGATGAATTTGATTCCCTCTTTTTCAACATCTCGCCCCGGGAAGCGGAACTTTTGGATCCACAGACCAGGCTGTTTCTGGAATGTGCCTATGCGGTCATGGAAGATGCCGGATATACTCGTAAATCCCTTGCCACCCGCAGCGTGGCAGGCTTAAAAAACAATGTCGGCGTTTATGTCGGGGTGATGTACGAGGACTATTTATTGCTAGGAACCCGGGGAGAAAAGAGGCAAAACGGCGGGATCATTTTCCCGAACACTTCTTCTATTGCCAACCGCGTCTCATATTCAGGCGATTTTCACGGCCCCAGCATGGTGGTCAATACCATGTGTTCTTCCTCCTTAACTTCTCTCCATTTAGCGTGTCGGGGTTTGCAGCGGGGCGAATGTGAGGTTGCCCTGGCGGGCGGTGTCAACCTTTCCCTTCATCCTCAAAAATACCTTTCCCTGGCTCAGGCTAATTTCATGTCCAGCAAGGGACGTTGTGAAAGCTTTGGGAAGGACGGGGACGGGTATGTACCCGGGGAAGGAGTCGGAGCCATACTTCTCAAACCCTTGGCGCAGGCAGAGGAGGACGGAGATCACATCTACGGCGTCATCAAGGGAACTGCTCTTAACCATGGCGGGAAAACCAACGGCTATACCGTACCTAACCCTCAAGCCCAGTCTGCGGTCATCATCTCGGCTTTGGAGGAAGCGGGGATCGATCCGCGGCTGCTTAGTTATCTGGAAGCACACGGTACAGGGACGATTTTGGGTGACCCTATAGAAATCAACGCCCTGACCGCTGCTTTTCGTAAGTACACCCAGGATGTTGGTTTCTGCGCCATTGGATCGGTCAAATCAAACATTGGTCACTGCGAAAGCGCGGCGGGGATTGCCGGAGTGACAAAGGTGCTGCTGCAATTGAAATATGGTCAACTTGTACCTTCCCTGCACTCTGAGCTGCTTAACCCCCATATAGATTTTGACCGCACGCCTTTTGTGGTGCAACGGGAAGGGGCAGAGTGGAAAAGGCCCCAGGACGGGATGGAAGGCGGGAAACAGGGACAAGAGCAGGCCAGAATCGCAGGTGTCTCTTCCTTTGGAGCCGGTGGTGCAAACGCTCATGTGGTGATTGCAGAATACATACCGGAAAAAGGGACCAGGGAAACCAGGGGGACGGTTCCGGTGGTGCTTTCCGCCAAGAACGAGGAGCGCCTGAAAGAACAGGCGGCCCAGTTGGCAGAAGCCCTTGCCAGGGAGGAGTACATGTCTGCTGAGCTTGAAGATGTAGCCTATACCTTGCAGGTCGGGCGTGAAGCCATGTCAGAAAGGCTGGGGATAATAGCGGGTTCTGTCGGAGATCTGGCGGATAAACTGCGGGCTTTTGCAAAGGGCAACGATGAGCCGGAGGGGATTTACAGGGGACAGGCCAAGGACAGCCAAGAGGAATTTGCCCTATTCTCCTCCGATGAGGATATAAAAGAGGCTGTGGATAAATGGATCGCCGGCAAGAAATACGCCCAGCTTCTTCAAATGTGGGTCAAAGGCTTTGCTTTTGATTGGCTCAAGCTTTATCCGGGAAGGAGGCCGCGCCGCATCAGTCTGCCGACATATCCTTTTGCCCGGGAGCGCTTCCCACTGCCTGAAATTGGGAGTAGTAGGGCTGGCGGGTCGTTAAGTGTACCGTCAGTGACTTCAAGTGGCTCCGGGGACCTTCATCCCTTGCTGGCCCGCAATACGTCGGATTTGTCGGAGCAGCGGTATACCACTGTCTTTACGGGCCAGGAGTTTTTCCTGTCCGATCATGTCGTCAAGGGACGGCGCATCCTGCCGGGAGTGGTTTATCTGGAAATGGCCCGGGCTGCGGTAGCGTTAGCTGCAGGGGATTTTCACGGCAGGGAAGAAAGTTGGTCTTGGCAGAACGTTGTATGGAGCCGACCCTGCGAAGTGTCGGATATACCCCAAGAAGTGCATGTCGGGCTTTATCCTGTAGGGGAGAAGGAAATAGCCTTTGAAATATATTCAACAGCGGTAGAGGATCCGGAGGAAAGGGTGGTATACAGTCAGGGCTCTGCGTTGCTTCTGCCGTTTAAGGAACCGAAGCACGTGGATATTGAGGGATGGAAGCAGGCCTGCAGCCGGGAAGTCATTCTTGCGGAGGATTGTTACGAGGCCTTCAGGAAAATGGGGATCGAATATGGCCCGGGACACCGGGGGATTGAACGGATATATAAAGGGGAGGGAGTTGTGCTGGCTAGGCTGGCTTTGCCTGATGCTGTGAGCGGAACTCTTAAACAGTATGTGCTGCATCCTGCTTTATTGGATGCTGCGCTGCAGGCGGCAGTCGGTTTTAGCCTGAAAGAGTCTGCGCTTCCGACGCCGGCACTGCCTTTTGCTTTGGACAGTTTGGAAGTCTTCGGCAATTGTACTCAAGTAATGTGGGCCTTACTGCAGGCCAAGGAGCAAGACCTTGGTCATAGTGGAAATCCTGTCATCGAAATTGAGTTGAGTGACGCCCAAGGTGTGGTGTGCGCCAGGATGAAAGGCCTTGTCACCAGACCTGTTGCTGAAAAGAAACCGCCGAGAAAAACGGCGGACGTCAACCCGGTTCGAGATGCCATGTCGCCGGAGGCTATGTTACCGGAGGGGTCAAAGGAAAAGCTACAGGGCAAAGTGATGCTGTTGCCGGTTTGGGATGCGGTTACACCTGCCAAAGGACGGGAGTTTCCGGCGGCTACTCAGCGGGTAGTGGTTATCGGCGGTCAAAGCAGTCTTCTCAAAGCGGTACAGCTACAGTATCCCCAAGCAGCTGTCTTGTCTTTTCAACCTGGCGAGAAAGTGGAAGAGATAGCTAAGAAGCTGGGGGCCCAGGGTGAGGTGGAGCATCTTATCTGGCTTCCCGCGGTGACCCGTAACGGTTCGCCCCAGGACGAGCAGTTGTTTAAGGAACAAAAGGATGAAGTCATACAGGTGCTGCGGATTATCAAGGCCTTGCTGGGGCTGGGGTACGGTGATAAAGGATTGGGCTGGACACTGCTTACAGCGGGAGCCCAGGCGGCTGTCCACGGCTTAAGCGGCGTCCTGGCCAAGGAATATCCCCATTGGCAAGTGAGGGTCGTTGAGCTGGGAGCCGGTGATGACCGGGGACTGGCGGAGGTGTTTAAAATATTGCCGCATCCCGGAGGGGAACCTTTCTGTTACCGGAACGGTGAGTGGTTCAGACAGAAGTTGATTCCCCTGGAGTATGCCGAGGGAAAACAGACCCTTTACAGAGAGGGCGGAGTATATGTCGTAATCGGTGGTGCAGGGGGTATCGGAGAAGTCTGGAGCGAGTACATGATCAAGACTTACCGGGCCCAAATCATCTGGTTAGGCAGAAGGAAGCAAGATCACAAGATTGAGGAAAAAATCGAGAGGCTTGCCCGTTTAGGCCCTGCTCCCATCTACATTCAAGCCGATGCCACGAAGCTTGAGGATATGGAAAAGGCCTATGGCCTAATCAAAGAAAGCCACCCACAAATCAACGGAATCGTTCATGCAGCCATCGTTTTACGGGATGGGACGCTGGCAAATATGCAGGAGAGTGATTTTCTGGAGGCCTTTGGGGCGAAGGCCGATGTATGTCTGCGCCTGGCCCAGGTCTTCAAGGGTGAAAAACCAGACTTTGTCCTTTTCTTCTCCTCGGCTCAGTCCTTTGCCAAGCCGCCCGGACAGGGGAACTACACCGCCGGTTGTCTTTTCAAGGATGATTTTGCCAAACGAATCAGCCGGGAATGGGGCTGTCCCGGGAAGGTGATGAATTGGGGATATTGGGGCCAGGTGGGTGCCGTGGCTTCCTCTGACTATGAAAGACGCATGGCACAGGCGGGAATAGCCTCAATCGTTCCTGACGAAGCTATGGAAGCTTTGGAAGGGCTGCTTTCCGGTTCATGGGATCAGTGCGTACTGCTCAATACGACTGGACCCTTGGCAATGGAAGGAGTAACGACCGAAGAGGTAATCACTGCTTATCCCGCCAAACTGCCTGGAGTTGTTGACCGCCTGCCCCGGGAAGTCCTGCCGGAAGACAGCCGCCTGCAATTAGCGGTTGCTTCGAGAAAACAGCAGGAGGAGATGGAAGAGCTGTTAGGCAGGATACTTTTGGCCAAAATCGCAACCAGGGCGGGGATCCTTCCCTCCTACGAGAGATGGCTGGGCGAAAGTATCGCCAGGATAACCCAGGTTCGGGGGGAAGGTCCTGCTTCAACCGAAGATGAGGGCGAGCTTTGGCAGGAATGGGAGGAAAAAAAGGCGGGCTGGCCGGAAAATACGGGGCTTAAAGCGCGAGCCGTGCTGGTAGAAAGAACCCTGGCAGCCTTGCCGGATGTGCTTACCGGGAAAAGGGCGGCTCCGGATGTGGTCTTTCCTGAGGCTTCCTTTGAGCTGGTGGACGGGATCTATAGGGACAATCCCCTCGCCGATTACTGCAATGAGGTGCTGGCAAAAACAGCAGCATCATATATCAAAGAGCTTCTGGGACAAGAGCCAAAAGCCCGCCTGCGCCTTTTGGAAATCGGGGCGGGGACCGGGGGCACTACCTCCGTTGTTTTAGAAAAGCTGCAGCCTTATCGGGAGCAAATCGCGGAATACTGCTACACCGATATATCGCGGTCGTTTTTACTGTATGGGGAACGAGAATTCTCTTCCCGGGCTCCCTATTTGACTTGTCAGGTTTTTGATGTGGAGAAGCCGCCGACAGAACAGGGTGTGGCGGTGGACCATTACGACCTGGTGATTGCCGCCAATGTCCTGCATGCCACCCGGAACATGCGGCAGACCCTGGGCAATGCCAAAGCGGTGTTGAAACAAAACGGTCTGTTGCTCATAAATGAGATAAGCGAAAGCTCTCTGTTCCTTCACTTAACTTTTGGTCTTTTAGAGGGCTGGTGGCGGCATGAAGACCCCTTGTTGCGGATCTCGGGTTGCCCGGGTTTGTATCCTCACGGCTGGCAAAATGTTTTGGAGGCAGAAGGTTTCAGGCAGGTATTCTTCCCGGCCGAAGGCGCTCATGATCTGGGACAGCAAATAGTGGGGGCTGCAAGCGACGGTCTCATCCGGCAAAAGTCCACTAAGCCTTCCAAGGTAGAGAAGCAGGTTATTCCTTTAAGAATTGCTCCGGTACGACAGGGTTTAGAGGCAAGCGATGATTTGCTGCGCCAAAGGTTAACGGCATATCTGAAAGGGCTGGTGGGGGAGACCTTAAAAATAGCGGAGGATAAGATCGATACGAGGGAGGACTTCAGAGATTATGGTGTAGATTCGATCCTTGTCATCCAACTGACAAACGCTCTGCGTCAAGTATTGGCCGATGTGAGTACTGCCTTGTTTTTCGAGTATCCGACAATCGATGCCTTGTCAGAGCATTTTCTGCGGACCCAAAGGGATGCGCTGCTGAAGCTGTGGGGCGGGGAGGAAAGGGAAAGCCCGGCGGAAAAAAAGGCTCAACAAGAAGAAAAAGGACTTTCCCGGCTATATTCCCCGGGTACGGTACCCTATGGCTCCAGACGGCAGCAGGGACGTTTTCTGCAACGGCGTGAACATAAAGACGGCATTGCCGTAATCGGGCTGGCCGGACGCTATCCTCAGGCGGAGGATGTTTATGAGTACTGGCTTAACCTAAAGGCCGGAAAAGACTGTATCAGGGAGGTCCCGCGCCAGAGGCGGGAAATAGCGGAAGAGGAGTGGTCCAACAGCTGGGGCGGTTTTATGGACGAGATAGATAAATTTGATCCGTTGTTTTTCCGGATCTCTCCTCAAGAGGCGGAAAAAATGGATCCCCAGGAACGCTTGTTTCTGCAGACGGCCTATGCCTGTATCGAGGATGCCGGGTATAGGCCGGATAGATTGTGTCCTTCCGGGAAGACAGGGGTTTTTGTAGGGGTCATGAACGGAAATTACTCCGCCGGAACGCCTTACTGGTCCATTGCCAACCGGGTTTCATACTGCTTGAACCTGCAGGGGCCGAGTATGACTGTGGATACAGCCTGCTCTTCTTCGCTGACGGCACTGCATTTAGCTGTAGAGAGCCTCTCTAACGGGGTGAGCGAGTGTGCCCTGGTAGGAGGGGTCAACTTAGTCGTTGATCCTGTGCACTATCGAAGATTGACTGCCATGAATATGCTTTCTGTCCAGGGAAAGTGCAGGGTGTTCGGAGAAGGTGCGGACGGATTTGTCGTGGGCGAGGGCGTCGGTGCGGTATTATTAAAACCCTTGGCTCAAGCAATTGCTGACAAGGATCACATTTATGGCGTCATTAAGGGAACCGGTATCAACGCTGGAGGGAAAACAGGAGGATATACCGTTCCGAATCCTCAGGCTCAGGCCCGGGTGGTTCGTGAAACCCTGCAAAAAAGCGGAATCCACGCCCGCAGGGTCAGCTATTTAGAAGCCCACGGTACAGGCACGGCTCTGGGAGACCCCATTGAAATAGCGGGTTTGTGCAGAGCCTTTGGCGAGGATACTCAGGATAAACAGTTTTGTGCCATCGGTTCGGCAAAATCGAACATAGGACACACTGAGAGCGCATCGGGCATTGCCGGGTTAACAAAGGTGCTGCTGCAGTTAAAATACGGGCTGCTTGTGCCTTCCCTGCATTCCCGGGAGCTCAACCCCGAGATAGATTTTGCCGGGAGCCCCTTTGTGGTGCAGCAGGAGTTGAAGGAGTGGAAACGTCCGGCTTTAGAGATAGACGGTGTAAGGAAGGAGTATCCGCGTATCGCCGGTATTTCCTCCTTTGGTGCCGGTGGCGCTAATGCCCACGTCATTGTCGAAGAATATGTACAAGAGGAGCAAGGGGTCAGCGCCACGACAATGAACACCAGCGAACCGGTGATGATTGTCCTTTCGGCCCAAGATGAAGAAGGCCTTATTGCGAGAGCCAAGCAGCTATTAGCTCTGCTGGCAAGAGAGGAGACACAAACAGAGTTTGGCTTAAAGGAAATGGCCTATACACTGCAGGTGGGGCGTATGCCCCTAGAGGAGAGGCTGGGCCTTCTTGCTTCTTCCCGGGGAGAGCTTGCGGAAAAGCTGCAGGATTTCTTGTGTGAAAAACAGGGGAGCGCCGGTCTTTACCGCGGACAGGTTAAACGCAAAAAAGGAGCGCTGGCTGTGCTGGCTGCGGATGAGGAAATGCAGGAGACCCTTAATAAATGGCTGCAGCGCAAGAAGTACGGTCGGATCTTGGAAATGTGGGTCCAGGGCTTGGATTTTGACTGGAACCAACTGTATCAAGGGGAGAAGCCCCGCCGGATGAGTCTTCCCACTTATCCCTTTGCTAAGGAGAGCTATTGGCTGAAGGGGGAGCAAAAGGTCTCGGTCTGGGTAGAACATCTCCATCCGCTGCTACACCGTAACACCTCGGATTTGACGGAACAACGGTTTAGCACTGTGTTTACGGGAAAAGAGACCTTCCTGATAGATCATGTGATAAGGGGCAAGAGCGTTTTGCCGGGGGTCGTCTATTTAGAAATGGCCCGGGCGGCGGCGGAACATGCCGGGGCTGTCTTATGGGGTGAAAAAGCGCCTGTGATGCTGCAAAAAGTAGTATGGCTGCGGCCGTTGGTCGTGGAAGAGGGTCCGGTGAAAGTGGATATCGGTCTGTATCCTCAGGAAAACGGTGAGATCGGTTTTGAAGTTTACAGCGGGACAGACGGGGGAACAGAGGAAAACAAGGAGCCTGTTGTCTTTTGCCGGGGCGAAGTGAAGGGCCTTCCGTCCATGACGGGAGGAAGATGCGAGATAGCCGCCCTGCAGGAGGCCTGTGGGCAAAGGATCATGACTAAAGAAGAGTGTTACGAAGCTTTTTGCGGTATGGGGCTGGAATACGGACCGGGGCAACAGGGTCTGGAGAGGATTGAAGCGGGTCAAGGGCAAGCCCTGGCCAGGCTCTTTCTACCTTCTGTTGGAACAGTCCCGGTGGCGGGCAGCGTACGATCAGGGTACGTGCTGTCTCCGGGTATTATGGATGCCGCCTTGCAGTCCGTTCTGGGGTTAAGTGACGGACAGGGGGAGTTGAAACCTGCCTTGCCCTTTGCTTTAGAGGAAATGACGGTGTTCGGCGCTTTAGCTCCCTCAATGTGGGCGCATGTGCGGTACAGCCAGGGCAGTACAGCCGGGGATCGGATTCGCAAGTTCGATATTGATGTGTGTGATGAAGAGGGAAACATCGCCGTGATGATCAAAGGCTATTCAACCAGAGAGATGGCAGGCGGTGTGGAGTTGAAGGTTTTGCCCCTTACGGAAACATTTTTACTGAAGCCCGCTTGGCGGGAAAAAGCTCTTGGCACGGAAAAGGAGGCTGAGGGAAAGGGTATTTCCCTCAAACCTCCGTCTCAGCGTTTAATCATTTTTTGCGAACCGTCAGAGGAATTCACAGGGCGCTATCACCTAAAAGGTGAGGGATTTATCGAGGGAGGACGCACTTTGCTTTTTGCTTCCCGGGAAAAGAGCCTTGCGGATAGGTTTCAGGAATATGCCGCTGGCCTTTTGGAGGAAATCAAAAAGCTGTGTCTCCAAAAGACAGAAGACGAGGTACTGATACAAGTGGTGGTCTCTTCGGGTAAAAAGAGGCGGCAGGCTAAAGAGGCCGAGGTTTTAGGTGCTTTGGCGGCTATGCTGAAAACAGCCCGGCTGGAGAATCCCCGGTTCAGGGGACAGGTGATTGAAATAGAGGATTTGACGGATATCGAAGGGATCCTGGCGGAAAACAGCAGATATCCCCTGGAAACAAGGATCAGCTACCGGGAAGGGAAACGTTTGGTGGAGTCTTGGCAGGACGAAGGTGAGCCGGTCAAGGCCGAGGCTGCCCTCCCCTGGCGGGAAGGGGGCCGGTATTTGATTACCGGCGGTTTGGGCGGTCTGGGGTTTATTGTAGCCCAAGACATCGTCCAAAAAGCCCCGGGGTCGTTAGTTATTCTCACAGGCCGCTCCCAGCTTGACGGTCACAAAAAGACGAAGCTGCAGGAACTGCAAAGGTTAGGGGAGACAGGAAAAAGAGGTACGCGGATAGAGTACAGACAGTTGGATGTTAACGACCGGCAAGCGGTAGTCAGTCTGTTTGCCGAGATCAGAAAGGAATTCGGCGGTTTGGAAGGGATTATCCACAGCGCCGGGGTCATTCGTGACAGCCTGATTCTCAAGAAGACAAAAGAAGACCTTTTAGAGGTGTTGTCGCCTAAAACAACGGGTTTGGTCAATCTTGACGAAGCCGGTAAGGAGCTGACCCTTGATTTTATTGTGGCCTTTTCTTCGCTTGCGGGTGCGTTTGGCAACGTGGGACAGGCCGGTTATGCTGCCGCTAACTCCTTTATGGATGTCTATGCCCTTTACCGGAAGGAGCTGACGATGAAAAAGCAGCGTCAGGGCAGGATGATTTCCATCGCCTGGCCCCTGTGGGAAGAGGGCGGCATGGGTGTGGATGAGATAACCAGGGCGGGGATGAAAGACAGGACCGGCCTTTGGCCTTTGGACAGTAAGAACGGACTGCAAGCCCTTTATCAGGCTGTGGCTTTTGGGGAGGAAAGGGTGCTGGTGGCTAAGGGAGACCCTGCTGAGATCAGGGATAAACTGCTACAATCGGAAGCGGTTGAGGCAAAAGCTGAGACAAGGGCTGAGACCAGGACTGAGATAAGACCCGACGTAACCGGAGGCCCAGCCTGTGAAACAAAACAGGAAGAGAGTGAGGGAGAAGCGGCAGGTCTGGAAAGGGAGACAGCGATATATTTAAAAACGCTCTTGTCGGAAGTGCTCAAGCTGCCTCCTCAGAAGATCGATGAAGAAGCGCCTCTGGAGAAGTATGGGATAGATTCCGTCATGGTCATGCAACTGACCACTGAATTGGAAAAAACCTTTGGGGCATTGTCAAAAACCTTGTTCTTCGAGTATCAGAGTATTCTGGAGCTGGCGCAATATTTTCTTGAAAACCACCGGGGGCATCTGTCCCGGTTATTAAGAAAAAAAGCAGAGCAGACGGCAGTAAGCCATGACAAAAATGAAGGGTATAAAGAGACGTATAAAGAAGCGGTGGCGGTAGGCACTACACCTGAGGATAGCGGAGAGCCGCGTAAGGTTCGCTTTACCTACGGTATTGGTCGTACTCCGGGGCGTTATCCGGGATTTTACCCGGGGCCTTCTTCCGGGGAGACGACAGGTGCAATGGATATTGCCGTAATCGGGCTGGCCGGGCGCTATCCCGGAGCGAGAAACCTCAGGGAGTTCTGGCAAAATCTTTGTCAGGGGGTAGATTCCATTACGGAGATTCCCCGGGAACGCTGGGATTATAGCCAGTACTATGATGAAGAAAAAGGCAAGCCGGGGAAAACATACAGCAAATGGGGCGGCTTTTTGGAGGGTGCGGCGGAATTTGATCCCCTCTTTTTTAACATTACGCCGCGAGAGGCTGAATTAATGGATCCCCAGGGGAGGTTGTTCCTGCAATGTGTTCATGAGGTCTTGGAGGATGCAGGTTATACCCGGGGGAGACTGAAGGGATACCGGGGTAATGGGCTGGAAGGCAATGTAGGTGTTTACGTGGGTGTGATGAACGAAGATTATGCTCTTTTGGGGGCCCGGGAACAGGCTTGGGGTAGACCGGTGGTTCTGGCGGGGAATCCTTCGGCGATAGCCAATAGGGTCTCATACTTCTACAATTTCCATGGCCCGAGTATGGCGGTGGATACCATGTGTTCATCTTCCCTGACGGCGATCCATCTGGCTTGCCGGGGTATACAAAAGGGTGAGTGTGAAATGGCTCTGGCCGGAGGGGTCAATCTTTCCCTGCATCCCGGTAAATACATCATGCTCGGAGAGAACAACTTTGTTTCTAGTAAAGGACGGTGCGAGAGTTTTGGGGAGGGGGGCGACGGTTACGTGCCCAGTGAAGGCGTGGGCGCAGTGCTTCTCAAACCCCTGACCAAGGCTATTGCGGAGCAGGATCAGATATATGGGGTCATTAAGGCGACGGTGGTCAATCACGGTGGGAAAACCAACGGCTATACAGTACCAAATCCCCAAGCCCAGGCCGATGTAATCGGTAGGGCTTTCAGGGAGGCTGATATCGACCCTCGGACCATCGGTTATGTGGAGGCCCACGGGACGGGGACGATCCTGGGGGATCCCATTGAGATAACCGGTTTGAGTAAAGCTTTTCGAGAGTATACTCAAGATGCGCAGTTTTGCGCCATCGGTTCCGTCAAGTCGAACATTGGACACAGCGAAAGTGCGGCGGGAATCGCCGGATTGACAAAGGTGCTGTTGCAGTTGAAGTATGGTCGTCTGGTACCTTCGCTCCACTGTGCTAAGCTGAATTCTCACATCGATTTTGCCCAGACACCCTTTGTTGTTCAGCAGGATTTGGCAGAGTGGAAACGACCACTGCTCGAAGAAGGCGGCAAGATGAAAGAGTATCCCCGTCTGGCAGGGCTTTCGGCCTTCGGGGCGGGAGGTTCCAATGCTCATTTAGTGGTGGAAGAATACCGGGAGCAGGACCAACTGCAGACGAAGGACAAGGAATTTGCAGAACCGGCTGCAATCGTATTGTCGGCGAAAAATGAGGCAAGGCTTCAGGAACGGGCAGAACAGCTTATTGCTTTTCTTGAGGAGCTGGGGCCTGACGGGGTCGCTTTGCACGATTTGGCCTATACCCTGCAGATTGGGCGGGAAGAGATGGAAGAACGTCTGGCCTTGGTGGCAGGAACGATCCCGGAATTGGTGGAGAAATTAAAGGGCTTTTTGGAGGGCAAGGAAGAAACGGAGCTTTATCGGGGGCAGGTGAGAGTAAGCAGTGGTCTGCCTGCAGTTTTTGCGGCGGATGAGGATCTGGAGAAAACCATTGCTGCTTGGCTTGCCAAGAAAAAGTACGGTAAGCTGCTGGAGTTCTGGGTTCAGGGGGCGAGCCTAGATTGGGAAAGGCTCTATGAAGAGGTAAAACCAAGACGTATCAGTCTTCCCACCTATCCCTTCGCGCAAGAAGAATACTGGGCACCCCAGTCAAAGAGAGGCAAAACCGTGGGCGAGGCAGCAGGAATAGGGGGTCTTGCGGTGCTCCATCCTCTGCTACACCGGAACACCTCTGATTTTAAGGAGCAGAGGTACAGCAGCCGCTTTATGGGCGGCGAATCCTTCTTGGCCGAGCACATAGTTCGGGGCAAGGCTGTTCTTCCCGGGATCGCCTATCTGGAGATGGCACGGGCAGCCCGGGAGCAGGCCTTAGGGGAAGGTGACAGTCTTTCGGCGGGACTTTGGTTTAAGAAGCTGGTCTGGTCACGCCCGTTGGTGGTGGCGGAACAGACAGCCCCGGTACATATCAGGCTTTTCCTCAAAGAGAGGGAGGAAGTCGCTTATGAGATTTACCGCGCTTCATCCCAAAAAGGCGGGGAGGTGCTGGTATATGGGCAGGGTGTTATGGCCGGCGGAAAGGGACTGAAAGGCCCCGGGCTGGAGATAGAAGAATTAAAGGGGCAGTGCGACCAAAATGTCATAGAGGCAGCCCAGTATTATGAATCCTGGCAAAAGAAGGGATATGAATTCGGTCCGGTATATCGGGGGCTGGAGAAACTCTATCTGGGGAGGGGACAAGTGCTGGCCAAGGTGAGTCTGCCGGCTTCTCTGGTTGATACACAGGAACGATATGGGCTTCATCCCGTTTTGTTGGAGGCGGTACTGCAAGCCGGTGTGATGCTGAGTAAGGAGACGGAGAGACCCGGGCCGCTCTTGCCCTTGGCTTTAGAGGAGGCAGAGTTCTACGGCACGTGTCCTCCGATTTTGTGGGTGCTTATCAACCGTGACGAGGGAGGACAAGGAAAAGGAAATCTGCTGAAGCTCGATCTTACGCTGGCCGCCGAGGACGGAACCCTCTGGGCGGCAATCAAAGGTTTTACGGTCAAGCCGACGAATGGGCCGGTGTTAGAACCGGATAAGGGGGGTGTTTGAGATGAAAGGACAACAGGAGAGGGCTCCTTTAGCCGCAGTGCCGGGGAAGACGGGGGTCATGCTGTACAAGCCTTGTTGGCTGGAAAAAGCGATAAAAGGGCAGGAGAATGTGATTGGGACGGACTTCAGGCGGTTGGTGGTTTTTTGCGAACCGCAAGGTCTTAAGAAGGAGGATATTACCGAGAAGATAGAAGGGACAGGCTGTCTGATCCTGCAATCACGGAAAAAGGAAATTGAAAAAAGGTATCAGGAATATGCCTTGCGGTTGTTGCAAGAGATCCAGGCCATCATGGGGGAGCAGGACACGTCACGGGTGCTGATCCAGGTCATGATATCCTCCCGGGGAGAACAGCGCTTATTCGGCGGACTATCCGGGTTGCTTAAAACAGCTCAAGCCGAGTCCTCCCGCCTGTGGGGGCAGCTCATTATGACCGATGACTGGGGGGAAAAGGGCGTGATCGAAAAGCTGAGGGAGAACGGCTTATTCCCTCATGATGCCCTGATCCGTTACCGGGAAGGCAAACGGCAGGTGGCCGGTTGGGAGGAAGTAACGGGAGCGGCCCAGGGAGAGAGCCTTCCCTGGCAAGATAAGGGCGTTTACCTTATTACCGGAGGCGCGGGGGGCTTAGGACTGATCTTCGCCTCAGAAATAGCAAGAAGGGTCGAAAACCCGGTCATCGTTTTGACCGGGCGTTCTTCTTTGGATAAGGCGGGGGAAAAGCTGGCGGAAAAGTTTGCTGACATTAAAGCCAGGATCGTCTACAGACAAGCGGATGTGACACAAAAAAGGGAGACGGTTGACCTTGTTGCAGGCATCAGAGAGGAATTTGGCAGGCTGGACGGCATTATCCATGCAGCCGGTGTCACCAGGGACAGCCTGATAATTAACAAGACTGCGGAGCAACTGCGGGAGGTTTTCGCTACCAAGGTGGAGGGGCTGTTGAATCTGGAGACGGCCTGTCGGGGAAGGGAGCTTGATTTCCTAGTTCTCTTTTCTTCCCTGGCGGCGAGTCTGGGCAATCCGGGACAGGCTGATTACGCTGCAGCCAATGCTTTCCTTGACTGTTATGCTGAATACCGCAACGAACTGGGGACAGACGGAGAAAAGCAGTTCGCTCGTATCATTTCGTATAACTGGCCCCTTTGGCAGGAGGGGGGAATGCGAGTGCCGCAAGAGGCGGAAAGGAGTATGCGGCAGAAGGGGCTTGTTCCATTGAAGACTGCCGGCGGAATCAGTTCCTTTTATCAGGGTTGGGCTCTTGGCGGGTCGCGGGTCATGGTAGTGGAGGAGGATAGCCTCCAACTGAGAGAAGGAATGTCCGCTCAAGCCTATCCCCGGTTGTCCGACCGGAAAAATCCGGTGCCGGTCAAGCCGGAAAAGCTGCGGCAAGAAACGCTGCGTCGTTTGAAAGAGGTGTTTGGCGAAATCACCGGTTTAAGCAGTGATCAGATAGATGCCCAGGAAATACTGGAAAGCTACGGGATAGATTCTGTCATGATAAGCAAATTGAACAGCAGGCTGGAATCGGTTTTCCGGGAGGTATCCAAAACACTGTTCTTTGAAGGCCGTACCTTGGAGGCTGTAGCCCGTCGTCTTTGTGAGGATTATCCAGAGGAATGTATGGCGTGGGCTCATTTACAGGGCGGCAAGGAAGAGAACGAGGACAAGGATATCTTTAGTGATGATGTTTTGGAATGGGAAGAAGATGAAGGATTTCCGCTTTTGAAGCCTTTGAAGGCCCCGCAGATGAGGGCAGGGGCATTTGAACCGATTGCCGTAATCGGTCTAAGCGGGAAGTACCCTCAGGCGGAAAACTTGACGGAATACTGGGAGAATCTGCAAACTGGCAAGGACTGCATCACGGAAATACCTTCGGAACGCTGGTCTCTGGAGGGGTTTTACCTTCCGGATCAGCAAAAAGCGGCGGCTACGGGGAAGAGCTACTGTAAGTGGGGCGGCTTTATAGATGGGTTTGCCGACTTTGACCCCCTCTTTTTTAACATTTCTCCCCGGGAGGCCTTAAACATGGATCCCCAGGAACGTCTGTTTATTGAGCATTGCTGGCAGGTTCTGGAGGACGCGGGGTATACCAGGCAGCAGCTGACAGAGGAATACGGCGGCAGGGTCGGGGTTTTTGCGGGTATCACCAAAACCGGTTTTGCATTGTATGGTCCGGATTTGTGGAGGCAGGGGGAGCAGGTTTTTCCCCGAACTTCCTTTAGTTCTCTGGCCAATCGGGTCTCTTACCTTTTTGACCTGCGGGGGCCCAGTATGCCGGTGGATACGATGTGTTCCTCCTCCTCGACGGCAATCCATGAGGCCTGCAGGTGCATCCAGCGGGGTGAATGTGAAATGGCCATTGCCGGCGGGGTCAATCTTTACCTCCATCCCGCCAACTATAACGAGCTGTGCGTGCAGCAGATGCTGTCGCCAGATGGGAAAAGCCGGGCCTTTGGTGACGGGGCCAACGGTTTTGTACCGGGAGAAGGGGTCGGTTGCGTCCTCCTGAAACCGCTGTCCCAGGCGGTTGAAGACGGTGATAATATTTATGCCGTCATCAGAGGAACGGCAGTTAACCATGACGGAAAAACCAACGGCTACACCGTGCCCAACCCCCAAGCCCAAAGTGAGGTTATTCGGGCCGCTCTGGACAAGGCGGGAATCAAGGCCAGAGAAGTCAGCTATTTCGAGGCCCACGGCACGGGTACCAGATTGGGTGACCCTATAGAAATTACGGGGGCTAAACAGGCCTTTGAGGGTGATACCAAAGAAAGAGGCTACTGTTCCCTGGGCTCTGTCAAGTCTAATATCGGGCATTTGGAGGCGGCGGCAGGGATTGCGGGGCTGACCAAAATAGTATTACAGATGAAGCACAGAAAGCTTGTGCCGAGTTTGCATGCCCAAGTTTTAAACCCAAACATCAATTTTGCCAAAACCCCCTTTGTCCTGCAGCAGGAGTTAGCCGATTGGAACAGTGAGGAATATCCCAGGATTGCAGGGCTTTCTTCTTTTGGAGCGGGAGGAGCCAACGCCCACATTGTGCTGGAGGAATACCTGTCTGCCGAAAGAGAACATCCCGTTTCTGTCTTTGATGATAAGAGGCCGGCAGTGATCGTGCTTTCCGCGCGGAATAAAGAGGATTTAAAGAAACGGGCGGAGGGGCTTTTGTCTTGGCTCAAGGTCCGGGAATATTCCGAGGCGGACCTGGCCGCTCTTGCCTATACCCTGCAGGTGGGGCGCGAGGCGATGGAAGAAAGGCTGGGGATGACGGTTACTTCTTTGCAGGGGTTGGAGGAAAAGCTGCAGGACTATTTGGAGGGCAAGGAAGAAAATAATGACCTTTATTGCGGCCGAGTCGAAGAAAACAAGGAAAAATTGGCGGCCCTGGCAACAGACGAGGTAGTACAGGAAAACGTCAGTCGGTGGTTGGAAAACGGGGAATATGGCAGGCTTCTAAAGATGTGGGTCCGGGGAATGAACCTGGATTGGAACAGGCTCTATCAGGGGGAAAAACCAAAGCGAATCAGTCTTCCCACCTACCCGTTTGCCCGGGAACGCTACTGGCTGTCTGAAATGCAGGAGGGAGAAAAAAGAGCGGAGTTTGTTCATTCTTCACTGCATCCCTTACTGCATAGGAATACGTCGAATTTGACAGAACTGCGGTATACTTCGGTTTTTACGGGAAAAGAGTTCTTTTTACGAGATCACATGGTGCAGGGACGGCATATTTTACCGGGAGTAGCTTATCTGGAAATGGCTCGGGCAGCAGCAGAACTGGCGGCGGGAGAGATGCAGGGGATGAAATCCTGCTTAACACTGAAAAACGTGGTGTGGGCACAGCCTGCCCTTGTAAAAGAGGGAGAGGAGCTGTGCCTGCATCTGGGACTTTATCCCACAGAGGAAGGGGAGCTGACCTATGAGGTTTACGGCACTCCCGAGAAAGAGGTTGATAAGCCTCTTATCTACAGCCAGGGTACGGTCGAGATTGAGGGGGAAAAAACCAGGCCGAAAATGGATGTGTCGGCGGTCAGGGCGGCTTGTTCCAAAGGTATGCTGACCGGCCAACAGTGCTACGAGATATTTTCCCAAATGGGGATCGACTACGGCCCGGGTCATCGGGCTATTGAAGAGGTCTATCTGGGGGAGGAAGTGGCGGTGGCAAAACTGGTGTTACCCTCTGCCGTCAAAGAAACTGCCGAAGGATTTGTCCTGCACCCGGCCATGCTGGACGGCGCGCTGCAGGCCTCTTTAGGGCTGGCCTTGGCCGCGGGTGCATCCGCTCCTCTGGTGCCATTTGCCTTGGAGGAGTTAGAGGTCTATACCGCCTGTGTTCCAAGGATGTGGGCCTTGCTGCGCCGCGGTGCGAAGGAGGGCACCGGAGCCGGAACAGAAAGCCTTGATATCGATTGCTGTGATGAGGAGGGAAATGTCTGTGCCCGGCTGAAAGGGTATTTTCCCAGGACACTGAAGGGAGAAGAAAGAAAGACGGAGGAAACGATGCTGCTGGAGCCCTGTTGGCGGCAAGATGATATCGCCGCATCTGATGTTTTGCCTCCGACGGCAGGTTCGGAAAACTATGAGCAGCATCTTGTTATCTTGTGTGAAGCGGTTAAGGTAAAGCCAAAGGACCTGGAGGGTCTTTGGCCCGGAGTACGGTGTCTGGTGTTGCACTCCCGCAAAAAGGATCCGGCCGTAAGGTATAAGGAATATGTCCTGGGAGTCCTGCGGGAGATTCAAGGAACCTTGCGGCAAAAGCCTAAGGGCCGGGTCTTGCTGCAGGTCGTTATTTCAAGCCACGGGGAAAGCAAGCTCTTTGCCGGACTGGCCGGGCTGCTGGTAACCGCGGGATTGGAGAATCCTCAATTATGCGGACAATTAATCGAACTTGAGGATTGGCAGGGGCTTGAGAGGATACTGCAAGAGAACAGGGAAAAGCCCACATCCGGAAGGGTTCGTTACCGTGAAGGCCAAAGACATGTGGCAATCCTGGCAGAGTTGGAGCCTTCCCGAGAGATACCGCGAATTCCCTGGCGGGAAGGCGGCAGATATTTGCTGACAGGAGGGGCAGGCGGGTTGGGTCTGCTCTTTGCCGCAGAGATAGCGCGGACGACAAAGAATGTGACGCTGATCCTGACGGGTCGTTCCTTGCCTGATGCAGCTCGAGAAAACAAAATCAAAGAGCTGTGGGAAGCGGGTGCCCAGGTTGTTTACAGGCAGGTGGATGTCACCGATCAAAAGGCGGTGGAAAACCTTATACATTCAGTTGTCCAAGAGTTCGGCGGACTTGATGGCATCATGCACAGCGCCGGTGTCATTCGCGATTCCTTCATCCTTAATCAAAGTGAGGCGGAGAGTCTGGAAGTCTTGTCTCCCAAAGTTAACGGCCTGGTGAACCTGGATGTGGCAACCCAAGCCTTAAAGCTGGATTTCTTCCTGCTCTTTTCCTCCCAGGCGGCTGTTCTCGGCAATCCGGGGCAAGCTGTCTACGCTGCTGCCAACGCCTTTTTGGATAGCTATGTTGAGTATCGCAACGACTTGGTTGCTGCCCAGGAAAGGCATGGGGCGACACTTTCCGTCAACTGGGCCCTCTGGCAAGAAGGTGGGATGGGTATTGAGGCCGTAGCCGAGAAAATCATCAGGGAGAATACGGGAATGATACCTTTGCGGACCTCCAGTGCTTTTTTGGCCTTGTATCAGGGGATGGAGCAGGGTAAGTCCCGCCTGATGGTCATGGAGGGCAGTCGTCCTCTGATGGCAAGGTGGCTGTCTGACCGGCGGGATGCGGCCGTTTTGGAACCAAACAGGGTTGTCGAAAGGCCCCGGACCGGACAGGAAAGCGAGGGGATTCGCAGAATTACAGAGGACCTCTTGGCAAAGGCAGCCTCTTTGCTGAAGGTGGGGGTTGAGGACCTAGAAGAGGATGCGGCTTGGGACGAGCACGGCTTCGATCAGGTCATCCTGACCAAACTGCTTGGAGAACTCAATCGGGAATACGGTTTACAGCTTTCCTCTGCCGTCTTTTCCTCTTATCCTACCTTGGGGAGCCTGGCCGGGTATTTGGCCGGACAATTGTCGCGGGAACAGTCAGGTGCAGCCCTATCCGTGCCTGCACATGCAACCGGGGACGCAGCAGCGACCCCGGAAGGGGAATTGGCGGAAGGTGCGGTGGAATATCTCAAAAAGCGGCTGTCCGCCGTTATCAAGTTGCCGCCTCACAGGATAGAAGAGAATGCCCCGTTGGAGAAATACGGGATCGACTCCGTCATGGTCATGCAGCTGACCAACGAACTGGAAAAAACCTTCGGGTCTTTGCCTAAGACCTTGTTTTTTGAGTACCAAAACCTCCGGGAATTAACAGGGTATTTCTTGGATAATCATCGTGAAAGGTTGTTGACAGTCCTTGATGTGGGAGTAGGAAGGGGAGAAGAGAATAAGCCCGTCGCCCCAGCGCCTCTGCGTGAGGAGATGTCCCACCGGGTTTACGAAAGACCGCGCTTTTTCTCGCAGTGGGTGAAACGCCGACAGGAGGAAACCCCGTTATCCTCCGACATTGCCATTATCGGTTTGGCCGGGCGTTATCCGGGGGCCCGCAACCTGCGGGAGTTTTGGCGTAATCTGTCTGAAGGGAAAGACTGTATCACGGAGATACCTGCAGGGCGTTGGGATCATAGCAGGTATTTCGATGCAGACAGGAACAAGCCGGGTAAGACGTACAGCAAGTGGGGAGGATTTCTAGAGGGTGTGGATGAGTTTGATCCGTTGTTCTTTAATATTTCTCCCCGGGAAGCCGAAATTATGGATCCTCAGGAACGGCTTTTCCTGGAGTGTGTTTATGAGACCTTAGAGGATGCCGGATATACCAGGGGGTCTCTTGCCTCCTACCGGGAGAAGGAACTGGAGAGTAATATCGGGGTTTATGTGGGGGTCATGTACGAGGAGTATCAGCTTTATGCGGCCCAGCAGCAGCTTTTGGGCAAACCGGTGACGGTGTCGGGAAATCCATCTTCGGTGGCCAACAGGGTTTCATACTTCTGCAACTTTCATGGTCCCAGCATAGCACTGGATACCATGTGCTCTTCTTCGATTACTGCTATTCATTTGGCTTGCCGAAGTCTGCAAAACGGGGAATGCCGGCTGGCTATAGCAGGCGGGGTCAATGTCTCGCTTCATCCTAATAAGTATCTTTTCCTCGGTCAGAGCAACTTTGTATCCAGCAAGGGGTTATGCGAGGCTTTCGGAGCAGGCGGGGACGGTTATGTGCCGGGTGAAGGCGTAGGTGCCGTGCTGTTGAAACCTCTAAATGAGGCTATTAAGGACGGTGACCACATTTATGGGATCGTGAAGGGTACCGCCCTTAATCACGGCGGAAAAACCAACGGTTATTCGGTGCCCAACCCCAATGCCCAAGCGGCGGTCATCGGGCAGGCGCTGAGGAACTCGGGTGTTGATCCCCGGGCAGTCAGCTACCTGGAGGCTCACGGGACCGGAACCATCTTAGGCGACCCTATTGAAATTGCGGGTCTGACCAAGGCTTTTCGGGAGTATACAAAAGATAGGCAGTTTTGTGCCATCGGTTCTGTCAAGTCGAATATCGGGCACAGCGAAAGTGCCGCCGGGATTGCCGGGTTGACAAAGGTGCTTTTGCAGATGAAACACCGCCAATTGGTGCCTTCACTGCATACAAAAACCCTTAATCCCAATATCGATTTCGCCACAACACCTTTCGTGGTGCAGCAGAAAAAGGCGGAGTGGAAGCGTGCGGTACTGGATGAGGGCGGCAGGAAGAAGGAGTATCCACTGATCGCCGGGATTTCATCTTTTGGGGCCGGCGGTTCCAATGCCCATTTGGTGGTTCAGGAATACATTCCCGAAGGGCAAAGGGCTTTGCCGGAAAATCTTTCCCGGAAAAGACCGGTTCTGATCGTGTTGTCGGCTAAAAATGAGGAGCGCCTCAGGGAAAGGGTACTTAGTTTCATCAATATTTTGCAAGAGGAAGGCTTGGGCGAAGACGACCTGGTTAATGTGGCCTATACACTGCAAGTGGGGCGTGAAGCCATGGAAGAAAGACTGGCGGTGCTGGTGGAATCTGTGGATGAATTGGTTGATAAATTACAGGGCTTTCTTTCGCAAAAGAAGGATGAACCCGGTATTTACCATGCTCACATCAAGCAGAGTAGGGAAACGATAAATGTTTTTGCAGCGGACGAGGATATGGAAAAAACCCTTGCCGCCTGGATCGAGAAGGAGAAGTATGGGAAGCTGGCCAAGTTGTGGGTCCAGGGTCTGGATTTTGATTGGCAGCGGCTCTATACCGCCGGCTTGCCTCAAAGGGTCAGTTTACCCACCTATCCCTTCGAACGGGAACGTTACTGGATACCGGGGCAGGAAGCTTTAGAAGAAGTTTTAAATGGTACTTGGCAAGGGGTTTTACCTTTGGGAGACGGCGGGGCAACCAGGAAGACTTGTTTTTTGCAAAAACAATGGGAAACCTGTCCTGTTGTTGCCGGCAAGAACTTTGCAGGAAAAGTTGCGATTTTGGCGACAAAAGAAACTCGTAGTTTGGCAGAAAAGCTGTCCCGGCATTTTTCGCCGGGAATGGTGTTTGAAGAGGAACAGCTTGTGGCGGAAAAAGATGTTTTGCAAGAGGAAGGATCAGGTTGGAAGGGCTTTATTGACCTGACCGGCTGTGGAAAAGAGGAGCAGGGATCCCTGGCCTGGCTTTCCTGGCTGCAGAAACTGATTGAAAACGGAAAAGACCGAGGGTTGGTCATCTTGGGTGTGACCCGGGGATTGGAAGCCTTTTTGCAGATAGAAGTCAATCTAACCGGTGCTTCCCGGGCCGGGCTGTACCGCATGCTGCAAAGCGAATATGGCCGTCTGAAGTCACGGCATGTGGAGCTGGACCCTGATCCCGCTATTGACGAAAGTCAATTGGCAGAACAGATCGTAGCAGAGTTTTTTGCGGCGGGGGACGAAGCGGAGGTTTGTTACAGGGACGGTAAACGGTATCAGGCTGTTTTACGGGAGATTCCAACGGAGATGAAAGAAAAGAAAGGCGAAGAGAATGAAGGGGTTTTGGCGGGAGGATTCCCGGCAGAACAGGTTTTATGGGTCACCGGCGGAACCCGGGGACTTGGCTACTTGTGCGCTCGGCATTTTGTGGAGCATTACGGTGTTAAACGTCTGGTCTTGACAGGTCGGGAAGAACTTCCGCCCCGCAGTGAGTGGGAACGTTATCTTCGCCAGGATGACGGGGTCGGCAAAAAGCTCAGGAATATTCTTTATCTGGAGGAAGAAGGAGTACAGGTAATGACTCCCAAGGTTTCGCTGACGGATGGTGAATCTTGCAAAAAGTGTGTGCAGGAAATCAAGGATACTCTGGGGCCGATAGGTGGAGTGATTCATTGCGCCGGTAGCAGTGATAACAAGAACCCGGCTTTTATTCGCAAGCCGCTGCAAAAAATAGCGGAGGTGCTGGCACCCAAGGTCACAGGCATAAATGTCTTATGCGAGGCCTTACGAGGGGAGCCCTTGCGGTTTTTCGTTACTTTTTCGTCTGTTGCCGGTCTTATTCCCACTTTGGGGGTGGGACAGAGCGATTATGCCATGGCCAATGCCTATCTGGATTACTTCGTCCAGGCCAAGGAGAAGGAGTTCCCCCTGATAAGTATCCAATGGCCAAGTTGGAAAGAGACGGGTATGGGAGAGGTAAGAACCAGGGCATTTCAGGAAACGGGGCTTTTGAGCCTGACCGATGCGGAAGGGTTAAGGCTGTTGGATACCATGCTAGCGGCAAAGTTGGGGCCGGTGGTGATGCCGGCGGTGGTACAAACGGGTCTATGGAAGCCCCAGCGTTTGATGAAGGCCAGAATCGAACAAGAGCCTGTGGCCGTGATCGGGCCCAGCCGTTCGCTGACTGCAAGGGAGACGAAAGGGGAGGAAGGGGATGATTTCAGTCGAGTCCAGGCCTGGCTGGTCGGCTTGTTCTCCCAGGATCTGAAAATTCCTCCTGCCAAACTGGACGTGGATACCCCCTTCCAGGAGTATGGGGTTGATTCGATTCTGCTGGCCCAACTGCTGCGTTCCGTCAATGAACTGCTCCCCGAGGAAATAGATCCTTCCGTGTTTTATGAATACTCTACAATTAGCCTTTTGACCTCGTGGCTGGTGGATAACCACGCCGAAACCTTCCGGGAGGCGGCGGCTTCTGCTGCCTGGGAGGAAGCAGAAGCTGGAGCAAGCCGGGGGCAATCTCAAAAGGCAGATCGGGAGGTGCGCCGGGAAGTGCAGGAGAGACCTTCCGGGCAGATGTCGGTTCAAGAGATACGATCCAAAGCTGCTGCAGATGCTGGGCCAGTGACGGTTTCTGCGAGCATACCGACAAGCGCTTCAGAGATTGTGGTTGTCGGTATGTCCTGTCGCTTTCCGGGGGCAAGTAACCTGGACGAATATTGGCAATTGTTGTCCCAGGGGAAAGCAGCCATTCGTCCCGTACCGCCAGGTTGGCGGGATTTCTCCCAGGAGTTCTGGGGGGGATTCATCGCAGACGCTACATATTTTGATCCGGAATTCTTTTTGCTTCCGGAAGAAGATGCGGCGGAGATGGACCCTCAGGCCTTGTTGGTGCTGGAGGAGAGTCTGAAGGCCTGGCACCACGCTGGTTATTCCCTTGCAGAGTTGCAAGGGAGGCCTGTAGGGGTCTATTTAGGGGGCAGGGCACGTTACCAGCCTGGTGAAGCGGGACTGGACAAGACACGTAACCCCATTGTGGTTGTAGGGCAAAACTACCTGGCCGCCAATGTCTCACAGTTCTTTGACCTGCGCGGGCCCAGTCTTGTTGTCGATACGGCGTGTTCCTCCGCTTTGGTAGGAATGCACATGGCACTGCAGGCCTTGGTGAGCGGAGAGGTGGAAGCAGCCTTGGTGGGAGGAGTCAGCTTATTGCATACGGACAAGACCCACCTGATATTTGAGCAGAGGCGGCTTCTTAATCCTGAGAATCGTTTTCATATCTTTGACCGGCGTGCTGCCGGGATCGTTTTGGGGGAAGGGGTAGGCATGGTTGTTCTGAAAACAAAACAGCAGGCACTGAAGGATAAGGACCGGATTTATGCGCAGATCAAGGGGTTGGCCGTTAATAACGATGGTCGTACTGCGGGCCCGGCTACTCCCAATATCCAGGCACAAAAGGAAGTCATGCTCGCAGCCCTAAAGAAAAGTAAAAAGAGGCCGGAAGACATCGCTTATCTTGAGGCAAACGGTTCAGGCAGTGAGGTGACCGACCTCTTGGAATTGAAGGCCATCACCGGCGTTTATCGTTCGGCAAGCAAAGAACCACTTGCGTTAGGGTCTATTAAGCCAAACATTGGCCATCCCCTTTGTGCCGAGGGGATAGCGGGATTTATCAAGACGGTTCTGATGCTGCATCATGGGCGAATGGTTCCCTTTTTATCCGGGCAGGAAGCGATGAAACACTTTGCCCTGGAAGAGACCCCGCTATATTTTTGCCGGGAGAGTAAAAAATGGACAGGTATGCCGCGGGTGGCGGCAATCAACTGTTTTGCCGACGGGGGTACTAATGCCCATGTGATTTTACAGGCCCATGACGATTCGGAGAATGAAGGCCCTTACAGGGAGGCCCTTGCACCTTTGGCCTTAAAACGCCGTGATGTTCGTTCCATGCGGCAGGGCGGCAGGGAAAGCATCTGGAAGCGAAAAATTGTGGAGGGATGAAATGAAGGAGCAATATCTTATCGGCATTGATAACCCAATCGTGAAGAATCATCAGGTTTACGGGAACTGTGTGTTGCCGGGTCTGGCCTATATCGATATGGTGTACCAGCTGTTTCGTGAGCATGGCTATGACCATACCAGGCTGGAACTGCGCAATCTTTCGATTTTCAATCCCTTGATAGTGAGTAAGGATAAGGAGGTGACCCTCCATGTGGGCTGTGAAGAGGTTGCAAGCGGAAGGTGGCGGATAATCATGGAGGGAGGGGAGGGGAATAAGCGTTATGCTACTGCCGAGATGCTGCAAAGGGCACCGATTACCTTCGCAAAAGAGACTGTGGCCCTTGATTGGGTAAAGCAAGAGAGCAAGAAGGCAAAAGAGGTTCTTGATTTGGAGGCGGCCTATGAGTTCTGCCGTGAACTTGAACTGCTGCATACCGGGCTTATGAAGGCGAAGGGCAGGGTTTACGGGACCGACGCTGAAATATGGGTCGATATTTCCCCGGGAGAGGACGCCCTGGCCCTTAAGGAGGACTTCATGTTTCATCCGGTTTTGCTCGATGGCGCAGCTATTGGCATCTGGGGACTTCTTACCACCCGTTTAGGGAAAAAACGGCAGCTAAGTCTGCCGCTTTTCTATGAGTCCTTTAAAGCAACGGGGTTGTTGCAGGAGAGCTGTTTTGTCAGGGTTAAGTCTTCTTCCCTGCGGGAGAAAAAGGAACTCTCTTATCTGAGTATGGAGTTTTTCGATGAAAAGGGAAGAAAGGTTGCCGAATTGTTAAATTTCGCCGGCAAGGCGGTCAAGGAACCCGGGCAGCTTGGGCAGGATGAGGATGTTGAGGATGTTGAGGATGTTGAGCATGTTGATACCGAAAGGCCGCAGGCCGTCGAAGTAGAGACATTTTTACGGCAGTTGCTGGCGGAGAGGATGAGGATACCGGCGGAGAAAATCAATACACAGATAGGGTATTACGAGATGGGGCTGGATTCCGCCGGCCTGCTGGGCTTGGTGGAGGAACTGACCGCAAAAATCGGGGTTGACTTGTCTCCTACCCTGTTGTTTGAGTACACGACCATAGCCGAATTGGCGGCTTATTTGAGTGAACATCATTCTGCAGGCTTTGCTTCCGGGGCCTCCGGGGCCTCCGGGGCCTCCGGCACCTCCGGCGCTTCTGACGCCCCCAAAGCATTATCTTATCTTTCTCCGTCTGACTCTGCACAGATAGCCATTATCGGGATGGCGGGGCGCTATCCCCAGGCCGGGAACCTTTGGGAGTATTGGGAGAACTTATGCGGGGGGAAGGAGTGTATCACACAAATTCCTTCTTCACGTTGGGACAGGCAAAAAATGGAAGGACTCGAATCTCCGACCGGGAAGAGGATTTCCCAATGGGGTGGTTTTATCGATGATGTGGATTGTTTTGATGCGGAATTTTTTCGGATCTCGCCGCGACACGCGGAGGTCTTCGATCCCCAGGAACGGCTCTTTTTGGAGACCTGCTGGGAGGCCGTGGAGGATGCCGGTTATACCCCTGCTACATTGACCTCGCCTCGGGAGAACCGGAAGGGTCGGAGGGTAGGGGTTTTTGCCGGTGTGATGCACAGTGATTACCTGTTGCTGAGTGCCCAGGAGGCAGCAAAAGGCCGTTTCTTTCCGCTGCCCTTGAGCAGTGCCTCTATTTCCAACCGTACTTCATATTTCTTCGACTTTTGCGGACCAAGCATTACCCTGGATACGATGTGTTCTTCATCGTTGACTGCCGTGCATTTGGCTTTACGCAGTATTAGGTGCGGGGAATGCGAGGTAGCTTTGGCGGGAGGGGTCAATTTATCGCTCCACCCGTATAAATACATGTCTTACGGATTGTTGGACATGTACAGCGATAAGCCCCATTGTCATGCCTTCGGCAGCGAGGGTGACGGGTATATCTCGGCGGAAGGGGTAGGGGTGGTTGTTCTCAAACCGCTGGAAAAGGCCGTCCGGGATGGGGACAACATTTATGCGGTCATCAAGGGCAGTGCAATCAATCACGGGGGGACGACCAGTGGCTTTACGGTGCCAAATCCGGCCGCCCAGGCTGAACTAATCATCTCCTGTCTGGAGGAGGCGGGAATCAATCCCCGGACAATCAGTTATGTGGAGGCTGCCGCCGTGGGTTCTGCTTTGGGGGACCCGATCGAGGTGGCGGCTTTAACAAAGGCTTTTAGCCGGTACACTGCGGATAAACAGTATTGTGCCATAGGTTCCGTTAAGTCCAATATCGGGCACGCTGAAGCGGCGGCGGGGATTTCTCAGTTGATGAAGGCCGTCCTGCAAATACGGCACGGGGAACTGCTGCCTAGTATTAACGCCGAACCCTTAAACCCGGAAATAGATTTTAGAAAGACTCCTTTTTACCTCCAAAAGGAAAAGAGGAGCTGGGAACGGCCCGAGGCAGAGATTGACGGAGAGAAGCGGGAATATCCGAGACGTGCGGCTGTAAACTCTTTTGGAGCAGGGGGTTCTAATGTTCATATGATTATTGAGGAGTATCTTTCGTCGGCCGAATCGTTGGCTGAAAAAGAGCCTTCCGCTGAGGCGAAAGGGGCTCAGGTTGTAACGCTTGCGGCGAAAAATCCTTTACGTTTGCAGGAGGCGGCCCGGCGGCTGTTGGAGTTTCTGGAGTCTGGGAAAGGACAGGAAGGAATAGCCCTGCAGGATTTAGCCTACACCCTTCAGGTGGGAAGGGTGGCCTGGGAATCACGCCTAGCCATGGTGGTCGCAAACGAAGAGGAGCTGACCCGGGGCTTGAAAGCCTTTCTGGCGGGGGGAAAAGGAGAAAAGAACGTATTTGTTTCTGCTCAAGAAAACGAAAATGTGGCAGGAGGAGAGAACACGGGGAAAAGCGGGGCGGCAAAGAAACCGGAGGCAGATGACCTTATGGGTCTTGCTGTGTACTGGGCACAGGGGGGAGAAGTCGATTGGAAGGTGCTGCACAAAGGGGCACGGGTCAAAAGGATTTCCCTGCCTACATATCCTTTTGAGCGCAAGCCTTATTGGGTTTCCCGCCAGGGAGATGTTCCGGAGGTGGAAAGCTCACGAGGATATGGCATAAAAGAATACCTTGTTCGGTTCTTGCAGCAGGAGCTTCATCTGGCCGAGGGAGGAGTGGATTTAGATAGAAACCTGCAGGAATATGGGGTAGATTCGATTATTACCATGAAGCTTTTGCGCAGTCTGGAGAGGGAATATGGGTTTAAGGCCCCGCTACGGTCGGTGCTGGAACACCCGACGATTTCCTCGTTGGCTGAACGCCTGATGTCAATAAAGGCTGAGGCGGAAAGAGCAGTAACAGAAAAGAATGGGGTTGAAGAGGAAAACGGATATTTGGAAAAATTCAAGCAGGGGCTGTTGACCCTTGAGGAGATAGATGAATTGATTGAAAAAGGAGAGATAGTATGACAGGGGAAAAATCAAGTCCGATGAGGTTTTTACTGCGCTCTTTCCAATACAGGAACTACCGCCTGTATTTTGGGGGACAGAGTGTTTCCCAGATAGGGACCTGGATTCAGACCATTGCGCTAAGCTGGCTGGTTTACAGTTTGACCGGTTCTGCTTTGTATTTGGGAATCGTGGGTTTTATCGGGCAGATCCCAATTTTGGTGTTATCGTTTTTAACCGGGGTTTTAATGGATAGGTGGAATCGACATCGCACCTTTATCGCCACCCAGGTTTTGACGATGATATTGGCTTTTGTGCTGTCCGCATTGGTGTTGACAGGGAGGATAGAGATTTGGCACATCATTATTTTAAGTCTGTTAAACGGCTTGGTGGCTTCTTTTGAATTAACGTCCAGTCAAACATTCTTGTACCATATTATCGAGAAGAAGGAGGACATCGGCAACGCCATTGCCCTCAACTCCATGCTGGTCAACCTGGCGCGTATGCTGGGACCCTCCATAGCAGGTATTCTGATTGCCAGTATAGGAGAGGGATTGTGCTTCTTTGTCAACGGTGCAAGCTATCTTCCCGTTATCGCAGCCTTGCTCCTCATGCGGGTTAAGCCTCAGCCGCCTGCCACTTCTAAACGAAATATTTTAAAAGGTTTGAAGGAAGGCGTCGGTTATGCCTGGGGTTCTCTTCCTATTATTTCGATCATCGCTCTTCAAGCCCTGGTCAGCTTAATTGGGATGCCTTTTCAGGTGCTGATGCCGGTTTTTGTTCAGGAGATCCTGGGTGAAGGGCCTCATGCCCTCGGATTTATTATGGGGTGTTCCGGTGTAGGTGCTATCGTTGCTACCCTGTATCTGGCTACACGGCGGGATCCTTTCGGGCTGGTTAAATTAGTACCCGTGGCCGCCGCTATTCTGGGAGCAGGCTTGGTTGGTTCTTCTTTGTCGCGCTTTACGGCAGTGTCGATGTTTTTTGCCCTGTTTACCGGCTTTGGCGCTATTCTTTTGATGGCGGTGAATAATACGGTTTTGCAGACGATAGTAGATGATGATAAAAGGGGTCGGGTAATGAGCTTGTATACGATTTCCTTTTTGGGTATTTATCCATTTGGAAACTTAGTGGCAGGGGCCTTGGCCAATCTGATCGGTGTGCCCAACGAGTTCATGTTGAGCGGGATTTGCTGTCTGGTAGGTTCGCTGATTTTCGCAAGCAGGTTAGAGGTCATCAAAGCCGGTATCAAGGGAACCTCTCAGCAGGTATCTACTTGAAAGCCGATAGACGGAGAGGAGTGAGATGAGTGGGTGAACAGAGCAATTTAAAGGATAAAATAGAGGCAGGGTTACGGGATGAAGACTCCCGCCGCGGCAGACAGAAGGCGCTGAGCGTCATTAAACCGGGGATTGTGAGGATGGGGGACCTGGAGCCGGAATTAAGGGACAGGTTGCGGGAGATCAAAGAGAGTTCACTGGCTGATCTTTCAAGGTTGCTGGACGAGGCTGTTTGCTCTTTAAAGGACAACGGCTGCCGGGTGTTGGTTGCCGATTCCCATGAAGAGGCCATTCAATATATAAAGGAGATTGTCAGGCAGGGTTTAGTGGTCAAGTCCAAAACAAATGCCGGGCAGGAGATAGGAATCTCCAGGTACCTTAAGGAACAAGGGGCAGAGGTTATTGAGACGGATCTGGGAGATCGTATCAATCAGTTGGCAAAAAGCGGTGCCAGCCATTCACTGGCTCCCGCCATCCATATCCCCATTGAGAGGGTAGCTGAGCTGTTTTCTTCAGAAACGGGTGAGAAGTTGGAGTGCAATACGGAAGTCCTGGTGGGAGCTGCTCGGAAGAACTTGCGGGGCTACCTGGAACGGGCGGATGTGGGTATAACCGGGGCGAACGCGATTGTTGCCGAAACCGGCTCAATCCTACTGACGGAGAATGAGGGCAATATCAGGGCGGTGAGCGGTATGCCTCCGGTGCATATTGTGATAGCCGGGGTGGAAAAAATCGTGTCAAGCCTGGAGGATGCTCTTGTGGTAGCCAGGGCGGCGGCAGTTTATGGTCTGGGTCAGGATATCGGCACCTATGTTTCCGTTATTTCCGGAACCGGACGCTGCGGCGGAAGTACCCAGCAAGAGGCGGCAGGAGGCCTGGGGCCCCGGGAAGTGCATGTGGTATTGCTGCGACAAGGTCGGGAAAAAGCGATCAGAGACGGCTTTGCCCCGGCCCTTTATTGCATCAATTGCGGAAGCTGTTTGAATTTCTGTCCCGTGTACACCGAAATAGGGGAGAAGTTCGGCTCTAAATATCTGGGAGGGCGGGGAGCGGTCTTTGCAGCCTTTCATGATCAACTGCAAAAAGCGGAGGAAGCGGGGCTGGACCTTTGTCTGGGGTGTGGGAAATGCCAGGAGGTTTGCCCTGCGGGGATCAATATTGCCGAGATGGTGATGCGGCTGCGGGCAAAGGTGGTTGAAGAAAAGGGGCTTAAGCCGAATAAGCGCCTTTTGGTTTCGCTCTTGACGGAGGATGACCCCCGGCGCAAGGCCGAGTCGGCACGTGATTTTTTGAAAACAGCAGTTTCAAAGGACCGTCTGTTTCCTGAGGTTGCGAAAAGGACGTTCCCGGAGAGTGCTAAAGGGCGCAGTCCTGTGGAAAACCCTGTCCTGAGGGTTTCTTTTTTTGCCGGCTGCGGGGTTAATTTTCTCCGACCGCAGCTCGGATTGGCCTTGCTGGATGTTCTCGCGGCGCAAAACGTAGAGGTTGTATGGCATGAGAATGAAGCCTGCTGCGGTATGCCCCTGTTAAAGAACGGAGCCGTGCAGGAGGCGTTGGCTTTGGCAAAGCGGAACATTGCCTTGCTGGCGAAGGATGATTGTGATTATCTCTTGTTTGTGTGTCCGGCCTGTGCGGCTGCCGTAAAAAATGAATGGCCCCTCTTAGCCGCGAGAGAAGGGACTGGTTTGGCAAAACAGGCCCAGAACTTGGCAGAGAAGGTGATGGATGCAAACCGGTTTTTGACTGAGATATTGGCCTTAAAAGGCGAGTGGCCGGGTGGGAAGAGCAAGGTGACCTACCATGATCCCTGTTATCTTGCCAGGGGTCTGGGGGTGAGAGAGGAGCCCCGCAGGCTTTTGCAGGCCATCAAGGGTCTAGAACTTGTGGAAATGGCGGAACCTGACAGCTGCTGTGGTTTTGCCTCAAGTTTCAGTTTCGATTATTACGACTTGTCGAAAAGGATAGGGCTGAGAAAGGCTGAGATGATTGAAAGAACCGGGGCGGACTTTGTGGCGACAAGTTGTCCAGGCTGTATGATTCATTTAGCGGACGGACTGCATCATCTTGCAAGCGACAAGAGGGTGTTCCATACGATCGAACTGGCTGCCGCCGCCGTGAAAGGAGGAAGCAAGTGAAGAAAGCGAAGAAAAAGGGATTGGCTGAGTTGCGAGAGGAAGATATCAAGAGACTGCCGGAGCTGATAGAGTTGGCCACGAAAACCTTGCAGAACAAGGGTTGCAAGGTAGAATTTGCCGCGGATGCCGCCCAGGCCCGGGAGATTATGGGGGGGCTGTTGGCAGGCCAAAAGAGGATCGTGCGTTCCTTCAGCCAGACCCTGTATGAAATAGGCTTCGATGGGCTGATGGCAAGGAAGGCTATTGAAGTTGAAAAGACGAGCACTGCTGAAATATTGTGGTCTGAAGAAGGAAACCATGCGGATGGGCTACCTCCTTTCCCCGCCATTGACAGAGAAATCAAAAATGCTGCCGGTACTTTGCACCGTTATCTTGGAATGAAAAATGAGCTGTCTTTACCAGAGTTAAGCCTGTTGCTTGCCGGAAGAATCAAAGAGCGAGTGACGGAGAGCGAGTACGGGATTACAGGTATTAATAGCATTGCGGCAGAAAGAGGGACATTGGTATTGGCAGAAAATGAAGGAAACGGCAGAGCAGTGTCAAACCTCCCTTACCATCACGTGGTGGTGGCCGGTGTGGATAAGCTTGTCTCTTCCTTGACAGGGGCTGTGGATGTTGTTTGTTGTGCGTCCGAGAATGGTCAAAACCGTAAAGTTCCGGTCTGTATTTCTTTGATTTCAGGTCCGAGCCGTACGGGGGATATAGAGTTTCGTCTGACTTTCGGGATGCACGGTCCGAAAGAGGTGCATGTCATCTTGCTGGATAACGGCAGGCAAGAGTTGCGCCGGCAGGGGTATGGCTATTTGCTGAAATGCATCGATTGCGGGTCCTGTTGTGAGCAGTGCCGGGAAATGGCCCTTGCTAATGGGTGGTCCGGCATTACCCTGACTATGAAAGGGTTAGCCCTAGCCTTGATTGGCGGGAGAATAGCCCCGCCCCTTCAGCGAAATAGACCGGGGAATTTTTCCTGCCCGGTGGGAATCACGCCGGAAATGGTCGCAGAGGCATTGAAAGGGATAAACACTGTAAAATCCTTTTAGGGTGCATTAAGAGAGGACAAATGTTATAATGGCTCTAACGCTGTAGAAAGATATTAAAGGCGAACAACCTTTTTTACGAGGGAGAGATGAATATGCCTTGGTGTCCGAAGTGCAAGACGGAATTCAGGGAAGGGGTCACTGTTTGCAGCGATTGCCAAGCAGAACTGGTTGAAGAATTGCCGGTGGAGGATGAGGAAATGTCGGGAGAAATGCGGAAAGAGGAACTGCAGGAGGAAGAAGAGTGGGCATTCCTTCAAACCGTTGAAGACGACAGAGAACTCGACGTGATCGAGTCGGTCTTAAGGTCCTTCGACATTATCACGTTGAGAAAATACCGGTGGGCCGGGGGGTATTTAAAGGTTGTGATGGGCGTGTCCACCTTTGGGGTGGATCTGTATGTGCCGGAAAGCCGGTTGGCCTTGGCCCGGGAAGTATTAGAGGGCGATTTTGAGGATGTTGAGCAGGAATAAATCGATAAGTTCAACGTTTTAGCTCCCCCAGTATTTGTTGAAAATCACCAAGTGACGACAATAGTAATAAAATAGTAGTAATATACAAACTAATAAGGCTCTATGCTGTCTATATTTACCAGGACATGATTAGAGGATATTCGACATATTAAGGAGAATTAACAAGAGGGTAGGATAAAGATAAAAGGTAGAATAAACAGTTTAGATCAAAGCAATGTGATGAAGCTGGGGAAAAGGAGGTGAAACGGTGAAGATAAAACACCGCCAGCGGTGGTTTTTTTGTATTTTGGCGGCAATTTTCCTGTTAGTTAGTCTTCCCGTGTGGGGAGCTGCGGATGGGTTTGTTACCGGAAGTGTGGTAAATGTGCGCAGCGGAGCCGGTACGTCTTATTCGATCATTGCCAAAGTGGAAGCCGGTCAACGACTTGAGCTGTTGGAACGTTCAGGCGATTGGCAGAAGGTTAGTTTACATACCGGTCAGGCAGGCTGGATGCATGTCGACTATATCCAGGCTAAAGAGGTCGTCAAGAAGGTTATTGTCAAAGGCAATGTGGTTAATTTGCGTACAGGGCCGGGAACCGGATATGCCAAGGCCGACCAGGTGTCGTCGGGCACATCCCTTTCCGTTTATCAGGAAAAAGACGATTGGTACCAGGTATATGTGAACGGACCGGGCCTATGCTGGATTGCAGGTTGGCTGGTTGAGGATGCGGTTTCCAGCACGAGTTACATAGTGGTCAAGACCGAGGTTCTTAATGTGAGAAGCGGTCCGGGTACCAATTATTCTCTTGCCACCAAAATCGGGATGAATGAAAAGCACGCCGTTATTCAGGAAGATAACGGCTGGTATAAAATAGCTATCGGAAGTGTTCAAGGCTGGGTTAGCGGTGATTATGTCGATGTTATTCGCCCGGACGGTCAGACGGTGGTTGCACCTAATCCCCCGGCTACGGGCGGTGAATCTGAAGGAAACGCTTCCGAGCCGTCCAATAAAACAGTGGTAGTAAACGGCGGTGTGGTGAATGTGAGGAGCGCGGGCTCATTGAACGCCCAGGTTGTTGCTAAGGTTTATGCGGGAGACCGTTTGACGGTTACCGGGCAACAAGGTGATTGGTATCAGGTAACCTTGGCAAACGGTACGAAGGGTTGGGTAGCCAATTGGCTTACAAATCCTGAAGGAACCCTATCTATTCCCCAGGATAATAGTACTGTGGAGAACGATGTTCTCATTGCGCCTATCACTGACGGTAAAGTATTCAAAATCGTCAACGACAGAGGGAGAGCAGTCCTGGTATTAGAAGGTTGGAACACTGATGAATATAGAATCAGACAGGATTCGGGAACGGAAAACACTTTAATATTGGAAATGGACGGAGCCTGTGAAAGAAACTACACCGGTAAGGTGACAAACCTGGGAATAACTGAGGTTAGTATTAAGCCTGTTTCCGGAAAGGGGCAAATAAGGCTTACATTTACTTTTCCTCCTGCTACGGCCGTTGTATATGACACAACCAATAAGGTCGCTCGGATACAGGTTAGTACCGGTACCGCACAGACGAAGGAGTTGACAGGAAAGACTATTGTGGTTGATCCCGGTCATGCCAGTGTACAGCCGGGTGGCTGGCTGGATCCGGGAGCAATAGGCAAGAGGCTTGGGCTGAAAGAAAAGGATGTCAATTTGAGTGTTTCTCTTAAGCTGAAGACTCTCTTGGAAAATGCCGGAGCCAGGGTTGTTATGACCCATACGGGAAGCACGAACCTGTCGTTGGCCGGGCGGGCGAATGTTGCCAACAGCATCAATGCGGATATTTTTGTCAGCGTTCATGCCAATTACAATAATAACAGCAGTATTGCAGGACATTCCGTTTATTATTATGCACCTTCCTCCAATCAGGTATTGGCTTCTCAAAGGTACAGCCGACAAAAGCTGGCTACCATGGTACAAAGAGAAATGGTCAAAACCGGGGGGAGAAGTGATTTGGGTACTAAGGAGAGTAACTTTGCGGTATTGCGGGAAACGAGGGTACCTTCCATACTGGTTGAAACGGCCTTTCTCTCCAACGGTATTGAAGAGGCAATGCTGGCAAGCGATGCTTTCCGACAAAAACTAGCCGAAGGTATTTCCAACGGGATAGTTGCATATTTCAAATAGTGCGAGCCCTGCCAAGGCAGGGCTTTTTCTTTATCTGTTCACATAAAATTTCACAGAAAATTTATGGTGGTTTATCTGACGGAAGCATGATATCATGATATACTGATAAAGTTGACAGTATATTTAAGGACTTATGATTAGTGGAGGGGTTTAAGGTGTTAGGCGTCTTAGGAGGATATCTGTTGGTCTTTGTTGCTCGTGCTTGTGATATTTCAATGTGCACCGTTCGTATGTTGATGATAGTCAGGGGCAAGAAAGTCTATGCCGCTTTAATTGGCTTCTTTGAGGCAATAATATATGTATTGGTTTTGAATAAGGTTTTTTCTGAGTTAGGTAATCCCCTGAACCTTATCTTCTATGCCGCCGGTTTTGCAACGGGCAATATTATCGGTGGCCTAATTGAAGAAAAGCTGGCGGTGGGTGTGCTGACGGTGCAGGTGATTACTACCAAGGCACCGTTAGAATTAACCGAATTACTGCGCAAACAAGGATATGGAGTAACTTTGATAGAGGGGCAGGGGCGCGAAGGGGTCCGTTATATTTTGCAAATAATATTGGAGAGAAAAATGTTGTCCAGTCTGAAAAGTATAGTCGACGATTGGGATTCCCATGCTTTTTGGACAGTGTTTGATGCCCGCCAAACAAGAGGGGGAGTATTTCTTCACAAGAGTCTTCGCAAGAGCAAATAATAGGTGTTGATTCCCAAAAATGGGGTGAAAGAATGGTAAATAACTTAACAGCACCGGTGGGTGTGTTTGATTCGGGTGTGGGTGGGCTGACTGTAGTACTGGAAATGTTGCGGCAAATGCCTAATGAAAGTTTGCTGTATTATGGCGATACGGCTCATGTGCCGTATGGCCCGCGGGAACCACAGGAACTTAAAGGTTTTGCCTTTTCAATAACGGAACATCTGGTGAAACAAGGCTGCAAAATGATCATAGTTGCCTGTAACACAAGTACTTCTCTGGCTTATGAGGAATTATGCGCCAGCTTTAGAATTCCAATAATTGGGGTAATTGAGCCCGCTGTCGATAAGGCGCTGGAGACTACGAAAAATATGAAGGTGGGCGTAATTGCCACATCGGCAACCATCAACAGCGGAGTATACCAGAATCTTTTAAAACAGAAACACCCTGACATCGAGGTGTTTACTGCATCCTGTCCCTCTTTTGTACCCTTGGTTGAAGCGGGAAAAACGGAGGGGGAAGAAGCCGAGTCTGCAGCAGAGCAATATTTAAGACCCTTGGTGGAAAAGGGGATAGATACTCTCATTCTTGGTTGTACCCATTATCCGTTTTTGCTGCCGGTGATAACAAAAACTATAGGGCCTTTCATTACGAGTGTTGACCCGGCCAGGGAAACGGTAAGTCGAGCCAAAAAGGCTTTAGAAGACATCGGCGGATTAAGACCGGAAGGAGAACCTTTGCACAGGTTCTGTTCAAGTGGTGACGCGGTTAAGTTCCGGGAGACCGCGGCTGTTTTTTTGGGTCGAGATATAGGCAGGACGGAGAGGGTTTGTCTTGATTGAAGCAGGGAAGAATAAATAGAAGAAAAAGTTAATCAGCAAAAGAAGATGGAGTGATGATTATGGTTAGAAAAGATGGCAGGAAAAAAGAAGAACTGAGACCGGTAAAGTTGTCCGCTGATTACATTAAATATGCGGAGGGCTCTGTTTTGATAGAGATGGGGGAAACAAAGGTCATTTGCAACGCAACTATTGAGGACAGAGTTCCGCCCTTTTTAAAGGGAATGAATAAAGGCTGGGTTACCGCCGAATATTCAATGCTTCCACGGTCAACGCCCGTGAGAAACCAGAGAGAGGCTATGAGAGGCAAAATCAGCGGACGTACCAACGAGATACAGCGATTAATAGGACGTTCCCTGCGTGCCGTTGTTGACCTGGAAGGTTTAGGGGAGCGCACAGTGACTTTGGATTGTGATGTTCTGCAAGCCGATGGTGGAACCCGGACGGCTGCAATAACCGGTTCGTTTGTGGCCCTGGTAATTGCCTTAAGGAAGCTTGTTCAAGAGGGCGTCTTAGAAAAAATGCCCATTAGGGATTGGTTGGCGGCAGTGAGCGTCGGGAAGGTGGAAGATGACCTTGTGCTTGATCTCTGCTTTAACGAGGATTTCGGTGCCGTGGTCGATATGAATGTTGTGATGACGGGTAAAGGACAATTTGTGGAGATTCAAGGAACGGCTGAAGGTTATCCCTTTACCGAAGAGGAATTGAGCGGGCTCTTGGATTTGGGGAAAAAAGGCGTGAATGAATTAATAGAATTACAGAAGAGTATACTTGCGGAGGAAGGTTATGAGTTCTAAGGGTCATCTGGGATATGACAAATTATTGCTGGCTACGAGAAACAAAGGAAAAATGATGGAGTTGAAGGAACACATAATCGGTATGCCAATTGAAATATTGACAATGGATGATATTTTCGATATACCTGAAGTTGAAGAGGATGGGGATACGTTCCTTGAAAATGCGAAAAAGAAAGCGGTTATAGCGGCAAAAGAAAGTGGGTATTTAACATTAGCTGACGATTCAGGCCTGGCAGTGGACGCTTTAAACGGACTTCCCGGGGTTCATTCGGCTCGTTTTGCCGGGGATGAAAGAAACGATGACCTGAATAACGTGAAGCTGCTGGAAATGTTAAAGGATGTGCCGCCCTTCCGGAGAACGGCTCGTTTTGTTTGTGCAATCGTTATCGCAACACCCGAGGGAAAGACGTATGCCGCCGAGGGTTTATCTGAAGGGGTAATACTTGATAAGCCGAGGGGCACAGGGGGATTTGGCTATGATCCGCTTTTTTATGTGCCGGAATTAAAGAAAACCTTTGCCGAATTGGATAAGAAGGAGAAAAACCTGGTCAGCCACCGGGGAAGGGCGTTGAAGCAGGCGGCAGAGACGCTGAAAATGCTTATTGAGGTCGGTTGAGGCAGGATGAAGGATAGCGTAAATTGGTTGACAGCAAGCGGTTTTTTTGTTACTATATCATTTGCTGTATGTTGATTATTTTGTGCCCATAGCTCAGCTGGATAGAGCAACGGCCTTCTAAGCCGTGAGTCCGGGGTTCGAATCCCTGTGGGCACGCCATAAACATGGTGGCTGTGGCGAAGTGGTTAACGCACCGGATTGTGGCTCCGGCACTCGTGGGTTCAAGTCCCATCAGTCACCCCATACTAATATTCTATTTTTTTGGGGCGTCGCCAAGCGGTAAGGCAACGGACTCTGACTCCGTCATCCGTAGGTTCGAATCCTACCGCCCCAGCCATTTAAAATACATGAGGGCCATTAGCTCAGCTGGTAGAGCACCTGACTCTTAATCAGGGTGTCCCGGGTTCGAATCCCTGATGGCCCACCATATTTCCCTTGATATGCGGGAGTGGCGGAACTGGCAGACGCGCTGGATTTAGGATCCAGTGGGAGACCGTGGGGGTTCAAGTCCCTTCTCCCGCACCATTAGATTGGGTAGATTAGTGCCAGGTTATCAGCACTAGTTTTTTATTATTTGTTTTTATTATTTGAATGAAGATAATAAGCATTAATTGCCATGCGAATGGATTAAATTGGTTATACTGTAGAGGTTATACTTAGAGAAGTTACGATGTATGGGAGGAGAACAAATGAAAGTTACTGCTGAAAGATTGGACAAAACAAGGGCCCAGGTAACTGTGGAAATATCCGAAGAGGAATTTGAGCCCTCGTTACAAAAGGCTTACCGGATAGTTGTGAAAAAAGTCCAGATTCCCGGGTTTAGAAAAGGAAAAGCACCACGCCGCATTCTCGAAAATATGTATGGTAGGGAAATACTTATTGAGGATGCCATCAATGATGCAGTTCCCACTGCTTATGCAAAAGCCCTTGAGGAAATAAAAGATGAATACGTAGCGGTAGGGCAACCGGAATATGACATTGTCCAGATCGAAAAAGGTGAGCCTGTCATTTTTAAAGCCGCATTCGATATCAAGCCTGAGGTGGTTTTGGGCCAATACAAAGGGTTGGAACTCAAGAAAGAGAAAGTTGAAGTAACAAAAGAGCATGTTGATAAAGAGATATCCCTGATGCAGCAGCGTTATGCAAAATTGGAAGTTGTGGAAGGACCTGCACAGGATGGAGATATAGTAAGTATTGACTTTGAGGGCAGGATCGGCGAGGAGGCATTTCAGGGCGGCAAAGGGGAAAACTATTCCCTGGAGTTAGGTTCAAACACCTTTATCCCAGGCTTTGAGGAGCAGGTTGTCGGGATGGCCAAGGATGAAACAAAAGATGTTAAGGTTAACTTTCCCGAAGATTACCAGGCTGAAGAATTGGCAGGAAAAGAAGCAGTATTTACGGTAACAGTCAAGGAGATAAAAAGAAAAGAAGTGACGGAGCTGGACGACGAGTTCGCAAAAGACGTATCTGAATTTGCTACGATGCAGGAATTAAGGGATGATATCGAGAATAAATTAAAGGAAGCGGCAGAGAAGAAAGCCGAGGAAACGTTAAAAGAAAGTGCCGTTAAACTGGCGGCGGAAAATGCCGAAATGGATGTGCCGCAGTCAATGATAGAAAGCAGAATCGATACATTGGTCGGGAACTTTGCTCAGGAGGTTCAGCGGCAGGGCATACCCTTAGAGTATTATCTTGAGGTTACTAAAAACACTATTGAGGACATGAGGGAAGGTTATCGTCCCAATGCGGAAGCTTCGGTACGTTCCGATCTGGTTTTGGAGGCTATAGCGAAGGAAGAAAAAATCGAAGTGACTCCTGAAGATGTCGATGAAGAGATAGAAAAATTTGCCAAACAAGTTAATCAGGAAAAAGAAAAGGTTCGCGAGATCATGGAAAAGCAGGGACAGATTTCTTCCATAGAGTTTGGTATAATGATGACAAAAGCGGTAGACCTTATAATTGCAGAGGCAAAAATAGAGTAAAAAAAGAGTGTTAACGGTTCCAAACGGAGGTGTTAGTTGTGTATAATAATAAACAGGGCTTCGACGGTCCGTCTTTGCAGACACTTGTCCCCATGGTTGTTGAGCAGTCAAGCAGGGGCGAGCGTGCTTACGATATATATTCCAGGCTGTTGAAGGACAGAATCATTTTTTTGGGTTCGGCAATCGACGATAATGTGGCTAATCTGGTTATCGCTCAGTTATTGTTTCTGTACGCGGAAGACCCTGACAAGGATATTTCGCTGTACATTAACAGCCCGGGCGGTTCTATTACAGCAGGTATGGCTATTTATGATACCATGCAGTATATTCGCACAGATGTATCAACTATATGTGTGGGCTTGGCAGCGTCAATGGGTGCATTTTTATTGGCTGCGGGAGCAAAGGGTAAGCGCTATGCTCTGCCTAATGCGGAGATATTGATTCATCAGCCTTCGGGAGGTGCCCAAGGTCAGGCTACCGATATTGAAATCCATGCGAAAAGAATCATACACATCAGGGAGAAACTGAATAAGATATTAGCACAGAACACAGGACAGCCAATCCAAAGAATACAAGAAGATACAGAGCGAGACCGTTTTATGGATGCTGAAGAGGCTAAGAAGTATGGTATTATTGACGATTTACTTTTAAGGATTCCTGAAAACCCCAAGACCAAATAGTTAAGAGGTGAAACTATGTACAAATTTGGGGACGAGAAAGGGCAACTGAAGTGTTCTTTTTGTGGCAAAATGCAAGATCAGGTAAAAAAACTGGTGGCAGGTCCGGGCGTTTACATCTGCGACGAATGTATTGAGCTATGCAACGAGATAATAGAAGAAGAATTAGCAGAAGACGTTGGTCTTGATATCGGTGAGATACCGAAACCTAAGGAAATTAAAGATATTCTTGATCAATATGTCATTGATCAGGAACCGGCGAAAAAAACGATGGCAGTTGCCGTTTATAACCATTATAAACGGATCAACATGGGAATAAGGACAGACGATGTGGAACTGCAAAAGAGTAACATCATTATGCTGGGGCCTACAGGAAGCGGCAAGACCTTATTGGCGCAAACCTTAGCCCGCATCTTGAATGTTCCTTTTGCTATCGCAGATGCCACCTCCCTCACCGAGGCGGGGTATGTGGGAGAAGATGTGGAAAACATCTTACTGAAGCTTATCCAGGCCGCGGATTATGACGTGGAAAAGGCAGAGAAGGGTATAGTATACATCGATGAAATCGACAAGGTTGCCAGAAAATCCGAGAACCCCTCGATTACAAGAGATGTTTCCGGTGAAGGGGTGCAACAGGCCCTACTGAAAATATTGGAGGGAACTGTGGCCAGCGTTCCGCCTCAGGGTGGGCGTAAACACCCTCATCAGGAATTTATTCAGTTGGATACGACCAACATTCTCTTTATCTGTGGAGGAGCCTTTGAAGGTATTGATAAGATTATCCATAATCGTATTGGTAAGAAGGTAATGGGCTTTGGCGCAGATATCAAGAGCAAGACGGAGGTCAAGGTTGGAGAGGTTCTCAGCAAGATACTGCCCACGGATCTTGTCAAGTATGGGTTGATTCCCGAATTTGTCGGGCGGATGCCGATAGTTGTTACTTTGGATGCTCTTGACGAGAATGCCTTGGTACGCATACTGACAGAGCCTAAAAATGCCTTGGTTAAGCAGTACCAGAAGTTTCTCGAGCTTGACAATGTCTCCCTGGAGTTCAAGGCTGATGCACTTCAGGCCATTGCGGCGGAAGCAATTAAACGAAATACCGGCGCCCGGGGCTTGCGGTCGATAATCGAGTCATTAATGCGCGATGTGATGTATGAGATACCTTCAAGGAGAGACATCAACAAGTGTATTGTCACAAAAGATGTTGTTAAGAACAATGAAGAGCCGTTGCTCGTCACGACTAGTGAGCGCAAAAAGAAGAAAGAGGAATCAGCTTAAAAAAACATAAAGAGTAAATAAATAGCCAGGCATAACGCCTGGCTATTGAGCTTCGAAACTAAAGAGGATTAGCATTAGCTGTTGTTAAGTTTCTCTGTGCCATTTGGATGGCTGTTTTGACCATGTTGCCACAGTCGCGGGATGAGACGTTGCCAAAGTCACCTTCTGCTCGTACCCGATCAAAGAAACCCAACTCTTTGGCAATTTCCATCTTAAGAGAATCTGACATTACGCGTCCATTTCTCATGGGATGATCCTCCTTTTTTGTTTTTCGGCCCGTTATTATTTTTTGCAAAATAGATTTAATAATTTAATAAAAATATTTCCATAGATGTCATATTTCTTAAAAAAAGCTGCCGGGGAACAAATGGTGGCTTATTTTATGCGCTTAATGCATCGACTTCTGCCCGAAAAGCAGGATAAAAGAGCCTGTGGCAGGTCATAATAAGAGCACAGTGGAAATATGGGAAGTGATGATGCGTTGAACGGGGAATTCGCCGGAATTTTTATGATGCTGCAGGTATTTTTTGTTATCGTGATAGGTCTTTATTTTTTGAATCTCTTGCGTGGACAGCAGGGAAGTAAGACGGCTGTTTCAAAGGAATCGCGGAAGGAACTGGACAAACTTGAGCGCATGAGGAAGGTGAAACTAAGCCAGCCACTGGCAGAACGGACCAGGCCCAGCAGCTTTGCGGACATAGTAGGGCAAGAGGAAGGCATCCAGGCTTTGCGGGCTGCCTTATGCGGGCCTAACCCTCAGCACATCATAGTATACGGCCCGCCGGGTGTAGGAAAAACAGCGGCGGCAAGGCTTGTTTTGGAGGAAGCAAAAAAGAACCCCCTTTCTCCATTCGACAAAGAAGCGAAATTTTTAGAGGTAGATGGGGCAACTTCCCGTTTCGACGAAAGAGGTATTGCCGATCCTTTGATCGGTTCGGTCCATGATCCCATTTATCAGGGAGCGGGAGCAATGGGGGTAGCGGGTATCCCTCAGCCTAAGCCGGGGGCGGTAACAAAGGCTCACGGAGGAGTGCTGTTCATTGATGAGATCGGGGAGCTTCACCATATGCAGATCAATAAGCTGTTAAAGGTCCTGGAAGACAGAAAGGTAACGATGGAAAGCGCCTACTACTCCACTGAGGATGCCAATATACCCAGTCATATCCATGATATTTTCCAAAACGGCTTGCCGGCTGATTTTCGTTTGATTGCGGCAACAACAAGGCAGCCCCATGAGATTCCTCCGGCAATACGTTCGCGCTGCGTAGAGGTATTTTTTCGTAATCTCCTGCCTCATGAGATAGGCATTATCGGAAAAAACGGTGCGGATAAAATCGGGGTCCCGGCTGCCAACGAGGCTTTAGATGTACTTGTTAAATATGCCAACAACGGTAGGGAGGCCGTGAATATCATTCAAATTGCCGCCGGTTTGGCTTTGATGAAGAAGAAAAAGATGATAACGGCTAAAGAAATCGAATGGGTCGTAAATTGCGGGCACTATTCGCCGCGGCCGGAAAAAAAGGTGCCCGACGAACCGCAGGTTGGGCAGGTGAGCGGTCTGGCGGTTTACGGGTGCAATATGGGTATGCTGTTAGAAATAGAAGTGTGCGTAATGCCGGTGAATACAACTAACGGCAATATTATTATAACGGGCATCGTGGAAGAAGAGGAAATGCACGCCACGGCAGGATATACCACACGTCGCAAGAGCATGGCCAAGGGATCGGTGGAGAATGTTTTGACGGTGCTTAGACACAGTTTGGGCTTGGATTGCAGGAATTATGATTTGCATGTAAATTTCCCGGGGGGTATCCCTGCAGACGGTCCATCGGCAGGGATAGCTATTGCTGTTGGCATTTATTCCGCTATTACCGGGACCCCTGTCGACAATACCGTTGCTATGACGGGAGAGCTTTCGATACGCGGTAAGGTAAAGCCGGTGGGAGGGATAGTGGCGAAAGTAGAGGCCGCACGATTAGCAGGTGCGGAAAAGGTGATTATTCCGCAAGAGAACTGGCAAACGGTTTTTTCTGAGATGGGAATAACGGTGGTTGGTGTTGAGAGGATAGAGGAAGTGATAGAACAAGCGCTGTTACCTAAACACACCGAATGCAATACAGTTGTTAACAATGTGAAGCAAGCGAAACAGAGCCAAATATGCCCCCTGATTTCGTAGAACCATATCTTGTCGTTTTGATGCAATCCAAAAACCCGCCGCATACTCGTGGCCTCAGTCGTGAGTCAGGCGGGCTTAGTTGCTTAAGCCACTATAATTATTGGCGTGTACATGTTAAAATATATATGATGTTGAATAAGGGGATAGAATTGTATTATCAGCGGGAGGTGTAATACAAACATGACAAAAACGGAACAAAATGAACGTACAATGCCGCTGCTTCCCCTGCGAGGTGTGATGGTCTTTCCATATATGGTCATACACCTTGATGTAGGGCGGGAGAAATCGATTAAAGCTCTCGAAGAAGCAATGCTCAATGACCGCGAGATATTTTTAGCTGCCCAAAAGGATGCCCAGCATGATGACCCACAACAGAATGATATCTATCAAGTCGGCAGCGTAGCTGAAATAAAACAATTACTAAAACTTCCGGGGGGCACAATCCGGGTTTTAGTTGAGGGCTTAAGCCGTGGAAAAATCGAAGAATATCTTGAAGAGGAGTCCTATTACCGTGTCAGAATTGTAGAATATGAGGAGGATACGGATAAGACTTCCGAGATTACGGCTCTTATGCAAAATCTCATTAACCAATTTGAGCAATACGTTAAGCTGAGTAAAAAGATTGCTCCGGAAAGTGTGGTAGGAATCGTTACTATTGAGGAACCACATCGCTTGGCTGATCTTATTGCTGCTCATCTAAACCTGAAAATACCTGACAAACAGGCGCTGCTCGAGGCGATAGATATTAAAACCAGGTTAGAAAGGCTGTCTTTGATTATTGCGGGAGAGCTTGAGATTTTGGAACTTGAGCGAAAAATCAACATGCGCGTGCGCAAGCAGATGGAAAAAACCCAGAAAGAATACTACCTGCGGGAGCAAATGAAAGCTATTCAAAAGGAACTGGGGGAAAAGGACGAACGCGGTGCGGAGAACGAGGAGTATCGTAAAAAGATCAAGGAAGCCGGGTTAACCGGAGAGGTTGAAGAAAAAGCCCTCAAGGAACTGGATAGATTAAACAAAATGCCTCCAATGGTAGCGGAATCGGCAGTTATCAGGAATTACCTAGATTGGTTGCTGTCCATTCCCTGGAACAAGACAACGGAAGATAAAATAGACATTAAGAGGGCCGAAAAAATACTCAACGAAGACCATTACGGATTAGAGAAGGCTAAGGAAAGAATCCTGGAATATTTGGCAGTCAGGAAGCTGACTCAAAAAATCAAAGGCCCCATTATTTGTTTTGTGGGTCCTCCGGGAGTTGGGAAGACTTCTTTGGCAAAATCGGTGGCCAGGGCTTTGGAACGCAAGTTTGTGCGCATGTCTTTAGGCGGGGTGCGAGACGAAGCCGAAATACGGGGTCATCGGCGGACATATGTGGGAGCGATGCCGGGACGGATTGTGCAAGGACTGAAAAATGCCGGGACAAGGAATCCGGTTTTTCTCCTTGATGAAGTCGACAAAATGAGCACGGATTTTCGCGGAGACCCTTCCGCTGCCCTTTTGGAAGTGCTCGATCCGGAGCAAAATAATACGTTCAGTGACCATTACATCGAAGTGCCGGTGGATTTATCCCAGGTATTATTTATTACCACAGCCAATGTTTCTTATAGCATTCCCCGGCCTTTGCTGGATAGGATGGAACTGATACACATTTCAAGTTATACTGAGGATGAAAAGCTGAATATCGCGAAGAGCTATCTCTTGCCTAAGCAGGTTAAAGAGCATGGCTTGAAAAAAAGTCAGTTCACGCTCAGCGAAAATGCTATCGTTGAGATTATTCGCCGTTACACAAGGGAAGCTGGGGTCAGAAATCTGGAGAGGGAATTGGCCAGCCTTTGCCGTAAGGTTGCCAAAAAGATTGCCGCTGGAACAAAAAAAAGAGTAAGTATCAGCAGTAAAAACCTTGCTGAGTATCTAGGAATTCCACGTTACCATTATGGTGTTTCGGAGAAGGAAAACATGGTTGGAGTGGTGACCGGGCTTGGCTGGACCGAGGTAGGCGGAGACGTTTTGAACATTGAGGTTACAATGGTTAAAGGTAAAGGTAATCTGACACTTACCGGGAAATTAGGGGACGTCATGAAAGAATCTGCTCAGGCAGGGTTTACCTATGTACGTTCCAGGGCCGAGGAGCTAAACATTACTGAGAGTTCTTATGGGGACTACGATATCCATATCCACGTCCCGGAGGGGGCTATACCAAAAGACGGTCCTTCCGCCGGTATCACCATGGCAACCGCTTTAGCTTCCGCTTTGACCAACAGAAAAGTAAAGAGCGAAGTGGCAATGACAGGGGAGATTACTTTGCGGGGACGGGTATTGCCGGTTGGCGGCATCAAGGAAAAGGTCTTAGCCGCTCATAGGGCGGGAAGTAAAGTGATAATTTTACCGTCGGAGAATAAAAAGGATTTAGAGGATATCCCTGTAAATATAAAAAAGAACCTGGAATTTGTTCTGGTCGAACATATGGATCAGGTCCTGGAGGTTGCTTTGGAAGATGAAAGTAAAAAAAGCTGAATATATCATTAGTGCCGTTGGGCCCGGGCAGTATCCTGAGGGCGAACAACCGGAAATTGCCCTGCTCGGGCGTTCGAACGTGGGTAAATCATCATTGATTAACAAGTTCGTCAATAGAAAAAGTCTGGCACGTACCAGCAGCCGTCCCGGAAAAACACAGGCCATAAATTTTTATCACATCAACGATGCCTGGTATTTTGTCGATCTTCCGGGGTATGGTTTTGCGAAGGTATCAAAGGCGCAAAAGGAGGCCTGGGGTAAGTTTATTAACGAGTATTTATCCTCCCGGGAACAACTGGCTGGTGTTATCCAGATTGTTGACCTGCGACATCCGCCCTCCGCAGACGATGTAACAATGTACGAGTGGGTTGTGGCTTCGGGCATTCCCTATCTGATTGTTGCAACCAAGGCTGATAAGGTTTCCCGGGGACAGTGGCAAAAGCATGAAATGATTATTCGAAAAAGGCTGAATGCCCCGAAAGATGCTCCTGTTTTGTTGTTTTCATCCCTGTCAGGCTCAGGGAGCGAGGAGTTGGGAGTCTGGCTTGAGGAGCTTTTAGAGAAGACGAATTAAAAAAGCTGTAGCTTTTTGCTACAGCTTTCTCTTAATCTCTAACGCTTTCCCCATTACTTTTATTTTTAATGACTCCCCGCCCGCATAAATCTTAACGGGGTATGCCGTGTTTGACGGTTGCAGGACGATGGTGGAGTCTTTTCTGTAAATGCGAAATAGTTTCCCCGTATCATTATCCACCGAAACCAGAGCGATTTCACCGTTTTTGACTTGGGTGGTCTCTTTGATTAAACACAAATCGCCGGGTATAATATGGTCATTTTTCATAGAATCATCCCGAATTCTTAGCCAATAATATTTATCGTTTAGAAGGTTGTCGCCGCACACACACTCACGGTCAGAGCAGTATTCATGGGAAAAAATCTTTTGGCCGGGTCGGATATCTGACAATACGGGAAGTGTGCGGTATATCGTTTTTGTTTCGTCGTTTGTACTATTTTCAGAAAACTCCTCCTCCGTAAAAACCCGAGGGCAGATATCTTCCGTATAGCCTAAGAGATAGTCGGTTGTAACGTTGAAGAATAAAGCAAATTTTTTGAGCATTTCATAATCAGGGGATCTTTTCCCGGATTCATATAGAGAAATAGTTGATTCGGCAAGGTTGAAATGTGAACCGAGTTGGGATTGTGTAAGGCCTTTTTCCTGTCTTAATGCTCGAAGTCTTTCACCCAATTGCATAAAAAACCTACCGCCTTTCAACTATATTATATCCTTTATAAACTATAAAGGATAGCCGAGGAGTCTTTGCGATGCGAAAATAGCAGATAAACCTTGACACAACGCAAAGAACTGAGTTAGAATAAAATATATAATATTGTTAATAAAAGAGAATATTACAGTAAAAAGGTATTGAATTGTCTATTCCGGAAAGCTTTCAAGGGGTATTTTTCTTACAGGTATTTTTTCGTTTATTTCTTTTCCTTTCAGTAAAATATCTTGTAGGTTGGTTAATTCCTTGGTGGTGAGGCAGGAACTTGAGGGCCAGCAGTTAGTGCTCTTGCATCGGCTGACAGCCTTTAGCAGCACATTGGATTGCAAACCGGGAAAATGTTCTTGCACGCTAAGAGCGATTTCTTCCGGAAACAGTTCTTTTGTCCGTTCTATTCCCAGGCGGTATGCCTCGACGAATTTTTGACAAGCTGTCCGATGTGCAGACAAAAATTCGGAAGTTGTTAGGAAAACGTTTGTTGGCAGGGGGGTGTCGGCAAGTTCCAAGGAGGCCACGATATGCCCGATATTGTTGCTTTCTGCCAGTGAAGCCAGGGGCTCGGAAAGTACTATATACTGGCCGGTTCCGGCTTGAAAAGAGCCCAGCATCATTTCCGGGGGCAGGTTATTGATGATATGAACGTCGATAAAGGGACGCAGGTTATGTTGTCTGAGGATGTGTTCGAAAACTATTTGCGGCAGTTCACCATTCTTGTGACCGATGACGACCTTCCCTTTCAAATCAATCCAATCAAACGGCTTGTCGTTTTTTCTGGCTAGGAGAAAGCAGTCGTTGGCATTTGAAGCGGGAGCGATTATTACCAATTCTTCAGTTTTGTCTTGCTGAAGGTGGAAGAAGACTATTTCAGGCCCTGTTAGGATGATGTCTGTTTCGCCCGCCAAGAGTGTGTTATATGCATCCCACTGTGATGAACAGGTGTTGACGGACACTTCCAGTCCGTAAGACGCAAAGACGTTTTTTTCCAGAGCGACATAAAAGGGAAGAAAAACTGTGGAATGGGAAACGAGGGAGACATTTAATTGTTGGCCAGGAGTAGCTTCTTCAGTAGGTGTCTCGCTTTTGATATTTATGATTAATATTGCAGAGATGATTGATAGAATCAGGAGGATAAAAAGGACGATGGATTTTTTTCGCAAAACGGTATTTCCTCCTTAAATGGGATAGGTGGTGATTATTTATATTCACAAGTAAGGAGGAATATTATTGTGAAACATATGTTAAACTCAGAAATACCTGGACATAGTCTGTAGTTTGGCGTGATAACACAACTTTGCATGGAGGTGGATTTTTTGTCAATCAGGGAAGAGATTAAATCAATGATTGTCAAATCGGGATGGACAATGAGTGCTGTGATAAAGGTAATAAACGAAAAAGAATCTCGGCATGATACGCTCCAAAATCTGAGCAACAAGTTAACTCGCGGTACTATCCAGTACAGGGACGTAAAAAAGATTGCAGAAGTGATTGGTTATAGAATTGAGTGGGTAAAAATAGAATGAAACGGGAGAGTTGATTTGCAATTCGGGGTTCGTACATAAAACGTTCATAAAATACTGATGCCTGCATAAAATATAGCAACAAGATAATTCAATATTTGTTATTGGTTGGAGGAATCCCTTTGAAGGAGCGGGTGCGGCAGCGTGAGCATACAAGAACTAAACGCAGATTAGTAGCAGGAAAGGCAATTTTAGTCGGTTGTATCGCAACTTTGGCAGTCTGGCTTCTTGCGGCGCTGTTGGCAGCACTTTGGGTTTATTTTAAGGGTACGGGTACGTACTTGTTTAGCACTTATATTTACCTTTTAGGAGTAGTTGGAGTTTTTGCCGGTGGTCTGGCCGCGGGTCTTCTAGCGGACAAAAGCGGTTGGACCAGCGGTGCAGCAGTCGGATTGCTGCTTGGCATAGTAGGGGTAGGGGTCGGCTTAGAGGTTATACCCCAAGCATATACCTTATTGGAGGGAGTTCGTTGTGTTCTGGTGTGGTCTTTGTGGGGTTTGAGCGGGGGCTATCTCGGACTTAATATAAAGGCTGTTTTGAAGAGAAGAAAGGAATCATAACATTAGCGAGTTTGCAAAATTAATATGGGACTATATAGAAAGAGATTACCCTTCTATTGGTAGGATAGTTATTAAAAACCAATCATGCCGAGGAAGGAATAATCTCTTTATTGTTTTGTATAAAAAAGTATGAGTGGAGCCTCTGTCTTGGTCGATCATGGTCACAGACAGGAGGTGATGCCCCGTGGAAAACTCAACATTGGTAAACCTTCTAATACTCATCGTAATGATCGTGGCTTTAGCTCAAAAAAAGAATTAGAACTGTGCTGTCACACAGTCCTATAGGGTGATGAAAACCTTATTAGCGGCTGTGACCGGCCAAGAGGGGACAGCCACTCATTAAGGGACCTTCGGTGTTCACCGCACCGGAGGTTTCCATTTATATTATGCATAAAACAAAAAAAAATATCAAGATTTTTTCCCTTAGAAGATTATGCCAGATTAAATCGTACGAAATATAGACAACAATAACACAAAAAATATGAAAATAAGGGCTAATATAAAGAGATAAAAGAACTAAAACGTTGCGGGATATCGCGTGAAGTGATATACTGTTTTCGGAGGTGGTTTTATGAAACCGATAGATTCAAGGGACACAAGGGAAGGTATCGTGGTAACTGCGAGCGAGCTGAAAAAAAACTTTGGGAAGTATTTGAATTGCGTTAGAAAGCAACATGATGTGGTCATAACAAAAAACGGCAGAAAAATTGCAAGGCTAACACCCTATGTAACAGATATAGAACAGTATTTTACAGTAAGAGAGAATGCCTTGGATTACCAATATGGCGGGAAAAAGGTATCCTATGAAGAGTTTATGGTGATTAACGAAAATAGTAAGCTAAGAATGGAATTGATCAACGGTGAAATCTACTTGTTAGATTCGCCGAATATTATACATCAAGAAATCCTGGGAAGAATCTATCTCATGTATAACGAATACTTCAAGGATAAAAAATGCAGGGTATTTTTTGCGCCTTTTGATGTGCACTTAAAGAAAAAGGAAATGAAAGCACCGGACGTTGTGCAACCCGATATTTTAGTGGTTTGTGATCTTGAAGGCAACGTCGCGGAAAAAGGTCGTTATATGGGTACTCCGGATTTGGTCGTCGAAATCTTGTCGGACACTACCCGAAGCAAGGATATGATAGATAAACTGAATTCATACATGCTGTCAGAAGTAAAGGAATATTGGATTATTGATCCGAAACAGGAGAATATAATCGTGTACGTTTACGATAATCATGAAGTTGAAAGAATCAGGACCTTTGAAAAAGGAGATATTACTCAGTCCTTTGTATTTGAAGGACTAGCGGTAAATGTCCAAGAACTCTTTGAGGATTTGCTATGAGCCTGGGTACCTGATAATACCTTGGGTTTATAATTGTATGAGGAACTTAGTTGGACAACTACATTCTTACATGCTATAATATTTGCAATACCACGAAGGTATTTGCTTTCTTGAAAGAAAGCGCAGGCCTCGTGGTATTTTTTTGTGCGAACGGGGTTCTGACTGTGTTTAAGATTAACGCAGGTCAAGAATTCAGAATAAGGATGGTTGATGAGAAGTGAAAAAACAAGAAGTGAGAAAATTGGTTTTAGCCGGTTTGTTTCTGGCGCTGTGTTTGGTACTTCCGTTTTTGACGGGTCAACTCAAGGAACTTGGGAATGCCCTTTCGCCGATGCATATTCCGGTCTTGCTTTGCGGCTTTATTTGCGGGTGGCGGTATGGTTTGGCAGTAGGGTTTATAGCACCGCTGCTTCGCTTTTTGCTGTTTGGGATGCCCCCCATTTTTCCCATTGGAATTTCCATGGCCTTTGAACTGGCCGCTTATGGCCTTTTATCGGGGTTGCTTTACAATCTACTTCCCAAAAAGACGAGCAATATCTATGTGACACTGATTATCTCGATGCTCTTTGGCCGTATCATCTGGGGTATTACCAGAGTAATAATACTGGGGGTAGCCGGTATCGAATTTACCTGGGCCATGTTTATCACCGCGGCCTTTATTAAATCTGTTCCCGGTATTATAATCCACATCATTTTAATACCTCTTATAGTGATTGCCCTGCAAAAAGCAAACCTTATAGAGAACAGGAAAGAGTCTTGCTGAAAAGGATTTAGCCGGAGGTGTGTCATGCCGAAACATGAGAAGTATAATCCTTTATTTTCCGCTATCGAAAGGCTAGCAACGGAAAAAGAAACCGTAAACATAGCAATCGACGGGAAATGCGGCGCAGGTAAAACCACCTTTGCCGCGTATCTTGCTGCTATTTATGAATGCAATATCATACATCTGGACGACTTTTTCCTGCCGTCGGCTTTGCGTACGGAGGAAAGACTTGCGGTTCTGGGGGGGAATGTACATTACGAAAGATTCAAGGATGAGGTGGGGCCGAGCTTGAAAAACGGGGGGCCAATAACATACCGAGTTTTTGATTGCGCGATGATGGATTACAACGGTATCGTTACCTTATCCCTCAAGCCTATCAATATTGTCGAAGGCTCTTACAGCCTTCATCCTGAAATAATTTCACTCTATGACCTCAAGGTGTTTATGACAGTTTCCGAGGAGGAACAGAAAAAAAGGCTTCTAGAAAGAAGTAAGGGAAAAAGCAAGGAAAAGGGAGGATACCAGCTTTACCTCGATAAATGGATACCCTTGGAGAATCGTTACTTTGAGGCGTATAGGATCCCCCAAAACTGCGATTATGTCTTCTGAATGAAAAAGGCCGGCTCGAAAGCCGGCCTTTGATTTTTACTTACATGCTTACCTCGTCGAGTTGATAGAGGTTATATTGCTTAATGATGTTGATGAGCTTCAGCGGGTACTTGGAATCTGTCGCGTATCCGCACCTTCTCAAGGTCCAAGCGCCCAGGGTGTAATCATTCATGACTTCCCTGAAGGGACCGTATCTGTCCTTAAGCAAGAGGAGGTCCTTGTGGTCGTCCCAGCTATCTTCCGCCTGCTGATAGGCCCTAAAGGCTGCGTCTACGCGGAAGGTATTGCCGTTGTATTCTTCCCAGGTGTTGGAGGTTACCGAGCCCGCGGGACCCTGTCCCTTGATGCCAAAGATGTTGTTAGAGAACTTCCCGGTGTACTTATCCACCGGTGTACTTTGTCCCCAGCCCGTTTCCAGGATGGCTTGCGCAGCCTGCAAGGCCGCAGACATGCCGGTTTTCTGCTGGGATTTAACGGCTAATTGAGAAACAAAGCTCAGGAAGCTGTCTTTTTCCATCAGGGGCTTGGCGGTATAAGTAGTGCCCAGGTAAAAGCGAATGGGAATTGTTTCGCTATTAATTACCTGTCCCGTATTCGTTCTTCCTGTAGCCTGGATGAGCCAGTTGCCTCCATCCGCGCTTGTTGGTGTATAGGAAAATTCTGCGGAAGGATCATTTCCGGAAGCGATAACTCTTTTTGCTCCGGTCTGCGGATTGATCAGCAGGTACTCGATACTGCTGAGTTCGACATTAGCGATTGATTTCAGTTTAACCGTGTCTGTCAATACCTGATTGGGACCGACGGTTTGTAAAAGCAGCTTGGGGGTACTCGTTACATTTACTGTGACGCTTTCTGTCAGATGAGTATTACCTCCCGTGTCCTTGACTCTGGCCGACAGCTCCCATGTTCCGGCCTGCTCCGGTTCGGGAAACCAAGTGCTGCCTGAATAACCATCCGCCGGAGCGATGATTTCCACCTTTCCGGTGGCCGTGTTTTTCAGCAGGTATTCGGTCATAGTGACGGGATAATTCCTCCAGACCCAAAGGGTAACAGGCTTGTTAATTGTTGATCCTGCTGAGACTCCGCGGAATTCTTGCTTTTTAGGGACTTCCACCGCCAGCGAAACCGAAGGGCTGCTGAAGGCACGACCCAAACTGTCGTAAGCTATGGCCCGGATATTGGTAGCGGCGTTATCGGCAGGTTCCGGCGACCATTGGTAAGGGCCGTCCGGATCCACTTCATCTGTGATCGTGATTTTTCCTGTTTTATGGTTGGTGAATTCATATTTTATGTATTCTGCTAAAAAGTTAGTGTTGGACCTAATACTAACAGTATCGGCAACGGTCTGTCCGTTTACTATCCCTGTTAAACTGACTTGCGGTGTGACTGCCATATTCACCGGGTAAGCGCATCCGGCCAGGAAATTGCCGCTGTTATCGTAAAGGGAGGCTGCGAGAACTTGTTTGCCCTGCTTCGTTGTATCGGGTAACCAGCGATAAGAAGAGGCAAGTTCGGTGCCTCTGGCGATGACAACGCCTTTTCCTGTCTCGGGTTCGAGAAGGAAAAACCTGATTTCTGCCGCATCGGAGGGCAATGTTCCCGAGAAAGACGCTCTTAGTTCCTGAGTTCCTGTGATAGCTTGTCCCGTCTGAATATTAGGGATAGTTAAGGCAAAAGTCTGGGTTCCCTCCGGCGGTAGGGAAGAGTTGACATATACCGTTCTGCTTGCGTCGTCCCATTTTACTTCTACCCCCAGGGCATTACTAATCAACCGCAAGGGGACAAAGGTGCGATTATCTATGATTTGAGGCGGAACATCAGTAACCCCTAATGCTGCTCCGTCTGCTTGGTAATCAACCATACGATTGTCGATCCGTAGACGGACGAAACGTTCTCCCTTGGCAATTATTACGTTTCTTTCAGCCTCCAGCCATTCCACTTGGGCCTTAAGGGACTCGGAAACAAGCCGTACCGGTATCAAGGTTCGACCATTTTTAATAACCGGTTGAGGCGATGATGTTACTTCCACCCCGTCAATTACCAGCCTTATACCGGCAGCCTCAATATCCGAAGAAGCTATTCCCAGTGTCAGGATAAGGGCCATCATCGGTACAAGCAGTACTTTTACTTTCCTTGAAGAGAAAAAACTTTTAAAGATCATCAGCATCACACCCTCCTCTTTGAAATCATCATACCCTATATTGACGATTAGGGGGAGGGGTTTGTTCCCAATGTAATTATTTGGCAGATCTGCAATGCAGTCCACAATTTGATCCCCTTAAGCTTAATCAGATTATATATTCAGAAAAACGATTAATTCTTAAATGATAGATAGAATTATTATCGTTATCAATATAGTATTCGATAAAGCAATCTGGATTTGAATATCCGCTTGTATAGTTTGCGAAATTTTTAAGTTGTATATTTATATCAATTAACGCCTTCATTTCACCTTGCTGATTATATAACAAGTAATCTCCTTCAAGCCCTGGTTTTTTAAAAACAAAATAGGGTTTCCCGGCGATTTGCCTCATGCATTGAAATAGAGGCGTGGAGTATCCGTATTGTTTTCGGTTTATATCAGTCATGGCATATTGCTGTAAAACATGTTGAACGGGATCAAAGCAATAAACATAGGTTAAATCCTTGTCTATACTATATTGTGAAAAGGCAAAAGTATGGTTGTCAATATATTCCATGGTGGGGAAGACAATAGTCTCTATTTCAGTGAGATCTGTCTGATTTTTATCAGCATACAAAAAGGTACCGCCTTCTTTATCAACGGACATTTCTTTTACGATAATAATTTTGTCATTTATTTTGAAATCTAAAAGCTGTTTTCCGCCAAATAACGTTGTACATTGTCCGTTTTCAAATTTCATTAAACATCCCGTGGCTGTAGAAATATTGTGGGCTAAAAAATAAAACTTGGAGTCACTTATGAAACAAAATTCTTCACGTGTTTCATAATAAACGGCTTCTCGTTGATAAGTTTTGGCTTTTTCTGTTATGTCATAAAAGGTATCAAATGTTTCATTTCTTAAATCAAAGCTAATCATCTGTAGCCCTGTGTTAAGTATCAAATAGTTTTTATCGACCCAATATGGTTTCGTGGTATAAATAAACTGTTCTTGTGTTTCAGGGGATTTTGCATCAATGAAAGGAGAAGAAAAAACTTGCTTTCCTTTCCAGTCCCACATAGTGAGATTTGAAACATGGTAATTATTTTCACTTATATAAAGATTGTGCAACCCTTTATCTACTACAACGATGCCTTGTTCAAAAAGATATAGTTTATAATCCTCTGGCAAGCGGTCTTCAGGTAGAGTTATTTCCTTACGCAAGCGGTTCTTTAAATCAATAATGCGAATTACATTCTTATCAGGTATAGCCAGCAACCGCCCTTCGTCTAACCATAGTTCATTTCCGCCATCTTGGCGATAATATGTATCAGAAGTAGCGCAGGAAGTCGCTAAAAATAATACTCCGCAAAAAAGAATGATTAACAAAATACCTGCTTTTTTTGTGTTCATTTTATTTTTTCCTTTCATGCTTTAAAGATAATAACGTAGTACCAAGAAAGATATTATCTCTCTTGGTACTAAAAAACTAGTACATTGTTAACTCTTAAACTGTGGATATAGTCGCTTCAATTTTATGCGAGCATCGTCTGTTTTGAACTGCCAGTCGACACCCTTTTGAATCAAATTTCTCTGAGTTTCCCATTCAGCCAGTTCCATGTTTAAGTCA
>JAHDSQ010000043.1 GCA_018432615.1 Clostridia bacterium
CTTGTATTTTTGGTAATGAACTTGGAGAAAAGGTTAAGAGCCTTTTTACGCTCATTTTTGGAATCAATATATTGGAGCTGGTTAAGACCTGTTTTTTTGACTTGATGGAAAAACTGCGTTATTCATCAGCCCCTAATTTAAGAAATTCTTTGGAGTCTATAAAATTGGTTAAAAGCTCTTCGCCGTCGCACCCTGATTTTGAGAAAGTTTCTCTGATGGCTTGTGCAAAATTCATATCGTTTTGATCAAATTCCGGCGCTCCTGCTTTCACCATATTATTATAGAGCACTTTTTCAAGCTCGCGATTAGGCAGGTAATTCGAACAGCCCTTGTCAAAAACTATTTCTACTTCTGTTTCTGTCATCATAGCAGCACCCTGGGCAATTTTACAGATTCGCCGGTAGATATCTTCAACCTGGTGCATCTTCGGCGCACGAATGAGATATAAAACAGTTGCATTGCTTTGAACAACGTTGGGAGAATTCCCCCCGGTATTTGTCACGGCATAATGTACCCGTGCCTCGGGAATAATGTGTTCTCTAAGATAGTTAACACCGACGTTCATGAGTTCAACAGCATCCAAAGCACTTCGTCCCAAGTGAGGTGATGTAGCAGCATGAGAAGCAATTCCCTTAAAACGGAAGTAAACTTGGTAATTGGCAAGTGTGCTCACAGACATGACCGCATTAACACTTGCCGGATGCCAAGCCAAGGCACTGTCTAAATCGTTGAACACGCCTTTTTTTGCCATAAAGGTTTTCCCTGAACCGCCTTCTTCTCCCGGACAACCAATAAGTTGGATAGTACCTTCCCTGCCCGTAGATTCAAGCCACTTTTTCACAACAACCGCGGCACCTGCAGATGCTGAGCCGAAGATATTGTGTCCGCAGCCATGACCGTTACCATCGTCTACGAGCGCTTCTCTTTCAGTAATACCGCCTTTTTGACTCAATCCGGAAAGCGCATCATATTCCGCTAATATAGCGATAACCGGTCGACCTTTACCATAGCTTGCAACAAATGCCGTTTCTATGTCTGCTGTATTATCCTCAATTGCAAATCCATTGTCCGCCAGATAGGATTTCAAGGCTTTTGTTGATTTATATTCCTCAAATCTCGTTTCTGCGTATTCCCATATTTTATCATTCAAATCTATCAACTGTTCCTTTTGTTCATTCAGATGTTTCCTGACATCGAAATTCAAAAACAATCACTCCCTAGTTATCCTTGATATAATGTAATTTATACTGATAAGCGTACATTTTTATTTGCTTTTTTTGTGATAATAAGAACGACTCCATAGATTGTTACCATTAACAAGCTAACTAAGATCATGCTCAGTGCACCTTTTGACATGATTATACCAATAAACATCTGAAGCATCGCGAAGTTCAAAATAGTAAAAAACGTATATGCCAGCGAGTAGTTTCCAAGAACCGGACTTTCAAATTCCGGATCACATATGCGTAGCAAAAGCAATCCTGTCAAAAACACACCGGTAGACATACCAAACACAGAAATACCATGTTCAAACCAATATTCTTTGATGAATACTTTTGAAATGAACCAAACTGAAATTACTGTAACCGCAAAACCAAATACAACCATGACCAGGATCGGTACAATGTATGCCATTACGGCTTTAAGAGGCAGACTTGCAATTGCCGATACAACAGCAAAATCAGTAAATGTCCCGGAAATCCTGCTCTTGACCTTTCCATCAACAAGATAATCAATCTTCAGCTTGCACATGATCCCCCAAAGGATGAACATGACAAGAATGGCATAAGCCCAAATCGAAATACTGGACAATACAGGCACCTTATACAGCTTTAACAAATTTAGCATTATGTAAGATAGACCGCACCCGGCAAAAATGAGTGCTAAATGAAATGCAAATGTATCAATGGATGAGGAAGTAGTAGTTTCACGCCCCAGGCTTGCCTGTTTAACGATATCTTTTTCAAAACCGATACGAATATTTTGGGGAATACTACTGGGATTTTGAAGAATTTCGGTAGAACCTTTTCTGGCTGCCAAATTGATCATAACCATACCGATCAGAATGCCGCCGACGATGCCGAATGTAGCAGATGTTACTGCCACACCTTGCGCTGTTTCCCAGTATGGAAGATTCATGCTATGAAGGATGTTACCCAGAAGTCCCGCTGAACCGTGACCACCTGAGAAACCTAATGGTAACTCCCAGCCAAAAGTCTGATAAATATCATAACCCATATTACCGAACAATAAATTGGTTCCAAAACCGACAATATGCTGCAAGCCCCCTATTATACCCATAATGCAGATTGTAGGTAAAATGTTAATCATACTTTTCGTGGTGCCTGAACCTTTACCGATTTTTAGACCTAGTGGTACGGATGCTACAATGGGTACAATTAAAATTCCGGGCAGGAGTGAAAAGGTTGCTAGCCAGGATTCAGGAATGGGTATTACACCCAGTACAATTGGTCCCAGTATCAAGGCTAAAAAACCCCCTATTACTGATGCCGGCATAAACGTACTCTGAAACAATTTGACTTTTGCTCTTAAGAAAGTTCCTAAAAGCAAAAAAGCACTTAAGCACGCTAACCCGTACAACAGTTCAACCAAAGATTCTGTTGTCAATATAACCCCTCCTTTATGGACTTAAAAAATACACGTCCTTTAATAAATAGGATTTCATCATAATACAAAATATTATGCAATCTTTTTCATAACAAAATGTGTTGTGGTTAGTGTTTAGGTTCATTTATATGATAAAATATTATAATTAAAGAAGGTAGAAAGGTAGAAAAAAATGATCAGATTTGGTTTAATCGGGCCAAAACCGTCCGTAGCTCATATAATGAAATCCGTTGAAAACAAAACCCTAGACTGCATTTTGATCCCACATACATATAATATGTTCAGCCAAATCCTTGATATCTTTAACAGTAATCGTCAGAATTGGGACGGCGTCATATTTACAGGTATCTTAGGAGCACACTTTCTGATGCATCATGTTGAGGTTGATGATTTTCCTATATATCATATTGAGTTTGATGAAAGGCATGTCTTATCCCATGTTATTCATCAACTTATCCTTCAACCTGATCTCAAACTTACGAGAACCTACTCGGATATCATTAACAAAGCAAATAACTATATGGGATTAGGGAATATGCTTGACGAAAATCAACTCCCTAAAACATTTTTCCTTTCTTCCTTTGACCAGATTGACAATAGCTACAATATCGTACTTCAAGATATCAGGGAATTATGGGTTAACAATCAGTTGGATTTTGTATTCACAGCAATTACCAATATCCTGCCAAAATTAAGGGACATGGGCATTCCGTATGTTCATATTCAACATACTCAGGAGTCCATCTTAAAGACGATTGAATACGCTTGCCAATCTACGGAACTGTTCTATATGAAGAAAAACTCACTTACAGTAGGTATCATTCAGATTGCAGGTACGACTGATGAACAAATAGACTTCAGGGAGGCAGAGTATCGCGATGTTTCTCTGCACAAAGCTCTTGTCGATTTCCGCTATATATATAAATGGGATATGAGCATTCTAAAACTGTCTTCGGGCTTCGAGATCACTTTTTCTCAAAGCAAATTGGGCCAATTGCAAACATCTGAAGCATTTCCCTTGCTCAACTATTTGAGAGAGACTCTCTCATTCGAATTCTCCGTGGGGCTTGGTATTGGCAGAAGTATTGACCAAGGTCGATATTATGCCATCAAAGCTCTTGAAATTGCAAAAAATTTTGGTCCTTGCCACGGATTTTTAGTTAATTCTTTAAACACTGTCTCTGGTCCCCTGGGCTATGATATTTGTCTTCATTATCCAATGCCAGACGACAGACTCAGAAAGCTAGCCAAAAATATTAATGTTACGCCGGACAATCTTGCACGCGTTATCGGCCTTTGGACCAAAATGCGCCAACCTATAAAATCAGCTGAAATAGCCAAATCATTAAATATTACTATCCGGAGCGCGAACCGTATTATGAGCAGCATGGTTCAATCAAAAATAGCCCGGCAATTGGAATCTGAAACAGTCAAAGGTAAAGGCAGGCCATCAATAACATATGTTATTGATACGAAGAACAACTGGTGAACTAACACCTAACTCTCCGAAAGTCCGTTTTTTGAAACGGACTTTCGGCGGCTTTGATTTTCATTGCAAAACCACCGTTTAGCCCTGGCTATCTAAACTTTGTTTGTAGTTTAACCGTCTAAACAACGGTTTTTAATTTTTGCTGGACAATAGGGGATATATACATTTATTTGCCTACCTTTTGTTTCTCTGCAATCTGTCTTCTGTGACGTTTTGCCAATAGGGCCATCGAAACGCAATTCATCAAGAACGTTAGCAGTGAAATAATTGTAAATTTTGGATTTACGCCGAGACCTTGAATGTCAACGTATTCCATAATTGACGGCAAGGTAACTACGGATAAGATAATAATGGTTATACTCACTGTCACAAGAAGAAAAACCTTATCACCGGAAATCTTTTTGTTTTGAATCAAGAAAGAAATCACCGCCACTGCGATAGAAACAATAAACATGACTATAATGATATTGTAGTGGGGAATGTGGTTCATCGTGAAACCATTAAATACCCCATAGGTGCCGACATCTCTTGTCGTAGCTTGATTCAAAGAAGAATAGTAATATGTTGTTATAAAAACAAAAAACGCACAGAGCAAGAAAGAAGCTATTTTGTTTTTTCCCATAACAAACACTCCTAACATTATTACCAGCCAAACAAATGCTGTTATATTTACGGGTAGGATAGACCATCCCATACCACTATCAATAGCCCAATTGCATCCGACCAAAACAAGAATACCCAATAATAAAATTGCAGATGCTATGGCAACATCTGTCCTTCTTTTGCTTTTAGCAATTGTGCTTTTTGTTGCGGTATCGGCATATTGAAGTGTTGCTTCAACCATAGCTTCTACTTCCGGCACAGATGGCTCCGCTTTTTCACCATTTAGCAATTCACTTGTTGTTACACCCAATATATAAGAAAGCTTTGACAATAACGAGATATCGGGACAGTTTAATCCGCGTTCCCATTTTGAAACAGCTTTATCTGTTACCCCTAACTTTTCTGCCAAATCTTTCTGTGTTAATTTTTTCCCCTTTCTCAGTTCTGTAATGAATTGAGCCATTTTTTCATTATCCATAAATCAACCTCCCAATTCTATATAATGCTTTTTTTATTGCATTTCAATTTTAGGCTATAGTACGAGCGACTTGCAACCGACCATAGGTTTATTTGAGCAAAACAAACCAGCAGTTGAGTAAATTATATCTATGCGGACAGTATCCAAGCCTACAATCTTTTATGAGCTTGTCACCCTTTCAGATATACTGAAAAAAATTGAAACCCCGGTAATTCCGGGGTTTATTGCTTGCTAAAAAAGGCGATATTTCAATTACATAATATTGTCTTTCTTACGTATTATATCTATAACGCAACTGTTCCGTCTTTAAATTAGTAGTTAACTTTTTTAACAACTGGGTCCCTATTGATAGAATCCTGATTAATAAGATAAAATTTGGCTGGGTTTTCTTTTACAAATACAAATGGTATCCCGTCTACATGTATCCCTTCCGCAACTAACCCATTGTCACCCAAAGAAACTTTTATAATCTCTCTTGCCTTTTCAATATACAACTGCTCGCCGCTTAATGCCCAGATGGGATTTCCCCATTTTTTCATCCTCCCTATTACGGTTTTTTTATCAATATCCCAAATACTAAGATAATCATCATCCTTTTCTCTTTGATAAAAAGCCAAGTGTTTGCTATTGGGTGATACACGTGGAAGATAAGCTTTATTCAAAAACTTTTCTGTTTTTTGACCGTTATAAATGTAGATACCCTTCTCTTTGGCATAATATGTATCAAAATACAAATTACCATTACTATCAAAATCTAGTTCTGCATTGACCTTTTCTGAAGCATTAACCATTTCATTTTTGTAACTGAAAACCGTTGTTAGGGATTTACTATCAATATCCGCAATAACTATTTTAAAGAGACCGTCTCTATCACTGCCGTAGACTGCTATTTGATTATTAGAAGGATGGGGTTTAAAATCCCATATTTGCTCTAAGCCAACATTAATTTCCACCGGTTCCCAGTCAATAAGTGCTACTAGTTCCTGAGGATATTTCTGTCTTATGAAAATCGGAATTCCTTGATATGAGTATTTTATTGGCTCCCGTAAAATCGTATCATTATCCCAGGGCCTGTAAAATATGAGGTGTTTTTTTAATTCGATTGCATCAGAACCTGAAATAATGACAGGGTATGTATTCCAGCATGCAGGATCGCCTTCCTGATGCATCCCTTTAGTTGGCAAAACTATTTTATAATGGCATTTCTCATCCGTAAAAAGACATATTTTATTATAAAATGCTTCCGATTCCTCCGAGCTTAACAAAACTCCATTTCCCTCAACAACAGGATAGTCGTTGATTTCTTGGACAGACGTTTCTTCTTGCTTGCCTTTGCTTTTTATATTTTCTTTAACATTTTGCCCTGTTATGTCTTTTTCACCTGGCAGTGTTTCCGGCATTTTCCCAGGAACCTCGTTTCCGTTGGATACCTGGTCAAAATCATGGGTGCAACCACAAAGGATAAAGGCGATTATAACTGAAAAAAGGCACAATGTTATTAATCTCTTTATAAATCTCACGGTTTATCCCTTCTTTGTTTTTTAATAATATTATATAGAAATTTTGGGGACCCTGTTTTTTATTAGGATCCCCAAAACTTTCAAAAGGTTTTCGCAATCGACAATCCGGAAGCCGATACATCTATCCTTTTTATTAGACCTAGCCCTTTTACTGTAATCCGGCTGTTCGTATCCCATTCTATGGCACCCCAAACCGAAAGTTTACCTATCGATTGTTTTGTGTTCATATTTATTATTTCTAAGGTAACGGGGTCTTTTGAAAATCGAGGATTTCTATTCTCACAGTTTAAGAAGGCCAATAATTTGCCGTCAGGAGATATTTTGGGCGAAAAAGCCCCGTTTTTAACAAGAGAAACATCTCGCCCGTCAAAACTATAAATGGCAGGCTTATCAGTTGGCGACTGGTCGAAATATAAAGTTCCTTCATCATCATAAACAAGGTTTGCCACTACAACATCATAAATAACATCTGGTTCAACTTTATAACTAGCAACTTCTCTATAGGTTCCCATACTAAGATCTAACAAGTAAACACCTAGTGCTCCAAAGCTATCTGAAACACTTCCATATATGGCTATTTCATCAGTTATTGGATTTTGTTTTATATCCCAGATTTCTGTAAACGGCACGTCTATTTTTATAGTATTTCCATTCTCGTCGATTTGGTAAAGTTCATTAGGATAGCTTCGGTGAATAAAAAGTGCTTTACCGGCTGCAGTAAACAAAAACGGTTCTGCAAGAATATGTTCTAATGCTTCTGGTCGATACCATACTTTAAACTGTTTTAATACTTTTTCTCCATCGGCTGTATAAACTATTGGATAGGTTTCATATACAGCCGGGTCTCCATCAATCGGCATCCCTTTGGTTGGCAGATCTATTTTCAGACCTTGTTTACATGTAAATCTTTTTGGAGAGTTACTAGTCAAACTGTTTGTATAAATCAATTGAGAGTCTGTATCCATACTCAACAATTCTGAGGCTGACTCAAGAACATGGTTGGAAATCATTACATTATTACTGCTGAATGCAAGGGACTCAGACTCACCAGTTAAATCAGGATGGGTGAAATTAACTGTATAAGTATCTGGTGTGATTTTTCCTGTCATGTAATTCATACCAAAATACTCTTCGTCATAAAACACAGCATTGTCATTCATTACTCCATATGTATAACGAGCACCAAAATTAGGATCATCTTTTGTGAAACCGCTGATTCTGGCAACATTAGGATCATTATAAGTAAGCGGGCGGCGAATACTCCCATTATAGTCTTTAATTACACCTTCAAACCCTCCATATCCCGAAACGCTCCTTGAAAGAAAATATTCGGGATTCAATACACCTTTTCCGTTTTCCATCTGCCAGTCATACTCGGTGGTAAAATGCAAGTGTACCGCCGAAGTTCCTGAATTACCTGCATATCCTATGACATCTTCTGGTTCCACCGGTACAAAAGGATTGATTCCATAAATAATATCATTTCCGAAGATATGACTTTGCAGGTGAGCATACCTGGTGTAAATTGTCCTGCCATCTGGATCTGTATGTTTTATTACTACATTATTACCCCAACCACTCGAATATTTGGCTTGAATGACATCGCCACTAGCCACAGGATAAACAGAAGTGCCTGCAGTAGTACCTTTGGAATCTACTCCTTTATGGGCAGTATTCAGGTTTGCGGAATCCCACTCGCCGTATAAATAACCACCATTAATATTATAGGTCCTAAGAGGATTAGCCATCCAAAAGCCTTGGTAAATTGCGTTAATAGAAATTTTTATTCTGTATGTACTCGTAGGACTCGTCCAACTGTACGGTTTAACTAGTACATAATAATCCCCGGGAGAGTTAACATGAAGTACTATAGTTTCTGCAATTGTCCCACTCTCTTCAGAACGGGTTACTAATGCCCCCGTTGGATCATATAAATAAACATCGTAGTCATTTGGCATGTTAACCAAATCCACAGCAATTTTATGCCAGTCACTGCCGGTAATACTTATCTTAAACCAATCATGGTCATACTGGTTGTCCATTGTAAGGGTATAATTTGAGTTGCCAGTACTGACTGTATTAGCAGTTAAGATGTTATCATCCGGCTCATTATTATCATAACTAGTGGAAATGTGGGTATAAAGCCTATAGTTTGAATTAGGACTATATCCTTGATAGGTAATGATTCTTACATAATAGTATCCCGCAGCATCAACCCAACTTAAGTTCTCATAGTGATTTTCAGAGTAATATGACGAAGCTTTAGGGTAAAGAGTGCTACCTTCTAGTTTATATAAAAATAAGTCATAATCGCAACCAGAAGGTATGTTTTCCAGAAAGACAGTAATTTTACCACTAGACCCCGTGTAAAAATAAAACCAATCTTCATCTGTAGAGCTTCCTATATTTCCTTCATACCAAGTATCTGAATTAATATAATTAGCGTTATTCGGGTCATCATTTGGTTCAGTTTCTGTAGCTTCCAGTCTAAGATCTCCTTGCTCCAATTTAGATAGATCATTTGCCGTAAATTTAATTTCTTCAGTTATTCGCTCTTTTTTTAAAATAGCTTTATCTGATATATTATCGTTTTTCGCAACCTCAATCGTTGACATCATAAAGATAGGATTGTTTGCATAAGCCGGTAAAACAGACATAGTTAAAAAAAGAACTGTTAAAACAACACAAAATAATTTCTTCATTAACATCACCCTCCATTTTTTATCAATTAGCAATTCAAGATACTATTATTTCCTTTTTTCAATATTGTCTCCCTTCGCAAACACCTACTGAAAAAATGTATTACTTTACTAATTCATATCAAAATAAATCTGCAATAAAATTTATGTTGGTGTGTTTTTTGAATTTTATTCTTCCTTCTCATTTTATTTATAATTTTGATATTTTGCGTTGGAGGTATCTATATCTACTATCACTATTAATCTCATTACAAAAAAGGCAATATGGCTTTTGAAAATTATTGAAATATTTTTTTCCATCATTATATTAGCACTCCTTTATAATATTACTCAATACGCATTTGCCCTTATTTTGGTTATATATGGCTATATTTCTATTTACTCCTCATCCTTTTGTTGTTTTTTTGATTTTTTCTTGCTTTTTTACTTACTATACATATTTATACAATGCCATTGTGATTATTCGTCTCCTTATTGTTAATGCCGGAAACACAATCTTGTTAATCATAAAGTTGTAGCAGTTTGGAATCAAATTTACTTAGAGGGAGTCCTGTAAAATTATACCGGGAGCGTAAAGGTAGATTAAATTCTGCTCCCAGAAAATTGAAATACCAGCCACCAAATTGGACAAAAAAGTCAAGGCAGATTTGATCGTAGAGAATAAGTGGCTGCTAATGAAGAATGCCCACCTAAAAAAGTTGTTTATTTCGCTCTGAAACAAGACCACAACATTTACTATTGTTATTCTTTAAACAGAATATGACGCATGTTCGCGATCATCAATGTGTATTCATCACCATCGACGGGCCGACAGCGAAGCAGTCTTTTTTCGCAGGCACTGCAAATAAAGATGCCCTTGAGAAAAAAGCCGTCTCGTAGACCTTTGTCGGGGACTTTACTGCACAAGGAACAAACAGGCAGTACCTTTCTTTCTCTTGATTTCATGACCATTGCTGTCAACTCCGTTGTTTTCTTTCTCTCATAAGAATATTCTGCCCCGTTTGTCTTGGTTCTATGGGATATTTCTCCAGATTACTTCTTACGCTCAATTACTATGGCGCAATCCGGACAAACCAGAGCGCACATCCCGCAAGCGGTACAATTATCGTTTTCTTTCGGCTCAACGGAAGGCGTTCCATAGACACCTAGGGCTTCCGACCAATGCAGTGTCTTGGTCGGACATTTTTCTATACACAGGCCGCAACCCTTGCACAGGCCGGTGAAAATAGTGAATACCGATTTTGTTGTCTCCACTTGCTTCATTTTATAAGCATTGGTAGTCATCCTATCCCCTCCTCTTCTTTCCTAAAAGAATCAGACCTTTCCTTCAACAAGTTCCACACCCTTTTCTAAAGCCTTAAAGTTCAACTCTCTCAACTTGGGATCCTGCTTAAATTTATAACCTAACTTTTTCTCTAAAGCGCTTTTAGCCTGCTTTATATCCACAATCTTTGTTACAGCAATCGCCGCACCCATAACAATAACGTTAAATACTCTGGGGTGCAGTTCTTTTTTTGCAATATCCAAGGCCGGTATGGCTAAGATCTTTTTCACCTTTTGCGGCATGTCGTCCTCCACTCCCTCTACAGAGGAATCGTAGATGAAGACGGTATTTTCGTCAACGTATTGCTTTGTGCGGCGTACAGCCCTGTCGGATAAAGCAATTACCAAGTCGGCAAATTTAAACTTGGGGGAACCGATTCTTTCATCGGATATTTGGCAAAAAGCAACAGAAACGCCGCCCCGCTGTTCAACACCAAAGTTAGGTATATATAATGCTTCTCTGCCTTCATCGTTAGCTGCTTCCACCAGAATTCCGGCTACAGACTGGACTCCCTGTCCGCCCTCGCCGGCCAGTGCCACTTTTACCGTATTCGACATCTGCTATTCCTCCTTCTTTCCAGGAGTTTTTATTTCCCCCACCTTAAAATACTGGGGCATTTCTTTTTCGATGAATTCCCAAGTTTTTTGGGCATTCGTGCTCCAGTTTGTCGGGCATCCTGAAAGGGCCTCTACAAAGGAAAAGCCCTTTCCGTCAATTTGATTTTGCAGAGCACTTTTAATATATCTTTTTAGCCGCCGGACATTGGCCACGGTTCCCCTGGCAACATACGCCCCTTCTCTGGCAATGGCCGCCACCATTTCCGGGCCTTGCGTCGGATAACCCATTGTCTCCGTATCACGTCCGTAAGGAGAGGTCTGTGTCTTCATCCCCGGCAGTGTCGTCGGTGCCATTTGTCCCCCCGTCATGCCATAGTTGCAATTGTTTACCAGTATGGCCGTGATTCTTTCGTTTCTAGCAGCCGAATTGACCAAATGCTGGGCACCGATGGCATAACCGCCTCCGTCTCCCATATAGGCGATACAGATTCTATCCGGTCTTGCTCTTTTTACACCTGTCACAACCGGCGTTGTCCGCCCGTGGTGCGTCTGCACCGAGTCGCAATTGAAGAAATCCCAAGACAACAAAGAACAACCAATATCACACCCAAACACGACCCTCTCCTGAATTTCCAGCTCATCTATAGCTTCACCTAAAGCTTTTAAAACTAACCCATGTCCACAACCGGGACAGAATTTATGTGGTTTTGTTTCTACACGCCATGATTTCGGCATATTCGGCACAACAGCCATGATTAACCCCCTTCTTCAATTTACAGTCCCTTTTTGACGTATTCTACTATCTCTTCACCGGTTATACCTTGCCCTGGTTTGAAGTAACTTTCCATAGGAACAGACTCGCCATAAATGGCTTCCTTCACAATTCTTTCAAACTGACCCTGGGCCGATTCAATTACTATCAGCTTTTTGGCCTGCTTGCAAATAGCCCTTAATTCATCGGCCGCAAAGGGATGGATAGTGATAGGCCGAAAATGTCCGACCTTAATTCCTTGTTCACGCAGCGTCTTGACTGCCGCCTGGGCCGCCCTCGTCACAATTCCGTGTCCGAGCAATACTATTTCCGCATCTTCTGTCTCAAAGGTCTCGTACTCTACTACCTCCGGCACTACTTTATTGTATTCCTCAACCAGGTTTGTCACGACCTCGCAAAGCTCTTCCTCGGTATTGTATGTATTACGCAAATGGCTGGGTTCACGATCCACCCCCGGCACTCCTGCCAATCCTAACGAAGGTTGCGTTTCTACCATTTTAATTCCTTTTGTTGCCGGATCATACATCTTTAACGACTCCCTCATCTTGGCTTGGTAGCCGTCGCCCAAGACAAACACCGGAAAACGATACTTCCAAGCAACGTTGAAGGCCTTAATTGTATAATCGTACAACTCTTGATGGCTGCATGTGGAATACACAATCCTCAGACCTTCTCCGTTTCCTCCAAAGCAGGTCATGGTTACCTCCTGCTGTGAATAAATGACCGTAGCAGTTGACGGTCCACCACGCTGCTGAACGACAAGCACTGTTGGTATTCTCATCATTTCAGCCATAGTCATGGACTCCTGCATCAAAATATTACCCGGCCCTGCTGTGGCCGTGAAGGCCCTCTTACCCGACAGTACTCCGCCACAGGTCGTAAATCCGGCAGAGATTTCATCCTCTGTTTGCAAAAAAGATCTGCCGTATTTCGGCGCTAATCTTGTCCAGTAATGCATCACTTCATTTTGTGGTGTTATCGGGTAGCCGTACATAATATCGGCTTCAGCAGCAAGAGCTGCCCAGGCAACAACCTCGTTCCCCGTCATGAATACTCTCTTTTCTCCTTCGATGGGTTTTTCTGACATATTAAAAAAACACCTCCTAATAGCTTAATGTTTACCATATATCAACGGCACTATTACCGCTCTCACCAAAAAGTGTGCTGCATTCTCCTTTTCAAAAAAAACACGGGGTTCCCCTTTTTATCATAATCCCCTATTTGCTCGGCAAATTTTTCTTCTACCGCTGTCCAGATAACCGGAAGCCCTAGTTTCTTTGCCGCCTCCGTAACTACCTCTACCCCTTCTTCAATAATTTCCAGATCCGTATCGTCACCCAAGTGAGAATTGTTTATCAGCCCGTCCACTCGCCCCAAAGATTGTACGTATTCAACAATTCTCATTACATCACCCGTCATCGGCCGCGCAATATTAACAACCACGTAAATCTTTAACTCCTCTGCACCCTCCAACAACCTCGTCTTTTTTGCTCCATCTATTCCGTAGCCAACATCAAAGATAATGCTACCCTCTTTTTTGAGGGCCCAGCGCATATCCGGCTTCAAGATGTTTCCGGCCTCACCAAGCCCCAGGGTATCCGCTGTTTCCCAGGCTATTACCTCCAGTCCCTCCGCTTCTAGTTGAACCTTAATAGGTCGTAATGTATAGAAAGGCTCAACCAAATCCAAATCAATCAGAGTAACAGGAGTATGACCGTTATGCAGTAAATACAATGCTCTATTAACCGCAATCTCACTCTTTCCGCTGGCATATTCGCCTATATATGCTTCTGCAATCCTCTGCTTGATGGAACTTCACTCCTTATAAATAGTATGCACAAGTATCATTGTATAATTATGCCCCATTTGTGTAATTTTTGTGCTTTTTGTGCATTTTGTGCATTTATGTTTAATCCCGCCCAAGTCTATTTGTATAATTTTATGGTTTTTTGTTAATTTTCACTTATCTAATCTTAACACAAGATGCTCCGCGTTGAACACGGAGCATCTTGGGAAGAAACTCTTACAGCATTAAACCATCTTTTTATATGTCTCCAATCTTTCCTTAGCATCTTCCTCCGCTTTTGCAAAGAGCTTTTCTGCGACTTCAGGGAAAGTATTGAGCAGCGTGGCATAACGAACCTCGCCTTGCAAGAATTCCCTGAAAGAAGCGGTCGGTTCTTTGGAGTCAAGAACGAACGGGTTTTTCCCTTCCTTTTTGTTCTCCGGATTAAAACGATACAGGTGCCAATATCCGGCCTGAACGGCACGCTTTTCTTCCTCCATGGAGCGTCCCATGCCAATTTTGATACCGTGGTTAATGCACGGTGCATAAGCAATTATCAGGGACGGTCCGGGATAGGCTTCCGCTTCAACCAGCGCTTTGACCGTTTGATTCATATCCGCACCCATCGCAATCTGGGCCACGTACACATAACCGTAAGTTGCAGCAATCATTCCCAAGTCTTTTTTCTTAATCGTTTTTCCGGAGGCGGCAAATTTAGCTACCGCAGCAGCCGGAGTCGCCTTGGAGGACTGCCCACCCGTATTGGAATATACTTCGGTGTCAAAGACCAGCACATTGATATCTTCCCCGGAGGCCAGAACATGATCCAAGCCGCCGTACCCTATGTCATAAGCCCAACCGTCACCGCCAAGAACCCACTGTGAAGGTTTAACAAGAAAATCTTTCTTCTCAAGGATTTCTTTTACGGCTTCATTGTCTTGATATTTTTCCAGCAGGGAAACAATGTTTGTCGAAGCTTCTTTTGAGGCTTTGCCATCATCTTTGACCGCCAGCCACTGCTCAAACGCTTCCTTCAGCTCCGGTGCAATCTTCCCTTCGTTTGCATCTTTCATAACATCGGCAAGTTTTTCTCTGATTTGTTTATAGGCTAAGACCATCCCATAACCGTACTCAGCATTATCCTCAAAGAGGGAATTAGCCCAGGCAGGACCTTGACCTTTGGCGTTTTTGCAATAAGGCGTCCCGGGTGCCGAGCCCCCCCAGATCGAAGAACAGCCCGTTGCGTTAGCAATGATCATCCTATCCCCGAACAACTGGGTTATCAGTTTGGCGTAAGGAGTCTCGCCACAGCCGGCACAGGCACCGGAAAACTCAAGCAACGGCTGTACAAACTGACTGCCCTTGACTGAGGCCCTATTCCAGATATCCTCTTTTGCAGAAACCGTTGTGGCAAACTCCCAATTACCTGCTTCTTTGGCCACAACCTCTTCCGCCGGAGAAAGGACTAAAGCCTTCTGTTTTGCCGGACATACTTCGACACAGCTTCCGCAGCCTGTACAATCCTTGGGACTGACCTGTACCCTAAATGATAAGCCCGCCAACTGTTTCCCTATTGCCTTTTTCGTGATAAAGCCTGCGGGAGCCTTGGCCGCTTCCTCTTCGTTCAGCAATACGGGACGAATAGCGGCATGGGGACAAACATAAGAGCACTGGTTGCATTGGATACAGTTATCCGGTTGCCAAACAGGAACATTGATAGCAACATTGCGTTTCTCATAGGCGGTTGTGCCGCTGGGGAACACTCCGTCTTCCCTGCCTACAAAGGCACTGACCGGAAGCTTATCCCCCTGCTGAGCGTTCATCGGCATGGCGATGTTCTTTACAAATTCCGGCAATTCACGAGTAGCTGCAGCCTCTTCTTCCTTAGCAGCGTCCCATTCTGCAGGAATATCCACCTTGATTAACGCTTCCAACGCCTTGTCGACGGCTTCGTTGTTCATTTTAACGATATTGTCACCTTTTTTGCCATATGTTTTCTTAATAGCATCTTTTAAGTGCTTGATGGCGTCCGCAAGAGGAATAACATTTGCCAGTTTAAAGAAGGCAGCCTGCATGACCATGTTTATTCTGCCCCCCAGGCCAATTTTACCGGCAATGTCAACTGCATCTATGATATAAAAATCTATCTTATTCTCGGCTAGGTACTTTTTGATCTTGGCCGGGAGCTTTTCCGAAAGTTCTTCTTGCTGCCAATTGCAATTCAACAGGAATGTCCCTTCCGGCTTCAGCCCTTCCAATAGTTCATATTGATCCACATAGGACTGCTTATGACAGGCAATAAAATCGGCCTCATCTATCAGGTAAGTGGACTTGATCGGCTTCTTGCCGAACCGCAGATGGGAAATAGTGACACCGCCTGATTTTTTAGAGTCATAGGCGAAATATGCTTGGGCGTACAAGTCTGTATTATCCCCGATTATTTTTATCGCGTCTTTATTTGCCCCGACCGTACCGTCGGAACCAAAACCCCAGAATTTGCAACGTGTTGTCCCGGCAGGAGCAGCATTGATCTTTTCCCCTGCAGGCAGACTGCAGTGTGTGACGTCGTCGACAATTCCTATGGTAAAGCCATTTTTCGGCTCGTCCTTTTTCAACTCGTCAAAAGCTACTTTAAGCTGTGTGGGTGTCGTGTCTTTCGACCCTAAGCCATATCTGCCGCCCACTATAACGGGAGCATTTTCTCTTCTATAAAAGAGTGTGCATACATCTTGATATAAAGGTTCACCCAAAGAACCGGGCTCTTTGGTTCTGTCTAAAACAGCAATTTTCTTGACCGTCTTGGGAAATGCCTTGAAGAAATACTTGGCCGAAAAAGGCCTGTATAAGTGTACTTTTATAACTCCGACCTTTTCTCCCTTACTATTTAAATAATCAACAGTCTCTTCGGCAGCCTCACAGGCCGAACCCATAATTACCATCACGCGTTCAGCATCAGGTGCTCCGTAGTAATTGAAAGGATGATATTCTCTGCCGGTTATTTTTGTAATCTCAGCCATGTACTGCTCTACAATATCAGGAACTGCTTCGTAATACGGATTGCAGGACTCCCTGGCCTGGAAGAAAATGTCCGGATTCTGTGCGGTTCCTTTGGTATAAGGTTTTTCCGGATTGAGCGCCCTGTCTCTGAATTGTTTGAGAGCATCATAGTCAACTAGTTTAGCCAGTTCCTCATAATCCATCATCTCAATCTTTTGAATCTCATGAGAAGACCTAAATCCGTCAAAAAAGTGTACAAAAGGTATTCTTGACTTGATTGCCGCCAAATGCGCAACACTGCCAAGATCCATAATTTCCTGAATACTGCCGGAGGCCAGCTGTGCAAAGCCGGTTTGACGTGCCGCCATTACATCGGAATGGTCGCCAAAAATCGACAGGGCATGTGTTGCCACGGCCCGTGCACTAACATGAAAAACTCCGGGAAGCAGTTCCCCTGAAATCTTGTACATATTGGGAATCATCAGCAACAAACCTTGTGATGCGGTAAAGGTTGTTGTCAAAGCTCCTGCAGAGAGCGAGCCGTGTACTGCACCTGCAGCCCCGGCTTCAGATTGTAATTCGGCAACTCTGACTGTTTGTCCAAAAATATTCTTTCTGCCGTGAGCACTCCACTCGTCAACCACCTCCGCCATCGATGATGACGGTGTGATAGGATAAATGGCCGCAACATCCGTAAAGGCATAAGCGACGTGAGCGGCAGCAGTGTTGCCATCCATGGTCTTCATTTTTTTAGCCATTATTAACCTCCTAAAATATTTTTTCTTTATCCGGTCGATTATTGCCTCTTCCCACAGAACAAACGGCAATATGGTCTCGGATAAGCTCAACTAAACCCCAGGTGAAATAAAATCTCACCTGAAGCGAGTTTTCCTATCGGGTATACCCTAAGGCACTATTGTAAAGTTAATGTTTGGACTAATCAACATGATAAGAAGATTGTAGGTGGTGCCTCATTAGAGATTTTGCCCTTTCGGCGTCTCGTACAGCAATCGACTCCAACATTTCATTATGCTCTTCATAGGCTAATAGATATCGTTTATTAATTGTTTTCAATGATTTGAACCTGCCTTCATAAAGAGCGTTGTTCATACACGCCATGATCGAGATAAGAAAGCCGTTCCTACTGGCCTCAAAAATATGATTGTGAAATTCCATGGAATACTTAATGACATCTTCGCTATCTTCATTAACAGCTTTCTTCATTTTTTCATTACTGTTTCTCATCCGCTTAATATCCGCTTCCGTCCTTCGTTCACAGGCCAGGTCTATTGCTCCCAATTCAATGATGATACGGGCTTCCTTGAGATCGTTAAGCATATCTTTCTCGTGATTTAGCTTGCCCTCAAAAAATTCCAGCAGACGCACCGTCTCAATCCCCCGGACAAAATAACCCTCTCCCGGCCTGACATCAAGCACGTTGGTAGATTGTAATGATTTTAAAGCTTCTCGCAAGGGCAGGCGGCTCACTCCCAGCATCTCCGCCAGCTCACGCTCGGAAGGCAACCTGTCGTTAGGTTTAAGCAATCCCTTTTCGATCATCGCTCGGATCTGCCGGATAATCTGATCAGGCAGGTTTTTTCTGTCAATTTTCTCAAACGTGCTTTTTGGCTTTAGCATTATCAGGCACCTTTTCGTATGATAGTATGAATGCTCCTTCTAGATTATAATACATACTATGCCTTTGTACAATTAAGTACAAACAAATAGGTTGAAACTGTTTTTTTGTCACCAAAAGGGTATCGGCTTTCAGGCCCGATACCCTTTTGGATATGGTATATATAGGGAGGCGTAAGCTTTTTACTTCTCGGTTACTTCCTTATATATCTCGCTGAAACTTTTAACTTGCGCATCCTTGCTGAATTCAGCGGTATACTGGTCAAGCTTCGCTAAAAAGTCCTTGCATTCTTCTTCTGTCATTAGCTTCATAGAAACCATGTCATTGATCCAATTCTCTTCCTGCATCGGCACGGCAATATCCGCAGCCTGCTTGACTACATCCTCCGGCCACTCATAGAAAACGGCGCCGTCTTCAAGCATCATATTAACGCCTTCTAAAGCTGTGTTGTTCATAATCTCAGCCCATTTGTAATCAAGAAGTTCTTGCCGGACTTCCAAGAAGATATCTTTAATCTCCTGCGGGAATTCGTTCCAAAGGTCAAGATTTATAACTACAGCCGAAGGTCCCTGTACGCCTGCCCCAATATCAACAATACAAGGGGCCTTTTCGTGCAAACGCATACCAGCTGCGGTTCTAAGCCCAAAGCTTGTTACACAGTCGATAACGCCGCTTTCCAGGGAAGTATATGTTTCATTGTTGGCTATCGACATGGGTACTGCGCCCAGGATCTGCATGACATCGCCCTCAACACCATAGGTACGCGCTTTCAAGCCTTGCAGATCTTCAATGGATAGAACGGGAGTCTTAAACAGACATGCTTCCGCCCCCCAGTTGGACATATAGAGGACTTTAAGATTATTGTTTTCATATTCTTGTTTCCAAACTTCAGTTTCCTCGTACAGCTTATTAATCGCCTTATTAAGACCGTCCGGACTCTCTAAGCCGGGTCTCCATTTCCATTCCACGCCACGGCTAATGGGAAGCTCGGCTGTGTAATACCCATAGTTCAAAAATGATAATTCGCTAAGCCCGTCACGTACAGCGCCGTAATGCTCACCGGTTTTGCGCAAAGCGCCGGCCCAATAATACTCAATATTGATCCTTCCATTGCTTCTTTTCGCCACTTCATCAAAATACCACTTATCAATGATAGAAGGCTCAGAGTTTTCAATGCTGTAATAGTCATACTTCAATGTCCAGGTTTTGTCGGCATCTTCCTCTCCGGTTGCCTCTTCACCTCCGCCGCATCCTGCCAATAAACAACCGACAAGAAATATGGAGATAACAACAAGGAGTAGTGCCCATTTTTTGTTTTTTACCATTTTCCTATTCCTCCTTTTTTATCCATTCACATGGTTAATTTCCCATGCTAAGTGGCAACCAGGTAGCCAATCCCGGGACGAACAACATCACAACTACCGTAATCAATGTAAAAGCAATAAACGGATAGCAACCTCTGAAGATATCTTCCAGACTTAATTCGGGACAAACCCCTTTCATAATATATGCATTCAAACCAACAGGGGGAGTTATCAGTCCAACCTGAATCATCAGGGTTAAAAGAATCCCATACCACAGTGGACTGTAACCAAATGTTCCGACTACCACAGGATAGGTGATGGGAACGGTAATGACCAAACAGGAGAAAGGATCTAAGAACATACCCATCGGTATCAGAATCACAAGAAACATTGCTACAATAGCCAGTGAGGGCAAAGGTAAACTTGTCGCCCAACTATTTACCATGGCCGGAATTCCTGCTTGAGTCATAAAAATGCTGAAAATAGCGGATGCAATCAAGATCATAAAAATCATCCCGCACGTGTTTACGGTCTCCTTCATTGCCTCCATCATATATGTTCCGATATTCTTATACTCGCTCCTGGGGGTTTTAATCAACATCATGAGGAAGCAGGCAACAGCCCCAATGGCGGCAGCTTCTGTAGGAGTAACGACACCTCCGTAAATTCCGCCAACTATTATTAAAAACAGAACAAAAACACCCCATACCAACCGCAAAGACCATAGTTTTTCTTTCCAACTGACCTTAAAAGTTGAAGGACAAAGGGTATCATCATATTTACTCCAAACAAGGAGCCCGACGCAATATATTGTAGCGGTCACTATTCCCGGTATTACGCCCGCCAGCAGCATTTGGCCGACCGAAACCTCAGCCAGGGTCCCATAAAATACCAAGATTGTACTGGGAGGAATCATAATTCCCAATAGCCCCCCAGCTGCTACAACTCCTGCGGAAACCTTAGGGTTATATCCTTTCTCGGTCATTTCAGGAATAGACACTTTCCCCATGGTAGCAGAACAGGCGACACTGGATCCACAGCAGGCACCAAACATGGCACTGGCCATAATAGTAGCCATTGCCAAACCCGCCGGTAATCTACCCAGCCATTTGTTGGCTATGGTGTAAGCATCTCTGCTCAACCCGGCTGCGAAGGCAATGTATCCCATCATTATAAACATCGGTACAACCATCATGATGTAATCCGCAGAACGCATATAGGGGAAGTTTTTCAGCATGGCTATAGCGACTTTCCAACCACTAAGCATAACTGTCCCCAATAAACCGGTAAAGCCGAGGCAGGCATAAATCGGAACCCCAATCACCATCAAGGCTATTAACATAACAACACAAATAATTACAACGGTCATCGGATCCATATATTCACACCTCTTCCTTTCCCGCGTTTAAAACGCCGGCTTCATCATTCTTAGACCCACTAAATACAACTTTAAAATTGTTAATAGTTTCGAAGACTAACTGTCCTATCATGGCTAAGGTTCCTACCGGGACATACAGCCTTGCCCACCAAGTCGGGAAACGATAATAGTCGCCGTATCTGAAAGTCTTGACTCCATATGCCCAGATTCCGTCCTCTAAGGTTTTCCAGAAAATGAGCGCAAAGAAAATAATACATATCAGCAAAGCTATTATCTCGAAAACAGCCTTAGTCTTACCCTTTAATCTGCTCGTAAAAATTGTAACCCCTATGTGTCCGTTTTCTTCCTGGGTCGGTGCTAATGCCGACCAGACCATAACAGCCATTAATGTTTCACACAACGAATAAACAGGCCCAATCGCACCGCCCATTACCCACCTATACAAAACATCTGCTGTGGTTGTGATGGCCATTGTCCCGATTGCCACGGCGGCAATCCACCAAAACACACGGTTAACCTTTGACCAGGGACTTTTCTTTACATTCAAATGAATTCAGCCCTCCTTTTGCGGCACTTGCATATAACTGGAGTCTATAACTTTTATCTGAAAACTTCAATACAATTGTTATTGGTATTTACTTCAAGTTCGTCGCCCGAGACAAGCAGCCTTGTTATATCTTCCTCAAACCCGTCCATGATTGGTATATCGATAGTCAGGGCGCATTCCAGTGTGATAGTATCCGCATTATTGCAAAGGATCGCCGTGGGCGCAACATTATTTTTTTGAGCATGATAAGCAATAAATGGTGCAATCGTACCGCCACGGCTGGTTGGTATCACTAGAATCTTGTCTTTCAGCGACTCCCCGAACAGAGGATGCCCACTCATAGTGACGGTGCCTGTATCGGGGCACATATCTCCTATAAAGGAAAACGGAACATCAAATACGAGGGCTTTTCCTCTCACCTTTCCGTTATTAAGTGATTTTCCTTTGATTCGCATTCCGTATTCACGACCTTTTCTGTAATTTTAGTGAATCCAGGCATTGTTCCAGACTACCGATCATTACCTTAACCTTCCCTTGTTGAAGAGAATTAACGTAATGTGCCGCTTTAAAGGAATTAGTCATAACAACTTTGACATTCTCCGGCAAAGGTGAATCGGGAATTATGGCCATACAGGTATGACTGAAAACTCCTCCTGCTTTTTCAATATTTTCAGCGTCTCCCATGGCCTTAACAAGGGTATAAGTGGCATCGCTCATCGCTAGCCAGAACCGTTTGCCTTCCTCTATTTTCTTTCCTTCAAGCAGCTTGGCGATTTGCCTGGCCTCTTCCACTGTCACATGGGGACAGCCTATTAAGACCAAATCTACAGTAGCTTCGGAAGAATACTTAAACAAATCCTTGGTTTTTTCCAAATCTTCACGGGTCACCACCAACACTGCTTCAGGTTCTTTACCTCCTAAGGCGGCTTCCACCGTAGGTGCTTCAGGAGTTATTCCTACAATATGGCAAATGTTTACCGAGCCACTGGTGGCAACAGGAGCAATCAAGTACTTGATCTGATCGAAGGTTGCCTTTTTAGGTATGCAGTCAAAGACCACGTTGCCAGTCATGACGGTTCCGCCAACAAAGTATCCCAACGCTCCGTAATCGTCTTCTCCCTCAAGTACTACACCATCAGCTAGCTTGATAACCACTTTGGCGTAACGGTTTTCATCAAGATATAACCCATGATAGAGTGCTCGTCCGGTTAAAGCGGAACAAAGATTAATCACAGTTCCGTCTTTATTGGTTTTAGCACCAAGTAAAGAATTAGCTAAAATCTGTGCGCCGGAACCAATCCAGGAAATATAATCTCCCTTACGGGGCAAATTGCCTACATGCATGGGCAAACAGCTATAACTTTTGATAAAACCAAGTTTTCCATGTATTTTTTGCCTTTTTTCATGATCAGAAGATTCTTTCTCGGCAAAATCCTTTGGAATCCCCATATCCTGCCATTTTTCCTGGCTAAAAGCAGCCATAAGGGGATGTAGCGTTGTAGTAACCGGAAGTTCTTCTATTCCCTCAGTAAACTGAGCTAGCAGCTCGGGGGGCTCTTTAGGCATAACATGGGCACTGGTGATTTCTACAAACCGTTCAGCACCACAAGCGTCTCCATATTTTATCAATAGGTTTATTGCTTTTTGCAGTCCGGGCCCATGTTTACCTGCGGCCATTTCCTGCTCATATTTAGTAAGTTGCACTTCTTGCATCCCCTTTCATACGACTGCTTTAACAGTATTTAGACAACTTCATAATGGTCAACAACGTTATGGGTGTGCACCCAATCGCCAACCGCAATATCCTGGGTGGCTTTACCGATGGCTTCACCGTATTTGTACAAAAATTCTCCGGTTTTGATATTCTTGACCGCAATTTTATGCCCGAAAGGAATTTCCGCGTTGGCCTTGTAGGCAAGTTCCTGACCGTTAATTTTTACATAAACCTCGTCGCCGGCATTAACATCAGCTACACAAGTAGCAACGTTATCCTTTTCCACTATTTGTTTGGCGAATTTCTTCATTAAATTACACCTCTTCTCTTCTTCGTCTATTGACCCTACATTACCGGGCCTTTGATCAGGATTTCCATGTGACCGTCAAAGTTCAATATTTCAGCCTTTGTCAATGTGCCTGACGCAACTGCGACAGCATACTCATATAAACGCTTGCCGGCCTGCTCGACCGTTTCAGTTTCTTCAATAACAGAAGCGACATCAACATCGATATGGGACTGCATCGTCACGTTGGTCTTACTATTTCCGCAAAGCTTTACGGTTGGAATACAGGGGTGTCCGTTAGGAGCCCCACGACCGGTAGTAAACAGTATCAATTGAGCACCGGAGGCAGCACCTCCTGTTAAATTCTCGAAACCATGGCCCGGGGTTGCCATTATATGCCTGCCCGCACACATCGGACGCGAGCCGTACTCTAAAGCGCTCTGAATGGGTACGTTTTGTCCCTTGGCATTTGCTCCCATAGCCTTTTCGATTAGCGTGGTAAGACCTCCGGCCACATTACCGCTGGTCATCTGGCTTCCTCTGACATCTGCTCCGACAGCTGTTCCTCTGTCATAAAGATCCTTAACAAAATTGATGATTTTATCTCCTTCCGCCGGATCAACGCAAAGGTTTTTCAGAGCGTATTCACCGCCCATGATATCGCAAACCTCACCCTGAACGAATGTACCGCCGTTTTCTGTCATCAGACGGCAAACTTCTCCTACTACTAAATTCGAGGACAATCCGGAAGTGGTATCAGATGATCCGCATTTAGTACAAAATCTAAGTTTATCAAGCCCTTGCTTAGTCCTTCTTAGCTTGCTCGCTTCCAAAACCATATCGGCCGCCAACTGCGCACCCTTATTGATAGTCTCCAGCATACCACCTAAGTCATGAACCCTAACTGCCTGTACAGGCTTGCCGGATTCTTTGATGCCTTCAACAACCCGATCGAAATCAACCATCTCGCACCCGAGCCCCACAACTAAAACCGCTGCTACATTAGGGTTCTTGCCAAGGTTGATTAAAGTACGGGTAACCGTTTCGGTATCTTGGGGGGGATGCAGACAGCCCTGATGATGAGTAAAAGCACGGGTTCCCTTGATTAATTTCTCGATATTCAATGCAACTGCGTTCACACATCCAACCGTGGGGATAATTGCTACGATGTTTCTTGCGCCGACCTGTCCATCCGGCCTTGTGTAACCTAGAAATTCCATCTTTTTTCTCCTCCGTTTCTCTTGAACTGAAGTCCGTTTGATGCATGCTTTATAAACCTTTTTGCACCCCCCCTCTCCATTTCACTTAAGAACTCGTTTCGATATGGTGCTGCATGAGTGCTTTAGCGTTTTCTGCGTCTTTTTCCTCGATTGCCTTGTAAATTTTATAATGCTCTTCAACAGCCAGATGGTATCTACCATTGATTGCTAAAGTTTCCAGCCTTCCTTTTCTCGTCACATCATGGATACTATCTAGCACAATAATGAAAAGTTCATTCCCACTTGCCCTGGCAATTCTATTATGAAATTGGATAGAAGCCTCGATTATTGCCTCTTCATC
>JAHDSQ010000046.1 GCA_018432615.1 Clostridia bacterium
CAGAGCTGACGCATGAAAATAATTAAAAATCCTGCGAGCTCAAAATTGACCTTTCTAAAAGAGGATATACGGTTTTTTTTAAATTTCTGTTCCTCCCCTAAACTTATTTACCCTTATCTACAGTGGATAAAGATTATATCTTCCCTAAAAAGACAAACTGATAGCGCAGAATAATAAATCAAGTTATTGTTTGTGGATTTCGCCATGTTTAGTTTCTGTGCACCGCCAGTGAGGGTCAGGCAATAAGCCGGATTTGACATCGCCCTTTACTGAAAATATCAATTTGTACCAAGTCCAACCATGGGCCGCTGATTGTTTCGCGCAGGAGGCGAAGAAACCCACGAATACCTAGTTCTTCTACCTGCTCCACCAGTTCGATTGAACTTTGGGCTAATTCATTAAAGAGATGAGCGAGATGCATTAAGTAATGATAACCCTTCATGCTATTCCAATTATGGGAGAAAATATGCTGGTAATGATAGCCCTGATGCTTTTCCTGTAAAAAATCGTTTTCAATACTCCAACGTTGTCTGGCCATTAGGTTACAACGTGTATGAACATTATTACGGTTTAGCGGTTCGCTGGAAATCCATGCATGTTGTGATGTCTTACTGATAATTTCGCCTTGTATTCCTATCGCTTCCCATGTTTCTTCACATACGACTAAATGAACCACTTGTTTGTAGCGTCCATTTGCTCCGTATTCATAGATAATATCATTAGCCCACCAGAATTTCTGAATACGGCCATTCCATGCTTTGGTACGTGCCTGCTCAGGATTGAGTTTATGCAAGCCTTTGGCTTCTCTCCACACGTCAGTTAGTGATTCATCTTGAAGCACTATCATAAATTCCCAATGATATTTCCTACATAAGGCCATTACAGGGCCATTTGAATAAAGACCGTCCAGTAGCACAGTAATCGGTAGTTTGGGAAAATGCTTATGAAGTCGTGAAGCTAGTCGTTTAAAGGCTTTTAGCTCACAATCTTGCTTATCCGTTACTTGATCAATAGTATTGTTCAGAAATTCACTCATTAGAGGTAGAACGAGCCCATTGGGAAAGACCAGTTTAGCTTCCAATAGATAAACATAGTATTGGGCTTCCTCCTCTTGTCCCTTCATATGCCGGTTGAGATATTCTTTTCCCCAGCATTCTTTTAATGTGAATTTTTGGGTGCCATCAATAGCGATCAGATATCGTTTTTTCACCAGATAGTTGACGAATTTTTTCTTGCGTATTAGCCGTCGAAGAAGCTTGATATGAGCGGTTTCTATTTCTTCTACCTCAATCTTTTCCAACAGACGGTGCAGTGTATCTTGATGAGGCAGGCTCTCTAATTCCGGGAAAAGGTACTTTAGGTTTTCGGAAAAAACAGGCCGGGTCATTTCACGTCCGGCTTCCCGCCGTGATGAGTATTGAAGTACAAAGGCAAATAGTCCATAAAGCAACACAACTGTCAGTTTATGCTTAATCTTCTTTGGATTTCGCACGTCTTGAATCTTAGCCAAATCAGTCAGTAATCCGGGAAGTAAGGCTCTAAATACTTTTACTGTACCCTTAACTACATCTTGCCGGGCAGTTTGTTCCTCTTCCGGCGTTTGCCATAGACAGTTTCGGTTTGGCAGGGAGGTTGATTTTTTCATTGCGCTTCACCTCCCATGGAGCTTTTGCCGCAAAGATGTTGACGAAAGTCAGGAACCAATGGGTACACAAATATCTGTTTCGGTGTAGACATGTATTTGGTATAACGGTCCATTCTCCCTCGCCCTGCCGTCTGACCTAGTGATATCCAATTAGCGGCTCTATAACAGGTCCCTCGATAATATTCTGCATCCACAAATGTTTCTAAAAGAACTGGCTCATAACCATATCGCTCTAAAAAATCAACGCGTACTTGTTTAGCAGACAGCGATAGTGCTTTGCTTGCTAGGTTCTTTATCTTTACCCAGGGGAAGATTAAAAATCGCGTATTGTTTACCACCAGATGCAAGTGCTGACTACGATCTTCCTTACTCCAACCTATCCAGGCATCTCGTTCGGCCAAGGCCCATGCAGATGCGGAAAACAACATGCAGCCAAGTCTCTTTTTCTCCGGCCTGCTTGACCAAATAAAATATCGTTGATGGGAGCCAAAGGGGCGCTTGTATCCTAATTTGTGATATCGTTCAACATATTCGTTCCACAGTTGAATCCCCTCTCGACTGCGCACCGCTTCCAATTCTACTGTGCCGATCTCTGATATCTTCCCTTTAATTTCCTGTTCCTCTTCAATCTTTGTTTGAAGAATTATTTTTTCTTTTCCTGGCTTACGGCCGTTCTTCTTCTCCGGAAGTGTAATTAATTGTCGCGCTTCCAGCTTCTTTAATAGTTCTCTGCACGATTCTAGTTTGCATTTTCCGTTTGGTGCATACCAGGAGAGGGTTTCGCATATCGTCAGTGCTAACTCGGTTTGACTAAGCTTTGGAAAAAGCTGAATAATATCTTTTATTTGTTGATAGTCCTCTGTTGTAAATATACGCCCACATATTAGCTCTGGGACTTCTTCGTGATTCTTTTTCATGAGTGTGGCTCCTTTTTAATTCTTCCCACACTATTATCTCATTTCCTTTTTGTTTTGTCCAGTGCTACTTTGCGAAAAATTATTTTTTCTTATCTTGTTCTTGCATTGATATTCAGCTATCAAAAATCTCATGCGTCAGCTCTG
>JAHDSQ010000059.1 GCA_018432615.1 Clostridia bacterium
AGATATAATCTTTATCCACTGTAGATAAGGGTAAATAAGTTTAGGGGAGGAACAGAAATTTAAAAAAAACCGTATATCCTCTTTTAGAAAGGTCAATTTTGAGCTCGCAGGATTTTTAATTATTTTCATGCGTCAGCTCTGCTGGGATATTGTTTTTCTTGACAAGGATATATCTATACTGGATACATTAATAAAGTCGGACTTCACAAGTTTATCATACCTTAGCAGAAGACCACCACCTCAACCCTTCCTTACTTGCAATAGCAAGGGGTAGGTGGAGGATGAATGCTGCATAATACCATACCTCCCCTTGCTCGCGAACGTATGTTTGTGGTAAAATAAGGTTAAGGGGGGTGGTGCAGGTGCTTAAAGCCTGTAAAGTGGACTTTCGGGCAAGTAAAGAAACCATCGGGCGGCTGTTCGAGTGCAATAGAATTTCCGCACAGATATGGAATGATACCCTGGCCCTAGCCAAAGACTATCACAGAGAAAACAGTAAATGGATTAATAGAAGCCAACTTCATTTGGCTACCAAGGGTAAATATACTCTGCATAGCCAGTCCGTACAGGCAGTCTATGAAAAATATCTGCAAGCCAGAGAAAATACACGGCAAGCAAGAATAAAGGGCCTTGTCAGCATCAGGTATCCCTGGCGAACAAAAAATAATTTCAACACCAAATGGAAAAAAGATGGTTTTGCAATCTACCCCAACGGCAAAATCGAGCTTAGTATGGGCATATGGCAGAGTAAACGACAAAAGCCGCTGATCCTAAAGGTCGGAAAACTGCCGCCCCATAAAATCAAAGAGATAGAATTGGTTTGGGATAGAAAACTAATGCTTGCCCTTACCTATGATGATAGTACAAAAGTGAAAAAAGCAAGCGGCCATAATATAGTGGCCATAGACCCCGGGGAAATACACACCATCGCAGCAGTATGCGAAAATAACCAGGGGCTTATCATAACAGGTCGTAAACTTCGCAGTATCAAACGCCTTCGCAACAAAAAGATCCAGGAGTTACAAAATAAAATGTTCCAATGTCAAAAGCATTCCCGCCAATGGAAAAAATACCGCCAAGCCATGAACAATGTGCTATCCAAAAGCGAGGCTCAAATAAAGGATGGTCTGCACAAGATCTCCCGATTGTTCGTTAACTGGTGTCTGGAAAACAAAGCAAAAGAAGTTGTGGCAGGAGATGTAGAGGGAGTACAACGTAACACCTCTCGCAAAAAAACAAACCCACCAAAAAAACGTCGAAACAGACTGCTAAACCAGAAACTGAGCCAGTGGCAATTTGGCAAGCTTTACAAATACCTGGAATACAAACTGGCTGAAAATGACATCCCTATCAAAAAAGTAAACGAAGCATATACCTCGCAAACATGTCCTGTTTGCGGCCGGAAAAAGAAGGTATCCGGCAGAGTCTATCAATGTCACTGTGGATATTTTGAGCATCGGGATATACATGGTGCTAAGAACATCCTCACCAAAGAAAGGCATGGTGAGTTTCGGGATCTTGCAGTCAACAAGGTCAAGTATCTACGGATTGCCTAAAGCAGGAAGTAGTAGAAGCCCTGAACCGGGCCAAAGTTGTCAAGGGGAAGCTAAGCTAAGACATGATGCCCTTTGCGGGCAAGTATTTCTCTATCGGGAGATACGTTCAGGGATCAGTTTGGCATTGCTCTTTGAAGCCCCCATCTTCTTAAAGTGGGGGAGGTTCACTCTTGACAAAAGAAGAAAGAGGGTGTATCTTAGTATAAAAGTTAGATTAATAAAACTTTTGAATTAGTATTAAGTGGGGTGAAAAAGCGAAAAAATTTATCATAAAAGTTAGGATTACCTAACATATTAAGACGAGAATATTAATTTGATAAGGGTTGGTGATTATATGAGTATCGTTGTTGTGGGCGGGCATGACAGGATGCATGGTGAATACAGAACTGTATGCCGCAAGCTGGGCCATAGCGTAAAAGTATATACCCAGATGCCGGCCCGCTTCGAAAAGACTATAGGAAAGCCTGACGGCATTGTGGTGTTTACCGGTACTGTTTCTCACAAAATGGTGAATGTAGCCGTGAAAGAGGCCAAACGAAAGAAAATACCCGTTATGCGTAGCCACAGCAGTAGCGCATCAGCGCTGGCAGAACTGCTGAAAAAGCTTGGAGAAGATGGGTGCGCCGTATGTTCCAATTATTAAAAGAAAAAGGTGATCAATATGAGTAAAAAAATAGGGACAGTATTAGCCCTGGTGATTTTTATAGGCACTGTCTATACAGCCGGGTGCAGCCAAAAACAAGAAATAGCCGACAAGTCCCCTGTGAAAACAACACAAAACACTGTTGTTGATCAGAATGGACGGGAAATTGTTATTCCGGAGAAGGCAGACAGGCTCATCATGACGGCCTTGCCCCTTCCCAGCGCATATGCCTTGACGGGCGAACCGGTTGAAAAAATCGTGGGGATGCATCCGGGGGCGAAGGGGGCCATCGCCAATTCTATCATGGGGAAGATGCACCCCGAACTGTTAAAGGTGGAAACCTCCTTTGTCGAGGGTACGGATCTGAATATCGAGCAACTGCTTAAGCTTAAGCCGGACCTTGTTTTTTATTGGGGCGACTACCAAAACCAGCATGAACAGTTGGAAAAAGCGGGGGTACCGGCCATAGGCGTGAAGACACAGGGAGAGGGCGATGCTTTATATACCTTGGAAACTTGGTTGGAGATATACGGTAAGGTTTTTAGTCGGGATGCGGAGATAAAAGAGGTCATCAAGTACGGACGAGAGGTCCTGAAGGAGATTGAGGATAAGACCGCTAGGATAAAGGACGAAGAGCGGGTCAAAACGCTGGTGCTTTTCCAACATGGTGAAAAGGAAATAACAGTACCCGGCACAGGCCATTACGGCCAGTTTTGGATTGAAACGACAGGGGGATATAACGTAGCCAGGGAAATAAACGTCACGGCTAATGTCAATATGGAGCAGATCTACAAATGGGATCCCCAGATAGTTTTTATCAGCAGCTTTACGGATACAATGCCGGAAGACCTTTACCAAAATAAGATCAAGGGACAGGACTGGAGCAAGGTGGATGCGGTCAAAAACAAAAGGGTCTATAAGATCCCCGTGGGGGTTTACCGCTGGTATCCACCCAGTGGCGATGCGCCCTTGATGTTAAAATGGGTAGCCCAGCACCAGTATCCTGAAATATTTACATATGACATGGAAAAAGAAGTAAAGGAATATTATCAAGAGTTTTATAATTACCAGCTTACCACAGAAGAGGCCCAGAGTATTCTTAATACCAAAAAGGAAGCTTCCCAGGGTACCAGGGGCCAATTCAGCGGTCAGAAATAAAAAATACTTATAACAGGAGAAAAAATATTATGAAAAAGATTGCATTCTATGGCAAAGGCGGCATTGGGAAATCGACAACCACCAGTGCGTTGTCGGCGGCTGTTTCCCTCTTGGGCTATAAAGTCATGCAGATCGGTTGTGACCCCAAAGCCGACTCAACCATCAATCTCACTAACGGACGAACTGTTACCCCGGTCATGAATCATCTTAAGGAGCATGGAAGTTGTTCATCACTGGAGGAAATTGCCGTAGAAGGTTACAATGGCATCGTGTGCGTCGAGGCGGGCGGTCCTACCCCTGGGCTTGGCTGCGCCGGCAGGGGGATTATTGCGGCCTTCAACATCCTCGAGGACCTGCGTGCTTTTGAAGTATATCAACCGGATTTTGTCTTTTATGACGTGCTAGGCGACGTGGTTTGCGGTGGGTTTGCCATGCCCATAAGAGAAGGTTATGCCGATGAAGTGATTATCGTGACCTCCGGGGAGAAAATGTCCCTGTTCGCCGCGGGTAATATTAAAAAGGCAATCGATAATTTTGCCGACCGGAACTATGCCCGCCTGCGCGGTATAATTTTAAACCGGCGCAATATTGACGATGAGGGAAATATTGTCCGAAATTTTGCCCAAGGGATCGGTGCTGAGATCATCGGCGATATTCCGCGTGATAATAATGTACAGTTTTATGAAGAGAAAAATAAAACAGTGATCGAAGGGAACCCTGATTTGAATATCTCCAGGGTTGTTATGGAGATAGCCCGAGGTATAGTTGGCGACAAGGAGGAATCACAATGAGTAATACAAAACCGTTTTGTCTGTCTGTCTGTGAATTGGGTAGTACCGGCTCCTCCGATCGCCGCAGGGTTATGCCTCCCAATTACCTCCATTATTGTCCTCCCAGCGCCGGGGGATGGGGCATTATCCGCGTGGGATTACTGGTGCCCGAATCGGTAATGCTTTTTGTATCGCCTGCGGGGTGCGGGCGGCACGGCGCTATAGCCGGCATCCAATTGGGGTTTAAAAAACGGCTTTTCTTTTTACACATAAGCGAACTTGACATAGTTACCGGTCAACACCTGGAGAAAGTATTTCAGGCTGTTGCCGAGATATTGGCTGAGATCCGGCCGCGACCGAAGGCGATGACTATTTGCGCTACATGTATCGACGACCTGTTAGGCTCTGACTACGACGCAATCGCTCGAGAATTGGAAAGCAAACATAAAATCCCGGTGCGCGCCTGCCATATGGATCCTATTGCCATGGACGGCAAGACCCCGCCTCCGTTTACAGTACAACAGGCCGTCTACGATTTTATTCCCCGTTCGGAGAAAAAGGAGCCAACGGTTAATATTATCGGCAGTTTCGCCCCTTTTGCTCAGGACAGTGAATTTTACGAGATAATGTCTGCCGCCGGAATTGAAAAGGTCAGGCACATCGCGGCCTGCTCTACCTTGGAGGAATTTTATCAAATGGGCAGGGCGAAGCATAATATCCTGGTTAAACCGGGCGGACGACTGGCGGTGCGCGCGATGGAAAAGAAGCTCGGGATCCCATATTGTTTTGCCCCAGTAGCCTATGGCATTGACACAATCGGACGAAACTACCGGATATTAGAAAAACTTCTTAATATTCAACTGTCTACAAAGAGGTATTGTGAGGAAGCACGGGAAACGGCAAGCCATTACCGGAAAGTCATGGGCTCTCTTACTGTGGCGGTCGGGGAGACGGCAAACGCAAGTCCCTTTGAGATGGCGCGCGCCCTTATCGGGTATGGTTTTCAGGTTCCGTATGTCTTTGCCGATATGACGCTAGATATTGACCAAGAACATATTGAATGGCTTAAGAGTTTTGCCCCTTATATCAGAGTGTTTACAAATGTTCATCCTACTATGGCCGATTTTCTTCAGCAGAAGTTAACGGTAGACCTGGCAGTAGGCTTTGATGCGGGATACTTTTGCTCCGGGGCAAAAACACTGCCGCTTTCCCTTGACAAGCAATTGTATGGATACCGGGGCGTTGTCTCCTTTTTCCGGCAAATGCTTGATGCGCTAGAAAATCCACAAAACCACCGGGAGCAGATGTATGCTTCGGGCATGGTCATATAAGGAGGTTGAAACTTATGAAGGGACTGTACAAAGTATTGCCTCCTTTTGCTCCCGACTATTCAGGGGTTTGCTCAGTGCTTTTCGAGTTGGGAGGGCTTGCGGTCGTCCATGATGCCGGCGGCTGCACCGGGAACGTTACAGGTTATGACGAACCCCGCTGGTATGGCAATTCAAGCGCTACCTTCAGTTCGGAATTACGAGAGATTGAAGCTGTAGTAGGGGACGATGAAAGACTTCTTGGCAGGATCGAGGAGGCGGCCAAAGATCTAAAAAGGAGCTTTATTGCCATCCTTGGCAGCCCGGCGCCCATGGTGATTGGAACTGACTACCGTGCGCTTGCTAATGCCGTTTCTCAAAAAACGGGCCTTCCTGCCCTTTCTTTTGACACCAACGGGATAAGGTATTATGACGAAGGTGCGTCCATGGCCTTCCTAGAGCTGGCTAGGCAGTTTGTAAAACCCCCTTCTGCCGTTCGCGAACAGGTCGTTAATATTATTGGGGCTACTCCGCTTGACCTTGGGAACGAACGGCATATACAGAAAGTCATTTCACTGCTGCTTGAAGCCGGATGCAAGAAAGTTTCCTGTTGGGGCATGGGTTCTACGCTTGAAGACATTGAAGAGGCAGGGCGAGCTCGCCTGAATATCGTAGTGTCCCGTTCAGGCCTTGAGGCAGCCCGCTATATGCAGCGTGAGTACGAGATGCCTTATTTGGTCGGGATTCCTGTTGGGCAGGTGCCAACCCACCGTTTTAGTAACAATGTACGTTTATTGCTTGATTCTGTCTGTGATTTAAACAGGACACCGAATGCAGCATATCCGGAAACAAATGGTCTTAAAGCCCTGGTAATTGGCGAGCAAGTGATGGGCAATTCTATTCGTGATTGCCTGCGGATGGAATTGGGGGTCAGTAGGGTAACGGCAGCTACGTTCTTTGGCCAGGACGATTCTCTGACAGAAAAGGGCGACATCTTCCTTGAACATGAGGATGACCTTACTTTGCTGGTCAAGAAACACCACTATGATTTTATTGTGGGGGATCCGTTGTATAAAGAGCTGCTGCCGGCAAGCAGGAGTAGCTTTATTAAAATCCCTCATGCTGCAGTTTCCAGCCGCCTATACTGGGATAATGAGCTTGACTATATTGGCTATGAAGGTACTGAGTTTTTTAACCTGGCAATAAAACATAAAGACGAAAGGAAGATATTATGAGAACCAAGATACAGAAAATGATTTCGATTGTAATAGTGTTGGGCCTGATGCTGACAATACCGGTCGGGTGCGGGAATAATACTGCGACAGAGAATACAAATCCAACAGAAAACGTCAGGATCATAACAGACCAAATCGAAAGAGAGGTAGAACTGCCCCAACAAATAGATAAAGTGGTTTTAGTGAGTGTGCCGTTTGCCGCTGCTTATTACGCCGTAGTCGGTTCCATGGAAAAGGTTGTGGGGATACACCCCTTGGCTATGAGCGCGGCGGAGGTTTCTATGCTCTCTGTGATGGCACCAGAAATAAAGGAGGCCTCCACGGGCTTTACTAAGGGCGACGAAGTAAATACGGAAGAGCTCCTTAAATTAAACCCGGATGTTGTTTTCCAGTGGTCCGGTTATGAAAAGGAAATGACTAAATTGTGTGATGCGGGATTAACGGTGATAGGGATGCAGGCGAATGTTGGCGATGAACATAGTATTGAACCGTGGTTTAGGATAATCGGGGAAACAATGGGCAAGGAAGAACGGGCTGCCGAATTGATCAATTATCACCGTAAGACCCTGGAAGATCTTGCCCTTGATACAGCCCAAATATCCGAGGATAAAAAGGTTAAAGCTTTAGTCTTGACTAATGCTGAAGAATTGCAGGTTGCCGATTATTGCTGGCCCAATGTAGCCGGTGCTATTGATCTGGCCGAAGGCTGCACCTGGGGAAAACAAGTAGATATGGAACAGATCTATCAATGGAATCCGGATGTAATATATATAGGGAATTTTTGCGATGACTATCCGGAAGATATTTTGCAAAACAAGATAAAGGGGTTGGATTGGAGCCCCATAGAGGCTGTAAAAACAGGCAGGGTTTATAAAGTGCCGTTAGGCGAATACAGATGGGATCCTCCTTGCGCGGAGTGGTCACTAATGTTTAAGTGGTGCGCGCAAAAGCAGTACCCTGAGATTTTTAATGATTATGACATGAAAGAAGAAATCAGGGAATTTTATGCCGATATCTTCAACTATAGTATTTCCGATGAACAAATCGAGATGGTATTAACCCCCAAACCTACAGGCACATGGTGAGCGGGAAGGATTAAGGAGGATTCTTGAATGCAGGAAGCTTTGGTTCAAATAAACAAAAAAAAGAATGCGAAAAAAACTGCTGTTGTCTTAGTGGCTCTACCGATCATATTTTTCTTTGTTTCTATTTGTCTGGGCAGATATCTGGTAGCACCTGGGAAGGTCTTTAATATTCTTGCTTACCAAGTATTGCCTCTGGACGTAACGTGGTCCAGCATAGAGGAGTCGGTAGTTTCCCAGATCAGGCTTCCCCGCATTATCATGGCGATGTTGGTCGGCGCCGGGCTGTCTGTTTCGGGCGCCGCCTTTCAGGGGTTGTTCGGGAATCCCCTGGTGAGTCCTCATATACTGGGTGTTTCCGCCGGAGCAGGATTTGGTGCCGCCTTGGGGATATTGATTTCCGGGCAGGCAGTAGTAATCCAATTAATGGCCATTAGTTTTGGTACATTGGCTGTTGTCATAACCTATCTGGTCAGCCGCATGAAAACAGGGACGCCTCTTTTTATGCTGGTGCTGTCGGGCATGATCACCCAGGCGTTTTTTACAGCACTGATCTCACTCATTAAATACGTGGCCGATCCGGAAGAAGTGCTACCCACTATCGTGTATTGGCTCATGGGAAGCATGTCAGGCGTTTCGTATGATGATCTCTGGATCGGGGCCCCCATGATCCTGGGCGGAATAATAATCTTGCTTCTGATGAGATGGAGGATCAATGTCTTATCTTTAAATGAAGAAGAGGCACGTTCGCTGGGGATCGATGTTCAAAAATCGAGATGGATAGTGATCATCGCCTCTACCTTAATAACTTCCGCAGCGGTTTCTTTATGCGGGATAATCGGCTGGGTTGGACTGGTGATTCCGCATATCGGTAGAATGCTGGTAGGTCCTGATCACAGGGTTTTGTTGCCGGCCTGTGTTTCCATAGGTTCCTTTTATTTGCTCCTTATTGATGATATTGCCAGAACGGCGACGGCTGCGGAGATACCGCTGTCTATACTTACAGCTATTGTCGGAGCGCCGTTTTTTGCGTATCTGTTAAGAAAAACAGGAGGTAAATGGTCATGAGACTTGAGGTAAAGAATGGGGAATTCACATACGGAAAAGAAAAAAACCTTTTTGAAAAGATCTGCTTTTGGGTTGAAAAAGGCGAGATCATGACAATACTGGGGCCCAACGGAGCAGGAAAAACGACTTTACTCAAATGCACTACTTCTCTTCTCAAGTGGGGGAAGGGAACGACCTTAATCAATCACCAACCTCTTAATGAATGGGGTGCAGGCGAGGTGTGGAAAAAGATGGCGTATGTGCCGCAAAGCAGTAGTAACGTTTTTTCCTACACGGTCCTGGATATGGTCCTGATGGGGAGAGCGCCATACCTGAACCTCTTTTCTGTGCCTTCAGAACCCGATGTGGCAATAGCAAGAAGTTCTCTTGAAACTGTGGGGATATCCTATCTGGAGGGAAAACGGTGTTCAGAGATAAGTGGAGGAGAAATGCAGCTTGTCTTGATTGCTAGGGCCTTAACGTCTGAACCTAATATCCTTATACTTGACGAACCCGAATCACACCTTGACTTCAAAAATCAGTTATTAATATTGGAAATTCTAAAAAAGATTGCGAAGAGGAAAGGAATAAGCTGCATTATCAATACCCACTTTCCTGCCCATGCCTTGCAGATATCGGATAAGACGCTGATGCTCGGCAAGGGGAGACAATATCTTTTCGGAAAAACAGAAGAAGTAATCACCGAGAATAATCTGCGGGATTTTTTCGGTGTGAATGTAAAAATACTTTCCTTTGAAAACAAGGGAGAAATGATGAAGACGGTCGTGCCGTTAGCCGGATAAGAGGTGGTTGTTAGTGGAAGGCAATAGACAGTTAAAGGAACGTAATTTTTGGGATGCTTTTGCCAAAAGGTATGACCCGTTTATGAAGAGTTCACGCAGGCTGTACGAAGGAATTCTAAAGTCGATTGAGCAGGAGGTAGAGCCGGGGTTTATTATTATTGATCTTGCAACAGGGACTGGTTTGCTCGCCTTGGAATTGGCACAGAAAGTGAAAAAAGTGGTTGGTATCGACATATCGCCCTGTATGATTGAAATTGCTAAAGATAAATCCCTTCAGCGAAATATCGGAAACACTGAATTCTTTGTGGGGGATGCTTACCAATTACCTTTCCCCCAAAACACATTTGATGCTGTGCTGATTTGCAATGCATTGCATGTCATGATTCAACCGGAGTGTGTTTTTGCGGAGGCCTACAGGGTTTTGAAAGAGGATGGCTTGTTGATTGCTCCGACTTTTTGTCATGGGGAAAGCAAAACCTCCCGTTTATTATCATTTGTGATGGGGCTTTTTGGCTTCAAAGCCTTTCATAAATGGTCTGTCGCTTCGTTTGAAAAATTTGTAAATAGTAATTATTTTGAAGTAATCAGGAAAGAGAAAACTAAGGGACTGATTCCGCTGTCCTTTTTAGTAGCAAAGAAGGGTCAGGCTTGATGCAAAGCCCAAGAAAAGTGCTGAAGGTGGGTTGAAGGTTATGAATAATACAACTGAAATCGGGAAGAAGACCGGCATTCCACGTTTGTTGGAGATTGCAGGTGAAAGGAAGGGGTTGTTGATTCTTTCGGGTATACTCTCAGTCATCAGTACCTTACTGATGTTTGTTCCTTTTGTAGCGGTATATTTTATCGTGGAGGAACTTTTAAAAAATGCGGCAAATCCGGCCTTGAGCGATATGGTGCATATCCGCCGGTGGAGTTTGTGTGCACTCTATTCATTATTAATTTCATTTTTATTTTTCTTTGGTAGCACAATGGCTTCTCATATATCGGCCTTTCGTATCCTTTACGGTTTGAGAATACGCTTGGCAAATCATCTGGCAAAGCTGCCTATGGGTTATCATACACGCCAGTCTTCAGGTGCTATCAAAAAGACCTTGGAATTGAGCGTGGAAAAAATCGAGGGCTTTATAGCTCACCAGCTGCCGGACCTTGTGGGGGCTGTAGCATTGCCTCTTGTCATGCTTACGGCCATGTTCATTCTCGATTGGCGTATGGCAGTTGCCTGTGCTATACCGATAGTTGCCGCGTATCTGTTGCAATCCATTGTTTTCTACGGTGGTGAGGGAAAGGAAGCCATGAAGCATTATCACGATGCCTTAGAAAACATGAATGCGGCAGGAGTGGAATATGTTCGCGGCATGCCGGCTGTCAAGGTTTTTGGACTCACTGTAAATACCTTTTTGCGTTTTAGCAGGGCCATTAATGATTACAGGGATTGGGCCGTTAAGTATACTAAATACTGCAAACGTCCTTACATAGTATTTACAACCATTTTAACCTCGCTTCTGTCCTTTATACTTCCCGTGGGAATCTTGCTTATCAGCGGCAGTCCTGAAAACCAGGCCCTTGCCCTTACTTTGATGCTTTTTCTCGTGCTAGCTCCGGGATTATCTACCCCTATGATGAAGTTGATGTATCTGGGTGGGAATATGAGGATCATCTCCGAGGGAGTAGAAAGGATGGATGAGATATTTGCGCAAAAACCCCTTGCTGAACAGAAAGTTCCTAAAATCCCCGAAGGTTATAGCATAGAATTTGAGGATGTCAGTTTCTCTTATGACGACAAGGATGTTGCAACCCGAACAGAGGCTCTAGTCTGTGTATCCTTCACGGCACAAGAGAAACAAATCACCGCTCTTGTAGGTCCTTCGGGTAGCGGTAAGTCTACCATTGCCAGTCTGATTCCCCGATTCTGGGACGTCTCTTCGGGTTGTATTCGTATCGGGGGAGTAGATATACGGGAAATGGGAACTGAAAATCTGATGGAGCTTGTCTCCTTCGTTTTTCAGGATGTACACCTCTTTTATGACACCATTGAAGAAAACATCCGGATGGGAAATGCAAACGCAACCCGTGAACAAGTCATTGAGGCGGCCAAAGCAGCCTGCTGTCACGAATTTATTGAGAATTTGCCTTGGGGTTATAGTACAAAGATCGGAGAAGGAGGAACATATCTTTCGGGAGGAGAGGCACAGCGAGTCGCTATCGCCCGGGCCATTCTCAAGAATTCACCTATCCTGGTGCTTGACGAAGCCACGGCTTTTGCCGATCCTGAAAACGAAACGAAGATCCAGGAAGGGTTAAGTGCCCTCATTAGAGGCAAAACAGTCATTATTATTGCGCATAGGCTTTCCACGATTCGTGAGGCTGATCAGATTCTGGTAGTGGATGGCGGGCAAATTGTGGAATCAGGCAAACATGACGAGCTTATAAAAAATAACGGTCTTTACAACCGTATGTGGGAGGCCCATGTAGATGCCGGAGACTGGTCTCTCTCCAAAGATAAAAAAACCAAGGCGGTGAACGGATAATGAAAAAGTTCTTTTACAATATGTCCAGCGGCGATCCTAAATCCCTTGTCGTATCATGTTTGGCCTCGTTACTTGATGGTCTTTGCAAAATAGTGCCTGCAGCAATAATCCTAGATGTAATCAATACGATATATATTCCCTTTGCGAATCCAAATACTCCTTTGAATACCTCAAGGCTATGGTTTTCCTGCGCTCTGCTTATAGGGTGGATGGCAGTACAGTATGTAGCGTCAGGATATGCTTACAGCAAAACCTTTATCGCGGCTTATGATGCCTCGGCCAGGGGACGTACCGCCCTGGCGGAACATCTGAGGAAGCTTTCTTTGGGGTTCTTTGGCAACCGTGACCCGGGTGATCTTACCACGATGATGCTGGGTGATTATGCGACGGTGGAAATGTCTATTTCGCATCACATCCCGCAGTTGGTCAGCGCAGTGGCATTACCGCTTATTGCCTTTGTCTCCCTTATATTTATCAATTGGCAAATGGCAGTTGCTATGTTTATTGCCCTTCCTTTTTCGTTACTTGTCGTGTGGCTTTCCAGAGGGCTCCAGGCAAGGCTCAGCAGTAATCATGTCAAGGCAAAGGTGGACAGCGCCAGCCGTTTGCAGGAGTATTTGCTGGGAATGAGGGAAATCAAGTCCCATAATCTCAGTGGCGAGCGTTTTAAACGTTTGCAAGACGCTTTTGCGAGACTAATGAGGGAATCCATCAGAATAGAAGGTATAATCGGTTCGGTCATGATCGTAGCTATATCTGTCATGCGTTCCGGGCTTACCCTGATGATTTTTGCAGGGACCTATCTTTTAGTGGGGGGGAAGCTTACCCTGCCGGTCTTCTTGGTATTTCTGCTGTTGGGGACCCGTGTATTTGAGCCCTTGACCATGGTGTTTATAAATTATGCTGAATTTAAGTACTCAACTTTCAGCGCTGAACGCATTATGCAAATACGTCAGGAAAAACCGCTTCCAGGCGGAAAACAGGCACCGTCAGGAAACAGTATTGAATTTGAGAATGTAACCTTCGCCTATGATAAGAGCGATGTGCTAAAAAATGTATCTTTCTCTATCTCGCCCAAGAGCATTACAGCCTTAGTCGGCCATTCCGGTAGCGGCAAGAGCACAATAACACGCCTGATTGCTAGGTTCTGGGATGTGCAGAGCGGCAGGGTGCTGATCGATGGCAGGGATATAAAGGAAGTTGATCCGGAAATGCTTTTATCGCGTATCTCTATGGTATTTCAGGATGTTTACCTTTTCAAGGACACCATTCGCAACAATATCAAAGTCGGTAAGATAAATGCCAGTCAGGAAGAGATTGAATGGGCGGCCAGGCAGGCTTGCTGCCACGACTTTATCATGAAACTGCCCCAGGGTTATAATACCCCTGTCGGTGAAGGGGGTTGCACCCTTTCAGGCGGGGAAAAGCAGCGTATATCCATTGCCAGGGCATTGTTAAAGGATGCGCCGATAGTGCTCTTGGATGAAGCCACAGCATCCCTTGATCCGGAAAACGAAATCCAGGTACAGCGTGCAATTAACGCCTTGGTCAGCAATAAAACAGTGGTTATCATTGCTCACCGTCTGAAGACCATCAAAGGAGCAGACAAGATTATCGTTTTAGAAGACGGAAAGATAGTGGGGCAAGGGACACATGAAGAATTACAAGCCAAACAAGGGCTGTATAATCACCTGTGGACACTGCAGCAGCAATCGGCAGGCTGGAGGATGAAAGCTTCATGAATAAAAAACAGGACAAAAGCAACGGCATACTCTTGCCGTTGCTCTAATGGTGCGCCTGGCAAATGCCGAGTAGCTATTGGCAAGTGGGGACATCAAGGCTTAGTTTCTTTCGTTCCATGAATTGTCTTTCCAATTCATAATCATATTCTTTGTTTATGAATTCACCTATTAAGATAAGTCCATCCTGGACTTTTTCTTTTTTTAAACAATCTTCAATAGTATGTAAGTCTCCCTGAACAATCTTTTGCTCCGGCCAGCTGGCCTTTGAAATGACGACAACGGGTGTTTCCGGCGGATAGTGATTTTTAAATGCTTTGCACACACCAGAAATCTTTTCAACAGACATAAAAAGAGCAACACTGGCCTGAAGTGAGGCGATTTTTTCTAAATGCCCCTCTATATCCGATGTATCCTTGCAAGTAGTACAGATAGCAGTATTAGAAATACCCAGTCCGGTCATTCCTCTTTTCATGATAGCGGTAGAAGCATTAAATGCACTAACTCCTGGCACTATTTCATAGTCTATCATTGCTTTTTCCAACCGATCCGACAAGCCTTGAACCATACCATACAAACAAGGGTCCCCCATATTTACAAACGCCACGATTTTTCCTTCCCGTACTGCTTCTTTGATCATAACCATTTTTTCTCCATAGGAAAATTTAAAATTATCGTAGATAATACAACCTTCCTTTGTGCCTTGGAACATTTTATCCGGGAAAAACCGGAAACTTGTGAAGATGATATCGGCATTTTCAATTATTTTCTTCCCTTTAACTGTTATCAGCTCAGGATCACCGGGTCCGCCTGCCACAATATATACGTTTTTCATTTTTTAACACTCCTATCCATATTAAAAAGCCAGTTTTTTGTAGTGAATTTTTTTATAGTGAACGTATGGGAGAAACTACCGGAATTCCTTTGTTATCATAAATTACATTAGCTTCTACCCCGTAAACATTTCTAAGCATTTCTTCCGTGACAATATCTTTAGGACTCCCGCTTGCATAAACAGCTCCATTTCCGTCCAAAATGGTAAGCTGCTCCGCATGCCGGCAAGACAGATTAAGATCATGCATGACAATTATAAACTTGATATCTTTATCTGCAATGATTTGATGTATTACATCAAAAAGTTCTAACTGTTTCTGCATATCAAGGCTATTTGTAGGTTCATCCATAAGAATTACTTTGGGATCTCTTACCAAAGTCTGGGCAATTGAAACAAGTTTTTTTTGTCCCCCCGAAATTTCCCCGGCGAATCTTTCTGCAAGTGTTTCTATATGAAGTCCTTTCAGCGCACCATATACTTTTTCAAGATCCCTGTCCGTTATATGCCAACTTAAAGAAGAAATCCTTCCCAGCAAAGCAACCTCAAAAACTGTCAGATAAGTAGCCGGCATTTCTTCCTGGGGCAGATATGCCATGATATTTCTTCTCTCATCCTTTGACAGAGACGAAAGGTCGTTACCTTCCCAACAAATGGTCCCTTGTGCTTTCAATAATCCAAAAAGGCACTTCAGAAGGGTTGATTTACCGGCAGCGTTGGGACCTATGACTACATTCAAATTTTTCTTAAAGTCAATTGAAAGGTTTTCGAAGACAGGAGCAGTACCATATCTAAAAGTTAGAGAATCAATACTAATCACATGTAACTCCTCTTTCGTTGTAAAATCAGGGCAGTAAAGAATGGAATACCAATTATTGAAGTAATAAGACCTATTGGTAGAATAGTACCCGGCACAAGAATTTTACATAAAATGGAGGCCAAAGAAAGGATTAAAGCACCGATAAGAGCCGATAGAGGAAGAAAGTAGCGCTGATCCTCTCCGCTGATCATTCTGGCAAGATGGGGGGCAACTAATCCTACAAAACCAATAGTGCCGGCAAAGCTTACTGTTGTTGCGGCAAGTAAAGCAACAAAGAAGATTGTGTTTCTTCGAACCTGATTCACATCAATGCCCAGGCTTAAGGCATTGGTGTCACTTAAAGACATTGCTGTAAGTTTCCAGGCCTTTCTCGCAAAGATAATGAAACATAGAACTGTGACAAATACTGTCACCGCTAATTTTTCCCAATTCATCTTTGTTAGGCTTCCAAACGACCAAAAAACAAAAGACTGCAAGTCAACTTCATTGGCTACGTATTTTATCAGAGTAGTTAATGAACCGAAAAGAAAATTTAACGCTATTCCAAACAGTATAATAATGCCGCGATCAGCTCCGGATTTTTTCGAAAAAGCAATAATTACTCCTGCCGCAAGCATTGTAAATAATAATGAGTTTGCAATAAGCATATAATTACCGACACCCGGAATAACACTGAACCTAAGAACTATCGCCAGTGCAGCCCCAAAGGAAGCTGCACTGGATAGCCCTAAGGTATAAGCGCTGGCCATCGGATTTCTTAGTATGGTTTGCATTTCACAACCAGCCATGCCCAAAGCGGCACCAATAAAAACAGCCGAAAGAGCAACCGGCATACGAATATCCCAAACTACTAAAATACTGGTATCATCTGCTTGTCTTGCAATAGCCGCGACTGTTTCACTTAAAGTCAGTCCTGCACTGCCAACAAAAATATTAATGACAAGACTAAACAGTATGACAAAAATCAAAGCTGTTATAATGGTTATTTTTTTTTGCACAATGTTTATATAGATTTCACGTCCTGCCTGTACAGTTTTGTCCATTTAAAAGTCCTTTCTCTGAACAAACCATACGCCCTCATCATAATCAAGAAGCATATAACGATCAAAGTATTCTTTTAGTATTTCAGGAGGGTTTGTATCTGCAAATTCTGCGGGATAAAAAAGCTTGGCTAAAAACAGAGAGGGATAAAAAGTCATTTGATTTCTTTCATATCCATGAGGCAGTTCGTAATAATTGTTTTCTCTTACAGCCTTGAGCTTGTCCCAACCAACACGCTTTGCATATTCATCAAGAACAGCGGTTCCTTTATAAATATCCTCTCCAAACCCGAGGGCTCCTGCGATAATTATAAAATCAGGATCGCTTGTTATTAAGTATTCAGGGTCTATTTGAGCGCTGCTGCCGCTGGTATTCGCAGCAATATTAATACCACCGGCATATTCAATAATATCGGACCAAGATCCGGAAGCCCAGGTTGAGTCATATTTATCGGCCGAGCCGGATCCTTTTTCCATATATACCGTTGGCTTATCTGTTCTTTCAGAAAGATTTTTGCTGTTTATCAATTCAAATTGAGTATTGATGAAATTATTCAACTCTTGAGCTCTTTCCTCTTTGCCGAATATATTTCCAATCAATTCGATACCAATTTGAGGTGTTTCCATGGGTCTGGCTGCGAGATTTAGAATAATTGAAGGGATCCCTGCCTTTTCTAATGTGCCTACCATTTCGGCGATCCCCCCCGGGTCTGTCGAATTGATTATGAATACATCAGGTTTCAAGGCAATGATCGCTTCAACATCAAAAGGTCCTCCGCCACCGCCCCCGATATTGGGCAGTGATTTTAACTGAGTATATTTTCCGGAATATTTATCTGCATACAAGGATTTCATAAATTCCGAAGTCTTATTGTTCCCTACCGCGACCGTTTTTCCTAAAGCCTCTTCTCCTACAACTGCAAAAACAATCTCCGCACACCCCCATTGATCAAATAAGATTCTTTCGATCGGTCCTTCGATGGCGACTTCCCTTCCAGCCATATCAGTCACTGTTATTAGGGATTCATCGTCAATTGAATTTACAGCAGGCTGTTTTGAACAACCAACAGCAATAAATGTTGTAAGTATGAGCAATAATACTAGAATGCTTTTTCTCATTTTTTTCGACCTTCTTTCAATAAATTAAATTAACAAGATAAAAACGACTACGCTTTAATATCTCCTCCCTTCCAAGGATGACTTTCAGTAACCCGGTGAACCTGTCTGGAAATTGTTCAAAAAAAATCTCTTAGCATTTTACTGCTAAGAGATTTTCCCATTCTAAAATCATCTTTGTTCCGCAAATAAATAAGGACGGTAAAACAATAATACCCCTATTGTTTTACAATAACCTAAGGCAGGTCTCCTGGCTCACAGGTCATCCTCATCTCAACCTTCCCAGATATGCTCCAGTGGTCTTTGAGATTCGTCTCTGTTTACAGTGGTGGGTCCGCGTCGGCACGTCCGAACTTCCCTATTCTCCTCAAACGAGGCACCTTAAATTATCTATATTCTTTTAATAACTGTATAACATATCCATATTGTTGGTGTCAAGTAAACTTGGGCAGTGGTGTGTTTGTGTGTTTGGGCAGGGTCGGTTCCTGACTTCTTTCCTTATCAATTGAAAAACTCAGTATTTGATAAACTTGGAACCGGGAGTACCGCAAATGCTGCATTTGTCCGGAACATACTTCTCGATATTGCCACAAACAGGGCAGAGATAATAAAAAATCTCTTCGGTTTGATCAAGATTATCCAATGCTTCTTTATATAGTTTAGCATGGACTTCTTCGGTTTTCATGGCGAATGTAAATGAAGTTATTGCGGCTTTGTTACCTTCTGCTTCAGCCTCTTTAAGGAATTCAGGGTACATATTTTGATACTCGTGTGTTTCACCCTCAACAGCATCCTGCAGATTTTCAATGGTTGTTCCGATTTTTCCTGAGACCTGGAAATGCTTAAGGGCATGTATGGTTTCGGCATCAGAAGCTGCTTTAAAAAGCTTAGCAGCATTAGTTTTTCCATCCGTTTCAGCTTTTTTTGCATAAGCAAGATATTTTCTATTGGCCAGGGATTCCCCGGCAAATGCTTCCATGAGGTTTTTCAAAGTTTTTTGTTCATCCATAGATTCATTCCTCCGTTTTTAATTTGGTTTTATCTATATTAGAAAGGCAGCTAGGGCAGATGCCTTTAAAATATACATCCTTATAATTGATCTTAAAGCTTTTCAATTCTTCTATGGGGGATGAGTCAAGGTCTATCCCAAAATCATAGATTTTACCGCAGGACTCGCACTTGAAATGTCCGTGGTTCTTAATGGTAATGTCGTACCGGGTTTCATTGTCTTCAATATTAATAACCCTCACAAGACCGATTTCTACCAATAAGTTCAAGGTATTGTAAACTGTTGTTTTTGACAAAGTCGGAGATTCTTCATGCAAAGCGATATATATTTGTTCTACCGTAGGATGGGAAAAATTTTTTGTAAGGTATTCCAAGACTTTAAGCCTATGGTGCGATAGGCGAATTCCTTTGCTTTTCAACAGGTTTAATAAGCTTTTAAAGGTGGGGTTCATCATATCTCACTTCCAATATATAAAAATTTTATTTATAGGCTGATATTATGACAAAAAAGTAATGATTGCCATATTGTAATGATTACAATTAAATTATATAATAGATTTAAAGCATCGTCAATCGAAAAAATAAAGTTACAATGAGGAAAAGTTTTATATGGAAGGTGCTGAAGAAGTAGAAGAAGAGATCGAAAGATTAAGGGGAAAATAAATATTCGTTTACTATCCGAAGGAGGGGTATTATATCTCTCCTTCTTTTTTGTATACAACGTTAAGTCATTATTTTAGATATATTTTTGCCGGGGTTTGTCACCAAAATTGGACATCTTGAATAACATGTACAAAGATGAGAAGCACTCTGTTTTTGCTTTTCATTAACAATTAACCAGTTCAAGGAGGAAAGAGAAAATGAGTTGGTCTAAAGATAGAAAAATTGTACCGCAGGACGGCGCTATGAACTTTATTAAAAAAGACAAGGCAATTCTGCGTCGCGATAGCGTTGATGTCTCTGGCGGAGAAATTACAGATTGCGTTAACAATCCGGTTGAGATTGATCCTTTATTGACCGGGGCTGTGGTAAGGGTTCCGGCAGTGCTGGCTGAATTTACCGTACAGTTTAATGTTAGTGCAACCATAGATTTACCCGAGCATGTTACAGAAATAAAAAGCATTGGCAAGCGCTTGAAAATTACCCAGTGCTTACTGCTGCAAGATACTAACATGCTGTTTATCGAAGGTTTTGTACGGAAAAATTTCCAATACGCAACAAGGAAGTTTTCCACTTCAGAAGGTGTTTGCGGTGACATTAGGCATTGCACTGTAGATGTTCCGTTTAAATGTACAACTGCCGTAACCTTTAACGGCCTTGATCCGCTTTCGCCTGTTTTCAGCAGCACAAATGAATTTGAATATCTTGGCGAATTCGATCTCAAGGGGCCTCAATTTGCCAACAAGGATCGTTTGCAAACCGGGGACTTTACCGAGCGTAACCAGATTAATACCGAATTCTTCAATGAACTTCCTTTCTGTCAAATTATCAGTAGCAGAATCGTTGAGTTTGATGAATTTTTAAATCCCATATTCCTAGCCCAAGATAATGCAGCTGATGATAGGAAGGGGAAATTTTGCTTTGGTAAGGAAGCCGATGTTCCTTTTGAAGAGATTGAGTTCAAAAGTATCCAGGAAAAAATGGTCATATTCCTTACCATGAAGATTCTGCAAAACCGTCAGGTTGCAATTCCGCCCTTATTGCCAGCCTTTGATTGCTCGAAATAATAGCTAATATCAATGACTGTAACCGGGGGCAAATACTGCCCCCGGGGTTCACAAAATAATGAAAAGTGGAATAAGATATATGAGGACAAATGGGTAGACTGCTCGTTGCTTGGCAAAGGAGAGGTTAAAATGACCCTTCACTATAACAAATTGTTTCAGCAGATAAATGAAAAACCTCTTCCCTATGGTATGCTGTTATTTCCAAACAGACAGTACGGTGTGGTACAGGATGCGCAATCTTTTTCTGCAGGGGTAAAAACGCGGAGGAACATGCAAGACACTTGGAATACAAAGAACATGGTCACTGAACCGACAAGCCCCAAAGTAACGAGTGAGGCTATTATTGCCTGCGCTAACTCACCGGCAAAGATAAACGCTATAGCCGCAGGGGCTGTAGCGCAAATACCCATCATACTTGCTGAGTTAACGGTATATATTAATCTCAGTTCTTTTATTGACCTTCCCGAATGGGCTAAGGAAATCAAGGATATTAAAAAGAGAGTAGTAGTTACTCAATGCCTATTGCTACAGGACACCAAGACGCTTTTCATTAAAGGATTTGTTAAGGAAAATATTAGGTATATCAAGCAAAGTCATTCATATTTAGCAGGAGAGATGCGCGATTTTACTGTGGAAATTCCTTTTAAATGTACCACAGTGGTAAAATATAACGGGACTGACCCTGTACCTGTTGTTTCCAGCAGCTCTGTAGAATTTGAATACCGGAAGGAAGACCGGAATTCCGATGATTTACGTGAGATCAACCGAATCAGTACCGCTTGTTACAATGAAAGACCTTTTTGTGAACTTACAGGCAGTAAGATAGTGGAGGTTGATGAATTTCCCGCCCAACAAGGTATAATCAAAAATATTGAAGAAAAAATGGTTATTCACCTGACCCTGAAAATACTGCAATACTGTAAAATTGTAATACCGGCACCGGACACAAAACTGAAATAAACAGTAATTCTCGTATAATATTAACGATACTTGTTGCAATATCGTCAAAAAAATGTAATTCTATTAATATATCTTATTAAAGGGGTGCGGTCGTATTGGGCGGCTTTTATGGAGTAGTATCAAAGAAAGATTGCGTAATGGACGTATATTTTGGCACCGATTATCATTCGCACTTAGGGACAAGCAGGGGTGGAATGGCAATCTGGAACGGTAAGAGCTTTAACAGGGCAATACACAACATTGAAAACACTCAGTTCAGGGCAAAGTTTGAATCCGAACTCCCTAAGATCAAAGGAAATATGGGAATCGGATGCATAAGTGATACAGAACCACAGCCTTTAACGGTGCGTTCACACCTTGGTCAGTATACCATAAGTACGGTAGGGCGAATTAACAATTTGGCTCAAATAACTGAGCAGGCTTTTGCTAAACATCAGAATATTCATCTCCTGGAAATAAACAAGGGGCTTATCAATCCCACCGAACTGGTCTCCGTGATTATAGACCAGGAGGATTCTTTTAAGGACGGCTTATTGAAAGCTCAGGAGTTGATTGAGGGGTCTTGTTCGATTCTGCTTTTGACTCCACAGGGTATTTATGCTTCCAGAGACAGATATGGCAGGACTCCTTTAATAATTGGCAAGAAAAAAGACTCATTTTGTGTTTCTCTTGAGTCCTGTGCTTTTGCTAACCTTGGATTTAAGTATGACTATGAACTTGGTCCCGGCGAAATCGTTTTGCTGACAGCGGAAGGTATTGAAAGAATCGCACCGCCTCGAGATAAAATGAGGATATGTGCTTTTTTATGGGTGTATTACGGTTATCCGTCCTCCACATATGAAGGCATGAATGTTGAAATAATGCGTAACAGAAACGGTGCCGCAATGGCCAGAAACGACAACGAAGACCTTGACATTGTATCAGGTATACCTGACTCGGGTGTAGGACATGCCATCGGTTACTCAAATGAATCCAGAATACCCTATGGGCGTCCTTTTATCAAATATACTCCTACTTGGGCCAGGAGCTTTATGCCGCAGAATCAGAGTATCAGGAACCTTGTGGCCAGAATGAAACTGATGCCCATACCTGATCTCGTTTCCGGCAAACGCCTGCTCTTTTGCGATGATTCAATTGTCCGCGGCACACAGTTGAGGGAATCTGTGGACCTCTTATACAAATGCAATGCCCGTGAAGTTCATATACGTTCGGCTTGTCCTCCTATCATACATGGGTGCAAATACTTGAATTTTTCAACCTCACGCTCGGAAATGGAACTGGCGGCAAGGAATGCTATTATCGAGCTTGAGGGAAAAGAGCCGGAGTCTTTGGACGAGTATTGCGATCCGGCCAACGAAAAATACACTCAAATGGTGAAGCAAATCAGCAGCAAATTTAGTTTTTCATCGTTGAAATTCCAAAACATTCATGACATGGTCGAGGCAATCGGTATTGGCAGTGATAAAGTCTGCACATACTGTTGGAATGGCAAAGGATAGTTGCGCTGATTGGTCAAATTTCGGAGAATACATCTTTTACGGCTATTGCCAAGTCCTTAAAAGCAGTTGATTTGATCGTATCTCCCTCCTTGAGGATAACTACGCTTTCGATATCTCTTTCCTGAGAAAAGGAGTATTGATGAATAATTTTATTCTCCGAGTTTACGATCCAGTATTCCAAAACACCGCTTTTCATGTATAGATTTAATTTTATAACCATATCCTTACCCTTAGTCGATGGGGACAGGACCTCGATAACAAGCGCAGGTGTGCCTTCATACCTGCCGTTTTTATTGACCTTGTCAGTATCGCAAACCACAATGATATCCGGCTGGACAATATTAGGGTCTTCTTCAAACTTAGTGGCAAAACCAAACAGTCTTACATCCAGGGGAGCTGTTAACGAGCGACAGGGCTTTTCCCGAAAATAGCTATAAAAGTGTCCAGCAATATTATTTAATACGACTTGATGGTTAAAACTGGGGGAAGCCAATAGATAGACCTCACCATCGATGAGTTCATATCTTTGATCGGAAGAATCGACTAGAGCCTGGTATTCTTCATAGCTGATCCTCTTAGTGGACTTGTATTTTAATGACTCCTCATGGATAAGAAAATAATCGGGTTCGTTATAGCGAACGAGTTTAGCCACGCTTTTTCCGTTTTTCGTTATAATAATATCTTCCTTCTCCGCTAGGGCAAGATATTTCCCAAAAGCATTCTGCAAATCCGTGGTGTTAATTCGCACATTATCACCCACTCCCTTTATATTAGCTATAATTATAGAATAAAATAGCTAAAAAGTCAATAAACATAGCTATAATACTGCTGATGCCAAAATGTTTGTACGAAAATTATTCGTCAAGTATAATTAGCATATGGGGTGATTCAAATGACATTTCACGAAAAGCTGGATTTTTTAATGAATGTTACCAAAACTACTAATAGTTCGCTAGCACTATACACCTCTCTGGACCCTTCACATATCAGCAGATTGAGAAGGGGGGAAAGAAAAGTTGTTAAAGATGCGGATTACGTAAAAAAGATGGCTGTATTTTTTAACAGACAGTCTATAGAAGAGTACCAAAAGAAAGCCTTGCAGGAGGTTTTACCAAAGTCTGCAGCACAGAATGATTCTGAAAACATAACGGAACAGATCTATCGTTGGCTTCTAGATGATGATTTAAAAGAAAATAGTTCTATCAACTGTTTTTTAGAGGGTTTATCAAAAATGCAACTGAAAAGGACACAATATAATAAGGATCCAATTTCATTAATGGATTCAGGTACAATACAACAGGCCATATCTTTATATTATGGTCCGGAAGGCAAGAGGGAAGCGGTACTTAGATTCCTATCTTTTGCTACGGAAGCCAAAAGACCTGATACGCTGCTTTTATACAGCGACGAGCCTATGGATTGGCTAACAGCGGATCAGTTCTTTTTAGCAAAATGGGCAGATCTGTTATACCAGGTTATCATGCAAGGTCATAGGATAAAGATTATTCATACTGTAAGCCGCAATTTAGATGAAATGTTGGAGGCAATGTCAAAATGGATGCCGCTCTATATGACGGGCACCATAGAACCTTATTATTATCCCAAAAAAAGGGACGGTATTTTCAAGAGGACTTTGTTTATTGCACCAAAGACAGTAGCCCTGACATCCAGTTCGCTTGATATAATGACAGATAAGGCGGTTAATTTTTTGATAAAAGATTTGAAGGCGGTAAATGCATTAGAAGCGGAGTTTAATAGCTATTTAGATTTATGCAAGCCTCTCATGCATATCTTTACTGATAAAGATATGCAAAAATATTTAAGTGTTTTGGAGCAGTTTGAAAAAGGGCCTGCTGATGCAATTATTAAATCCCCTAACCTATCGTTGGCAACTATGCCTACTTCAGTTGCTAAGGCTATGCTTGAAAGGTCAAAGGTTTCTAAAAAAGAGGAACTTATGGAGTTTGTATTACAAAGAAAAGGAGCATTTGAACAGAGTTTACTAAGCAACTGCGTTTGCGAAATTATTAAGCTCCCAACCATTAAAAGGATAAAAGAAGGCCAAATTGAAGTGGGTTTTTCAGAAACACAAGAGTTTTCAGGGCTATTCTATTCTCCTGAAGAATATAGGTTGCATCTTGAAAATATTATTCAGCTTTTATTGAAATACGACAACTATCAAGTCAATATTCGAAAAGATATCAAGGATGACGGCTACAGGCTTTATGTAAAGGAAGACTTGGGTGCTATTGTTGTTAAAACAACTAATCCGCAAATAGCTTTTGCCATAAATGAAAGCAACATGGCTGCTGCCTTTTGGGACTATCTAAAAATTATGTTTGATGAAAATAAGCCGAATAGAAATGATGTTATTACAATGCTCCGGCGCACTGCCGATGAGCTGAAGTGAGGATAACGTATTGCTTAATGAGGAGATAGGATACCGATGGAAATAATCAACAACGTAAAAGATATCGCTTTGATTTTTGAGGGAGGGGGGATGCGAGCCAGTTATACCGCAGGAATCCTAAACAATTTGTTGGAAAACGAAATATACTTTGATTATGTAGCCGGTATTTCTGCGGGTGCAAGTCACAGCATCAACTATTTATCCAGGGATATTCTGAGGGCTAAACGCTCTTTTGTGGATTTGGTTTTGGATCCTAACTTTGGCGGATGGAAGTCCTTTTTTAAAGGAGAAGGATATTTTCGTTCCCAATATATTTACGAAGAAACATCATATCCGGGGGCTGCCTTGCCCTTAGATTTTCAAACATTTATGGCAAATCCCGCCCAATTGCGCATCGGTGCCTTGGAGAGGGATACAGGAAAACTGATATATTTTACAAAGGCTGACATCGATAATATTGAGGACTTAATGAAAATTGTCCGTGCCTCATCATCGATGCCTATCTTTATGCCGCCGACTTGCTTTAAGGAAAAGGTATATGTAGACGGTGGCCTGGGTGGTGGGATCGCCCTTGATATTGCCAAAAAGGACGGGATGCGGAAATTTTTTGTCATCCTTACTCGTGAAAAAGGATATAGAAAGAACCCGGTAAAATTCAAAAGGTTTATTAAATCTTATTACCGCATGTACCCTCTGGTGGCGGAAGCCATGTTTAACCGGCATATCATATACAACCGTACGCTGGAGGAACTTGAAGAACTGGAAAGGCAGGGAAAGGCCTTCCTTGTCTATCCCGATGTTATGCCGGTCTCAAACAAAGAAACTAATTTCAAAAAGCTATCCGCCTGCTACGAATTAGGTTACGCCCAGGGCAAACGAGACCTGCCGCGCTGGAAAGAGTTTTTAGAGTAAACATGTAAACATGGGGTCAGGCTTGAAATATTCTCTTATTGTGAATACAACAAGGTTTCCGGGATACAAGGGCAATCTTTGTTTGCGATTTAAAGTTAACTATTATATAGTGGAATAAACTAACAAAACCGAGAGGTAAGATATAAATGAAAAGTTTGATCAGAATGATTGCCAATTTAATCCAGGGACTATCAAAAGCAGTTTTGCGTTTTCCGTTGACTGTATTATGCTTAATTCTCAGCACGGCTTTGACCTATTATATGATTTCTCTGCATGAAACTCCTGCTCTGATTATCGAGAAATTGATGTTTGTCTTTTTGTTGGGTTCTTTTTTGGGGGTAACCGCTCAGTTTGCCTGTGAACGTTTTCTGCGGCTTGCCAAACTGCGTTGGGGTGTGTACGTTGTAGCTGTATTACTTACGTTAGGCTATTATTTTATCATTTCTCCTGTTCCGGCTATAGATTACGGGGTAGGAGCCAGGACTGCGGTGGCGGTATTTGCGTTATTCTGTGCCTTCATCTGGTTGCCATCCAGTTGGGAACAATTTGATTTTAACAGCGTGGCGTTGATACATTTCAAATCGGCTTTTACGTCAATCCTATATGCGGGGGTGCTTTCGGCCGGACTAGCGTCGATTATCGGGGCTGTTGATATTCTGCTTTTCAATGTTGATAGCGATACGTATGGTTATATGATGGCCACCGTCTGGATTCTTTTTGCAACCACTTATTATCTGTCGCTTTTGCCTCGCTTCAACTCAGAGATAGAAGCAGATATATCCTATGCCAGGGAAGCAAGTAATTATCCTCGCTTTTTGGAAATACTGGTTTCTTATATAGCTGTGCCCTTGGTTACCGGGTTTACGTTGGTGTTGCTTTCCTATTTCATTAAGATCGCGATTGTAAGGGTATGGCCATCCGGTCAACTCGGGCCGATGATTTTAGCTTATTCCGCTGCCGGACTTATTATTTATATTCTTGCCAGTAGGTTGGAAAACCGCTTTGCCGTACTTTATCAACGTATCTATCCAAAAGTGCTGGTTCCGGTTGTAATAATGCAGCTGGTTTCAGTATATATACGGTTAAACGCCTATGGTGTTACGGAATCCCGTTACTATATCGCCATATTCGGTATCTTTTCGATTGCCATCGGTATTATCTTATCCCTTAAGCCGGTCAAAAAGAATGGACTCATTGCTCTTTTGGCCGCGGCTTTTGCCATAATTTCCGTTTTACCGCCTGTGGATGCCTTTACGGTGTCACGGGTTAGCCAGATAAACAGGTTGGAAAATATGCTTCAAGCAGAGGGCATATTAGCAAACGGAGAAATCAGCCCCAAGAAAGATGTCGATGTGACTTTACGGCAGGAGACTACCAGTATCCTGAATTATTTGGCAAGACGCAAATATCTTCAAGATGTTGCTTGGCTGCCAACAGATTTTAAGACCGGCGAAGATATGCAAGAGGTTCTTGGTTTTGAGCCTGCTTATAGGTACGGCGGGGGAGAACGGGAGAGGTTTTATGCTAATTTGGATATGCAGAAACCATTGGAAATTATGGGTTATGATGTTTTGCTTCAGGCCCAAGCTTATCGGGGGATGAAAACTGAAGAAACGACTAAATATGATTTCGAGGTAGAAGGGATTCCATATTACCTTGTAATTACACCTTTATCAGAGTATGATGCTCAGGTATCTCTCCAAAACGCAGCGGGAAAAGAATTGGTAAACACCAGTCTGTATAATTTCGCTGATTCGATTGTTGATACCAATAATAGCTTTAGAAATGACGTGGATGTCGAGGAAATGACCTTGGATGTTGAGGGTAATAGTTGTAAGCTTCGTATCATCTTCCAAAATTTCAGCATTACCTATGGTGCCGACGTTGATAAAAGTGCCGACTACAATATGTTTATCCTGGTAAATGTTCCACCCAGAAGGTAATCTTAGAGAAATTTTGTTTAAAACAATGAAAACGTGCAGAAGATAGAACCGCCCCACGACCGATAAGGTTGTACGGAGCGGTTCTTTTTCTGTAGCGGAAACCACCTGTTATGAAGGATACATATTTTGGTACAAAACACGTAATGTGTGGTATCGTTATCATATTTATTTCTTATCTTGCATCTATATATAAGGGTTGGTAAAAGGTTAAGATCTTTTATTTTTGAGATAATAAACAATAGATTAGGATGGCTACAACCATAAAAGACCACCATAAAGGATGTGACTAAGTGAGAAAGGAAGGCACTTCAACACTAAAGGTAGCCGCGACATATATAGGCACTATAGTCGGAGCAGGGTTTGCAACAGGGCAAGAGGTATTACAGTTTTTTACGAAATTCGGTGCAATGGGATTGGCAGGGTTGATTCTCACGACGGTGATGTTTATTGTTTTTGGCTATATAATTATGGATTTAGGAAAACAGCTTAATGCCCGGTCGCATTTGGAGATAATTAAATATTCGGGAGGAAGGTTGTTAGGAACAATAATAGATATTATTATAACTTTTTTTCTGTTCGGTGGTTTGGCGGCAATGATAGCCGGAACCGGGGCAATATTTGTACAACAGTTCAATTTGCCGAGCATATCAGGTAACATTATTATGTGCATATTAACAGCTCTAACTGTGTTAACAGGTATAAAGGGTGTTATTAACTCCATCAGCTTTGTCGTACCTTTTTTATTAGTATCAATAATAGGGGTTAGTATTGCCTCAATTATCAATACACCACCTGACATATCTGCAACCGGTCAGGTGGTGGGTGAAAGTGGACTGATAACAAGTTGGTTTTTAGCGGCAGTTCTTTATGTATCTTACAATACGCTCATATCTGTTGCCATATTGGGGCCTCTCGGCAGCAAAACTCAAAACAGAAAAGCAATTAGAAATGGTGCAATTCTTGGTGGTCTAGGCTTGGGGCTAGGATCTATTATGATTTATCTGGCTTTATCCGGTAATATTTCGGAGATTGCAGGGCTTGAGGTTCCCATGATTTACATTGCCGGGAGCATTTCATCAGTCATACAAATAATTTATGCTATTGTATTAATTGCGGAAATTTATACAACGGCAGTGGCTTCTCTTTATGGTTTTGCAGCCAGAATTACTGATATAGAAAGACCGTCGGAAAAAGGAAGAATATTGGTCATTGGTTCAAGCATAGCGGCATTGTTAGCCAGTCAATTTGGATTCTCAAATTTGGTGAAATATCTTTACCCATTAGTAGGATATGGGGGGATAGTGCTTTTAGTAAGCTTAATTTATGTTAGAATCAGGTATAGAGGTTCAAAGAAAATGTATTGAGCATTGTATGGTTCAAATAAAAGATGTCAGTATACCCCCTTCGCCTGCATAAGTACCTATTGAAGCACCGATTTTGGATATGATAATATGTTTGAAATTATATTTTTCTTCAGCCAATGCTTTATATTCCAAGGCTTTTACGTAACAATTTGCATGGGCTATTGCCAGTATCCCATCCCCGAAATTTGCAGTGTTTTCTCCAATTATCTCGACAAGCCTCTTTAAAGCCCTGTTGGAACCTCTGATTTTTTCTGCTAAGGTTACAATGCCGTTACCGTCCGATTTCATAATCAACCTTATTGAAAGAAGTGTTGCTATCTGGCCTTTGGCCTTTCCTATTCTTCCGCCCTTAATAATATTTTCAAGGGTATCTAGCAAGAAAAATACTTGTACTTTTTTAGCGTAAGCTCTAAGATGTTTTGCCAGTTCATCTAGACATATTCCTTTTTGAGCCATCTCCGTTGCCTTGAGGGCTTGAATCCCTTCGCCGACAGAAGCGCTCAAAGAATCTATAACGTGAATTTTTTTATGTTTGTCGGTTTTCTCATACAATTCTTTGGCAATTAATGCGCTGTTATATGTACCGCTTAGGCCAGAAGATACTGTTACTACCAAAACATCATCTTGAGTGTTTTCAAACTCCTTTATAAACTGGTAAGGGGACGGACTGGCGGTTTGGGGTAATTCCTTATGTCCTCTCATCATGCGATAGAAATCCTCGTTTGTTAACTCGATCCCATCCAGAAAACTTTTATTACCAAAGCGGATTTCAAGGGGCACAACTCCTATATTATACGTTTTTATCATTTCCTGCGGAAGGTCTGAACAGCTGTCGGTAATAATTTTTATTCCCATTAACTATACCCCCCTATGCTTGTAGATATGAGTGTAGATATGAGTAATAACCTTCTTAGTAAATCTTATCACATGGGAATGATGCATACAATTTCCAAAGGGTGTTTGTTTCAAGTTCCAAAGAGAAATAATTATAAAAGGATAGCGATTATTATGAGTATGAGTAAGATGGAAATAATAAAAAAGTATGCCCAAGAGGAAGAAACAAGATTGTTGCTGGCACGTGTTTTGGACAAGCTGGAGGAGTCGGAGCAGAAAAACATTGCAAAAAGCACCAAGTTTTTAAATGAGTCCCAGCGGGCGTTGGTGGAAAAAGTCATTGCGAAGATAGGAAATCCGCGGTGTTTCTTTTTTGGAGGCTATGAAGGCGCAAACCGTACCGTGCTGACCTTCTTACCGGATTATCTGGAGCCGGAACAAGTCAAAGAAGCAGAAACAGAAGCAGAAACAGAAGCAGAAACGGATAACTATCCTCTTGCTTTTATCAGGGCGGAGTATAAGTCGGAAAAAGCATTGTCACATCGTGATTTCCTGGGCAGTCTGATGGGTGCCGGAATTCAGCGGGAAACCGTTGGGGATATTCTGGTGGGGGAAGGAAGCTGTGACATAGTAGTGTTAAAAGAGATACTTCCGTATTTACTGAATAATTTTGAGTCGGTGGGACGAGTGAAAGTTGAAGCAACCGTTATTACCGCAAAAAAGCTGAAAATCCCTGAAGAAAAGTTTGTCCTGGTGAAAGAGACGGTGGCTTCCTCGCGCTTGGATAATGTAGTAGCGGCAGGTTTTAGGATTAGCCGGGAAAAAGCCTCTGCACATATAAAAGCCGGGCGGGTAATGCTTGATCATCTAGTATGTTTAAAGGCAGATAAACTTATCTCGGAAGGAGACGTGATTGCCTTAAGGGGGATGGGAAAGATTAAGCTAGAAGAGGTTGGACGACGTACAAGAAAAGGACGTATAGCCATTTCTATAAAAAGATATATATAAAAGGATAGGGGATAGGGCAGCGGGTAATCGGTTAGGCGATTGGTTAATGGATGAAAGCGTTGTAAACCAGGAAAACATTAGCTATACTGGTATTAACACATTAATAAATGCCAAATAATGAATCGTTCAAATCATGTTTTGAACATTGAGGAGGAATATATGGAAAACGACAAGAGGATTGCGGTTTTAATCGATGCTGATAATGTTTCGGATAAATATATAAAGTACATATTTGATGAGATTTTAAACCATGGGGTACCCACTTACAAGCGAATTTACGGGGATTGGACCAAGCCTCAAATGGCCTCATGGAAAAGAGTACTGCTCGATTACTCTATCACTCCAATTCAGCAATACAGCTATACAACAGGAAAGAATGCAACAGATTCGGCCCTAATAATTGATGCAATGGATATTCTCTATTCCGATAATGTAGATGGGTTTTGTATTGTTTCCAGTGATAGTGATTTTACGAAGCTTGGTGCTCGCCTGAGAGAAGCCGGCATGTACGTAATCGGTATGGGTGAAAAGAAAACGCCCAAACCATTTATAGCTTCCTGTGAAAAGTTTAAATACCTTGAAGTCTTAGCGGCGGCCCCTGCGGAATCATATGAAGGAACAGAAAAGATGGAAAAGCAAGAGGTCCCTAAAGAGGGTATGGCCAGTAAAAAAGAACTGATAGAGGCTATTAAGACAATCGTAACGGAGAGCTCCGATGAAGACGGCTGGGCGTTTTTAGGGGAAGTCGGAAAGAGACTTAACAAGCGGTATTCTGATTTTGACACGAGGAACTATGGCCATTCAAAGTTGACTCCGCTTATTTCCTCATTAAAAGAGTTTGAAATCCAGCAGCGGAAAACCAGCAATCGGCATATCATCCATTACTTTATAAAAAACAAAGTCAAAAATAAAAATCAGAAATGAGTCTCGTCACTGGGTCAGTGGGAATCATAGAACCAGTTAATGAGATAAAAAGGTACGGAGTAACTATTTAAAACATTAAAAAAGGAAATATATGATGCAGATATTTTGCCTTTGCGTTATTTGCGTTATATGAGGTGGCAACTATGAAATATCTCATACAAATGTGCGGTGATCCTACCGTAGATTGGATTAGAATTCATGACAAAGATATCATTGTCAGAGGCGGCGTGTACTATTGGAAAAAACAGAAGGAAGATTTTAAAGTCAGGCTGAGTTCCAAGCCGGGTGGTTCAGCTATGGTCTTGCAGTTCCTAAAGGAAATGATTCCTTCTGAAACAGCGCTCGTTGAAGGTACGATGCTTGATGAAGAGTTGCTCAACCGCCCCAAAGAAAACCAAGTGACAACTTCATGGACGGTTTGGAGAAAGTTTCCCAATCCGGGGTTTAACCACCAGTCATTTCGCTTGGAAAAATGGCATGAATTTGAGCCCGGTTGCTGGGACTATTCTTCTGCCCAACTTAAAGGGCAACCTGATTTATTAGTTATTCAGGATAGCGGACTTGGTTTTCGTGAATGTCGAGAAGGATGGCCGGAGGTTTTGGCGGATAAGGGTAAGAAGCCTCGTGATATTATCATAAAACTGGGTCAATACAATGAGAACAAGGCAAATCCGCTGCTTGATAGGATAGCGAAATTAGGATTGGCAGAAAAAACAACCATCGTAACCGCCTTAAGTGACTTGCGGTCTTGTTCGGTGAAAATCGGTATATCTTTATCCTGGGAAAGGATCTTAGAGGAAGTGGTGGCGGCTGTTTTTAATAGAGCTTGTCCGTTTCTCAATTCCACCGGTGAAGGATTAAAGTATAAACAAATAATAGTTACTATTGGAGCTAGCGGCATTATTCTAATTGAAAAGGAGAAAAGCACACTGATATTTGATCGCAGCGGTCAGGAAGGCGATTTTGCCGCTCGTTTCCCTGGACAAATGGTGGGATATCATACCTGTATTTTAGGGACTCTGGCTGCCTCCTGGATTGAAAATCCAGGGGAAATGGACTGGGTCAAAGCTGGTTATTTAGGGATGAAACTGGCACGTCTACTTCATATCAAGGGGTATAAAGCGGTTAAAAAAGGTCAACACAACTATCTGCAGTTTCCTAATAAAGAATTGGCGACCGCTTTCCAAAAAATGAAACAGGCAACAAAAACAAAAAAAGATGAAATAGAAAGGCAAATAAGTGATCTCGGTGTTTTTGCTATAGATAATGAGACATTAAAAATTGGTGCCGGCAGGGATTGTTGGACTATTTTAGAAGAGAACTTACTAAGAAACGAGAACTACCGGGATTCTTTCCATGACACTCAAAGAGCTGTGAATGAATGTGCTAAGAATATTATAACCAAGGGTCCTTTATTGGCCTTGCCGGATGTGCCGGTAGAAGTTTTTGGCGACTGGACAAGTGCCGATCGACAAGAAATAGAGGGAGTTCGCAACGTAAATAATGCGATGAAGGATTATTGTAAACTAAAAAATCCGGAAAAACCCCTGTCTGTGGCTGTGTTTGGCCCTCCCGGAGCGGGTAAGTCCTTTGTTGTTAAGGAGATAGCCAAAGGACTTGGAATAAAAGATGAGGCTCAACTTACCTTTAATCTTTCTCAATTTGAATCCCCCGATGAACTGCGGGCTGCATTCAGCGAAATACGGGATCTCAATTTAAAGGGAATAATGCCCTTAGTGTTTTGGGATGAATTTGATAATCCATGTGAGGGTCGTAATTTGGGATGGCTGCGATATTTTTTGGCACCTATGCAGGATGGAGAATACACCGATCGCGGAGTATCAAGGCCTCTAGGAGGTGGCATTCATGTTTTTGCAGGTGCGACCAGGCATTCTTTTGAAGAATTTCAAAAGGGTGATAATGAGGATGATCGGGCAGTCAAGAAACCTGATTTTACAAGTCGTTTGCGAGCATATATAAATATTAGAGGGATCAACGGTAACCCCAATACAGTTGAGGACAGGTTGTATATGATTCGTCGGGCTTTTGCCTTAAGGCAGTATTTGAAGATAAATGCACCACAAATTTGCATAAACAATGAATTCGCTATTGAGGACGGGGTGCTTGAGGCATTTCTGCGGGTGACTAAATATACTCATGGTGCACGTTCTATGGAGAATTTGATCAAAATGAGCAGCTTGGCCGATAAACGGAAATTCGAGTTATCAAGTCTGCCTCCCGATAATATTATTAAGATGCACGTAAACGTCAATGAGTTCAATTCGTTGACTTGTACGGGACCTCGTCAAATATTAAGGATCGGCATTGCCGGCCATAATAATCTTGCGTCTGAGCAAATGGGAATACTGGAAAGCGCAATTGATGAAGTGGTTAGTTATGTCGAAAAACAGTTCGCTGATTATCGTCTTACGGCTTTCTCCACTCTGGCTCCAGGCGCGGAACGTATGTTAATGCGTCGCCTGCTAAGACAAGAGGGAATTGGTCTTATTGCCGTTTTACCGGTTGCCCGTAGTGAATATATAAATCAGTTTGGCTCTACCGATGTTTACGGAATAGACGGTGCGGGAGCTGAAATGCGACAAGAGTTTAAATACTTGTTATCTCAAAGAGCCGTAGAAATAATTGAAATGGCCCCCTCACCGACAAAAAAATCAGCCTATCTGAAGGCCGGACACTTTATTGCAGAAAACAGCGATATATTGATAGTTCTTTGGGACGGAAATGAAGATCAAAACAGTTCGCTAACTGCCAGAATTGTGGCTAAGGCAAATGAAATCAATAAACCTATTTGTCATATTATGGCTAGTACATTGTTAACTCTTAAACTGTGGATATAGTCGCTTCAATTTTATGCGAGCATCGTCTGTTTTGAACTGCCAGTCGACACCCTTTTGAATCAAATTTCTCTGAGTTTCCCATTCAGCCAGTTCCATGTTTAAGTCA
>JAHDSQ010000003.1 GCA_018432615.1 Clostridia bacterium
CTAACACCATTATTATATCACTCAGAAATTATTTTTGCAAGCTTTTTTCACATCAAAAAAAGCCCTATTTTAAGGGCTCTGCACGAGTTTTGTACTAAATTTGCTCCTAAAGATTTATGGTGCTAGCTTCGAAAGACGGGTATTTTTTCTTTATTCAACTGTCAAAGACCCGGGTGACAATATCACAAGATAAACACAAACAGCATTTTATGTTGTTGACTGATGTTTGTATTTTTTATACAATATAAATGATAATCAGTTTTGGGGGATAATATATCAGAAAAAACAGATATAGAAGTAAATTACAAATAATACAATATGAATGTTTTAGGGAGGTGTGAATCTTGAGATTAAACTCGGCTAAAGAGGAAATGATTGATGCCATCTTTGAAACCCTTTCCTGTCTTGTGGTTGTTGATGCAGAAGGAAGGATCATACACTTGAATAACAAATACGCAGATATTTTGGGGGTTAGTTTGGAAAAAGCTATAGGTGAATCGGTAGACGATATTATACCTAATACAAGGATGAGTCTTATACTAACAACGGGCAAAGAAGAAATAGGTTCGGTTTTTAGAATGAAAAATGGTGAAACTGTCGTTTGCAATCGTTTTCCCATTAAAAAGAACGGTAAGATTATCGGAGCATTTGCTCATACCACTTTTACAAATAATGATGAAGTAAAGGTTTTTATTAAACAAATCAATGATTTAAACAATGAGCTTAATCAATACCGTTGTATTCTAGGTAAACTGCAGGAAGCCAAATATTCACTTAAAAACATCATCGGAAATACACCAAGCATTAATAGGGTTACTGCCATGATCAAGAAGGTGGCTCAAACAAAATCCACAGTTTTAATTATCGGAGCGACGGGGACCGGAAAAGAGTTGGTTGCTCATGCCATTCATCAGGAAGGGAAACGCCGATACAAACCTTTTATACGTTTAAATTGCGCTGCTATACCAAAGGAATTATTGGAATCTGAATTATTTGGTTATGAGGAAGGTGCATTTACAGGAGCTAAAAAAGGTGGAAAACCGGGAAAGTTTGAATTAGCGGAAGGTGGTTCCCTATTATTAGATGAAATCAATCAATTGCCGCTTAATATGCAAGCCAAGCTATTGCGTGTGATTCAAGAAAAAGAGATAGAAAGAGTAGGGGGAACAAAAACCAAAGACATCGATGTTCGTTTAATCTGTATAAGTAATATTGATCTTGCTGAATTGGTAAGGAAGGGTGAATTCAGAGAGGACTTGTATTATAGGATAAATGTTGTACAAATAAACCTTCCGACTTTACGTGAGAGGTTAGGCGATATCGAAGAACTCACTAATTATTTTATTGCAAAGATTAATAGAAATCTTGGGATAAGCATTACCGGAATATCAAAAGATGCCTTGAACTTATTTAAATCTTATGATTGGCCCGGAAACATCAGAGAATTAGAATTTGCTTTGGAAAGAGCAGCAAATTGTGTTTTATCGGGTCCTTTAGAAGTCGAACATTTTGATTTCCTTTACCAAAGATTGAATAGGCCTAATAAACAAGTTGATGAGGGGGACAAAGAGGTGCAAACCCTCAATTATATAAGAAGTGAGGCTGAGAAAGAAGCAATAATCAATGCCATGATCAAGACTAATGGTAACAAGCGTTTAGCAGCACAATATTTAAAAATTGACCGTAGCATTTTGTATGACAAGCTAAAAAAATATAATATTACTTTATAGCTATAAGACAAGTTCAATAATGATTTCATCGTAAGTATTGTTATGTAGTATTTTCCTGAAACATAGAGCGTAGTTGTAGGCATATACCTACAAAACAGCAAGCTCGGCTTGGCTAATTTAAGCTATGCCGGGCTTTTTTGTTTTGGCATGATAATTGCTTATATATTACATAAGAATATTTATGCAAAAAAGGAGGTAAAAAATGAAAACAGCTGTTTTAGGAGCAGGTTCACTGGGTACGATCATAGGTGGAATGATTACAAAAAATGGTGGAGATGTAGTACTCGTAGACGGTTATAAAGAGCATGTGGAAGCGTTAAAACAAAACGGAGCAACGATAAAGGGAGCAATAGAAGACAATATCCCTGTCAAAGCGTTCTTGCTTGATGAAATCGAAGGTATGTTTGATTTGGTACTATATGTAGCAAAGGCAACATATAACGATTCATATCTACCGGCAATCCTTCCTCATTTACACGAAAACAGCGTTGTATGTACTCTTCAGAATGGACTCCCGGAAGAGGTTGTGGTGGAATATGTAGGAAGGGAAAGGGTGGTCGGGGCTACTGTTGGTTGGGGAGCCAGTCTGCAGGGGCCTGGAGTATCGTTATTAACTTCTCATCCGTCCAGGCAAATATATGACTTGGGAGAGTTGAACGGAGAAATAACGCCAAGGCTTCAGGAAGTTAAGAAGGTACTTGATTTAGCGGGATCGTGTAAGATAATTGAAAACTTAAGGGGTGTGCGTTGGTCAAAACTGTTGATGAATGCTGCCTTTAGCGGAATGTCTGCGGCATTGGGGTATAATTATGGCGAAATACTTAATGACAGCAAGGCTCTATTTTGTTCTGCTTTTATAGCGGATGAGCTCATAAAGGTTGCTCATGCTCAAGGCATTCGCATGGTAACCATGCAGGGTGAGGACTTTGAAGGGTTTGAATTAAAAAATGGCAAGGCAGATTTGCCTAGTAAGATGTCGCTTTACGAAAGGGTATTCGGTCCTCATGAAAAAGTGATCGCCAGCATGCTTTTTGATTTAAGGTTGGGCAAAAAAACAGAAATTGATGCTATTAATGGCTCAGTGGTATCAAGAGGGAAAAAAGTCGGTATAGCAACTCCCTTCAATGAAAAAGTGGTTTTTTTAATTAAAAAAGCAGAAGCGGAGAAAAGTGTGCCTGACAAATCAAATCTAAGCATGTTTGAAGATATTATTGAAAAAACAAAGTAAAATTGGCAAAAGTACAAGGGAGGAAGGAAAATGAAAAAAGTAATGGTTGTTGGAGCAGGTACAATGGGGGGCGGTATAACCCAAGTTTTGGTGCAAGCCGGCTATGATGTGGTACTGCGCGATGTGAAGGAGGAATTTGTTAATAAGGGTATTGACGCAATCAAAAAGAACTTAGAAAGAATGGTGAGTAAAGGGAAACTCGATCAGGAAAAGGCCAAAGAGGCTTTAGGAAGAATTAGCGGTACGGTCGACATTGCTGCTGGTAAGGATGTTGACTTGGTAATAGAGGCTATTACGGAAAATATGGAAATCAAGAAAAAACTATTCATGGAATTGGACAGTATTGTGCAAGAAGAGGCAATTTTAGCCAGTAACACATCTAGTCTAAGCATAACCGAAATGGGAGCGGTGACAAAAAGGCCGGATAAGGTCATTGGAATGCACTTCTTCAACCCAGTGCCTGTTATGAAATTGGTAGAAATCACAAAAGGCGCGGCCACATCTGAAGAAACTTCAGAAAAGTTAGTACAGCTAGCCAAAGATTTATCCAAGAACCCTGTAAGAGTTACGGAAGCGCCAGGATTTGTTGTTAACCGTATCCTTATACCGATGATCAATGAAGCTGTTTATTTGTTAGCGGAAGGTGTTGCCAGTACCGAAGATATTGATGATGCTATGAAGTTCGGCTCTAATCATCCTATCGGTCCCTTGGCTCTGGCGGATTTAATTGGTATTGATGTTTGCCTTGCGGTAATGGAAGTGCTTTATCAGGAATTCAGTGATAGTAAATATAGACCGTGTCCTCTAATGCGCAAAATGGTGAGAGCAGGACATTTGGGACGTAAAAGCGGGAAAGGGTTTTACACGTATTAGAATAATATGAATTGAAGGGAGGATAATCAGTGGCTAACGTGGATTTTGTTAAGGAGGGTGCGGTTGCTATCATTACCGTCAACCGGCCCCAAGCGTTGAATGCTTTAAATGAAGAGGTTATTAATGAGCTGGACGAATTGATAACGAAAGTATCTTGCGATCCCGAAATAAAGAGTGTAATAATTACCGGTGCCGGTGAAAAGGCATTTGTGGCTGGTGCGGACATCAAGGAAATGTCAGAGCTTACACCTGAAGAGGGGATGGCCTTATCTGAACGGGGACAAGCATTATTCTATAAGGTTGAAAATATGAAAAAGGTGACTATTGCAGCTGTTAACGGGTTTGCTTTAGGCGGCGGATGCGAACTTGCCATGGCTTGTGATATTCGTTATGCCAGTGCAAAGGCTAAATTTGGACAGCCGGAAATAAATTTAGGGATTATACCGGGATATGGCGGGACACAAAGGCTTCCTCGCTTGATTGGAATGGGCAGAGCGAAAGAATTAATATTTTCAGGTGATATGATAGGGGCCGAAGAAGCTTATAGGGTCGGTCTGGTTAACCAGATTTATGCTCCCGAAGAACTTATGGCCAAGGTAAAGGAAAAAGCCGAAAAGCTTGCCGGCAAAAGCTCTGAAATAATCGGACAGGCTAAATCCGCTATCCATAATGGAATTGACATGGATTTAGCTTCTGGTTGTAATTATGAGGCCAGAGCCTTTGGCCTTTGCTTTGCTAACAAGGCTCAGAAGGAGGGCATGAAAGCCTTCTTAGAAAAGAAAAAGGGTTAAAAATGTATCCCTTGTTGTTATAATAAGAAAACCTCTGCAGGTACAAGCATTTATGTATCTGCAGAGGTTTTTTCTTTTTAAAAGGCTCGGCCACAAGAAGAAGTTTCTTGCAGACCGAGCCAAAGGGGTGTTGAGTAATTCTTAGTTACTATTTCCGGAAGCCTTCTGTATTAATTTGCCACCTTCGGAAATCGCTATTCCTAGAATCATACCACCTACTAGTGTACCAAAAACAGCGATCGGATGTTGACCTCCATCGGCGAATGTACTGGCCAATCCACCAAAAATCATGGGGACAGTTCCAAACCAAGTGCTGCCTAAGACGATCATGTGTAGTCCTACGCAGAGGAAGGTACAGACAGCCACTACAACTAATAAGGCTACTGGAGCAGCGAAGCCTGCCACTACCATTTTGTTGATAAGGAAAAGATAAAATAATCCCCATAGAACACCGGAAAGGCCACTGAAAAAGAAATTAGGGAAGAGATTAAGAGGAGCACCTACTCCGAAAAATATGGGCAATGCGATGAAGGCCATAAACATAATATTGAGATTGGCAACGGGTAAATAGCTGTATATAAAGGCAAACAATCCACTTGCGATACCTATCCATACGGTCCATTTCCACAAATAACTTTTATCCATATTTATCTCCCTTCCCTAGACTAATATTTTGGCCATTTTGAACTGGGGCATACGCCGCGTTCAAAGGTTTTAAGATCATGGAGTGTAATGATATAATCGGCCTCTTTTTTGACCCTCAGAGCACTTTCATAGGCATCTTCGTTATTGACATGCAATCCGGGGACCAAAACATCCGGCCATATTGCTTTGAGGTCATCAGGAGGATTAAAATTGTCCTCGTCACAACAAAAGCCACAAATAATGACCCGGCCTTCCTCTGCGTCAACTACAACAGACTGACCACCCGGAGTATGGCCCGGAGTGTAAAGGAGGTGAATACCGGGGAAAACGTTGAAGACATCACCGTCAACAAAAGTAGGTTCTAAACCTTCAAGGTATTCAGGGTTGTAAAGGAAGCGATAACAAGCAGGTTTGTTATGAACGGCATTCCATTCATCCTGTTGGACAATGATTTTAGCGTGCTTGAACATACCTGCCAAGGGACAGTGGTCATGATGCAGTTGAGTGAGGATGAGCACATCAATATCGGCTGGGGTCAACCCGGTAGCATCTTTTAAAGCTTCTGGCATTGGTTTTATGCCTTCACAAGGATAACCGTGGGCAACAAAGTCTTCCACTGTTGGGCCCGTGTCTACCAAGATGTTGTGTCCTTCCACACCTTTAATAAAAAAGCATCCTCCAGCTATGGTCATTGTCTGGTCGTAATTAAGGATGTAGGTAAAAATACCTTTGGTAATTCCTTCTGATTTCATAACCAGAATTGGTACTACCGAATAAGGGTGTGGTTGCCAGTCGGGAAGAACAGGCCTCTGTTTTGCTTTGACATCAGGCATTCCATAAACACTCATTATAAAACCTCCTTTAGTTTATTTTATCGCATAACCTCTATTTAGGGGAAGTATAATGCCTTAATAAGGCATTATACTTCTCTAAATATCGGAATGCAAAATTGTGGCTTATACCGTTTTAAAGTGCATCGGCATATTTGTTGATCATGCTGTAACCCTTATCCGTTACTTGCAATACGCGCTTCCAAAGGCCTTTCTCAAGGATGTAACCTTTTTTAACCATATGTGAGATGATACTGGCGACTTCAAGTGAGGCAAGGTTTTCCTCTTTGGCGAATTCGGGAAGCTTTTCGGGGTCCTTGGCGGCCATTTGTAGAACCTTTACGTACAAAGGTTTCAAGGAATCAGCAGCCATAGTGGCTTCTTTTTCGGGGAGTTTTGGCAATAGAGACAATCCTTTAGGAGTGATTTCAAAGCTGTAGAAGTTTGCTCCGCTGAGGGCATGTCTCTTAATATATCCGCCTCTATCTAATCTTTCTACGGACTCGTTACTGTACCTGGAATCCACTTTTAAAGCATCGGTCAATTCTGACATAGAATCGTGTCCATAACGAAGCATTTCAAGTACTTTCAAATCAATTGGCTGTGTTTCAATATTTTCCCTATTGTTTGCACCTGGCTCTTTATCCCAAGAGGGAGCACCAAAATATTTAGGTGCCGTTGACAGGGAGATAATTACAGAAAGCACCAAAGTTACGATGAAACCTGCAACGCCAACGTGCATATATTTGCTGATAACAAAAGAACCGGATAACTCTAAGAACGTTAAAACAGCCATTGTAATCATCCCGAAGATTGCACCCCAAAGGGCTCCGGGGGCATTGAACCTTCTCCAGGTCATTCCTAAGAGAACGAGGATCGACGGAGGTCCAAGCCAGGAATTAGCGAAGGCAAAGAGGTAAACGGGACCGCCGGGGTAGAAGCAGAGAAGCCAAGTAACGGCGCCTATAAGGAGAAGAATTACTTTTGAAGGGATTAATAGTTCTTTGGCGGAAGCGTTGGGACGGAAAACACGTTGGTAAATATCCCTGACCGCCGTGGAGGTTGCGCCGATATGGGCTGTAGCTGCCGTAGAAATGGAAGCTGCCAATGCGCCTATCAAGAGAAAAGAGGCTACGGCCGGAGGTAGGATCTTAAGCACGACCCCATAAGCTCCTGCGGCTGAAACTTTGCCGATGGGTGCGAACATATCCGGATAGGCAGATGCCGCATAAATACCTAACAGAGTGAGGGGTAGAAAGACGATCGGGACTAAAGCGAGCCCTGTCCAGAAGTATGATTGCTTTGCAACCCTTTCACTGCGGCAAGAGGCAACTCTCAACCAGTAGTAGTTATTGCCCCATACCAAAAAGCATGCAAACAGCAACATCATCGAAAGAACACTGGGATATTTTAAAGATAGAATCGGCATTTGAGCTCCCGTAATACCAGCAGTCCAGAAGTTTTCTCCCGGCCAGGATGAATGCAGGAAGCTGGAACCGCCAAATTTGGTAACCAGGCTGAAGATGAGTAAAGGAATAGCCACAAAGCCGATGAGCATTTGTATAAAGTCTGTAAGTGTAACAGCCCAGAGACCACTGAAAAATGAGAACATCAGGATAACAAAGAAACATCCGCTAATAGAAACCCATAAGGGCCAACCTACGTAACCGGTAATAATAGCAGCCATAGATACGATGTTATTGGCCATAATCCCGGTAAGACCCAAAACAGTCGTTACGGTAACAATCAGGCGAACTTTTGATGAAAATCTCATTTCCAACCATTCAGGCAAGGTCTGCGCTCCGCATTTGCGGATAAAGTCAGAGAAAAACAGACCATAAAAGGCCAAGCCACCGATGGAATAAATTAACCCCCAGGCTAACGAACCCCAAAAACCGAAGCTTACAGCCAGGCTTGGTGAAAGGGCTAAGACAGTACCGGCAAAACCGATAGCCATTACACCAAAGACGTTAAGCATCAAGCTTACTTCACGACCGGCTAGGATAAAGTCGGACGTGTCGGATATCCATTTCTTACTGTAATAGCCAGCAAAGATAAGAACTCCTGCGAAGATAATGAAGTATATCAGGAATATTTGATTAGCTCCCATTAAAAAACCACCTTTCATTATTAGTATTAGAGCAATAGACAAGACTTAATAAATGTTGTATCACCTCCTGATTTCTTTATTAAGGAAGTATAGCCACGGCTCTTACCCAACCGCCACTGGCAGCTTTGATCTTGACCGGGAAACAGATAACCTTGAACCCAAAGGAGGGTAATTTATCAAGGTTGGCCATTTTTTCCATATGGCAATACTCCTGTTCTATACCCGCAAAATGGCCTTCCCAAACAACGCTGGAATCTCCTGTTGCCTCAAAGTCTTTCGCTTGGAAGGGTAAAGGACGATCCCAACTCCAGGCATCGGTACCTACGACTCTGACACCTTGTTTGGTCAGCCATAAAGTGGCTTCTTTACTCATGCCGCAACCTCTGACAAGATACTCTTGCTTCCCGTAATAGGGGGCAGCACCGGAACGAACTAAAACAATATCCGAGGGCTTGAGTTTATAATTTATTTTATTAAAAGCATCTTCCATGTCTTTTGCTGTCACATTATAACCGTCGGGTTTGTCGCTAAAATCCAAGACTACTCCGTCGGAATAACACCACTCAAGAGGAACTTCGTCGATGCCTTTAGCTGGTTTTCCCATAGAAGTAGAGTGGTAATGAATAGGGGCATCCAGGTGTGTGCCGCTATGAGTTGTGACAGAAAGGAACTCTATCTGCCATCCCTCGCCTTCAGGTAAATCCTTGGGGGTTAATCCCGGGTAAAACTTCTTCATTGTTTCTGCGCCCTCATCATGTTTGGCATACCTTATTTCAGGTGTCATAAAATCAGGGTCGCCGGGCAGTTTGTGTTCAATAGCTACACTTAAGTCAACGATTCTCATTTTGCTAATACCTCCGTTAAATTTTTAATTGATGGTTTGACTAATTCTAGTTGATATATTGACTGAGGATATTGCTGCTGAATGAGCGCTGAAAATATAACATAAATTGTTAAAATATTTAAACTTCGTTTCAGCACATGCTCTGGGACCATTTGTTTGTGACTCAAACAAAAAGAAATAACCAGAGCCTAATCTTGTACCTCCTTTCATTTGTTCTATATTTGGTTTTAGCTGTTGTGTGATTTTTGTGGCTTACAACATATTTGAAGATGCAAGTATTATGCCAGGGGAGAAAACCTTGAATTTACGGATTAAAAGAAATTTCGTGTAGGAAAAACCAACAATAACGTCGAGAAAAAACGACACATTTTTCTGTTTATTTTTTATTGAGGTAAAGAGAATGGCCATGTAAAAAATAAAAAGGCACTTTTATCTGTGTATTAGAGAAACTTTATTTATTCAGATAGAAACAAACGGTTAATAATGGCATGGTTTTTGCTACGTTAATAAGATGTGAAGCTGTGGTGTTGGTGCTGTTTGTGTGCAGTTGTAAAAGGAGGAGGTCTATGTCTATGCAAAAAGTGATTACCAGAGAAAAAGCTTTAGAGGTTTTTAAAGACAACCAAGTATTTATGATCGGTGGCTTTTTGAATGTAGGAACACCGGAGAGTCTGGTTGATGGTCTCATTGAGAAAGGTATTAAGGATATTACATTTATTGCAAATGACACCGCATTTCCCGAGATTGGAGTCGGGAAGCTGGTCGTAAACAGGCAAGTAAAGAAGACGATTGTATCGCATATCGGAACAAACCCTGAAACGGGAAAGCAGATGAATGCAGGGGAATTAGATTGTGAACTTGTACCTCAAGGAACCCTGGCTGAGAGAATCCGCTGTGGCGGAGCGGGCCTGGGAGGGGTGTTGACACCAACAGGGGTAGGTACTGTCGTAGAAGAGGGAAAACAAAAAATTGTATTGAATGGACAAGAATACCTGCTTGAAGAAGCGTTAAAAGCAGACATTGCACTGATTAAGGCTGCAAAAGCGGATACTTTTGGAAACCTGGTTTATCGTCGCTCCGCCCGTAATTTTAATCCCTTAATGGCAACGGCAGCTGAGTTGGTAATAGTTGAAGCCGAAGAGATTGTTGAAGTAGGGGAACTGGATCCCGATGAGGTTATGACGCCGGGTATATTTGTTAATTTCATTATTAAAGGGTAGGAGGCGATATGGATGTCAAATGTGAGAGAAATAGTAGGTAGGAGGATTGCAAAATACTTTAACGACGGAGACGTGGTGAACTTAGGTATCGGTATGCCTACCGGCGTCGGCAATTATCTTCCTGAAGATAAAAACATTATTCTACAGTCCGAAAATGGTTTCACAGGGTTAGGAGCAAGTCCGGCAGAGGGCTGTGAGGACAAAGATGTAACAAATGCGGGAGGTCAGTTGGTAACAATCCTTCCGGGGGGGGCTTGTTTTGACAGCGCTGCTTCTTTTGGCATTATCAGGGGCGGACATTTGGCCGCCACTGTTTTAGGAGCCTTAGAAGTAGACGAGAAGGGTAATTTGGCTAACTGGATGGTTCCTGGAAAGATAGTCCCAGGAATGGGAGGGGCTATGGATTTAGTAACAGGAGCAAGAAAAGTGATCATAGCCATGGAGCATGCGACAAAGAAAGGTGCTCCCAAAATTCTGAAGGAATGTACTTTACCGCTGACAGCAGTGGGAAAGGTAAGTATTATTGTCACAGAAATGGGTTTCATGGAGGTTACAAAAGAAGGGATTGTATTGAAGGAAATAGCACCGGGAGTAACGGTTGAAGAAATACAGTCTAAAACAGAGGCAAAACTGATCATTTCACCTGATTTAAAACCAATGTATTAGAAGGAAAAAAGACAGTTCACAAAAAAAGGGGGAAATAACATGAAGGAAGTTGTTATAATCAGTGCGGTTAGGACGGCTGTCGGTAGTTATGGCGGTTCTCTAGCCAATATTCCGGCCGCCGATTTAGGAGCCATTGTTATAAAGGAGGCAGTAAAACGTGCCGGTATAGAAGTTGAGATGGTTGATGAAGTCATAATGGGGTGTGTTTTACAGGCGGGGCTCGGACAAAGTGTAGCCAGACAGTCCTCAATAAAGGCAGGGATTCCGGTAAGTGTTCCTTCAACTACAGTAAACAAGGTATGCGGTTCCGGTCTTAAATCAGTGATGATGGCCGCTCAGGCTATAGCCCTAGGAGATGCCGAAGTAGTTGTAGCAGGAGGCACCGAAAACATGAGCTTGGCGCCCCACTTGGTTACAAAGGGTCGTTTCGGTTACAGAATGGGTGATGGCGTACTGGTGGATGAGATGATAAAAGATGGGTTGTGGTGCGCCTTTAACGATTATCACATGGGTATAACCGCCGAAAATATCGCAGAACGCTTCAAAATCAGTCGTGAAGATCAGGACGCGTTTGCCGCTTTAAGTCAGCAAAAGGCAGAACAAGCCATTAAAAGCAATCGGTTTGCGGATGAAATCGTGCCGGTAGAAATAAAAGTCAAAAAAGAAACAACGGAATTCAAGACTGACGAGTTTGTGAGATTCGGAGTAACAGCTGAGTCTTTGGCTAAACTGAGACCGGCCTTTAAAAAAGAAGGAACAGTGACCGCCGGTAATGCTTCAGGTATTAACGACGGGGCTGCTGCCTTAATACTGACTAGCGCAGAGAAGGCCAAAGAGCTGGGAATCGAACCACTAGCAAGATTCGTGAATGGGGCTGCGGCAGGAGTTGATCCCTCTATTATGGGGATGGGTCCGGTTGAAGCTACTCGTAAAGTCTTGGCTAAAACCGGTTGGAAAATAGCGGATCTGGATTTGATTGAAGCAAATGAAGCCTTTGCTTCACAATCTTTAGCTGTTGCACGGGAATTGGAATTTGATTTTGAAAAAGTCAACCTTAATGGCGGTGCCATAGCAATAGGCCACCCAATTGGAGCCAGCGGTGCCCGTATACTTGTTACTCTTTTGTACGAAATGCAAAAACGTCAAAGCAAAAAGGGACTTGCAACTCTGTGCATTGGAGGAGGACAGGGAGCGGCGGTTCTGGTAGAAATGTAAAAAAAAAAAAAAGAAAGGGAGATGAAAATGGCAAAAAAAATCTGGATAACGGCAGCTGTCACTGGTGCAGTGCACACCCCGTCTTTATCACCTTATTTACCGATAACCCCGGAAGAAATAATTGAAGATGCGGTAAAAGCTTATGAGGCGGGGGCGGCAGTAGTTCATGTGCATGCAAGAGACCCTAAAACCGGCAAACCTATTTCCGATGTAAAAGTAATGGAGAAGATTGTGTCAGGCATTAAAAAAAGGTGTAATGTGATTATTTGCGTGACCACCGGCGGTGCGATAGGGATGAGTCTGGCAGACAGATTAGCACCGATTCCTGCCTTAAAACCGGAGTTGGCTTCCTTGAATGCAGGTTCGATCAATTTCGTTTTATCGCCAATGGCCAGTACCGTACAGAAAAACGGAGCCAAACATGATTGGGAGATTCCTTATCTTGAAGGTACTTACGATATGATTTTTCCGAATACCTTTTATACCTTTGAGAATTATTGCACCACAATGAATGAATATCAAACCAGGCCGGAACTGGAGGTTTATGATGTTGCCATGATTAATAACATCGCGTACTTCTTGAACAAGGGAGTATTGAAGAAACCTCCTTATATTCAATTTGTTTTAGGTATCCTGGGCGGATTGCCGGCTACTGTTGAACACCTGAGCTACATGGTGAAATATGCTAAAGAACAAATAGGTGATTTTTTCTGGTCGTGTGCCGCTGCAGGGCGATATCAGTTCCCTCTCACTGCCACTGCCTTGGCTATGGGAGGCAATGTGCGTGTGGGTTTGGAGGATAATCTCTATTTAGGCCCTGGGGTCTTAGCTAAATCGAGCGGAGAACAGGTTACAAGAATTAAGGAGATTGCGGAAAGAATGGGCTTTGAATCTGCTTCGCCAGATGAGGTAAGAGATGAGATGGGATTAAAGGGCAAAGATAATACCGGATTTTAAACGAAGGAGGTAGGCCTTGTAATGGAAAAATTTCAAAAGCTGTCTGACGAGCAGAAAAAAGAGCTGATTGAGAAAGCTTATTCCTTAGGTTATGAATACGAACAAAAGTATGGAAATTGTCCACAGTGTGCTGTTGCGGCTATTCAGGATACCTTTGGGATTCTTGACGACAACATCTTTAAGGCAGTTTATGGTCTGGGTGCAGGTATCGGTCTAAGTGCTAAAGGAAGTTGCGGGGCTATGACGGCTGCTATATTGACCGTTGGTATGTTGAAAGGAAGAGAACGGAAAGATTTTCATAAAGGCCGAAACCATGAATGTTATGAGCTTTCGTTAAAAATAATGCGAAAGTTTGAAGAAAAGTATGGAAGCAATATATGCGGCGGTATTCAAAAAAGCAAATTCGGGAAATCTTTTGACCTGACCGATCCGGTTCAGTTTGCTGAGTTTGAAAAGGCGGGAGGACATGAGGATAAATGTCCTGAGGTTGTAGGAAGTGCCGCACGTTGGGTTGCAGAAATGATAGTTAACGGCGAAATCTAAATTGACAGACTTAAATGAGTCTCCTGCTTAAAAAGCAGGAGACTCACGCCGAATAAGGCTTGAATTTGCAGTTGTGGCATCCGGTAGAAGATAAAAAGCAATAAAATTTTAAAGGAGGTAGAAAAATGAAAGCAAAAGAAATCCGCAAGGTAGCCTGTATAGGGGCAGGAACAATTGGTTCAAGTTGGGCTGCATACTTTCTTGTCAAGGGGTTAAATGTTACGATCCAGGATGTCAACGGAGAACTGATTGGGAATTCCGAAAAAAGGATATTGGGATTTTTAAAGAGCATGGCAGAAAAGGGCATCATCCCGATGGAATCGATTGCTTCTTTGCAAAATAATCTAACCTCTACCACCAGTATTGCCGAAGCCGTAAAAGATGTGGATTTTATTCAGGAATCAACCCTGGAGAAATATGAAATTAAAAAAGGGGTCATTGAAGAAATTGACTCAAGTGCCAGAAATGACATTGTCCTTTCCAGTAGCAGTTCCGGATTGTTGGCATCCAAACTTCAGGAATATTCCCGTTACCCCGGCAGATTAGTTGTCGGGCATCCTTTTAATCCGCCTCATATCATTCCTTTGGTGGAAATTATCAAGGGGAACGCAGATGAAGATGCGGTCCAATGTGCCTATGACTTTTATAAAGAAATAGGGAAAGTTCCAATCATTATTAATAAAGAAGTTCCGGGCCATGTGGCAAATAGGATCCAAGCGGCACTTTGGCGTGAGAGTATTGATCTTGTCATGAATGGTGTATGCTCCGTAAAAGATGTGGATGCGGCGGTTGCTTTCGGCCCAGGACTTCGTTGGGCTTTAATGGGTCCAAATATGATTTTCAATTTGGGTGGCGGACCCGGCGGAATTGAAGCATTCTTTGGCCAATTCAAACCGGCTTTTGAATCATGGTGGAAAGACATGGCAACATGGAATGAATTTCCTGAAGGTTCCAAAGAAGCTCTCAAGGAGGGGCTGAAAGAGGAAATGGGTGATAGAGACATGCAAGAAATTGCTGAATGGCGTGACGATAAATTAATTAATCTTTTAAAAATATTGAAATACGTATAAATCCAAGTATGATCAAAAAGCATGTCTATTGATGATACAAGGGGGGATGGAAGTGAACAACAAAGAAGTAGTTCTGGTGGGAGCGTGTCGTACTGCCATTGGAAAATTTATGGGTGGTTTAAAAGATGTGCAAGCACGTGAATTAGCTATTACCGCCGGTAAGGAAGCAATAAACAGAGCTGGGATCAAGCCGGAGATGGTCGATGAAGTTGTTATGGGTCAGTTATACACTGCCATGCAAGGCTCACTTCCCGCCAGGCAGGTTGGAATGAGGATAGGGTTGCCGCATAGAAGCGGTGCGGTCAGTGTGAACCAGAATTGCGCATCCGGTATGCGGGCTTTAGAAATCGCTTGTCAGAATATTATGCTGGGTAAAACCGATATCGGTCTGGTAATTGGAGTAGAAAGCATGACGAATGCACCCTATCTGTTATCGAAGGCCCGTATGGGTTACCGAATGGGTGACGGTACGATAGAGGATTCCATGATATGTGACGGACTCCATGATGAATTAGTGCCGGGTCATATGGGCTTGACGGCTGAGAACGTCGCTGAAAGGTATTCCATAACAAGAGAAGAATGTGATGAACTGGCCTTGATAAGCCACAACAGAGCGGTGAAGGCCATCGAAGAAGGCAGATTTAAAAGAGAGATCGTACCTGTCGAAATAGCCTCCAGAAAAGGAACAGATATATTCGATACCGACGAACACCCGATAAGGGGAGCGGACAAGGAATCTATGGGTAAATTGCGTCCTGCCTTTAAAAAGGATGGGGTAGTAACAGCCGCCAACGCTTCAGGTATAAATGATGGTGCGGCTGCGGTTGTTGTGATGTCTGAGGATAAAGCAAAAGAGTTGGGGATAAAGCCCCTTATGAAATTGATCGAGATTTGTACTGCAGGTGTAGATCCAAAGTATATGGGGCTGGGACCGGCCGAAGCAATTCCAAAGTGTTTGGAGAGGGCTGGTCTAAAGTATGAGGATGTGGAGTATTGGGAAATAAATGAAGCTTTTGCTGCTCAGTGGTTAGGGGTAGGGCGAAAACTGAAAGAGGAGTACGGTTATGAAATAGACATGAAAAAGATCAACCATAACGGTTCGGGGATAGCATTGGGTCATCCCGTGGGATGTACAGGCTTAAGGATTATAGTTACCTTATATTATGAAATGGAAAGACTTAATCTGAACATGGGAGGGGCTTCGTTGTGTGTAGGCGGCGGACCTGCCATGGCCTCGTTATGGAAGAGATAGACTCGGGGGAGACGCAATTGACTTACGGTCATATTTTATATATAATCGGATTTGTCAGCGGCTATATATAAAAATGGCTGTGAGAGGAAATAGTAGGCTGCAAAGTATCTTACAGAGAGTTGCCGGCAGGTGCGAGGCAGCGAATACAGGCAGTCGAACTCATCCTTGAGTTGCAGGGCAAAAGCTTGTCCTGCCGGGTGGGCCCGTTATCGTCTTGAAAGGTGGACGGTTTGGCAAGGTTTGTTGTAACCGTCAATTAGGGTGGTACCGCGAGTAGGCTCTCGTCCCTTAGAGGATGAGAGCATTTTTTTTATTGTTTCTTAATATTTACTAGGAGGATGAAGAGATTGAAGGAACGGTATTGTTTTGAGGAGATCGAAAAGAAGTGGCAGGATAAATGGAAAGAGGAAGGCTTGTACAGGGTAAAAGAAGAACCTGACAAGGAGAAATATTACTGCTTGGAGATGTTTCCCTATCCCTCCGGAAACCTGCATATGGGTCATGTCAGAAATTATTCCATCGGTGATGTTGTGGCCCGCTTCAAAACGATGAGGGGTTTTAATGTTCTCCACCCCATGGGCTGGGATGCCTTTGGCCTTCCGGCGGAGAACGCGGCTATTAAAAACAAGATCCCGCCCTCTGAATGGACATTATCGAATATAGATAATATGCGCAGTCAGTTGCAGTCGATGGGTATCAGCTATGACTGGGAACGGGAGGTAGCCACTTGTCTGCCCGATTATTATAAATGGACCCAGTGGTTGTTCCTGCAGTTATATCATAACGGCCTCGCCTATAAGAAAAAGTCGCACGTCAATTGGTGTCCCAGTTGCGCCACTGTTTTAGCCAATGAACAGGTAGTCGAAGGTGCGTGTGAACGGTGCGGTACGGCCGTTGATAAAAAAGCCCTTGAGCAGTGGTTTTTTAAGATTACCGATTACGCCCAGGAACTTTTAGACAGTCTCGAAGAGATACCCGGTTGGCCTGAGAAGGTCAAGATCATGCAGAAAAACTGGATTGGACGTAGCGAGGGAGCGGAAATCATCTTTACCGTTGAAAAGACCCAAAAAAAGATGCCTGTTTTCACTACCAGGCCGGACACGGTGTATGGTGTGACCTATATGGTATTGGCTCCTGAGCATCCCATGGTGGAGGAACTTATTGCCGGAACCGAATATGAAGGCGCGGTGAGGGAATTTATTAAAAAGGTACAGCAGATGTCGGATATAGACCGCACCTCGACGGAAACGGAGAAGGAAGGTATTTTCACAGGAGCCTATGTGATAAATCCCCTCAATCAGGAAAGGGTACCCATCTGGGTAGCAAATTATGTTCTGTATGAATACGGAACGGGTGCGGTCATGGGTGTGCCGGCCCATGACGAAAGGGACTTTGCTTTCGCCAAAAAGTATGACCTGCCCATTCGTGTAGTAATTCAACCCGAGAACGAAGAGTTAAAGGTAGAAGAAATGACTGACGCCTATACTGAGGAAGGGGTAATGGTCAATTCAGGGCCTTTTGACGGAACTCCAAATAAGGAAGGAATAAAGAAAGTAGCGGACTACCTTGCAAAAATAGGCAGCGGTGGACCGAGAATTACTTATCGTTTGAGGGATTGGCTTATCTCAAGGCAGCGTTATTGGGGGGCGCCTATTCCTATCGTTTACTGTGAAAAATGCGGAGCGGTGCCTGTTCCGGAAGAGGAGCTGCCAATCAGGTTACCCCTTGATGTGGAATTTCAGCCGACGGGGGAATCACCCCTGAACCATATCCCCGACTTTTTGCATACCACTTGTCCTAAATGCAAAGGCCCGGCTCGCCGGGAAACCGATACGATGGATACTTTTGTTTGTTCCTCCTGGTATTTCTTGCGCTACACGGATCCTAAGAACGATAAGGAGGCTTTCGGTAAAGGCCCGGTAAACTATTGGATGAATGTTGATCAATATATCGGTGGTGTAGAGCACGCTATTTTACACCTGATGTATGCTCGTTTCTTTATGAAGGCCTTGTCTGATTTCGGTTTGGTTGACAAACGCGAACCATTCCAAAACCTCTTGACTCAAGGCATGGTTTTGAAGGATGGTACTAAAATGTCAAAATCCAAGGGAAATGTTGTCAGCCCCGAGGAAATCATCAAAAAATACGGGGCCGATACTGCCAGACTCTTTATTCTTTTTGCCGCTCCGCCGGAGCGTGACTTGGAGTGGAGCGACCAGGGAGTGGAGGGATGCTACCGCTTCTTGAACAGGGTTTGGCGTCTCGTTTACAGCTATGGGGAAGAACTAAAAAATCCCGGACAACAGGGATATGAGACTCTTGCCGGTGAAGATAAAGAACTGCGTCGCCTTGTTCATACAACGATAAAAAGAGTCACGGATGATATTGAACAGCGTTTTAATTTCAACACCGCTATCAGTGCGATCATGGAGCTGGTCAATGGTTTGTACCATTACCGGGAAAAGGAAGAACAGAACATTTCCCTTGTCAAGGAGGCCGTTGAGACTTTGATCGTTCTGCTGGCTCCGTTTGCACCGCATTTTGCCGAAGAAATGTGGGAAGCAACAAATCATCAGGGAAGCGTTCATCTCCTGTTGTGGCCGAAATATGATGAGGAAGCCCTGGCGGCGGATGAGGTGGAAATCGTTTTGCAGATTAACGGAAAGGTTCGTGACAGAGTAAAGGTACCGGCAAATCTCAGCCGTCAGGAACTGGAAAAGGTAGCCTTGTCCCTGGAAAAGGCCCAGGCTGCCGTGGCGGGTAAAAAAATCAAAAAGGTTATTTGTGTGCCGGATAAACTTGTTAATATCGTTGTTTAGTATCTTACCGCAGTGCGGGTATAATATAGGTAATTAAATGGTTTAGCGGGAGTGTAAAGATTTGACTGTGGGATATGGGAGGTTCCAAGATCTGAAAAGTGAGTTGGAAGTCGACCTTGAAGAAATGAAGAGGATTGCCGCTTCTTTTCAGCGGGAGATGGAACTGGGACTGGAAGGGCGTCCCGGTTCCTTACGGATGCTGTCCTCCCATTTAGGGAGTCCGACGGGAGATGAGCGAGGTGATTACCTCGCTTTAGACTTTGGAGGAACAAATGTGCGGGTTCTTCTGGTGGAATTGAGAGGGCAGGGGGTATATAGGGAGAAGCAGAGGCTGTCATTTCCGCTTAAGGATAAGAAGGCGGACTATGATTTGACCTGCGGTGAGGCTGACGGTGAGCAATTGTTTGACTTTATTGCCGAAAAAATCGGCTTAATAGCGATGGAAAAGACTTTATACCGCTTGGGTTATACCTTTTCTTTTCCTTGTTGTCTGATGGATACCGGTAAAACCGTTTTGCTACGCTGGACAAAGGAATTCAGCACAAGGGATGTTGTAGGCCGGGACGTGGGGGAATTACTGCAAAACGCTTTACGGCGGAATGGTATCAACAATGTTCAGCTTGAGGCTATACTCAATGATACGGTAGGAACACTGTTGGCGGCGGCCTATCAGGATAAGAGCTGTGATATCGCTAGTATTCTGGGGACCGGTCACAATACCAGTTATCTGGAGAAAAATAAGCGTTGGTGTGATCGTCCGGTTATCATTAACATTGAAGCGGGTAATTTCGATAAGCTCAAAGGTTCCAGGTACGACCGCATCCTGGATGAGAATTCTGAAAATCCGGGAAGACAGCTTCTGGAGAAGATGGTGAGCGGCAGATATCTCGGGGAATTGGTGAGGATCGTGCTGAACTCTTTTAACAAAGAGGGGTTGATATTTGGAGGCAATTGGGGTGAGGCTTTCGTCGCAAAGGATATTTTTACCGCAAAACATATCTGCAGGATCCTGGGGGACGGTTCCCGTGGTTTAAATGTGATTGATGAGGTTTTGCAAAAGGATTTTTCTCTTATCGATACTGGTTTAGAGGAACGCAGATTGCTGCGGGAAATTTGCGGTTTGCTGGTTGAACGATCCGCGAAACTTGCCGCGGCTACGTATCATGGGGTAATATGCCATCAAAGGTTTTCCTGTGGTACAGAGCGTACTATTGCTTTTGACGGCTCGCTTTTTGAAAAGATACCTGCCTATGCCGACGTACTTGAGTCATGTCTGCAAGAATTAGCGGGGCATAACGGGATACCGGCGCGGATGAGGCTGGTCAAAGACGGTTCAGGAATAGGTGCGGCTGTGGCAGCCGCTTTGGCCAAAAATTAATAGTTTTTACAAAAAATCACAACGCTAAGCAGGAAAAAGAGAAATTATGACGAAATATGAAAAATATTACATATTCTTAGCGGGGTGGGTTATGCTGAATAAACTTTCTCACAGGGCGCAAATCATCGTGGTGGCGGTGTTGGGCGTGCTGCTTTTTTTTGGTGGCGTAAAATATCATCAGATGAGGCTGGATGATATTCGTATTGAGACGACTGTTAAGGTACAGGGAGATATTACTGAAGGAGAAGAGAAGGAGGCAGGAATACAGAGAGAGGAAGAGCCAGAGACCGTTACGGTCCACGTGGCAGGAGAGGTTGTCAATCCCGGCGTTTATACTTTAGAAAAGGGCAGTAGGGTCAATGATGCGGTAGAGTTGGCGGAGCCGACAGAGAAAGCTGATTTAAGCCTGTTGAATCTGGCCATGGTGCTGGCGGATGGTAAGCAGATATATGTGGCGGGACAAGGGGAAAGGGAGAAAAGTGACGGGGGTTATGCTCGGATAGCGGCAGAAGCAGGGGAAATCAATATTAATACGGCGGGGAGCTCTGAATTACAGAAGTTGTCCGGAATAGGACCGGCGCTGGCTCAAAGGATTATTGATTATAGGAAAAGCAACGGCGATTTCAGGAGTGTGGAGGACCTGCTGAATGTCAAAGGTATAGGACCAGCCACGTTGGAGGAAATACGGAACAGGATTGCTGCGGAGTAGGACGGGATGAGGCCGAAGCGGTATTTAGTCATGATCGTTAGCTTTTTTATCTTCGGAATTGCTGTTGGAAATATTACAAGTCTGGGGACAAAGTGGTGGTTGTATTTGGCTTGTGGGGCTGCGCTTGTTAATGCGTTTTTGCTTCTGTGTTGCGGCAGGCTGAATAGTGTGGCTTTGCCGGTGTTTTTGGTTTTGCTGGGAGCCCTTTGGTGCTCCTTGAGTTTGCTGCCGGCGGGATATTATGATGATTATTTGGAAGGCTTTATCCGAGGAGAAGGTATTGTTGTTTCCTATCCTCGAAGGGGGGAGTACTATACTACATTTACTTTAAAGACGGAAAGGATTTTTGCCGACGGGCGAGAACTGCCGGTTTATGGGAAACTAAAGCTTAAGGTATCACCTGCTGAGGGTTTTAAGCCTGTTTTTGGCACAAGAATAGTTTTTGCGGGAAAGCTGCTTAAACCGGAGGGCAAAAGGAATCCCAGTGAATTCGATTATTATGGCTATCTCATCAAAAAGGGAATATTCTATGAGGCGAAATGCGCTGCAGAGGAATGTACGGTGCTGGAACAGAGTGGGGGTATGAGAAGATTTGCGGCTGCCGGCAGGGAGAAGGTGGAATCTTATCTTTCTACCCTTTTGCCGCCGGAGGAAAGAAATCTCATGCTGGCCTTGCTTTTTGGCGACGTTGGAGGCATGTCAAAGGAGGAATGGGAAGGCTATCGACGGGCGGGGGTACTGCATCTGTTTGCTGTTTCCGGCTTTAATGTAGCTTTTGTTTTAGGGTTGGTCTGGTTTTTTCTTTTAGGTTTTACGACTAACAGGATTGTTCGCCTTATCTGGGGAAGTGCCGTTTTGCTTTTTTTCTACTTTATGATAGGTTGGTCGGCTTCGATCGTGCGGGCCTCTTTGACGGCTTTTGTGGGGCTCTTGGCTCTCGCGGTCGGAAGGAAGCCGGATATTTATACCGGTTTGGCCGTGGCGGCACTGGTGATTTTATTAGCCAATCCGGGGGAGTTGTTTTTATCCGGTTTCCAGCTGTCCTTTGCCGCCACCATAGGTATTGTTTATTTAACGCCCTGGGTTAAAAGTCTGAATATCGGTAAAAAGCTTTCCGTACCCTTGGCGGCGTATTTGGCAACACTGCCTTTGATAGCCTATCATTACAATATGCTTTCGCTGATTGCCCCTTTTCTCAATGCTATAGCCGTGGTAATCAGCGGGCTTGTTATTGTTCTCGGTTTTATCGCCTCAATACTGACCTGGACTTTTTCTGTTCTAGCCGAACCGGTATTTCTTGCGGCAGGAGCCTTGATATATGTTTTCAGCAGGTTTGTACTATGGTGTGCCAAATGGGAAGGGGTAAGCCTGGTTGTTATTTCTCCTTCTCTGATTTTCATATTGATGTACTATTCTTTGCTTCTGGTGCTCCCCCATATTTCACGTCTTTGGCCTTGGTGGAGAAAACAATCGCCCAGGTTAAGATTAACCTCTTACTTATTAGCTTTTTTGCTTGTTGCCTTCGTATTTTGGCCGTTTTACGGCAAAATGGAGGTGATATTCCTGGATGTAGGACAGGGGGATAGCATTTTTATCAGAACACCTTCAGGACGTACGATGCTGGTTGACGGCGGAGGCACGCCCTCTTCCGATTATTCCGTAGGGCTTAACGTAGTCCGGCCCTTTTTGCTGTCTAAAGGGGTTGGAAGGATTGATGCCATGCTGATGACCCACAATGACTATGACCACAGCGAGGGGTTATTGGAAATATTGCCGTATTTTCAGGTAGGGAAGTTTTTAATGCCGCCGGCAGAGGATAATAACGAAATGGAGGGAGAAATCTTGGCCCTTTGTCAGGAAAAGAAAATTCCAATCGTCGAACTGACGGCAGGAGGGAAAATTGTCTTAGATGAGGAGGTTTTTGCGGAGGTGTTGCATCCGGACGCTTGCGATAAATCCAAAGGCAATGAGCATTCTCTTGTTTTACGGCTTATCTATCGGCAGACGGAGTGGTTGTTAACGGGGGATGTGGGGAATGAGGCTATAGAGAGGATGCTTTCCACAGGTTGTGATGTAGAGGCAGACGTTTTAAAGATACCCCATCACGGCGGTCTTACCTCTTTTAATGAAGATTTCTATCAGGCGGTCAGACCGGAGGCCGTTGTCATTTCCGTAGGTGTCAATAATTATAACCATCCTCACAGTGCGGTGACGGAATATTTTTCGCAAGCCGGGATACCCTGCTATATCACAAAAGAAAAAGGTGCGGTAATGACGGAAAGCGATGGTGTAAGGATAGTAGTACGTACTATGCTGGAGTGAAGAAAAAAACATCTTAATCTGTTATAATGATGAAGAAGAAATACAATAGCAACAATTGATCCGGAGGTAAAAAAACGTGCGGTATCAGGCAATTATCAATAGTATCGACCGTGGGACGCTGGCACCCGTTTATCTTATCTATGGGGAAGAGGAATACCTGCAGGAAATGCTGGTGAAGGCTCTACAAGAGAAACTGGTCGGTTCCGGGATAGGAGCCTTTAATTACGATGAAATAGACGGTTCCAAGGTGGAAACAGAAGAAATAGCGGAACGGGCAGCAACTTTTCCCCTTTGTGCGGAGAAAAGGCTGGTTGTTGTTAAGGAACCGGTGTTTTTAGCGGCAGGGAAAAGGGAAGCAGGAAAACAGGATAAGCTGCTGTGCGAATACCTGGAGAATCCGTCTATTTCCACTTGCCTTGTTTTTTGGATGAAGGGCTCTATTGACAAGAGAAGAAAAATTGTTAAATTAGCAGAGAAGGCAGGCGCCCTGGTCGAGATATCTTCGTTAAAGGGAAAGAGTCTCAGCGATTGGATTCAGCAAGAGGCTAAGCTTTTGGGTAAACGCTTGGAACCAAAGGCATTGGAACATTTAATACTGAATTCGGGTTATGGATTGCGTTTTTTGAAAAACGAACTGGAAAAGCTAGCCCTTTTCATGGGAAACGAGAGAACAATAACTTATACTGCAGCCGAACAGGTTATGACAAGAACGAGTGAGTCCAATATTTTCAACTTGGTTGACAATATTGGGCAAAAAAAAATCGAGAAAGCCTTGCTTGAGCTGAGAAGGATCTTGGACAACGGGGAGCCTGCGGTAAAGGTGTTATTCATGATAACCAGGCAGTTCAGACTGATTCTGCAGGCTAAAGAGCAAAAGATGAAGGGTTTAAGCGAAAAACAGATAACAGCAGAGCTTGGTTTGCACCCCTTTGTCACCGGAAAGGTATTGCGGCAGGCAGAGAATTTCTCTTTTACCGAACTGGAGGAAATCATGGAGTTGCTTTTAAAGAAAGATGTGGATTTAAAAAGTGGGATAAATGCCGCGGTAGCAATTGAAGGTTTCATCGTAGACAGAAGATAGCTGTGCAAGAATGAAAAAAAGCTGTTGACCGTACGGTCAACAGCTTTCGCTTGTGCGCCCGGCATGGGCGCAGTCTAACGGGTGAAAGTCCCGAGTGCGGGTTGATAGTGCCAAGCACATAGCCAAGGGCAAGGGTGTCCATCGTGAGATGGAATCTGAAGGAAGCCGGAGGCAAACTTCTGGTCTGACGAACAGAAATCACATAAGGCATATGTAGGCTGGGTAAGGTTGCAAGACAAACTGAAGCCCTAAACTATCCGGAAGCCTACGGTGTAAATGTGGCAGATAGATGGAAGGAAAGACTGCGTTCTTACCCGGGGAGGTCTCATGGACGTGCGGAAACACAGTGTATGAAGCACGGTTGAAACAAGATTTATCATGAGAAGTCAGCAGAGACCATAGTACCCGAGGAAGTCGACGTCATCGGGGAAGGGTTGAACCTTAGGAGGTGAAAGTTAATGAATGTTACCAAAACAGAAGCGAAGTGCAGCCAACTTCCAACAGACGAAGATCAAAAGGAAAGCTCACTCCAAAAGAATAGTGCGGAACACAAAGGATATGGAGGAGTGCACAGTTCTGTGAGGATCACTGAAAACAACATCACCGACGCAGACCAGTCGAAGGAGAGATTGCTTGAGGGAGTAGTAGACAGAGACAACATGAATCACGCGTTCAAAAGGGTCAAGTCGAATAAAGGCTCTCACGGAGTTGATGGGATGGGAGTGGATGAGCTTCTACAATATCTCAAAGAAAACGGAAGCCAACTCAGGCAGTCAATCTTGGACGGAAAATACCGTCCTAATCCCGTCAGAAGGGTAGAAATACCGAAGGAAGACGGAAAGAAAAGAAATCTTGGAATCCCTACAGTAGTAGACCGAGTGGTGCAGCAAGCGATAGCCCAACAGTTCACACCGATCTTCGAGAAGCAGTTCTCCGACAATAGCTACGGGTTTAGACCCGGACGAAGCGCTCATGATGCCATCAGAAAATGTCAAACGAACATAGATGAAGGATACAAATATGTGGTAGATATGGATTTGGAAAAGTACTTCGATACGGTGAATCAAAGCAAACTGGTAGAAGTACTATCAAGAACCATCAAAGATGGGAGAGTCATATCGCTGGTTCATAAATACCTTAGAGCAGGAGTAGTGATCAGAAAACGCTTTGAAGAAACAGAAGTCGGCGTACCTCAGGGAGGCCCATTAAGTCCAATTCTTAGTAACATCATGTTGAATGAACTGGACAAGGAACTTGAAAGAAGGGGTCACAGATTTGTCCGGTACGCGGACGATATGATGATCTTCTGCAAGAGTAGAAGAAGCGCTGAACGTACACTAAGCAACATCTTACCCTTCATCGAGAAGAAACTATTTCTTAAAGTGAATCGGGAGAAAACAGTGGTCGACTACGTAGGAAAGGTGAAATTTCTTGGATTCTCGTTTTACCAAATGAAAGGCAAAACGAGAATCAGAATACATCCAAAATCGGTGAGGAAGATGCGCGGCAAGGTTAAAGAATTCACCTCCAGAAGCAACGGAATGGGAAACGAACTCAGAATCACAAAACTTAGACGCTACATCATGGGGTGGATAAATTACTTCAAGTTAGCAGACATGAAGACGTTGCTATTGCAAACTGATGAATGGATGAGAAGACGAATCCGCATGATTTACTGGAAGCAGTGGAAACGAGTGAGGACAAAGCTGAAAATGCTTAAATCGCTGGGAATCCATGAGCAGAAAGCATGGGAATACGCAAATACAAGAAAGAGCTACTGGAGAACATCCAATAGCCCAATCCTATCCAAATCACTAACTAACGACGTAATAAAAGGATTTGGATTCCTATTCTTTTCAGAATATTATCGACAAGTTACTGTGTAAACTGAGGAACCGCCGTGTACCGAACGGTAGGCACGGTGGTGTGGGAGGTCGGCCACTCAAATAATGGGTGGCCTCCTACCCGATTAACTGGCTATTGAATTCAGTTTTTTCGACAAACGTGATTTTTTGCGGGCAGCAGTGTTCTTGTGAATAATTCCTCTGCTGGCGAGCTTGTCGATAATCTTTAAAGTCTTTTGCAGGTTTACTTTCGCGCTTTCAGGGTCTTCACCCTGCAGGGAGGTCTCAAAACGGCGGATCGAAGTCTTCACCATCGATTTATATGCAGCATTCTTTGTAGTGCGAATGCGGGCTATCTGCGCTCTTTTTAAAGCTGATTTGATGTTTGCCATACCAATAATCCACCTCCTTCTATGTAAAAAAAACTAGATATGATAAATTTTCACGAACTAAATAATATCATTCTTATGAATAAAAGGCAAGAGAATATTGGTGTCAAGAAAAAAATTTGTAGAATAAAATATTTAAGATAAGACTATCATAAGCAAAGAAAGCCGGATTAGTAAAGGAGAGAAAAAATTTGTTAAGGACTGTGATTAGGTTTTTGGTTTCCGCCATTGTCTTACTGGTTGTTGGTTGGCTTGTACCGGGAGTTTCCGTATCGGGCTTTGGGGGGGCGTTAGTAGCCGCAATTATCATTGCCATCTTAGGCTATGTCGCGCAAGCGCTTTTGGGCAAAAAGGCTACACCTCAAGCCAGGGGTCTTGCAGGCTTTTTGGCGGCAGCAGTAGTAATATACTTGGCCCAATTTATAGTGCCGGGCAGCATAAAGGTTTCCGTGATTGGGGCGTTGCTGGCCTCGTTGGTAATAGGGGTGATCGATGCTGTGGTGCCGACGGAAATAAGATAGTAGACTGCTAAGTTATATTGCTTTTCTCCCGTTCATATAAATTAGAGAAAGGACGGGAGATTATGTTTTTTAGGCGACAAAGTAAGGTATATTTATTCACCGGGGGACGGGCTAAGACGCGGAGGTTTATCAAAAAAGCTTTTTACTGTGCTTTGCTCCTGGTCTTTTTATTGTTGTTATATAAAAATTCCGGAGGCGTTTATGCGTCTGCAAAAAACATGCTCAACGATGAAGACAGGCTCAAGACAGCATTTTTTCAGGTTCTGCCATTGAGTTCCATAGACGGAAGCGGTTCCGGCATAAATCAGGGTTCTGGATTGGAAAGTCTCGTTTATGCAGTAACCGGGGTCAGGACCGGTGAGCCCCGAGCTATTCTGGGAGCTGAGTTGAACCTGAGTACGGCGGAGTTTGCAGCCGGAGCTGTCTTTCGCACCGCGCTGACAATTGAGGAGGAAGGCGGAGAAGAAGACTTTTTCCTGCCGGAACAGGAAGAGGATATTGAGAATTGGCTTGTTCTTCCGGAGGATGGTTTTCCGCCTGTCCAGTTGAATGGAGAGCCGATGATCCTTGTTTACAATACTCATAATGCGGAAACCTATAAGCCAAGTGACGGCACATCCCGCGTAGAAGGGAAAAATGGCGGCGTGGCCGACGTGGCCCAGGCTTTAAGTTCTGCTATGGAAAGAAAACACTCTATTAAAACCTTGTACAGCAGTGTGATTCATGATTACCCGGATTGGGCAAAATCTTATGTAAATTCCATGCAGACTGTGAAAAGGATGTTGGAAGAATACCCTTCAATACAAATGGTGGTAGATATCCACCGGGATGCCGGCCTGGCTTTACGGTCCGACACGCTGGTCAAAATAGGGGATAAGAGCTGTGCCAAGGTGATGATTGTCATTGGGAAAGAGCACCCGCGGTGGAAGGAAAACCTTGCCTTTGCCGAAAGGATCGAAAAGCATGCCAACAAGATGTATCCGGGACTTATTAAGTGTATTCGGGTCTGCAAGGATAGGCGATACAATCAACAATTTCATTCCCGGGCTCTCTTGTTTGAGTTTGGGAGTGATTTAAATACCCGGGAGGATGCCTTGAATTCGGCAGAGATGATGGCGGATGTTTTTGCCGCGGTCTTAAAAGAGAAGTAGTTTACTAACCCTGATTTACGGTTAGCTTATTATCAAGGGGGGTAGACTGCTATGACAACATACCGAAAACAGGTCACTTTGATTTTATTGTTTGTGTTTATATTAACACTCGGCGGATTGTATGGAACAAATCATGTTATGAAGAGAAACACCATGTATGCCAACGACGATTTTTTTTATTATGCGGCCGACAGCGAAACATTGGCTGTTAAGGTATTGGGGTTAAACTTTACGGTGCAAACAAAGCAGGGAAAAGATAAGTTTCTGGAGACGGTTGACAGGCTGAAAAGTGTCTTGGGCAGAATAAAAAACATAGACAAGAGTGAGTACTTTCGTTAGAATTATCTTGACCTGTCAAATAAAGGTGTGACCATAAATGACTGCAGGCAGAAAAGTTGCCAAAGCAGCGGGTATTCTAATGATTGCTATGACTCTATCACGTGTTTTAGGCTATGTGCGGGATATGGTTATTTACGCCCAATTTGGACAAAACAATCTGACCGACGCCTATAACGCTGCTTTTTCCATACCGGATTTTCTCTATTCTTTATTAATAGGTGGGGCTTTGAGCTCAGCCTTTATTCCTGTTTTTTCAAGCTACCTGGCTGTGGAAAAAGAAAAAGACGCTTGGCGCGTTGCCAGTACGGTTTTTAATGTTATTATCATTCTGATGCTGACGGGAATAACCTTTGGCTTTATCTTTACCCCGTCTCTGATTCGTATGCTCGTTCCCGGTTTTAGTCCGGAGAATGTCGCTCTGACGGTGAAGATGACCAGGATTATGTTTATTCAGACCTTTTTTATGGCGTTAAACGGTATATCTATGGGGATACTTCATTCTTATCAAAACTTTTTGGCTCCGGCTGTCGGTTCGGTTTTGTATAACTTGGGTATTATCATCGTCGGTCTTCTGCTGATGCCTTATTTTGGTCCTGATTTTGGTATTATAGGTTTTGCGGTCGGGGTAGTAGGTGGTTCGATTCTTTATTTTGCCATGCAGTTCCCCGCTTTGCTCAAGATCGGGCTTCGCTACAGTCCGGTCATCGATTTGTCGCATCCCGGGGTCAGAAAGATAGGTAAGCTGATTTTGCCTGTTTTAATTGGGCTTTCCGTGACCCAATTCAATCTATTTGTCAACCAGAATTTAGGGTCAATGCTTCCCCAGGGGATGATCTCGGCCTTGAGAGCGGCACAAAGGATAATGCAGTTGCCCATCGGCATTTTTGCGATCGCCATCGCTGCCGCCATGTTTCCAACCTTGACGGGCTATGCGGCCCGTGAAGAAAAAGAGGACTTTAAAAAAACAATGTCCATGGGCGTGCGCACCATTATTTTTATTACCCTTCCGTCGGCGGTAGGTTTGATCGTGTTGAGGGAACCGATTGTTAGATTGTTGTTTCAACAGGGACAGTTTACGGCTGAGGATACGGCTGCCACTGCCTATGCCCTGCTTTTTTATTGTTTCGGGTTGTTTGCTTATTCTGCCATCCAACTGTTGCTTCGGGTTTTTTATGCTTTGCAGGATACGAAAACGCCCGTTACAATAGGCATTTTAACCATTGTGGTTAATATCATCTTGAATTTTGTCCTTATTAAGCCGATGGGACATGGAGGTTTGGCGTTGGCTTATTCCTTGGCCGGCCTTTTGAATATGGTAATGCTGCTTCTTATTTTAAGGATGCGGATCGGGTCTATTGACGGGAGAAGGATGCTGGCCTCATTTGTACGAACCTTGGGGATTTCCGTTGTGATGGGGATGGCTGCCTACTACTCCGCTCTTGGGATGGAAAAGGTGGTTGATACCGGGACAAAGCTGGGACAATTTTTGCAGGTAGATGTGGGGGTTTTCATAGGTGCCTTGGTCTTTTTTGCCCTGGTGTACCTGATGAAAATGGAAGAAGGACAATTGGCCTTTTCGCTTTTTTCAAAAAGGTTCAAGCGCAAGGCAAGGCTTGATTAAGAGACTCGATTAAGAGCTTAACTTGCAGCTGCTATTTAGAGTTGATATAATGGTTTGCATGCTAAAGGAGGAAATATGGACCAAAAACGAATTCGCAACTTTTGTATAATAGCTCATATAGACCACGGTAAGTCTACTCTGGCCGATCGCTTGCTGGAGTATACCGGTGCCTTGACGGAACGGGAAATGACCGAGCAGGTCCTCGATAAGATGGATTTGGAGAGGGAACGTGGCATCACCATAAAATTGCAGGCTGTTCGTATGAACTACCAGGCGCAAGACGGACAGGAGTACTTGTTAAATCTTATCGATACCCCGGGCCATGTGGATTTTACTTACGAGGTTTCACGGAGCCTGGCGGCTTGCGAAGGGGCCATTCTTGTGGTTGACGCTTCTCAGGGCATTGAGGCGCAAACCTTGGCTAATGTTTATCTGGCCTTGGAACATGACCTGGAGATAATTCCGGTGATAAATAAGATAGATTTACCCGGGGCTGAACCGGAAAGGGTTAAGCAGGAACTGGAGGAAGTTATCGGGCTGGACTGCAGTGAAGCCATTCTGGCCTCGGCCAAGGAGGGAACGGGGATTGCCGAAATATTGGAGTCCGTTGTCACCAAGGTGCCGTCGCCTGTGGGGGACAAGAAAGAGCCTTTGAAGGCGCTGATTTTTGATTCCCATTTTGATCCGTATAAAGGGGCCATTTCATACCTCAGGATTTTTGACGGTACGGTCAAAAAGGGAGATTACATCAAGATGATGTCCACCGGTCGTACTTTTGAGGTGGCAGAGGTGGGCATTTTTACTCCGGCTATGAAGATTATCGATGAACTGCCTGCCGGGACGGTAGGCTTTTTGGCGGCAGGAATAAAAAATGTTAAAGATACCCAAGTGGGGGATACGGTGACCTCCGCAGAAAATCCCACAAAGGCTGCTTTACCCGGTTATCGCAAGGTTACATCGATGGTTTATTGTGGCCTTTACCCCTTAGAGACAAGTGATTATGCTAATCTGCGGGATGCTTTGGAAAAGCTGAGACTTAACGATGCTTCCCTGCTTTACGAGCCGGAAACATCGTTGGCCCTTGGGTTTGGTTTCCGTTGTGGGTTTTTAGGCCTTTTGCATATGGAAATAGTTCAGGAACGTCTCGAGCGGGAGTACGATTTGGAGTTATTAACAACGGCACCCAGCGTTGTTTACCGGGTCAAAAAGACAGACGGCGAGATTATCCAGATAGACAACCCCACCAAGCTGCCGCCGGTGCAGCAGGTGGAGACGATTTCGGAACCATATGTTCAGGCTACAATCATGGTTCCCAGCGATTATATCGGACCGGTGATGGAACTGGCTCAGGATAGAAGAGGTACGTTCATCAACATGGAGTACCTTTCTGTCGGCAGGGTGATGATTAAATATGACCTGCCATTGAGCGAGATAGTATTTGACTTCTTCGATCAGTTGAAGTCGCGTACCCGGGGTTATGCCTCCCTTGACTACGAGATCAGTGGTTACAAGGAGTCCAAGCTGTGCAAATTAGATGTTTTGGTGAACGGGGAAAACGTGGATGCCCTTTCCTTAATCGTGCATAGTGATAAGGCCTATCTGAGAGGCAGGGCTTTGGTGGAAAAACTCAGGAGAATGATACCACGGCATATGTTCGAGATTCCCATCCAGGCTGCGATAGGCAATAAAGTTATTGCCCGGGAAACAATCAAGGCCCTGAGAAAAAGCGTTTTGGATAAGTGTTACGGCGGAGATATTACCCGCAAAAGGAAATTGTTGGAGAAACAGAAGGAAGGTAAAAAGAGGATGAAAATGGTGGGGAGTGTTGAGATTCCCCAGGAGGCTTTTATGGCTGTTTTAAGTCTTGATGAGAAATAGGTGAGGCGGCTATGTCCATGGCTTTATATGTGCATATTCCTTTTTGTGTGGCCAAATGCTATTACTGTAGCTTCCATTCTTATGCCATCGGTCGGGAAAATTGTGTCCTAAGAGGGTTGGGCCAGCGTAATTCCTTGATGGAACGCTATGTAAAGGCGCTGCTGAAAGAAGGAGAAAAATACAGCCGCAGTGAGTATTTAGCGGGGAAATCATTTGACAGTTTATATATTGGAGGAGGGACGCCCACCTGTCTTACGGGTGGGCAGTTGTATCTTTTGCTCGCTTCTTTGCGGGAGTTGTTTGGAATCCCCCCAGAGGCTGAAATAACGGTCGAGGCCAATCCCGGGACCTTGGATAGCGGCATGCTACGTAAGTTAAGGGAAGGTGGTTGTAATCGTCTCTCCCTCGGTGTGCAGAGTTTTGATTCGAGGGAACTCAAGGCCTTGGGGCGCATACATCAAGTCTCGGACGTATATAATACTTTCAATGAGGCCCGAAGGGAGGGCTTTGCCAACATTAATATCGATTTGATGTATGGCTTACCCGGACAGGATTTGCGGCAGTGGGCTGCAAACCTTAAGGAGGGCGTGGAACTTAGGCCGGAGCATATTTCCTTGTACCAGTTGAGCCTCGAAGAAAACACTCCTTTCTATGACCTTTTACAAAAGGGGCTGTTGGCCGAATTCGCCGAAGATACTGCCGCCGAAATGTATAGCCTGGCCCAAGGGTATTTGGCTGCCAATGGATACGGGCATTATGAAATCAGCAATTATGCCAAGTCCGGCTGGGAAAGTGTTCATAACAAGAAATACTGGAAATATAAAGAGTATCTAGGGCTGGGCTCTGGGGCTACAGGCTTTTTGGACGGGAACCGTTATACAAATTATGGCGATATACATGCCTATTGTGACGCGGTTATTGCCGACAAAAGGCCGGTTGAAGCTGAGGAGATAATTGACACAAGGACAGCGATGGCGGAGATGATCTTTATGGGCTTGAGGCTCAAGCAAGGGGTAAGCAAGAAGGATTTTGCGGAGAGATTTACGGAAAGAATTGAGGATATTTTTGGTGAGACAATCCAAAGACTTAAAGCAAAGGGACTTTTGGAGGAGTCTACCTCTCACGTATTCCTTTCTGAAAAGGCCATACCTCTCGCGAGTATAGTTTTTATAGAATTTTTGCCTTAATTGGCAGTAAACGTTGACAAAAAAATGAGCAAGTGGTATTTTTAAAGGGATAGATTTAGCACTCAAAGAAGGAGAGTGCTAACAAGAGGTGGAGCGATATGAAAATGGATGAGAGAAAACAACGTGTTCTTTTGGCTACCATCCTAGACTACATTGCTACCGCAGATCCCGTCGGGTCGAGGACAATAGCGCGCAAGTACAATTTGGGAGTAAGCCCTGCGACTGTGCGTAATGAAATGTCCGATTTGGAAGAAATGGGCTATCTTGAACAGCCTCATACATCTGCAGGCAGGATTCCTTCACAATTAGGTTACCGTTACTATGTTGACTTTTTGATGAAAAAAGAACCTATTGAAGGTGAAATCAGGGATATTATTTATCAGACCTTGTTAAATCGTATCAGAGAAACCGATGAGCTCATTAGCTTGACGAGTAAGCTTTTATCGCAGTTAACGAACTATACAGCCTTTATTCTGGCACCTTTCTGTGGAGAAAATACCCTCAGGCACATTAAATTGCTTCCTATCGAAGAAGGCAAAGCCGTCGTTATCATCGTACTGGACAGCGGGCATGTGGAGCACCGAATAGTGGAAGTTCCGGGGTATTTGAATGAAGGCGATTATGCGGCTATCTCTGCTATTCTCAACGGGCATCTTCAAGGCTTAACCCTGGAACAGTGGCATCCGGGGATTATCCAGGCGGTATACCGTGACCTTGATAGGCAGCGAGAGACGTTGAAGCAGATTATTGAGGTGATTGAACAGTCTCTTGATTATGAGCATGAGCAAAAGGTCTTTCTCAAGGGCACTTTGAATATTCTTGATCAGCCGGAATTTAAGCAGATAGAGAGGGTAAAAGCGCTTTTTGAACTCTTTGAGGAAGAAGAAACGATTAAGAATCTGCTACATTCCGACCAAGAAAACGGTATTGTCATCAAGATAGGTACGGAAAATCGTCATGAGTCCATGAAGGGTTGTAGTCTCGTCACAGCTACTTACCACCGACAAGGAAAGGTGATTGGCAATATCGGTCTGCTTGGCCCCACTAGGATGGAGTATTCCAGGGCGGTAAGTATTGTAGAGCTAGTTACTTACGCCTTGACGGATATGTTGGAGAAAATGAGATAAAACGGAAACATGTTCAAACGGAGGATAAATGATGAGTGTTAAGGACAGAGGTGCGCAGAATTCCGAGGTTGATGAAAAGATAGCAGCCCTATTAACTAATTCCAATGCCATCAAAGCCCTGGCCCGGGCCGTAGAGGGAACGATAGGGCCTAAGGGTCTGGATACCATGCTGGTAGACCAGATTGGAGATGTGGTTATTACCAATGATGGCGTAACGATTTTAGATATGATGGATATTAGTCACCCGGCTGCCAGACTGCTGATTAAAACGGCAAAAGCTCAGCAGGAAGAGATAGGGGATGGAACCACGACGGCTACCATTATGGCCGGGACTTTGGTGGAGGAGGGCGTCGTTCAGGTAATGAAGGGAGTGCCGGTCATCAAGGTAATTGAAGGAATGAGACTTGCTTTGAAAACGGCACTGGATGTTTTGGATAAGAAAACAATCCAGATTAAAGACACTACTGATGATGTCCTGGAGAATGTGGCGCAAATAGCCGGCAGAGGTCATAAGGATATTGCCCGCTTGGTGTACGAAGCACTTGGAATTATCGGCAGAGAAAAACTGCTGGAGCCTTCTTTCAAACTGGCTGATACCATCCGCGCTTATGAGGGCGCGGAGAATCAAGTGATTTCCGGAGTGGTTTTGGATAAACCGCCTATGAATATGGAGATGCCTAAAAAATTGAAGGGTGTCAAGCTGTTAGTGATAGATGATGCCCTGGAACCTGAAGAAATTGATGATGAAGCGTTGGCAACAGAGGTAGGTGTAAATAGATACATACAATTCCAGGAAGAGTTTAAAGAAAACATCAGAAAAATTGTTGGTCTGGGTGTGAATATGATTCTGGTCGACAGGGGTGTGCACGATGCGGCGGAAGAGATTCTGACGGATGCTCATGTTATGGTGGTGCAGCGTGTTTCCAATAAGGAGTTGTACCGGGCTGCCGAACACTGCGGTGCAAAGATGCTAAAAAGGACAGGCTTAAAGAAAAAAGAAGAAGAATTGCTTGCCGGTTGCGGTAACGCCGAGGAAGCTTTTTACGATGAGAAGTTAAAGCATGTCCGTCTCTTGGGAGGCGGGGCAAAAACACAGGCTACTATTCTTGTTGGCGCCTCTACACAGGAAGTTGTGGGTGAACGGGAAAGGATAGCTAAGGACGCTGCCTCCGCCGTGCAGGCCGCGGTAAAAGGCGGCATTATGGCGGGCGGCGGAACTGTTGAACTTGCCGTTTCCCGGGAGGTGGAAAAAGCCCGCAGAGAAATCAAGGGCATGGCTGTTTATGGTATGGATTGTGTGATTGCCGCCCTGAAAAGGCCTTTTTCCCAAATTGTGATGAATGCCGGTTTTAACCCGTTGGAAAAAATTGGTGACGTTACCGCGGCTCAGGTCGAGTGTGGGAAAGACTCCCTCGGTATCGATTGTGATACCGGAGAAATTTCCGATATGGCCCAAAAGGGTGTTTATGACCCGGCACCGGTAAAAAGATACGCTTTGTCGGCAGCAGGAGAAATTGCGGAGGCCATTTTAAGGATTGATACCATTATTAAAAAAAAGGAAGAAGGCGGTTCGGGTTTACCCAGAGCCGAGAAAATATGAATAGGTGGTGAGCAGTGTGAAGAAAAAGAAAACAGAAGGAGAAGTGGTCGAAGATACTTTACCGGAGGAAGAGGGAGTAGATACAAAAGAGCAATCTGAGAATGATAGTGAGGCTGCAGAAGCGGCTCCCGAGACCGAACAGGTAGAGGAACAGGAAAGAATAATGTTGGAAACCAAAGAGGCAGAGATCAAGGAACTAAATGAAAAGATATTAAGGATTCATGCTGATTTTGACAATTATAGAAAGAGGGCACAAAGAGAAAAAGAGGAATGGGTTAAGTATTCTTCGCTGGATTTAATCGATAAATTGCTCCCAGTAATCGATAATCTGGAAAGGGCTGCAGAATCCCTTGAACAGCAGGACGAGAATATTAAAAAAATCTTTGCGGGCATCGAAATGATTTATCGGCAGCTGATGGAGGTGCTGGGAGAGGAAGGACTGAAGAAAATCGAATGTCTTGGCAAGGTATTTGATCCTCAATTCCATGAGGCCATGATGCAGGTTGAGGCTGAGGAAGGCCAAGAGGACAATGAGATAGTAGAAGAATTACGTAAAGGATACTGCTTTAAAGACAGGGTAGTACGTCCTACCATGGTGAAGGTAGCAAAAAAATAAACCTAGTTTTATTAATTTTGAACATAGGAGGGAATAAAAATGGGTAAAGTTATTGGAATTGATTTAGGTACGACAAATTCTTGTGTGGCGTTTATGGAAGCCGGCGAGCCTGTTGTAATAACAAATTCTGAAGGAAACAGGACAACACCTTCGGTGGTTGCCTTCGCCAAGGATGGCGAAAGGTTAGTGGGGCAGGTGGCAAAACGCCAGGCGATTACCAACGCTGATCGTACCGTACAATCTATTAAAAGACATATGGGGACCGACTACAAGGTGAAGATTGATGACAAAGACTATATGCCGCAAGAAATTTCGGCGATGATACTTCAAAAGCTTAAGGCAGATGCCGAAGGTTATCTTGGCACGAAAGTGGATAAAGCCGTAATTACGGTACCTGCATATTTTAATGACTCTCAGCGTCAGGCGACTAAGGATGCGGGGAAAATAGCAGGGTTGGAAGTACTAAGAATCATTAATGAGCCAACGGCCGCAGCGCTTGCTTATGGTATAGAAAAGGAAGAAGATCAAACCGTTTTAGTTTACGACCTGGGTGGAGGAACCTTTGATGTTTCGATACTCGAATTAGGTGAAGGTGTGTTTGAGGTCAAAGCCACCAGCGGGAACAATAAGCTGGGTGGGGATGATTTTGATGAAAAAATAGTACAGTGGATGACAGACGAATTTAAGAAACAGACCGGGGTGGATTTAAAGAAGGACAAAATGGCTATGCAGCGCTTAAAAGAGGCTGCTGAAAAAGCAAAACATGAATTGTCCTCAGTTGTAACAACAAATATCAATCTGCCCTTTATTACCGCAACCTCTGACGGACCCCAGCATCTGGATTTAAACTTAACCAGGGCTAAGTTCAATGAGATGACTGCCGACTTGGTGGAAATGACAATGGGGCCGACGCGCCAGGCTTTAAAAGATGCGGGTATAGAGGTTGGTAAGATCGATAAGATTCTCTTAGTGGGAGGATCAACAAGGATTCCGGCGGTTCAGGAAGCCATACGCAACTTACTTGGCAAGGAGCCTTTCAAAGGGATTAACCCCGATGAGTGTGTGGCCTTGGGTGCGGCAATTCAAGCAGGAGTTCTGGTAGGGGATGTCAAGGATGTGCTTTTACTTGATGTAACACCGCTTTCGTTGGGTATTGAAACTTTAGGGGGCGTATTTACTAAATTAATCGAAAGAAATACGACGATACCTACCTCCAAGAGTCAGATTTTCTCAACTGCCGCGGATAACCAGACCTCCGTTGAAATTCATGTTTTACAGGGTGAAAGAGAAATGGCAGCCTACAACAAGACTTTGGGACGTTTCCAGCTGACCGGCATTCCGCCGGCTCCCAGAGGCGTGCCTCAAATCGAGGTTAAGTTTGACATTGACGCTAACGGAATAGTCAACGTTTCGGCCAAAGATATGGGGACAGGGAAGGAGCAAAAGATTACTATTACTGCTTCCACCAGTCTTTCAAAAGAGGAAATCGACAGCATGGTTAAAGAATCCGAAAAGCATGCCGAGGAAGACAAGAAGAGAAAAGAAGAGGTAGAACTGAAGAACCAGGCCGATAACCTCATTTATCAAGCCGATAAAACCTTAAAGGATTCCGGCGACAAGGCCGACCAAGAGGATAAGGATAAAATAAACGCCGCCAAGGAGGATTTGCAAAAGGCTGTTCAGGGAGATGACATGGAGGCTATCAAGCAGAAAACCGAGGAGCTGACAAATGCTTTGTATCAATTAACTTCAAAGCTCTATCAGCAGACAGGGCAAGAGCAAGCAGGAGCAGATGCTAATGCGGCGGGAGAAGCGGGAAATACAGGCGAGAATGATGATGAGAACGTAGTTGATGCCGACTATAAAGTGGAGGAAGATAATTAAAAGCCGGGGGCTGACTTCCTGTCAGCCTCTCTCTTTAGATGTTTGTCGGCGGAGTAAAGGAGGTGGACCATGGCCAAAAGGGACTATTACGAGGTTTTGGGAATAGAAAAGAATGCGTCGGAAACAGAGATAAAAAAGGCGTATCGCAAATTAGCCAGGCAATATCACCCGGATGTTAATCCGGGTGATAAACAGGCGGAAGATAAATTTAAGGAAATTGGCGAAGCATACGAGGTCTTAAACGACCCGGAGAAAAGAAAACGCTATGACCAGTTTGGCCATGCAGGTACCGATCCCAACGGATTCGGTGGATATGGCGGAGGTTTTGGTAATGCCGGGGATTTTGGCGGATTCGGCGATATTTTTGATATGTTTTTCGGAGGGAATGCCCAGCAGCAAACCCGGGGGCCGCAAAGGGGCTCGGATTTAAGGCTGGATTTGGAGCTGACATTTAAAGAGGCCGCCTTTGGGGTTGAAAAGGACATCAACCTGCCTCGTTATGAAACCTGTGAAACCTGTCACGGCAGCGGAGCGAAACCGGGAACAAGCCCGACAAAGTGTTCTCGTTGTAATGGAACAGGTCAGGTACGGACGACACAAAAAACTGTTTTCGGTCATTTTCAAACAGTTACCACTTGTCCCGAATGCGGTGGTGTCGGGCAGAAGATAACCAATCCCTGCCCCGATTGTCGGGGATCAGGCCGGGTGAGAAGAACGAAGAAGCTTCATATCAAGGTTCCTGCCGGGGTCGATTCGGGCTCCAGAATTCGTTTGGCGGGAGAAGGAGAGCCGGGAGAAAGAGGTGCACCGAACGGAGATCTTTATGTATATATAGAAGTTAAACCCCACGAAATATTTGAACGAAGCGGCGAGGACATTTATATGGAAATGCCCATAACCTTTGTTCAGGCAGCGTTGGGAGCTACGATAAAAGTACCTTCGCTGGAAGGGAAGGTTGAATTAAAAATACCGGCGGGTACGCAAACCAATACCGTTTTTCGGATGAGAGGTTTGGGTATTCCTCGGTTGCGCGGCAGCGGGCGAGGAGATCAGCACGTTAAGGCAATAGTGGTAACGCCTACCAAGCTTACCGAAGAGCAGCAGAAGGTGCTGGAACAGTTTGCTAAAATCAGCGGTCAGGATAATTATCGCCCGCCTGCTAAGGGAAAGAATAAAGGGATACTGGAAAGGCTCTGGGACAGCTTAAGAGGCTAGGAGAGGATATCATGGATTGGCAGGAAGTCGTGATACAAACGGAAAAGGAAGCAGTAGAGGCTGTGGCCGAAGCTTTTCATCTGTTAGGCTCCGGGGGTGTTGTTATTGAAGACCCGGAGTTGATACAGTTTATGACAAAATCCGGACAGTGGGATGCCTATGAACTCCCGGAGGAATTAATCGAGTCTACCGTTTATTCAGTTAAGGGCTATTTCCCCCTTGATCAGAGATTGCCTGCAAGATTGGAAGGTCTAAAGAATGAGCTTGACGCAATAAGGATGCGGTTGGGTCATACACCATATGGGGCAGCTTTTGCGGTCATTAACGAAGAAGACTGGGCGAACTCTTGGAAGGCTTATTTTAAGCCGATTAAAATCGGAGAGAGAATCGTGGTGCGGCCTACTTGGGAAGAATACATACCTGATGAGGGCGAGATAGTGCTGGACATTGATCCGGGAATGGCTTTTGGTATTGGGAGTCACGCCTCGACGGCGATGTGCGTTCGCTTGCTGGAAAAATATGTCATAGATGGAAGCTGTGTAATTGATGTGGGAACGGGAACGGGAATTCTGGCCATGTCTGCTGCTCGTCTGGGTGCAAAGGGTGTGCTGGCTCTTGATTACGATGATACTGCTGTTAAAGTGGCTCGGGAAAACGTTTGTTTGAATCAATTGGACGGTATAATAGATGTGAGACGTAATGATTTGTTGAATGGACTGACAAAGAAGGTTGATTTGATAACAGCGAACATTACTGCCGACATTATTAAAAGACTCATGCCCCAGGTCAAAGGTTGTCTAAAGCCGGGCGGTAAGTTTATCACCTCGGGGATCATTGTTGAGCGGGAACCGGAAATTAAAAAGGCTGGTACAGACTTAGGCTTTGTATTGTTGGAGGAATCGTTCCAGGAAGGTTGGACAGCTTGTGTCTGGCAGCTTAAGGAGTATTAAGATGCACAGATTTTACGTGCCGCCGGAGGATATAAGGGAAAAAAAAGCTTATATCAAAGGAGAGGAAATGAAGCATTTATCCAGGGTGCTGCGTTTAGTTACCGGCGACCCTGTTGTAATATTTGACGGTCTCGGCTGGGAATATGAGGGTGTAATTGAAGGCTGCGGAAAGGATGAGGCTTGTATAAGTCTCAAACCGGGCAGTTACATGACGGGGGAGAGCTCCTTGAATGTAGTGCTGGTACAGGGTTTACCCAAAGGCGAAAAAATGGAGTTGATAATTCAAAAGGCAACGGAGCTGGGTGTGAAAAAAATCATGCCGTTAATGTTACAGCGTAGTATCGTAAAGCTTAACGAGAAAAAAAAGGCGGAAAGGCTGCTGCGCTGGCAGAAGGTAGCGACGGAAGCTGCTAAACAGTGCAGAAGAACAGTGGTGCCGAAGGTAACATCTGTTCTTGAACTCAGGGAATTTCTGGCTGATTTGCCTTTTGAGAGGGTCTTACTAACTCCTTGGGAGGGGGGAGGAAAGCCTCTGAAAGATGCATTGGAAGAAATAACTCCCGGTAAAAAGCCTGTTTATGTTCTCATTGGGCCGGAGGGCGGTCTGGCCGGTGAAGAAGTACAAGCAATTAGGGAAAGCGGAGGAATGACGGTTGATTTAGGGCCGCGGATCTTGCGCACGGAAACGGCAGGATTGGCTGTTCTGGCGAATATTATGTGCCGGTGGGGAGACCTGGGCTGATGGAAAAAAGAAAAAAAGTAGCCTTTTATACTTTAGGTTGCAAGGTAAATCAATATGAGACAGAAGCTTTGAAAGCGCTTTTGAGGGAGAAGGGTTATGAAATAGCTAGGCCCCAAGAGCCGGCAGATATCTATATTATCAATACGTGTACGGTAACAAATCTTGCCGAGAGGAAGTCACGTCAGATCATTCGCCGCTGCAGTAAGGAGAACCCCCAGGCAAGGGTCGTAGTGATGGGTTGCTACGCTCAGATTTCGCCTGGACAAGTAAGGGAAATAGCAGGGGTGGATCTTGTCGTAGGGGTTGATGGTCGTAAAGAGATCCCTGCCTGGCTTGAAGAGACGGAAAACAGTAAAGGTGTCATGGTAAAGGTAACTAAAAACGAAAACGTAAGGGAATTTGAAGAGATCGGAGCGGCACCTTATCTGTCTAAAAGGGTCAGGGCGTACCTTAAGGTGCAGGAAGGCTGCGATCAGTTTTGTTCCTACTGCATTATTCCTTATGCCAGGGGTCCCCTGCGGAGCAGGCCTGTTGAGAAGGTGTTGGCTGAAGCCGGTGAGTTGATTGCTAAGGGATACCGAGAAATAGTACTGGTGGGGATTCATTTAGGGGCATATGGCCGAGATTTTGGTAAGGAATTGCTATTGGAGACCTTACTGGAAAAACTCCTGAACCTAACAACCTCAGTTCGCTGGAGGTTGAGTTCCTTGGAACCCGTAGAGGTTAATGGGGAATTGATCAGACTTATGGAGGATTATGATAATTTCTGTCCTCATCTTCATTTACCACTGCAGAGTGCACATGATGATATCCTTAAATCTATGAACAGACCCTATACAACCGAACAATATCGTAATATAGTAGAGGGTGTAAGGAAGAGGATTCCTGATATTTGTATTACCACGGATATTATGGTCGGTTTTCCCGGTGAAACCCAAGAACATTTTCGTACTTATGTTGAGTTTGTGAAGGAAATGGGTTTCGGGGGCATCCATGTTTTTCAGTATTCGCCCAGAAAGGGGACGCTTGCGGCAGACTTTCCCAAACAGGTGCCGGCCGCGGTGAAGGCTGAACGCAGCAGTTTGTTGATTGATACGGCCGGAGAGCTTGCTTTTCAATATGCTGCCCGGTTTGCCGGAAAAAAGCTACAGGTGCTGCTTGAAAACCCTGTAGGGCAGAACATCTGGGAGGGACACAGTGAAAACTATTTGCCTGTTAGGTGCTATGCAAAAAGACAGCAGAGAGGCCAAATCGTGCCTGTTAAAATAACCAAAAACGAAGGCAAGATATGTTTTGGTGTAAAGGAGGTGTAGGTTGTGTCTGATTGTATCTTTTGCAAGATTATTGCCGGTGAAATTCCCAGCAAGAAGGTTTATGAAGATGACCGGGTCATAGCAATACATGATATCAATCCGGCGGCGCCGGTGCATATTCTTGTGATGCCGAAGGAACATATTGCCAGTATGGAAGACGTCTTGGATGAACATTTGCCCTTGCTCGGACATATCCATGGGGTAATACGCAATGTAGCAAGAGAACTGAAACTTGATAAGGGTTATCGCATAGTCAATAATTGCGGTGAGCAGGGCGGGCAGGAAGTGCCGCACATACATTTCCATTTATTGGGAGGAAGAAGTTTAACTTGGCCTCCCGGTTAATTCTTGACCCTCATCTTGTGTTGCAGTATAATATAACATGTGCATTTTCAGGCTAAATCTCATTTTTCCTGGTGCGAGATAATGCAGCACATCTACGGCAAGATGGTCTTAGTGGAGGGAGGGAAAAATGCATGAGTGAAATAAAGGTTGGTAAAAATGAAACCCTTGACAGCGCATTGCGGCGCTTTAAACGGACTTGCCAAAAGGCAGGTGTATTGTCTGAGGTTAGGAAGCGGGAGCATTATGAAAAACCAAGCGTCAAAAGAAAAAAGAAATCAGAGGCAGCAAGAAAGCGTAAATTTAAATAGGGGGTCCCTTAAATGAGCCTCAAAGAAAGACTTACAGCGGACATGAAGGACGCCATGAAGGCCAAGGAAGAAGGAAAGCTTAGGCTTTCTGTTATCCGGATGACGAGGGCAGCTGTTAAAAACCAGGAAATTCAGGTAGGGCGTGAATTGAACGAAGAAGAGATTCTTCAAGTTTTAACAAAAGAAGTGAAGCTGCGCCGGGATGCCATTCCGGAATACGAGAAATCAAATCGTCCCCAAGCCGTTGAAGATCTTAAACGCGAAATTGCGGTGCTAATGGAATATCTCCCTCAACAAATGACTGAAGAAGAAGTCGTTGAACTTGTCAAAAGGGTGATTAACGAAGTTAAAGCCCAGTCGCCTAAGGATATAGGGAAGGTTATGGGGAAGGTGGTTCCTCAGACCAAAGGAAAAGCCGATGGTCGGCTGGTCAGTGAAATAGTCAAGAGCGTGTTGAACGGCGAAAGATAGGCAATTGTGTTTGGGAAAAGGTCAAATATGTAAAGAAAAAAGAGGTCATTAATGACCTCTCAGGCTGTTGAAAAACCCGGCTGATTTTGGTGAAATTATCACTAAAAAAAGCCGGGTTTTTCCCTAAATCAAGTATCTAAATTGATAGCTGGAACAATAAGTAAATATAAATTGTATTGAGACCTCCTATGCGGTCTTAGTTGCAACCTTAGCCAGGTGATTGGCTATTTTTTTAATGTTTTGGCAGGCTGCAGTCATTAAAGCTTGCTCCTGTGCGCCTTTTATTCCTCTATAACGGCAATAGCGGTAGCCATGCAGCTGTTTAGCATCTGCAAAGCTTCTTTCTATTGTTTCCTTTCTCTTTTTATAGAGCATCTTTCCGGAAGCTGTCAGAGTATTATTATGGACCCATTCTTTACTGTCTTCCAAGATGTGTCGGGTTAGTATTTTTTTATGATTTTGAGAACGTGTACATTGAGTCAATAGGGGACATTCCGAGTATATTTTAGGATCAGATGTATATTCACGGTATCCTTCACGTGTGGTTGTTCGATATTTTAGAACTTGTTTGTTAGGGCAAAGATACTCATTTTCCTCGGGGTCATATTTAAACTTGAATTTTGAGAATAAGCCTTTTGTAGGATGGAATCTCCGATGTCCTATCAAAGCGAATATTTCCTGTTTTTTTAGTTCATGACAAATAGGATTTGTTAAATAACCTGAATCCAGGGCTACTGCTTCTACATTAAATTCGAATTTATCAATTTGTCTTTGAAGTCTTGCCAGGTAAGGAAGAGAGTCATGAACATTGCCGGGGGTTACATGTACATCGGTGATGATGTTGTATTTAAAATCGACTGTCCGATGGTCTAGATAACAGAATTGTTCCGGTTTCCCCGTTCTGTACAGGTATCCGTTTTCTGGATCTGTAGTACTTTGTTTTATCTGCTTGACTTTATATTTTTTCTTCTGTCCTCCTTGATCGCCTGGTCTAATGTTTCCAGGTATTTGCGGGCATTTTCTGTAGCTTGTATCTTTATGAATTTTTTCTTATTGGCATTAGCTTTAATATGGGTGGAGTCCGTAAACAATACCCTTCCGGCCACCATTCTGTGTTTCAAGGCTTGAAACACGATTTCGTCAAAGATTTCTTGAAACACTTCCGAGTTTTTGAACCTCTTATGTCGGTTAAAGCTGATAGTCGAATGGTCGGGGACGGGGTCTTTTAGGGCTAGTCTTAAAAACCAGCGATAGGCGTTATTTGTTTTTATTTCTTGTTCTAGCTGGCGTTCCGATCTGATACCATATAGATAACCAAGAAGCATCATTTTAAATAATACTACCGGATCTATTGAGGGACGGCCATTATCTTCGCAGTAGAACGGGCGTACTTTTTCTTTGATAAATGAGAAGTCAATGTATTTATCAATTTTTCTAAGCAGGTGATCCTCTGGAACCAGCTCTTCAATACAAACAAACTCATATGTATTTTGGGTCTGGTTTTTATCTGTTAACATAATATCACCTTCTATCTATTTACTACCTATAACTTCGACAAAAGAGGCCTTAAACCCTTTTCCCCCAGGGCTTAAAGCCTCTATTTTTTATTATTTTTGTTAAAAAGATGACTTTCTCAACAGCCTGAGAGGTCATTAATGACCTCTTTTTTTAGCAAGAGCTACTTTACGTCGCAGTATTCTTGGAGCTTATCGTATTTTTCAGGAAAGATGGGTTGAGATCTCAGCCCGAATAAAGGAGTAGGAAATCTTGAGGCTCCTTCTTTGTGTGTAGAAACAATCCCTTCAATCAGGTTGGGGATTTCCTTCTTAGGCACAGAAAATACTATTTCGTCATCACCGGTTAAAGCAAAAGCTTTTTCTCCGCCTCCTGGAATGGTTACGTTGCATTTTTGTTCAACAAAAGTAGAAACGATTTCCGAGGTGCAAGCTGCACGGCCCATGGAACGTGACTCCAGCACACCGCCGCTATTGTAGAGAGAGCCTTGGATTAATCTTACTACTTGTGCGGGGTTGCCGTATATCAAGACTACGTCCGGCTCGAAATTTGCCTTATGCAAAGGACTTAAGATGATGCTGTTTGCTGTGCCGACCTTTAATGCGGGCATAGCACTTTGTGTTTTTGCTCCGGCTTCTAGAGTCTTGGTATAAAGAGGGTAAACAATGCTGCCGTCTTTTATAAAATCAGGTTCTTCTACTAAGCCAAAAGAAGGCATCGATGGACCACAAGCGTGGTCTTCTTTGAGAAAACCGATAGTCCAACCATAACGGCGTGCAATCGCTATTCCTTGACAGATTGTAAGGGGATGACCAAAGACTTTACTTGGGCGTCTGATGTCCTCCGGAAGCTCATTATCTTCCTGAAGCTTTACGGCCACGGGAAAACTGGTGGGGCGAATGTAGGTTTGTAGAGTTTGATGCAGTTCTTCTAAGTATTTCATAAATAACCATCCTTTCCAAAAAAATAATTTAAACCTCATAAATTGCTTTTTGGTGAAGCGGTGTTATGAGGCCACATAGTTTATCTATATTTTCATTAATGCAATTATTGTGCCAGAGAAGGAGAAGGCTTATATAGAAGGGTTTTTGGTGTAACGAAGGGAAAAAGTGTCGTATAAAACCGACAAAAAAGAAAAAAACCTACATAAAAAGCTAAAAGTAATAACATCTTAGGACATCTGTTGTAAGCAGTAAGGGCCAGGTGGTAATCGTGATCATGCATTTTAAGCAATTTGGCAATTAAAAATCAAGCACAAACTGATTGTCGGCATAAAATCACTTCCACATAAACATTAATAAAATCATTTATTTTAGGCACTAAACAATATGACCATATATTAAGAAGGTTGTCGGTAAAACCTTGCCAACAACCTTCTTAAGTAGAGCCTCTATAACCTAGTCAGAACGGAACTTATGGCTATTTATAGTCCAGTTATGCAATTTGCATGATAACAAGGTGTGCCGACACAGGCTCTGCTCCTCCAGCTGAAGGAGTGATGGTTAGTGCCGCTGGATTTGCAGCAGGGTTTCGCACAGTAAGTATTGAACCGGCGGCTGTCGTTGTCACAAGAGCCATTCCTACTATCTGAGAAGTACCCGTTGCTCGCCCGACCACCGTAGAGGCTAGCTCAGTGTTGTTGAGAGTTAAAACTAGTTGGCCCGCTTCGTCCACACTCACCTGAAACAAGACCTGATAAGTGCCAATTTCAGCTAAGCTAAATGTGTCCGGACCAGTACGGGTAATAGTAGTAGCACTAGTAGGTCCATCTTGTGGAAAGTCAACGTCTCCACCGATAGCAACAGTTGCGGCATTATCCGGAGGCATCAACGCATAAAAATCTGCATAGTTTGCTATTCCACCAGCAGGACCAGCAGGACCAGCAGGACCAGGATCACCAGGGACGCCCCTGGGGCCGGGCGGTCCTGCTGGACCAGTAGCACCGGTAGCTCCTCTTTGACATAGAATTTTGTAATTCTGTGGGGGACAACAACAATCACAACCTACACCATATTGATTGCAATTAAGATGACTGGGCATAGTGTAACCACATGGGATAGGTTTATTATCATCACAACTCATTTTTAATCCTCCTTGTATTTATTTGATTTAGTAACACCAAAAAAGTTGATTGAATTAATTGTAAGAACGCTACTTAACCCAAATTGTAAATATTGTTTGATGATGCAATTTCTTTAGTATCAAAATGTAATGATACCTGAGAGATAGCTTTTTCTCTTTATCGTATGTAGGAAAAGATAAAAAGGTTCAAGCCTTCCTAGATACCCATTTTAGTTTGTTTTGTTTGGTGCCGCGGTAGTGTTATTAGTAAGCTGTTTTATGTAACAAGAAGCATATAATGCCAAGGTTTTGCACTAAATTCTTTATAATCCTGTAAAGGTATTCCGGTTTTCCAAGAAAAAAATAAAGTGCCACAAAAACTTGTGGCACTCATAAATCAGGGGATGCAACTTGAAATTTTCAAGATACATCCCTTTTTTGCTTTAAATATTTCCGCTGTTTTCACTGATTTTGCTGGAAAAAGTACTTACTGCCGTACCTGTTCTCTCGATATACCGTTTGAGCCCTTCCGGACCTCTGTTGTAAGCGGTAAGGGCCATGTGGTAGTCAAAGTCATGCATTTTAAGCAATTTGGCAAGGTAGTATGCCCCTAACTTGATGTTGGAAAGCGGTTCGTTAAGCAGCTCGTTGTGGTAATCTATCTCCAGTTCTCGACACAATGCCTTGGCGGTGTTCGGTATGAGTTGGCAAAGTCCTTCGGCTCCTTCACTGCTGACGGCTTGTGAATCATAATCACTTTCTGTTTTAATGAGTTCCAACATAATAGCGGGATCTATCCCATTGTTTTCACTTTCATAAAAAACCGCACCGATGATTTCAGGTGAGGTGCCGTATTGTTCGGCATACCTGTTAAGTTTCTGCAGCTCATTTTCCAGCTTGATTTTTTCCTGCCGTTCATAAAGCAATTTTTGTTCTATGGCAAGCAGTTCTTGCTTTATGGCATTTTTTTCGGAATAAAGCATTAAAATGCATAAGAAGGCCATAATAACAATAGTTATGTAGACAAACAGCAGGTATGGCAATCTAATGTTTTTTCCAATACTTTGTGATAACATAACTTTTCCTCCATTATCTTACGAAATAATATCAGATGTAAAAATAAGGGATGGGTTTTTACACAGTGGTTGAAATTATATTCGAGAAAAAGACACATGACAACAGAACATATTGTTAATTTTGACAAAGAAAATTCTGATAAGTATAATATTAAGAAGCGAAAAAGGATAAAGCTTATTGGCTTCAAGGAAATGTTTAACATCCGGGTAGTTATTCGAGTGGTTAATGTGGTAGAATGAGTTAGGAAGAAATTTCTATATTCTGATTCAGAGAAGGCAGGTGAAATAGTGAAAAGGAAAGGAATAGCTTGTCTGTTGTTTGTTATTATCTTTATGTGTTTTGCTTTCGGCAACCTGACGGCTTCTCCGGATAAACTCGTGTATGTGATTCCGATTGACGATACAATCGATGCGGGCTTAGCAGGTTTTGTAGAGAGGGGTTATCGGGAAGCAGAGGAAAATGGGGCAGAGCTTGTTGTATTAGAGATTGACACCCCCGGCGGAGTCGTTGAAGCTGCTGTGGATATTCGTGATACGATTATTAACAGTCTGGTGCCTTCGTCTGCCTATGTTAAGGGAAGGGCCATATCGGCGGGCACCCTGATTACCGTGGCATGCAAAACAATAGCCATGAAACCCGGGAGTACTATTGGCGCGGCAGAGCCACGCATAGGGCTGGAAAAGGCAGATGAAAAATATGTCTCGTATTTTGCTCAGGAAATGGTATCCACCGCGGAGATTTATGGCCGGGATCCTGAGATTGCGGCTGCCATGGTTGATAGTGACAGAGTCGTGCCGGGTTTGTCGGAAAAAGGGAAACTTTTGACCATGAGCTATAAAAAAGCAGAAGAGTACGGTTATGCGGATCATATTGTTAATAGCAGAGAGGAGCTTCTGACCTTGTTGGATTTGGGTGAGGCGGAAGTAGTTCAGGCAACACCTACCGTTTCCGAGGGTCTGATAAGATTGGTAACTAACCCGTACATTGCACCGCTGCTGCTGACACTTGGTATTGCCGGGGTAGTAATCGAGGTCTTTACGATGGGCTTTGGTATTCCCGGGATTTTAGGTATAGCCTTTTTAAGCTTGTATTTTGGAGGGCATCTATTAGCCGGTTTTACCTCTTGGGGAATTATACTGTTGTTCTTATTGGGTATAATTCTATTAGGAGTGGAAGTAATTGTTCCCGGTTTTGGGTTGCCGGGTATTTCCGGAATAACCTGTATGGTTGTCAGTATTGTTTTGGCTGCTCCCAGTTGGGAGGCGGGACTTGTGTCTTTAGTGCTGGCCATTGTAGGTACGATTATTCTACTTTTGCTCAGCTTTAAGATACTGAAACGTCGTAATCTCTTGCAGCGACTGGTTCTTGGATTAAAATATGATAAACAGAGCGGATATGTTCCCGGGAGCAAGGACCTCAGTGTTTATATCGGCGCTTTGGGTGTTGCCTACACGGTGTTAAGGCCCGCGGGGGGCATGCTCTTAGAAGACGGGACCCGTTTGGACGTTGTAACAAATGGAGAGTACATTAATAAAAACGAGAAAGTAAAGGTTGTTAACGTTGAGGGAATGCGGGTCATTGTGGAAAGAATAAGCGAGACTTAGGGAAAGAAAGCTCATAGCAAGAGAGCTTTGCAATAAAAAATAAAAAGGGGGAATTTGTTTTGTCGCCATTTATTTCTTTTGTTATTATGGTTGTTATGATCTTAATAGCCGTGGTGATTTTATTCAGCTTTATTCCGGTTGGACTGTGGATTTCAGCTATGGCTGCCGGAGTGCGTGTCGGCATATTTACACTGGTAGGGATGCGGCTGAGGCGCGTGCCGCCTAGTCTGATTGTCAACAGTCTTATTAAGTCCAGCAAAGCAGGTATCAAAGTCACTATCAATCAGTTGGAAGCCCACTATTTGGCAGGGGGGAATGTTGACCGCGTTGTAAACTCTCTTATTGCGGCAGAAAGAGCTAACATTCCGTTGCCTTTTGAAAGAACGGCCGCCATCGATTTGGCAGGGCGTAATGTTTTGGAAGCCGTTCAAATGAGCGTCAATCCTCGGGTCATTGAGACGCCCGTCATAGCCGCAATGGCTAAGGATGGGATCGAGGTAAGGGCCCGGGCCAGAGTAACGGTACGTGCCAACATTGATCGCCTGGTAGGGGGTGCCGGAGAAGAAACCATCATTGCCCGTGTAGGTGAGGGGATTGTTACGACAGTGGGTAGTTCCGGAACACACAAGGGAGTGCTGGAAAATCCTGATTTAATTTCTCGCACCGTTCTTGATAAAGGGCTCGATGCCGGAACAGCATTTGAAATACTTTCTATCGACATTGCTGATGTCGATGTGGGACGGAACATTGGTGCTCAATTGCAGACCGACCAGGCTGAAGCCGATAAGCGGATCGCACAGGCTAAAGCTGAAGAACGGCGTGCGCTTGCCGTAGCAAGAGAACAGGAAATGAAGGCTGCTGTTCAGGAAATGCGTGCTAAGGTTGTGGAAGCAGAAGCCGAAGTTCCCAAGGCTATGGCTGCTGCCTTGCGTGAAGGAAAGCTGGGTGTCATGGATTATTACAATATGCAGAATGTAATTGCTGATACCGGCATGAGGGAATCAATCGCCAAACCGAACCAGGATAAGGGCCAATCCGGACCGTTAGGTTAAAAATCAACAGAGACTTTTATATGATTGGGGTGATCCCCTTTGGACAATATATTTGGGATAATACTGCTGATACTTTTCATTGTTTTCCGCAGCAGCAGGGACAGGAAAAGAGGCATGAAAAAAGAACCGGCCCGAAAAACCCCCGCACGTAGCGGTATGGAACGGCAAACGGTTCAACAAAAGAAAGTTTTCGAAACCAACACCGCAAGGCGTGATGAAGCAATTCGCAAACAGCCTGCCACAGTTTTTCAAAAGTCTGCCGAGCAAGTCGGCAAGGCAAAAACAAAAGACAAGGTGGCTGCAAAACCTTTGGCTGAGGGTGAGAGTAAATACGCGTGGGTAGAAAAAAATGCTGAAAAACAACAGAACACTGATGTAATAACGTTTCCGGAGAGTAATGAGGTAAGACCAATTACTGTAGATGACCTGGAAATTACCGGCCAAGAATTAAGGAAGGCGGTCATCTGGAGCGAGATTTTACAGAGACCGGCTCATCGAAGGTCGCGCCGACATTATCCGATTGCCAAGAACCCCTGCCGTTTTTAACGGCAGGGGTTCTTTGTTCTGTTTAGGTGCTAAAGGGCATAGAATTATTGGGGAGTGGGGGAGATGGGGTGAATACGAAAACAAGCAGTAAGGGAATACAAAACAAAATGGCCGGTTGGTTGGATTTGCCCAAAGATATTGTCCTTAATTTGCCGAAAATCAGCATGATCGGTAATATGCAGCTATATATTGAAAACCATCATGGGTTAATAGAGCTGGGTGCCGAAAAGGTCCGAATTTCTGTCAGCACCGGAGAAGTAGTAATAAATGGTGATGGATTGACAGTGCGTGCCATCACAAGGGATGAGATATACCTGGATGGGAACATTCAATCGATTCGGTATAATCGCTAGGAGGAGCCAATATGAACTGGCATACCGGAATCACCGGTTACCTCATAGTATATTTGTGGGGGGATGACCCGGAAAGGGTCATCAACATGGCTATAAGCAGGGGAATAAGAATATGGGATATAGAGCAGAGGGATGATGGGCGCTATCTCCTTAAGGTGCGGCCAAGGGAGTATAGGGCCTTGCGCGTTTTGAGCAGACGATCATCCTGTCGCGTGAAGGTGGCGGGCAAGCGAGGTTTGCCCTTTGTTGCACTGCGTGTGAGACGAAGAAAAATATTGACTGCGGGGTTGTTGTTTTTTTGTCTTGCACTCTATACCTTGGGTTGCTTTGTTTGGTCCATAGAAATAGAAGGTAACGAAAGAGTCACGGTTGAGGAAATAACGTTGGCGGCGGAGAAATCCGGGTTAAAAATAGGGGCCTTAAAATATAATCTTGAACAGGATGAATTGGGTGAAAAACTTCTGGCAACACTTCCTGAACTGGTCTGGGTAGGGATAAGATTGGAAGGAACAAAAGCGATAATTAAGGTTGCGGAGAAAATACCATCGCCTTGTGCAGAAGAAACCGCACCGGCTCACCTTTTAGCAGGCTGCGACGGAAGGATTGAGGAGATGCTTGTTCTAACGGGGACACCCCTTGTGAAAGAGGGGGATGTGGTACAAAAAGGGCAGGTCTTGATTGCCGGGTTTGCTTATCCCGAACTTGTCTATGACCAAAACGGAGAGCCGGTAGCAAAAGGGCAGCCGGAAAAGGTGAGGGCCCGTGGTTTGGTGCGGGCTTATATAAAAAGAAGCTGCGAAAAGGAGTGCCCGATAAAAGAAGAGAGAACTTGTGACAGTGGTAATATGGCTAAGAGAGTTTTGCTAAAATTCGCAGGAAGGGAGATCGTGATCAAAGGCCCCGGCGAGGTTCCTTATGAGACGTATCGTACTGTCCAGCAGGTAAAAACACTGTATGGCGGGAGGAATAAACAGGGTGTTGTCGAAATTATCACTATAGAATATTTGGAACAATTACGTGAAGTGCATTACTGGGGATTAAAGGGAGCCTACCAAGAGGCTCTCAACAAGGCAAAAGAAGAGATATTTGCTTTGTTGCCAAAGGATTGTCGGGTTGTAGCGGAAGAGAATGAGCCGGTGGATGAGGAATTGAAAGATGTCGTGAGAGTACGATATATACTTGAAACAATTGAGAATATTGGCGTTTACTGATTCGTCATGGCATTATCCGTTTAAATGGTATATAATTAGGCTTTAAGAACGATAGAATCCGTAGTGTTGATCCGTACAAACGGACAAAAGGAGGAAAAAACCGAATTGAATGCCAATCGTGAGGCACATCTGCATCTTAGTAATCAGGAAGCTGCTGTTTTATACGGTCAAAGTGACGAGAATCTCAAGTTTATCGAAAACAATCTGAGTGCTAAAGTGATTGCTCGCGGCGGCGAAGTCCGGATAGAAGGGAATCCCGGTGAGGTTGAAACCGCAAAGGATGTATTTACTCAGCTTTTGGGACTGGTTAGAGCGGGGTCTGCTGTTTCGATTCCTGATATAAATTACTGTATACAGGCTGTTGCCGCAGGTAAAGGCAATCAGCTCGCGGAATCATTAAAACAAGTTCTGCAGGTAACGGCACGAGGCAGGCAAATCAAACCCAAAACCATTGGTCAATATCAATATGTACAAGCCATCAAAGGAAATGATTTGGTGTTTGGGATAGGGCCTGCGGGTACGGGCAAAACCTATCTTGCGGTGGTTATGGCCGTATCTGCTTTGAAAAACAAAGAAGTTAACAGGATCATCCTGACCAGGCCTGCTGTGGAAGCAGGAGAAAAACTGGGATTTTTGCCCGGCGATTTACAGGAAAAAGTCAATCCGTATTTAAGGCCACTTTACGATGGCTTATACGACGTACTGGGGATTGATACCGCTCAACGTTATGTGGATAAGTCAATCATTGAAATTGCTCCCTTGGCCTATATGCGCGGCAGGACACTAGATGATTCCTTTATCATTCTCGATGAGGCCCAAAATACTACTCCTGAACAGATGAAAATGTTTCTTACGAGGATAGGATTTGGTTCGAAGGCTGTGATAACGGGAGATATTACCCAGGTTGATCTGCCAAAAAATTCGAATTCCGGATTAGTAGTGGTACAGAGGATATTAAAGGGTATCAAAGGCATCAGTTTTCAGTATCTGACCCAAGCCGATGTGGTGAGACATCCGGTGGTACAGAAAATTATTCTGGCTTACGAAGAATATCAGCGCCAGGAGGATAAAGAAAATGGGAAAACTCTCTAAAGGGGAATCCGCGACAAAAAAACAAAAAAGCCTTTTCCCTTTTAAGAAAGAGGGAAAGCTGCGAAAAAACAGGAAATTATGGCTAAATCTCTGGTTGTTCCTATTTTTTATAGGGCTTATAGGGGTGTTCGTGATACACTTTATGTCGGAAGAGTATTCTTTAAAGGTTGATACGGTTTCTCCTAATACTATTAAGGCTACGCGAACAATAACCTTTGAAGATGAGAAACAAACGGAAGAAATGAAACAGCAAGCCGCCGAGGGTGTTGGCGAGGTGTATGTTCTTGATACTGCGGCGCTGCTGGAGATGGAAGAAGAGATAGGAAATGTCTTTCTTGATTTCAAGAGCATTTTGCGAAGAAGCAGTAATACTGATAAATTAAACATTCTTAAGAGCCAATACGGTTTAAGCGACATGACGGCGAATGTTTTGCTTTATATGGAGTCGGACACCATTGAGGCTTTGCAATCGGAGACCTTGAATTTATTAAGAACCAATTGGAGAAACGGTGTCAGGGATATTGAGGTTGAGGAGAAAACAGAAAAAATATTCAACCAGATTGAACTCTTAAACTATAACGCTCCCTATCGGGAGCTTATCAAGGCTGTTTTCAACGAGATTGAACTGCAAGGAAACTATAATTATGATGAAAGGGCTACGCAAATGGCTATGGAAGAGGCCGTAGAAAGTGTGGGGCCGGCCATGGTCACAATTCGCAAGGGCCAGAAGATTATTGATGAGGGAGAAGTCGTAACCGAAGAGCAGCTGGAGATTTTGCGAGTGCTCGGTTTGCAAAGGGAAGTATCTCCTCTTACCGCCATGGCAGGGATCATCATTTTCTTGGTCTTGATTATTATTTTGACTTATCTTTTTGTCAGGCAATACAGAAGGGAGCTTTTTGAAAAAGGAAATAACCTTATTCTTTTTAGTTTGTTGCTCTTCGTTGTTACTCTGATGATTAAACTCGTGTCCTCCGTTGAAATAAGTTCTCAATCAGACATAGCGGGGCTTATCGGCTATTTGGTCCCAGTGGCCACCGGTTCTATGCTGATTGCTATTTTGCTTGACACGAAGCTGGCTATCTTTATGACGATAATCTTCAGTTTCTTTTTGGGAATATTTTGCGACAATCAGTTGCCTTATGCAATTAACGCCTTTGCAGGAGGAGTAGTCGGAGTTTACAGCGTTTCAAGGTTTAGTCAGAGAATGGATTGGGCTAAGGCAGGCCTATTTATTGCTTGCGCCAATATAGGGTGTATTCTTGCTTTTGCCTTGATAAACTCCAGTCCCTGGAATATAACAATGTATGGTCTGATGTTGGGTACTATTAACGGTTTTTTTGCTGCTATCATGGCTTATGGCAGTTTGCCGTTTTTGGAATCAGGGTTTAAGGTGACGACTAGCGTGAGATTGTTGGAATTATCAAATCCCAATCAACCTTTATTAAAGAGATTACTCCTGGAGGCGCCCGGAACCTATCATCACAGTGTTTTAGTCGGCAACCTGGGTGAGGCGGCTGCCGATGCGGTCAGTGCCGATTCCCTTTTAGTCCGTGTTGGCGCATATTACCACGATATCGGCAAGCTAAAAAGACCGTACTTTTTTATTGAGAATCAGCTTGGCGAGGAGAACCCTCATAACAGGCTTACACCGCAGCTAAGCACGCTGATAATCACGTCACATATCAAGGATGGCCTGGAACTGGCCAAAGAGCATGGTATTCCTCCTATTGTTGCGGATATGATAGAGCAGCATCATGGAACGAGTCTGGTTACCTATTTTTATCATAAAGCAGTAGAAATGGGGAACGCTGATAGTATCAAAGAGGAAGAATACCGTTACAATGCCCAAAAACCCCAGACCAAGGAAGCGGCAATACTCATGCTAGCCGATAATGTTGAGGCGGCCGTAAGATCGATGCCGAATGTGACAACGGAAAAGATAGAGGTTCTGGTTCGCAAGATAATCAACGAGAAACTGCAGGACGGTCAGTTAAACGAGTCGGAATTAAAGTTTAAGGATTTGGAAAAGATCGCCGAAACCTTCACCAGGATACTCAACGGTATTTTCCATACACGGATCGAGTACCCCGAGGGTGTACTGGAAAAAATGAAGGAAGGGGTTCTGCCGGATGAGAATAGCGATAAGCAACAGGCAGAAGCTGATGCCGGTGACAAGCAAGATAAGAGCAATCAGCCGGAAGGTGATAAAGCAGGCGGCTAAGGAGTTTTCATTGCCGGATAATGTTGAGGTTAGCGTGACATTTGTTAATGACGAGGAAATGAGGAGCCTGAACAAAGAGTATAGAGGTGTTGATAGTTCTACGGACGTCTTGTCATTTGCCTTTAACGAAGGGGAGTGTCCGGCAGAAGAGTTATGTATTGAGGATGTTACGGGCCTTGATCTTTTAGGGGATATCGTTATATCTGTGGAAAGAGCTATCTTGCAAGCTAAAGAATATAATCATGGTGTGGACAGGGAAATAGGTTTTCTTACCGTTCACGGGATGTTGCATTTATTAGGGTTTGACCATAATGATGAAAAAGAAAGAAACAGGATGAGGGAAATGGAAGAGAAAATCCTAAGGTTTGTGGGCTTAACTAGAGATAAATCGGTTTAATTTTGTTACTATAGGAGGGTTAAGTTTTGTCGGGGCATTTGCTTATTCAGTTTGCGGTTTTGTTTCTTCTGCTTTTGGTCTCGGCTTTTTTTTCAGCCTCGGAGACAGCTGTGTTTTCAGCCAATAAGATGAGGATCAGGCATATGGCGGAAGAAGGCGAACGCAAGGCAATATTGACTAGGAGCTTGCTGGAACAGCCCAGTCGTCTTATTTCAACTATTCTGGTTGGTAATAACATCGTTAACATTGCCGCTACTGCCTTGGCAACCAGTATTGCCATCGGTATATTCGGTGATGCCGGTACGGGAATAGCAACAGGAGTGATGACTTTATTGGTTCTTGTTTTTGGGGAGATAACCCCTAAGACATTTGCCGCAAAAAGGGCAGAATTCGTTGCCTTGAGAGTGAGCAGAGCTATAGGTCTTTTCGGAAAGTTGTTTTATCCCGTTGTTCTTATCCTGAATTTTATCACCGGCATCATAGTAAAACTGCTGGGAGGATCATATCCGGAGCGCTCAATTGTCACGGAGGAAGAGATTCGTATGTTGGTGGGTGTTGGGCAGGAGGAAGGTCTGCTCGATGAGGATGAGAAGGAAATGATCGAGAGTATTTTCGAGTTTGACGACACGGTGGTACGTGAAGTAATGGTGCCTCGAATTGATATAATTGCTGCCGATGAGAAAGAGGATATTGAGTATGTTATCAATTTAGTTGTTGCCGTCGGGCATTCGCGGATTCCCGTTTATGGACAGACTATTGATAATATAGTCGGGGTTATTTATGTCAAGGATCTGCTGCAACCCTTATTGGAGCGAGGGGAAGAACGCGAAATAGCTGAACTGATGCGACCGGCGTATTACGTGCCGGAAAGCAAAAAGGTGAGGGATTTGTTTGCGGAGATGCGTAAGGAAAAGATCCACATGGCAATTGTCTTGGATGAATATGGGGGAACAGCCGGGATTGTGACAATCGAGGATCTTATTGAGGAAATTGTCGGCGAAATCCAGGATGAGTTTGACAATGAGGAAATACCGGTTGAAGTTCAGGATGACGGCTCATATCTCGTTGATGCGAGAATGCCGATAGATGATATCAATGATTTGCTGGATTTTGATTTGCCCGATGAAGAATTCGACACGATAAGCGGACTTGTTTTCAATAGTCTCGGAAGGATTCCTGTTGAGGGTGAAAGCGTAGAAATAGACGGACTGAAAATTGTTGTTGAAAAGGTAGTGGGACGTCGTATTACTAAGTTGCGTTTAATTAAACAGTAAGAACTTGCTTCAAAGGGGTACGCTGATGAGAAGAAGAATTGTGAAATGGACAATTATCGCCCTTATAGCCAGCGTTATTTCGGGAACGGCGGCCTTTTACTATATGCGGGTGTATGCTCCTGAAAAAATCAATTTTGATTTGTTGACCAATCAAAAGGAGAAGGAACAGGTTGAGGAAGAGGAGGTTCCTTATCCCGATTGGCAAGAGAGGGAGCGCGTGCGCGCCCTTGCCGTGGTGATGGACAATACGGAGAGTGCGCGGCCGCAGTCGGGATTGGAGTACGCGGAGACTGTTTTAGAATTACCGGTTGAGGGTGGCTTAACGCGGCTTTTGGCCATCATAGCTACCGACGATATTATCACGGTCGGACCGATAAGGAGTATCAGGCCTTATATCGTTGATTTGGCCAAGGAATACAATGGTGTGATTGTGCATGCGGGCGGTTCACAACAAGCCCTTGAACAGGTAGAGGATAACAAGGTGGAACATCTGGACGAGATATATGGCAAAAATCTTGTCAGTGCCGCTTTTTGGCGTTTGCCGGACAGACAAAAACCCCACAATCTTTATGCCAGTATCGATAGTCTGCGCAAGGTATGTGGAGAACTGAAGTATAACTTAACTGAGCCGCCCCGTCAGCGTCCAACACTTTTGTCTGATGAGGAGGTTAACGGTGAGGATGCGGAAGACATTACGATTTATTATCCCAACAGAAAAAGCGTAGTTCAGTATTTGTACGATAAGGAAGAGAAGATATTTATAAGGCATATGGCGGATAAACCTCATGAGAGCGAACAGGGTAAGCATTTAACAACACCGAACATTATTATTCAATATGTTTCGTACCGTTATCTCGATGGTGACGGGCGTATACAGTTGATTATGCACGGAAAAGGGGAGGCTTTGATATTTAGAGAAGGCAAGGTAGTCAGCGGGGTTTGGCAGAAAGAACCGGGGGGATTCACAAAATTTGTGGACAGGCAAGGAAAAGAAATACCGTTATTAGACGGCCCGGTTTGGATCCAGGTGGTATTAAAGGGCATGAGAGTAGATTATTGAGGTGAAGCTATTGAAGAAGGAATTATTGATAGAAGCTGCTGTATGTGCAAGAGAAAGGGCGTACGCTCCGTATTCAGGCTTTAAGGTAGGAGCGGCTTTGCTGACGTGTGAGGGGAAAATATATCAAGGCTGTAATGTGGAAAACGCATCATATGGTCTCACTGTTTGTGCGGAAAGGGTCGCTCTTCTTAAAGCGGTTTCCGAGGGTGAAAAGGACTTTAAGGCCTTGGCGTTAGTGACGGATAGTGCCGAACCGGTTTCACCTTGCGGAGCTTGCAGACAGGTGATGGCCGAATTTGCGCCTGAGATGGCGGTAATAGTGGCAAATCTTCAGGGTAAGCATTATCAAACTACAGTGAAAGAGCTTTTGCCGCAGTATTTTTCTGCGAAAGCATTTGAAGGAGGCGGAGAAAATAGAGAATGACTTTAAATCCGGATTTGTATCTATCATAGGGCGTCCCAATGCGGGAAAATCCACGTTGATGAATAAGCTGATTGGCAAAAAAATCGTTATTACCTCCGATAAGCCTCAAACCACGAGGAACAAAATTGTTGGGATTCTGACGGGAAGCGATTGGCAGATGATTTTTTTGGATACGCCGGGGATACATAAACCCCAAGACAGGTTAGGGCAAAAGATGGTAAAGGCGGCGTTAAATACTCTGAATGAAGTGGAAGTGATTTACTACCTGATAGATGTGAGTGTGCCTTTTGGAGGCGGAGATGAGTTTATTATACGACGACTGGCAGAAATAAAGACGCCGGTTTTTTTGCTGCTCAATAAAATAGACCTTATCGATAAGGTCGAATTGCTTCCCTTGATCGAGTTTTATCGAAAAAAAGGCAACTGGCAGGAGATAATACCGGTATCGGCTGTCAGGGGCGACAATACTGATTCTTTGCTTGATTCCACAGTCGGGTTTCTAACTTCAGGACCACAATACTACCCCTCCGATTCCGTTACCGATCGCCCCGAGAGTTTTATTGTAACTGAATTTATCCGGGAAAAAGCGATCATGTTAACACGGGAGGAAATACCACATTCTGTTGCCGTCGGCATTGATCTGTTTGAAAAGCGTGAGAATGGGATTTTGCATATTGTTGCTACCATTTACATCGAGAGGAACTCCCAAAAGGGAATACTGATTGGCAAAAAGGGTGAAATGCTAAAAAAAATCGGCAGCATGGCGCGCCGAGATATTGAAACTCTGTTGGGAGATAAAGTTTTTTTGGAATTGTGGGTTAAGGTAAAAGATGATTGGAGAAACAGAGAAAATTGTTTAAACGAATTTGGCTACGGCACTCAATAAAAGCCCAACAAAAGCCCGACTCTATAGGCGATAAAGCTTACTATCCAAGCCAAAAGCGTTGTATAAGCGATAGAAAAGCCGGCCCATCCCCAACTGTTGGTTTCCTTGTAAATGATGGCAACGGTTGCGATACAGGGAACATAGATCAAAACAAACAGCATGAACACGTATGCGGTTAGAGGGGTAAAACCAGACTGAGATTTGATGCGCTCCGCTATGCTGCCGAATTCATCTGTGGAATCGCCTGTCGTTGAGGAAGCGGAGGCTCTGTCTGATTCCTCAATACTATAGAGGGTTCCCAGTGTGCTGACGACTATTTCCTTGCCGGAAAAACCGGCCAGCAGAGCTATACCTGCCTTCCAGTCGAAACCTAGAGGCTTTATCAGGGGTTCGACGAAATGTCCGACCTTACCGGCATAACTAGCTTCCATGGTGGCAGGGCTAAGAGCATTTTCCGGTCCGTCCGGTGTGAGCGGGAGGGTAAAGAGTGCCCAAACAATCATAGAGGCTACAAGAATAACCGTGCCGGCCTTTTTAAGGTATAATAGGGCACGGAATTTTATTTGCAAAAGTACGCTTTTTACTGTAGGAAGCCTGTATGCCGGCAGTTCCATAACAAATGGTTCGGAATCCCCCGGTAAAACCCAGGTGCGGAAAATCTTCGCCATGACGAGAGCGAGCAGGATGCCGATAATGTAGATAGAAAACAGTACATTTCCTGCGACTTTCTGACTGAAAAATGCGGCAGAAAAAAGCGTATAGACGGGCAACTTCGCTCCACAGCTCATTAAAGGAATTATTAGGATGGTCACAAAACGATCACGGGTGTTTTCCAGGGTTCGTGTTGACATGATGGCAGGAACTGAACAACCAAAACCTAAAACCATGGGAATAAAAGACTTTCCGTGCAAGCCAACTGCGTGCATCATCCTGTCGGTAACAAAGGCGGCTCTGGCCATATAGCCGGTACCCTCCAGAAATGAGATGCCTAAGAAAAGAAGTAGGATGTTGGGCAAAAATATCAGTACACCGCCTACCCCGGCAATTATTCCGTCAATAAGCAGGGATTTAAAGAGACCGTCAGGCAGAACGATATCCAGTAAAGAAGCAAACCAGGCGATACCGGCATCAAGCAGTTCCATCAGCGGTGTGCCAAGGGCAAAGGTGAACTGGAACAAGGCCCACATTAAGACGAGAAAAATCGGAAGACCTAACACCCGGTTGAGCAGGATAGAATCTATCCGATCGGTCAGTGAGGCGTGCTCCCGGATATCATATTTTATAGTTTCACGACAAGTGCCGCGAATGAAGGCGTAACGGCCTTCAACAATGGTGATTTCCGGATCTTGTTTGAAATGTTTTCTCATAGCTTCTTGACTTTTTTTGACAGCAACCATGATGCTTTCTGCTTGGGGCTGTTTTTTTATATATGAGATTATTTCCTCATCATTTTCCAAGAGTTTGATTGCCAGCCAACGGCGGATATTTCGATTATTATCGGCGGTCTTCATAATAGTTAGGGGCAGAACTCTTTCAAGAGAGACGATTTGTTCCTCAATAACCTTGGCGTAGCGAGGTGTTTTATCTTGCAGGGTATTCTGACCGTCAGCCGTCGAAAGGACCATTTCCAGTAGCTCGGCAGTACCTTTGTTTTTACTTCCTACAACCGGAACGATGGGACAGCCTAGGAGTTGAGAAAGGAGCTCCTGATTGATTTTAATGCCTTGTGAATGAGCCATGTCACTCATATTGAGGGCAATCACAAGGGGAAGGTCCAATTCTATTAATTGGACTGTTAGATTTAAATTCCTTTCAAGATTTGTTGCGTCCACTATATTGACGATAACGTCAATGTTTTCCTCTATCAGGAAATTTCTGGATACAACCTCCTCGGGAGAATAAGCAGAAAGACTGTAGGTACCGGGAAGGTCTATGACGTGTATTTTTGTATCTTTATATACAAGCGTGCCCTCGGCTTTTTCGACGGTAACTCCCGGATAGTTTCCCACGTGTTGATTAGAACCGGTTAAATTATTGAAAATAGTTGTTTTGCCGGCATTTGGGTTGCCGGCCAGTGCAATGGTAAGTTTTCTTTTCATTTTATGCTATTCCTTTTCTAGTGGCTGTATTTCTACCGTATCGGCTTCTTCTCGACGCAAGGACAGATAACAATTCCTTATTCTGATCTCAATAGGGTCACCCATTGGGGCACAACGCTCCATTGTGACATCCTCTCCCGGGACTACACCCATTTCAAGCAACCTCCGCCTGATAGGACCGTTGGCGCGAATGGCACAAATCCTTCCTCTTTTACCGGGTGCCAAATCGCTCAGTGTTCTTTCGCATGAGTGAAAACACTTTCTGGCTCTCCTGCGCATACGCATAATAATACTTCCTTTCAGCATTAGAAATATAATAAGGGGTCATTTAGTGAGATTTTCTCGCAAAAAAAGATATAATCTTTCTGAAGTATCCATGCTAATTGAGTGCTCCATAAGGCAGGCTTCTTTTTCAGCAGTTTTGTGGGGTACGCCGAGAATGTGCACTAAAAAATCCTTTAATGCCCTGTGCCTTTGGCGTACCAGATGGGCTTGCTTTGCGCCCTCTTCAGTCAATTGGATCGGGCCGTATTTGTCATGTTGCAATAAACCCTGTTTGGACATGACTTTAACCATACCCGTAGCGCTTGGCTTTGTAACCTGTAAGTGGTTAGCCAAGTCTGTTATGCGAACGTTTTGTTCTCGTTCCGACAAATTGAGGATTGCTTCCAGATAGTCCTGAGACGATCTGGTCAGCGGTTCTTCTCTTCTCATTTGACAGCACCTACAATTATGTTAGGATTGACTAACATCAGAAACATCGTAATACTTTTAAAACTACTTGTCAAGGCGATTATAGCTAATGGTGTGTTATCGTTAATAGGATTATTGACACGGCGGTTAATAATTGTTAGAGTAAATTTGGCTTTTAATCATGTTTGGAGGTGGTTTTGGTGGATTCGTACCCTCCCGGTTGTAAGATGAAAGAATTTGATAGGAAATATTTTAACAGCGGGGAGCAGAATCGCCAAATCGTTTGATTGTGCTTGCTTCCCGCCAAGAGGGGGAAGCGTCTTGATAAAAGATAAAAAAATAGCGCCGAAGATGTTAAGAACGTACTATTTACAGCAGGATGAAGCTAAAGGCAAGGAGTTCCTTGCGATGTTTCAACCTGCGGATATTGCAGAAATCTTGGAAGATATGGAGGCCGAGGTACAAAAATGGGTTATAGCTCTTTTAGATGATGAGAGGGCTGCCGATGTAGTCAATGAGTTGGAACCCGATGTGAGCAGGGAATTGTTAGGCCTTTTAAGCCCGGAAAGGGCTTCCAGGATTTTTGATGAGATGTCGCCCGACGATGTTGCTGATTTGTTGGGTGAGTTCTCAGACCAGGATCAGGATCGTTATCTCGGTATGATGGAAACGGAAGACAGGCAGGATGTTCGCGAGCTTATGAACTACCGGGAAGATACGGCCGGTGGCATCATGACGGTGGAATATGTAGCCATCAGAGAAGACATTACCGTGGAAAAAGCGATTGAGGTTTTACGGGAAACTGCTCCCGAAGCAGAGACAGTATATTATGTTTATGTGATAAATCTGAAGAACCAACTGGTGGGAGTTATCTCTTTAAGGGAACTGATAATTGCCGAGCCCAAGTCGTTAATCAGGGACATCATGAGGCGGCATGTGATAAGTGTACCTGTTGATATGGACCAGGAAGAGGTTGCCTATATGGTAACTAAATACGATTTTTTGGCGGTGCCTGTAGTCGACCATGATAGGTCGCTAATGGGGATTATTACTGTCGATGATATTATTGATGTTATTCACGAAGAGGCTGCTGAGGATATATACTTGTTAGCCGGTGCGCCCGGTGAAGATGAAAAGGAAGAAGAGGATGAATTCCTGCTGCGCATCAAAAGCTCTTTGCAGGCAAGGCTGCCTTGGTTGTTTGTCACTATGCTGGGCGGTCTGGTCTCAGGAAGGGTTCTGAGCAGTTTTTCCGAGCAAATAAGCGCAGTTATCGCTTTAGCCTTCTTTGTTCCTCTCTTGACCGGGATGGGAGGAAATGTTGGGACCCAGTCATCTACGGTCACTGTCCGGGGAATTGCGACAGGACAGATAAAGGAAGACAGAGTTCTTAAGGTAATTTTAAGGGAGTCACTGACCGGGCTTTTCATGGGATTAGTGTTGGGAACCATAGTTGGTCTTATTGCGGCCTGGTGGCAGAGCAAACCCATGTTGGGATTGGTAGTAGGTTTGGCTATGATGGGCAATATGTTTACAGCAGCAACCATGGGAACCCTGGTCCCGTTGTTTTTCCGCAGGGTGGGCATTGATCCCGCAGTGGCATCCGCACCCTTTATTTCGACGGCTATCGATATTACAGGTCTTTTGATTTATTCGACGCTGGCTACACTATTGATATTTTATTTATTGTAGATGGTTTTGGACTTTGAGGATTGTTGTTTTTTGGGCAATCCTCTTTTTTAGTTGCTATTCCTAACAAATCTTTTAATAATTATAGCTTTGTAACCTACCAGTAATAACCCTGGGCATAAGCCCAGGGTTATAGGTACTAAACGAATTAGCATTAATGTTAGTTATTAATAGGGTAATAAGTAGTCTATAAATATCAATTAATATGTTCTTCTATTTTTTCAAAGTCAAGATTCACTAAAAAATCTATAGATGAAAAATAATCCTCACTTAATCTTTTTTTGAAGTCTAGAATGGTAAAACCGGTTAATCGTTCATCAATAAAAGAATACCTGAACACAATACCGTCATATTTTTCGTCACCATACGATGGCAGTGGTTCTCCCAATGATATATAAAGAATATCATTTTTTTTATCATAGTTTATTGAGACATCATTTTTTTGGTTTAACATATATTAAACCCTCTTTTCTCACTCCGGTAATGGTTTTTTCAAACCAACTGCTCATTATTGTTCCCTTTTTTGGGTCAGAATAGTCTATTATTACTTTAGTATATAGTTTTGGATAAGTAGATGTTTCCACTTTTGCATAAAAAACTTCTCTATTTTCATTCTGATTGCTTAAATACACAAAATCAGGAGTCTCGGTACATTGTTTTATAGAGTAGTAGTTATCTTTCATTTCAGGATGACCAATACAAATGTGTTTTTTAAATGTTTTATTATCCAATTGAACCAAACGATTTTTGTAATCGTACGTTGACATGATTATATCATCTTTCAATCAAATCACCTAATTTGCAGACAATTTATTCACCATATTATCGGGCAATGTAATCACACCAAAATTCTTTTCATAAAACTCGACATTTTTATTTACAATTACCATTAATGCTTTTGCGTGTTGTGGACTCATGATTACTTTTACAGAATCATTTAATTCTTCTTCTGTATTATTGTTTTCTGCCGGTGTTTTTAAATTGAAATTAAATATGAAATCATATAAACTAATATTCAATTCAAGATTATTGCAGTAAAAAACCTTTTGATTTTCCATAACTCAAAGCCTCCCGGTCGTTATATTAACAAGTTATTTTTTTATATTCTATATTATTATCGTAAATTCCTTCAATTTAAGACATATAATTTGGAAATTACTACCCTTGCGTCAGGACGCTTCTTTGCGTATGTTTAACAAGTTTTAATTCCGCGATCCTTTCACAGATATGGGTACTAGATGAGGATTATTTATATGCCTATTTCAGTAATAATTTTGATGGGTTTTATTTTTTGCTTTTCAATGTATTCGCTTATAAAAAGTGCTACAATATTCATATGGCAAAATGGCCACGAACAAGAGGTGGGATGAGGTAAAATGTTAAAATACAAGTCAACAATAAAAGCGAGAGCCTTTCTTTATTTAGAACTAAAAAAAGCTACGAGCCTTTATTTGCAGGGCTTTTCAATAGAAGATGTAAAGCAGAAGGCATTACAAAACAATATTTTTTTACTAAATTCCGAGAGCAGAATCAAAGAAATTGCTGCAACAATCAGTGAAAGGATTAACGCCTTAGACGAAAAATTGCTTCATAAGATAGCAAAAGGCAACCTGGAAACCGGTAAGCAGTTAGCCCTATACTCCATTTTGAAAACGGACAAGCTATTCTTTGAATTCATGCAGGAAGTATATCGAGAAAAGTATCTTCTGAGAGATTACATGATCACTGATAAGGATTTTAAGATATTTTTTCAAAGAAAAGCCGAACAAAGCCAGCAGGTAGCGAACTGGAAAGACTATACCTTATATAAACTACAGCAGGTCTATAAGAGGATTTTAACCGAAGCAGGTTTTGCAAAAAAGAACCAAAAGAATATAGAAATAACGAGGCCTATTATGGAGAAGGAAATAATTGATCACATTAAAAATAAAGGTGATGAAATATTCCTGCGGGCCATGTTAGGAGAGGTATAAATGAGGAACATCTATGAGCGGCTTGATAAAATTCTCCCAACTATTATGGATAAGAGGTTTAGGGAAAATAAGGGATTAGGCAATGAAATAGGTTTTTACATTTTTGATTATGACCCAAAAGATGAAATGGCTGTTAGAGAACATATCTCGTTCTTAAAACAGAAAATAAATAATGACGGCATAGAAGTCACTATCAAGGAATTTGACCTATATGAAATTATGATTAAAATTCTGGAGAGCAAGGGTTATCTGAAAAAAGTGTTTGAATTAGAAGAGAAGAAAGGAACAGCGGCGATTCTTAAACCGATAAAAAATACCTTAAGGCTAACGCAAAAAAATGATTTAGTTGTAGAATACATCAGGGACAGGGTCGAGGATAATGACATTGTATTTTTAACCGGAGTGGGAAAGATTTGGCCAATTATACGCTCCCATACTGTTTTAAATGTTTTACATTCAGTTATTGACAATGTACCTTTAATTATGTTTTATCCGGGAACTTACTCTGGGCAGGATTTACATCTCTTTGAAGAGATTTCAGACCAAAACTATTATAGGGCTTTCAAACTGGCAGAAAGATAGGGGAGGCTGATGAAGTTTATGAAGCTTGGGAAGATGTTTTATAAAAAAATTGATAGGGACATTAAAGGTGTTATCAAGATTGGACAGGATGATGATGCCAATGTCTATCAAGAACTGGAGGAATACGTAGTTACAAAAGAATTAAACCGGCATTTCAGTATATTTTTTGATTCTTATAAAAAAAGTATTAACACCTATACTGACAAAATGGGGGTTTGGATATCCGGTTTCTTTGGCTCCGGTAAATCCCATTTCTTAAAGATATTGTCCTATCTTCTTGAGAATAAAGAAGTGAAGAATAAACACGCTGTATCATACTTTGACGATAAAATAAATGATCCTATGGTGTTGGCAGATATTAAGGCGTCAGGAGATGTCAGCACTGATGTAATATTGTTCAATATTGATTCAAAATCAGATTCAGATTCTAAAAGCAGCAAAGAGTTAATAGTTAAAGTATTTAATAAAGTTTTCAATGAAATGCAGGGTTTTTGCGGTTCTCTCCCCTGGCTGGCTGACCTGGAAAGGCAAATGGTTAAAGAGGGCTCCTACGAAGCCTTTAAAGCAAGGTTTAGTGAATTAGCAGGCAGTTTATGGGAGGACACAAGAGAGGATTTCTATTTCGAGGAAGACAATATTGTTCAAGCCTTGGCTGACACTACCAAAATGAGCGTAGAAGCAGCCCGAAATTGGTATCATAAAGCAGAAGAAAACTATTCTTTAAGCGTTGAAAAATTTTCCAATAAGGTTAAGGAATACATAGAATCCAAAGGGAAAGAGCATCATGTTATTTTCCTCGTAGACGAGATGGGGCAATACATAGGTGACGATGTTGGTTTAATGTTAAACTTGCAAACCGTAGTTGAGGATTTAGGAACATACTGTGGTGGCAAGGCCTGGGTCATTGTTACTTCTCAGCAGGATATTGATTCCATTACCAGAGTGAGAGGAAATGATTTTTCCAAAATTCAGGGCAGATTCAACACAAGGCTTAGTCTTTCCAGTGCTAATGTGGACGAGGTAATCAAAAGAAGAATTCTCCATAAAAATGATGTAGCGAAAGATACCCTTAAACTCCTCTATTCAGATAAAGTGGCCGTCTTAAAGAACCTCATCACTTTTTCAGCAGATACTCCAGAAATGAAGACGTTTAAGAACCCAGAGGATTTTGTAGAGGTTTATCCCTTTATCCCTTATCAGTTTAGGCTTTTGCAATCAGTATTTACAGCCATTAGGCAGCATGGAGCCAGCGGCAAGCACCTTTCAGAGGGGGAAAGGTCTCTTTTGAGTGCTTTTCAAGAAGCGGCTGTGAAATACATGGACAAGGAAGTAGGGGTTTTAGTGCCTTTTTCATCCTTCTATGAGACTATTGAAACCTTCCTTGACCACAATATTCACACAGTCATTATGCATGCGGAGGATAACACCAGACTTACGCCTATGGACGTGGAGGTACTAAAAGTCCTTTTCTTAATAAAGTGGGCAAAAGAAATGCCCAAAAATATGGAAAACATAGCAACGTTAATGGTACGTCATATTGATGAAGATAAGGTTGAATTAAAGAAAAAAATTGAAGAATCCTTAAGCAGGCTCATAAAAGAAACGCTAATCCAGAAAAACGGTAATGAATATATTTTCCTAACCCATGAAGAACAAGACGTCAATAAAGAGATACAAAATATCCCTATTGATCTTGGAGAAATCATTTTAAGGATTGGGGAAGAGATATATACGGGCATTTATAGTGAAAAGAAGTTCCGCTATAATCCCAGATACCACTTTGACTTCAATAAGATAATTGACGATAGGCTCCTATCGGCACAGAAAAATGAAATAGGGGTTAAGGTCATTACCCCTTACTTTGATGCCGGTGTAGAACTATCTGACAATGAATTAAAAATGATGTCGGCAAGGGAAAATAATTTAATTATTAAACTTCCCCCAGATGCATCTTTCCTTGAGGAAATGGAGGACATTCTAAAGATACAAACCTATCTTAAAAGGAAAGCAGGAGCTTCTGCAACAGAGGCTATTGAAGAGATTAAGGCCAGGAAATCAAGGGAGGTTGCCGAGAGGAAAGACAGGGTAGAATCTTTACTACTTGAAGCGTTAAAAGAGGCGGATTTCTATGCTAATATGCAAAAAATCGATATAAAATCAAAAAACCCCGTGGAACGAATCAACAGCGGATTAAAAATAATTATAGATAATATCTACAACAAACTAAATTACGTTACCGAATTTATTGAGAACCCTAAAGAACTCTACGATCTGTTGCTTGTTGAGGATGCCCAAATAAAACTATTTGACAGGGATGAGGACGTTCCCAATAGATTAGCAATAGAGGAATTGACCCACTATATTGAGCGAAATACACAACGGCATATTCCCATCACAATGAAAACCGTTTTAGAGCTGTACTCTAAGCCCCCCTACGGTTGGCTGCCGGATGATATTAGAGGGCTTGTTATCAGGCTGTTTAAATCCCAAGAGATAAAAATGCAGTTGGGCAGTGATTATCTCAATGTCTCCGATAAAAGCCTGATTCAGTACATCACCAAGAAAGACTATGTTGACAGGTTACTCATTAAGAAAAGGACCAAAACCCCGGAAAAGTATCTTCATAATGCCAAGCTGTTAAGCAAAGAAGTATTCAATTATTCCTCCGTGCCGGGGGATGAAGATGGTCTGATGAAGCGTTTTCAAGAGTTGTCTAATAATGAACTGTCAAAAATAAGGGAACTCTTAGTTCGCTATGAAAATAACAACTATCCCGCCAAAGAAGTCTTGGATAAAGGGAAAGAACTATTTGAGGAACTCACTTGCATAAGAGATGCGTCTGTATTTTATGAAAGACTGTATGAGGTGAAAGAAGAACTGCTGGACTACGAAGAAAAAGTCTTTGATGTGAAAAAGTTTTTTGAAAATCAAAGAGAACAGTTTGACAAAGCCGTGAAACAACTGAATGTTTACGAAAAGAATAAGACCTATGTTCTTGACAGTGAAACCATCAATATTATTAAGGAAATAAAGGCAATAGTTGAATTGCCTAAGCCCTACTCTCAAATACCAAAACTCCCCAGTCTAATAAATGATTTTATTAACAAGTTTGTCAAACTATTAGAAGAAGAGTGTAAGCCGATAAGGGATGTTATAGAAAACGACCGGCAAAAAGTTAAAGATGAATTGGATCTGTATGACTTCAGGGATGAATTGTATAGTAAATTCGATGATGAATTCAAAGACCTTCTAAAAAGGCTGGATTCTTCGCATAATTTCTATGAAGCCATTGCCATGAAAGAAGAATCTGATCGGCTGAAGATGCGTTGCTTTGAAGAAATAAAGAGAATAAGGGATCTTAGATCAAAAGAAAAGGCAGAGAAGGAGCAGCCAACGACCATTAAAGACGGTGAGAAAAAGGTTGAATACAAAATCAGAAGAACCGTTAATGTGAGTATCGCCAACATATTCCATGGAGCAAAGACCATTGAAACTGAAGAAGACATAGAAGAGCTTCTTGGCTATTTAAGAAAACAATTGAAAGAAGAATTAAAAGAAGACACCATACTAAAGCTAATCTAAGCAGGGGAGGGAAAAGCGTGAATAAATCGGCTATAAAAAATTTTGCCGTCAGAGCCAGAAGAAAGCTCATAGAAGAAGTAACCCATAAAGCCTATGAAATAGGGATAACCAAAGATAATATAAATAAAATAGAAACCTTTGAAGGCGGCTTTATAGTTAAGGGCAGGGAAAACGGTAAAGCCTTTAAGAAATATGAACTTAAACAGCGTGAGAGACTGGTCCAAAATATTAAAGACAAGGGGTTTGAGCAAGTTATAGAGGAAGTTGCCTATACCTGGTTTAACCGCTTTATTGCCCTGCGTTTTATGGAGGTAAATAATTATCTTCCCACAGGGGTAAGAGTATTATCTTCAGAAGAAGAAGGGAAAACCGAACCGGATATTATTAAAGAAGCCCTCGACATCGACTTAGAAGTGGAGCAAGAAATTATCTTCAGATTGCAGGATAGTAATGATACGGAAGATCTGTATAAATACCTGTTGATTAGACAGTGTAATCAACTTGGTAAGATCATGCCGGCTGTATTTGAAGAAATTGCAGATTATACGGAACTGCTACTGCCGGATAAACTGTTGGCAGAAGGTTCTATTATCAGGGACTTAGTTGAGAGCATAGAGGAATATGATTGGAAGATAGAATTGGATGAAAAGGAACAAAAACAGGAGACAGAAAAGGGAGAGCACGGTATAGAAATCATCGGTTGGCTCTATCAGTATTATATCTCTGAAAAACACAAGGAAATTGTAGGGATAAATAAAGAGATGATAAAAAAAGAAGATATACCTGCTGCTACTCAACTTTTCACACCTAAGTGGATTGTTAAATACATGGTAGAAAATTCGTTGGGAAGGTCTTGGTTAGAGTCTCACTCAAATGAAGAATTAAAGGCTCAGTGGAAGTATTACCTAGAAGAACCAGAACAAGAGCCTGAGGTGCAAAAACAACTGGATGAATTAAAGAACCCCAACTTGAATCCTGAAGAAATCAAAGTATTAGATCCTGCCATGGGTAGCGGTCATATTCTGGCCTATGCCTTTGATGTTCTTTATGAAATATATTTGAGTGCAGGTTACTCGGAAAGAGAAATTCCAACTCTTATATTAGAGAAAAACCTTTATGGCCTTGATATTGATGACCGGGCAGGCCAATTGGCATGTTTTGCGTTGCTCATGAAGGCAAGAAGTAAAAACAGGAGGATATTTAGAAACAGGCCAAGGTTGAATCTCTGTTCCATTCAAGAAAGCAATGCTATTCCTAAAGAAGCCATAGAATATTTGGTTAACCCTAAAGAAGCAGAACTGTGGAAAGAAAAGCATAAAGAAGAAGCGAAGTATTTAATCGATGTTTTCCATGATGCTAAGGAATATGGCTCTATTCTTGAAGTGAAGGAAATAGATTTTGATGCTTTGGAAAGAAGGATAGAAGAGATTAGAAATGATAGCCCAGCAGATATTTTTGAATTGCAGCATAAGGAAGTTATATTGGAGAAGGTGTTTCCGCTGATTCAGCAGGCTAAGATAATGAGTCAGGAGTACGACATAGTCGTAACTAATCCCCCTTATATGGGTAATAAATATATTAATAGTAAACTAAAGCGCTTTATAATAAATAATTACGAGGACCATAAATCAGATTTATTCTCAGTATTTATAGCCCGTAATTGCAAATATGCAAAGGATAATGGGCAACTAGGCTTTATGACACCTTTTGTGTGGATGTTTATTTCTTCGTATGAGAAAATGAGGCAGAAAATTATTAAAGAAAAGTCTGTTACAAGTTTAATTCAACTTGAATATTCGGGTTTTGCTGAAGCAACAGTTCCGATCTGTACATTTACGTTAAGAAACATTAGCACAGGTGAGAGTGGAGAATATGTTAGACTAACTGATTTCAAAGGACCTGACAATCAGTCAATAAAGACATCAGAAGCAGTAGTAGATCCAAGTGTGGAATATAGATATACAACTAAGACATCTAATTTATCAATGATACCTGGAAGTCCGGTTGCTTATTGGGTTAAAAATAATGTTATTAATACTTATATAAATGGTATGCCATTGGGTAAGATGGGATTGCCAAAAACAGGCATGACAACAGCAGATAATAGTAGATTTTTAAGACGGTGGTTTGAAGTCAATATAGAGAAAGTTAATTTTAACAGTAAAGATAAAGATGATGCAATAAACAGCAAGGCAAAATGGTTTCCATACAGTAAAGGTGGCGGCTTTAGAAGGTGGATGGGCTATGATGAATATTTAGTTAACTGGGAAAACGATGGCTTAGAAATAAAGCAAAATAAAGATAAAAATGGAAAGAAACTGGCATCAGTTAGAAGTGAAGATAAATACTTTAAGCCTTGTATAACTTGGTCTGCGGTTACATCGTGTAAATTTTCCTCAAGAATAGTTGATGCAGGTAGAATTTTTGATTCAGGGGGATCATCAATTTTTTTAAACGACAATCTTTACTTTGTAGAAGGGTTTCTTAATACAAAGATAGCACAGATGTATTTATCTTTAAGTAACCCTACTTTAAACTATCAACCTAGGGATATAGCAAATATGCCTATAATTCACTCTGAAGTAAAGATGAAAGAGAAAGTAGAGTATTTGGTAAAACAAAATTGCATAATATCTAAAATCGACTGGGATTCCTTTGAAACCTCATGGGATTTTAAAAAGCATCCATTAATCTCATATAGAATGGCTGGTGCCTATGCATGGGGAGATAACCTGCCTTCGTGCAGAATATCATCAGCCTTTAAAGCATGGGAACTATTCACAGACGGCCAATTCGATCAACTAAAAGCCAACGAAGAAGAACTCAACCGTATTTTCATAGAAATATACGGACTTCAGGACGAACTCACCCCTGAAGTAGAGGATAAGGACATCACGATTAACAAAGCAGATCGGGAACGGGATATTAAATCCTTTATTTCTTATGCAGTGGGTTGCATGTTTGGCCGATATTCTTTAGACGAAGACGGGCTAATCTACGCCGGCGGAGAATTCAGTGATAAACTCAGGTTTAACAATGGCAAATGGCAGATTAACACCAAGGAGGGTTGGCAGCAATCCTCAATCAATATAGCAAAAGATAACATCATCCCTATTGCCGACGGGGATTACTTTGAAGATGATATCCTTGAGCGATTCGTTGAGTTTGTTAAGGCATCCTTCGGTGAAGAGGCATTGGAAAAAAACTTAGGATACATTGCTGAAACCTTGGGTAAAAAGACTAATGAAACTTCTAGACAAGCCATCAGAAGATACTTCTTAAAAGACTTTTATAAAGACCATGTGAAAACATATAAGAAGCGGCCTATTTACTGGTTATTTGATAGCGGTAAGCAAAATGGGTTTAAAGCCCTTATCTATATGCACCGCTATGACCCCTATACCATAGCCAGGGTAAGAACTGATTATTTACACACGCTACAGAAAAAATATGAAGCACAAATCAATCATCTGGATATCATAATCGCCTCCGAAATCTCTGACAGGGAGAAGGTTGCGGCCAGAAAGAGGAAAGAAGTCATTCTAAAACAGATACAGGAATGCAGAGCCTATGACCAAGCCATAGCCCACGTAGCCAACCAAAAGGTAGAGATCGACTTGGATGACGGCGTAGTAGTTAACTATGCAAATTTTCAAGGGATTGAAATACCGCAAGGAGAGGGTAAGAAGCCCTTAAAAGCAGATCTGCTAGCAAAGATATGAAGAGTGGTGACTATAATGAATTTAGTGGAAGTAAAGAGAATCTTGGAAGAAAACTTCAATAAAGAACCTGCTGAAGGGAAAAAGAGGAATATAGTTTTCTGGTATGACGAAGAGGGGGAGTTTGTTGAAGACATTAATGAACTCAGCTTAGATAACGCCAAAACCCTGAAACTTACCGATAACAATGCCTTCTATATCAAGTATCAATTGGAAAAGAAAGATACAGAGTCTAATTATCTGATCTATTCCCCTCAAGGAAAGCCTTTGCCCCGTGACAACTGGATACTGGATATTCTCAAATACAGCATGGAGTTTTCTACGGACAAGGCTGTTTTAATCATGCGGGATTTAGGAGCAAAAGATCCTTCGTTGAGGAATGTCTTTAAGAAGTATTTAAAATTCTTTGGTAACAAAGAGCGGTACAAAAAGTTTGCTTCCTTTCATGTAGATAATTTCACCGAAGAGAAGGTTGATATAGCCGTTTTAGCTGCTTTGTGTAAACTACCTGTGGCTGATTTTGAACAGGTTGTTAAAAAGGTTTTGCTTGGAGAAACAGAAAGAGAAAATAAGTACCTGGAAGCAATAAAAAACTTTGGCGATATCGACGCTTTCTGGAACCTGATTGAAAAAAGGTATGGTTATACTTATGAGGATAAGTCCTTAGAAAAGCTCGCTGTGATGCTTCTTACAACCCATTTGAGTTATAGTCTTGAAGAAAACCTGCCCAAAACATGGCAGGAATATGTGTCACCCAAAAAGTCCGATTGCATGGTTTTTGTCGACAATTTCATGAAACATGTTGTTGATAGGAGCGCGTTTAATGCTTTAGCGGATGAGGTAGAAAGAATATTAAATGTTAAAGGGTACTTGGATAAATGGGATATTGAGAAGTATCTTGAATGCGATACCTTCAGGGCCTTCGATGAAAAAATAATAAATAAGTTAATGGACAACTTGTTGGAAGGTATTGGGGAGTTTGGCAAGTACCGCAGGATTATCAATGACAGAAGGAAAAGACACTGGTTTGAGATATATCAAAATGTATATGAAGCCCTCTCCTATGCCTTGGAACTTCTTGAAATGGAAAAAAGAGTGGAAGAAGGCCTCAAAGGCCAGTCTGCCTTTGAATTGGTTGATATCTATGTTAAAGAATACTATCTTATGGACCAATTCTATAGAAAGTTTTATTTGTACTACGACAAGGTTGAGAACAAAGAGCTTCTCTTTAAGTTAGGAGAAAGAATTGAAAATACATACACCCATTGGTATTTAAATGAACTCTCAGTCAAATGGTCGGCAGCAGTAGAGGAAGGAATGCTCGATAACTATCCTTTAACAAGTATTCATCAGCAAAAAGATTTTTATCGGGATTATATAGAATCGTTTGTGAGGAATGATGAGAGGGTCTTTGTAATTATCTCCGATGCTTTAAGATATGAGGCCGCGAAAGAGCTTATCGGCCTGATAAATAAAGAAGTAAGAGGAGTAACAGAGATAGAATTCATGCAAGGGGTCGCTCCCTCAACCACCAAGTTTGGTATGGCAAGTCTCTTGCCACGAAAAACGATTACGGTTAACGAAAAAGCAGAAGTTATGATAGATGGGATAAACACCCAGGGAACAGAAAATAGAGGAAAGATACTGGCAAATTACAGCAAAGATGCACTGGCAATTGGGTTTTTTGACATGATAGATATGAAAAGGCCGGAATATAAAGAAGTCTTTGAGGGCCGAAAACTAATCTATATCTATCACAACGCAATTGATGCCGTAGGGGATAAAGCCTTAACGGAAAGGGAGGTCTTTGAAGCTACAGAAAAGGCTTTTGAAGATCTGGTCCTTTTGGTTAAAAACCTTGTCAATCATGTAAGTGCCACAAACATTATGATTACAGCAGACCACGGTTTTATTTATAGGCGGTCACCCTTAACCGAGGTTGACAAGATTTATAAGTGTGAGACAGAAGCTCTAGAAGCAGGAAGAAGGTATGTGCTCTCAGCAAACGAGAAAGAGTTACCTTATTCCCGGAAGGGGGAAGATACCTTATCTATTTCCATGAAGTATCTCTTAGGTAAGGAAACTAGCCTTATAGCCATTGTTCCTAAAGGAGTTATCCGTTATAAAATCCAGGGCTCAGGAGCCAACTATGTTCATGGCGGGGCATCTCTTCAGGAAGTCATCATACCCGTGATCAAGTTTAAAAATGTCCGTAAAAATGAGTATAAAGCCACCAAGGTTGAAGTAAAACTGACTAATATCTCCAGAAAAATAACAAACAGGATTACTTATCTTGAATTCTTCCAAACAGAACGGTCCGAAGACAAAAAGGTACCACTGAAGTTAAAACTATACTTTACAGATGAAGAGGGTAATCGTATATCCAACGAGAACATTATCATTGCTGACAGCAGGTCCAAAAAACCGCAGGAGCGTACTTATAGGGAGAAATTTACTTTAAAAGATATGGCTTATGACAAAACAAAAAAGTACTATTTGATTCTGGAGGACGAAGAAGAGCCTGTAGAAAAAATATATGAAAAAATCCCTTTCAACATTGATATGATTATCAGTGATGATTTCGGATTGTAAATAGGCAGGTGAAGAAAAGATGGACGGGATAGGTAAGAGTTTAAATGAGAAATTAAATGAGCACTTTTCAGGCAGAGTTGTCAGGAAGGACTTAACTCAAAAAATCAAAGAAGGGGCAAATGTTCCGGTGTATGTGCTGGAATATTTGCTGGGTATGTATTGTGCCACCGATGACGAGGACTCCATTAATGATGGCGTAAAAAGAGTTAAACAGATACTTTCCGACAATTTTGTGCGCCCTGATGAAGCCGAGAAGGTTAAATCAAAAATAAGAGAGCTGGGCCAATATACCGTCATTGATAAGCTGACGGTAAAACTTAATGAAAAAAAGGACGTCTATGAGGCCGAGTTTTCAAACCTGGGGCTAAAAGGTGTAGAGGTGGGAGCAAATTATGTTAAAGAGTTTGAAAAACTACTTGCCGGTGGTATTTGGTGTATTTTAAAGATTCATTACTTCTATGACGAAGAAGTAAAAAACGCTAATCCTTTTATCATAGACAGTCTTAAACCGATTCAAATGCCTAATTTGGATATGACAGAGATTTTTAACGGCAGAAAACATTTTACTAAAAATGAATGGATTGATATTCTCTTAAGATCTGTGGGTATGGAACCTACTCAACTGAAGGAGAAGGTTAAATGGCATCTAATCGCCCGTATGATTCCTTTGGTCGAAAACAACTATAATGTTTGTGAATTGGGGCCGCGGGGAACGGGCAAATCCCATATCTATAAAGAAATATCCCCCAACTCCATTTTAATATCGGGAGGACAGACTACCGTAGCCAATTTGTTTTACAATATGAGTACACGCAAGATTGGTTTAGTCGGTTTATGGGATGTGGTGGCTTTTGACGAGGTGGCCGGCATTACTTTTAAAGACAAAGATGGAATTCAGATTATGAAGGACTACATGGCCAGTGGTTCATTTGCCAGAGGTAAGGAGTTGAAAAATGCTTCGGCCTCAATGGTCTTTGTGGGTAACATTAATCAAAGTGTTGAAGTGTTGTTAAAGACATCTCATTTATTTGACCCCTTTCCTGAAGCAATGGCTTATGACTCTGCCTTCTTTGATAGGATGCACTGTTATATTCCAGGCTGGGAGATACCAAAATACAGGCCAGAATTTTTCACTAATGAATACGGTTTTATTACTGATTACATAGCAGAGTTCTTCAGGGAAATGAGAAAGCGGTCATTTACCGATGCAATAGATAATTACTTTAGGTTAGGAAATAACCTTAATCAAAGGGATGTTATAGCAGTAAGGAAAACTGTTTCGGGACTTATTAAGCTCATTTATCCTAATGGAGAATTTGAAAGGGAAGACATCGAGGAAATACTGAGGTATGCCTTGGTTGCCAGAAGACGGGTAAAAGAGCAGTTGAAAAAAATTGGCGGCATGGAATTCTACGATGTTCATTTTTCCTATCTTGATAAAGAAACCTTTGAGGAAGAATTCGTATCTGTTCCGGAACAAGGCGGAGATAAGCTTATTCCTGAGGGTATGGGGAAACCAGGTCATGTCTATACCATCTCCCATGGGGACTCTGGAATGATTGGGGTATATAAGATTGAAACAGAGGTTGTTTCCGGGTCAGGAAAGTTTGAAAGGACAGGTTTAGGTTCAAGCAGGGATGCGAAGGAAAACATTAATACAGCCTTTAACTATTTCAAGGCTAATAAAAAGCATATCAGCGGCACAATTTCTCTTAATAACAATGACTTCTTAATGCACGTTCAGGATATGCAGGGGATTGGTATGACATCTGAATTGACTTTGTCAGCCTTTATTGCTTTATGCTCAGGGGCTTTAAAAAAGCCTGTCCAGAGCCAATTAGTAGTATTAGGCTCTATGAGCATCGGTGGTACTATAAATAAAGTTAGAGAATTAGCAGGTACCCTGCAGGTTTGCTTTGATGCCGGGGCAAAGCGGATCCTGCTTCCTATGGCCTCTGCCGTAGAAATAAATACAGTTCCGCCGGAGTTATTTGCTAAATTCCAGATATCATTTTACCAAAGTCCTGAGGATGCGGTATTTAAAGCGTTGGGTGTAGTGTAAGGTATGGGGTGATAGGTTATTTTTCTGGGTTTGGACTTTGATAACATTTGTTTTTTTACTTAAAACAGTTATAATTAAATAGTAAGGTGTGCTGTTGATGATGGTAAAAACACACCAGTATTGCGGATGAAACCTTGAGTAAGACTAAAAAAGCATTGATACTATTGTCAGAAAGGATAAGGCCTATGCAAACTGGTAAGTTCTTCTGGAATTATTTTTTTGTAACCGGCAATATCGGTGCTTATCTTATTTTCCGAGAAATTAATAAAACGAGTGTCATGATACCCAGTGATGTTTGCGGACTAAAGAAGAAGAAAAGGCTGGGGTAAGGACATGGGTTTGTACAGGACTGAGGCTTTGGTGCTGCGAAGTAGGAAATATATGGAGGCAGACAGCATCCTTACTGTTATGACAAAAAGAAGGGGTAGAATCGGGGCCATTGCTAAAGGAGTCCGTAAACAAAACAGCAGGCTAAGGGGCGGTGTACAGGTTTTTACCCATAATGATATGCTGCTATATCAGGGCCGAAGCCTTGATATAGTTACGCAGAGCGAGTGTATTGAAGCGTTTGGCGAACTCCATGAAGATATGGTGGCCATGACGGCCGCAGGCTATTGGAGTGAGTTGGTTGAAGCCTTAGTACCTGAGGGGGAACAGGACTTATCTTTATTTCAATTAGTCCTGGCCGGTTTTCACCTTTTGTGTCTCGCGGCCAATGCAACGGTCGTACGGGGACTGGAAATAAAGCTGTTGTCACAGCTGGGCTATTCTCCGGTCCTTGACAGGTGCGTGTCTTGCGGCAGGGCATTATCACAAGGTTTCGAGCCTGCTTTTTCCACAAACTTAGGTGGTGTCGTATGCTCTTCCTGTATAGGGGCACCCGGGAGTTATGAAATAAAACGTTTTTCCCACGAAGGGATAAGAGTCTGGCAACAATTAATCAAGATGGATTTAAGCAAAATCAGGCGTTTAAAGGTGACCGGGGAGGCACTGGCTGTGCTGGAGGAGATTTTAGAGGCCTTTATAACAGTTCAGGTCGGTCGTTCCTTAAAGTCCAAGCCGGTGTTAAAAAGTATGCAACTATAGTTTGATGGGAATATTAGTTAACAGGAGGTGGAAATATGGATGAACTGAGTAAAATTGATGTTATCAGACAAAGGCTTGGCGTGTCTTATGGTGAAGCAAAAGAGGCCCTTGACAGGGCGGATGGTGATGTATTGCAAGCTCTGATTATTTTGGAAAAGCCGAAGGGAAGGTCTGATAAAAAATCGGAAGAAAAGCTGGATAAGAAGCTGGACGAAAAGGCACATCAGGTAATGGACTATATCCGAGAGATAGTTAAAAAAGGAAATGTTACTAAGATAAAGATTAAAAAAGGAGACCGTGTAGTGCTCGATTTCCCCGCTACCGTTGGGGCGTTGGGTATTGGCGGAGCCTTATTAAGCCCGGTTCTCGCCGTGTTAGGGGTGGCCGGTACCGTAGCGGCATTTGTTAATAATTACAGTCTGGAGATCGTCCGTCCTGACGGTAGTGTTGAAAAACATGATCTTAAGTTTCTTACCGATGATAATAAAAATGAGCATCAAGACTAATTTATTTGCTAATCAATAGCATCTATAAGAAAATATATGGTGATGATGGGAAAGGTTTTTCGGTGTGAAAAAAAGCGAACCGGGGATGGTGAAAGCCCGGTTGTAGCCTGAAAAACGGGGCGTCCCGGAACCGAGGAGAAGAAAAAAGCCGGGCTTTTATCAAAGCCAAGCAGGGTGGAACCGCGGGAAAAACCTCTCGTCCCTGCAGCGTGATTGCTGCAAGGATGGGTGGTTTTTTATATTATCAGAAAGTATAAGTGCAACTATAAAGATGTTCAACAAGAAAGAGGAGGTTTGTATAAGCCATGAATTTTCAGGAGATTATCCTGGCCCTCAACGATTTTTGGGGCAGGCAGGGCTGTATTATTCAACAACCCTATGATTTGGAAAAAGGAGCAGGAACAATGAACCCCGCCACCTTTCTGAGGGCCTTGGGGCCGGAACCGTGGAATGTGGCCTACGTGGAGCCGTCAAGGAGGCCAACCGATGGGCGATATGGGGAGAATCCGAACCGTCTCCAGCATTATTACCAGTATCAGGTTATCCTTAAGCCTTCGCCGGATGATATCCAGGAATTGTATTTGGAGAGTCTGAAGACCCTGGGCATTGATTTGAGAAGGCACGATGTAAGGTTTGTTGAGGATAATTGGGAATCACCGACCTTGGGAGCATGGGGGTTGGGTTGGGAGGTATGGTTGGACGGTATGGAAATAACCCAGTTCACCTATTTTCAACAGTGTGGCGGTATTGACTGCAGGCCGGTGGCCGGGGAGATAACGTATGGTTTGGAACGTATTGCGATGTTCATTCAGGAAAAGGAAAGCGTTTATGATATTACCTGGGTCGATGATATCACCTACGGTGATGTGCATCACCAGAATGAAGTGGATTATTCTCATTACAACTTTGAAGTCGCCGATACAGAAATGCTCTTCAGACATTTCGATGATTATGAAAAGGAAGCCTTGAGGGTAATTGAAAAAGGCTTGGTACAACCGGCCTATGATTACGTTTTAAAGTGCTCACATACTTTTAACCTCTTGGATGCCAGGGGTGCCATCAGTGTTACGGAAAGAACCGGCTTTATAGCTAGGGTAAGGAATATGGCCCGTCACTGTGCCCAAGCCTATGTTCAACAACGGGAGTCATTAGGATATCCGCTTGTGAAGGACAAGGTCCAGCGTGGACAATTGGGCTTAACGAGCGAGAAGGGAGAGGTTTAAAAATGGCAGATTATTTACTTGAAATCGGGACGGAAGAAATTCCCGCCAAGTTTATGCCGACGGCATTGGAACAGCTTAAGAAATTTGCCAAAGAGAGGATTGAAGAAAGACGCATCTCTTTTGGAAGCATACAGACCATGGGTACTCCCAGGCGCATGGCCTTGCTGGTTTATGACATTGCCCCGAGGGAAGAGGATGTCAAAGAAGAAGTAAAGGGTCCGGCCAAAAAGGCGGCTTTTGCTCCGGACGGGAGCCTGACGAAAGCCGGGGAGGGCTTTGCTCGCTCCCAGGGAGTGGCGTCTAATGAACTGATAATCAAGGATACCGGTAAGGGCGAGTACGTATACGCCATGCATGAAGTCAAGGGGAAACCGACGAAAGAGGTATTGCCGGAAATAGTTGTACAAATCATCGGGGATTTGTCTTTTCCCAAACCCATGCGTTGGGCAAATAAAGAAATGCGCTTTGCCAGACCGATACGCTGGCTGGTCTCACTGCTGGATAAAGAGATCATTCCCGTGGAGATTGAAGGCTTAAGGGCAGGTAATTTGACCAGGGGACACCGGGTTTTGGGACAAGAAAAGATCACCATTACCGAACCCTCAAGGTATATCAAGCAATTGGAAGAAAATTTTGTGATGGCAGATCAAGGCAAAAGACATGACGAGTGCTGGCGGCAGATACAGGAAGCGGCAAAAACAGTGGGTGGGGAAGTTGAGTATGATGAAGAACTTCTGGATGAAGTCACATATCTTTTAGAATGGCCCACAGCCGTGATGGGTGAATTTGATCAAGCCTATTTGGAAATGCCCGTAGAGGTTATAATAACGCCAATGCGTGAGCATCAGCGCTATTTCCCGGTCCGTAATGACAAGGGAGAACTTTTGAACCGTTTTATTACCCTTCGCAATGGTGATGACAAACACCTTGAGGTAGTAAAATCAGGGAACGAAAAGGTTTTACGGGCAAGACTTGCCGACGCCCGTTTTTTCTGGGAAGAGGACAAGAAGAGGAATTTAGCCGAGAATTTGCCCAAACTTAAAAAGGTTATCTTTCAAGAGGAACTGGGTACCTTGGCTCAAAAAACAGAAAGGGTGAAGGCTCTGGTAGAATCACTGGCTCTTTTGCTGGAGCTTCCTGAGAATGTGCGCTGCGCTGCCATAAGGGCTGCCGAATTGGCAAAAGCCGATCTGACAACAAACATGGTGTATGAGTTTCCTGAGCTACAGGGCATTATGGGACGATACTATGCCTTGTTGTCAGGTGAAACAGAAGAGGTTGCCCTGGCTGTTAAGGAGCATTATCAGCCGCGTTTTGCCGGGGATGAGATACCGTCAGAGATAGTTGGAGCCTTGGTAGGCATTGCCGACAAGGCGGATACGGTGGCAGGTTGTTTTGCCGCTGGTATTGAGCCTACCGGTTCCCAGGATCCTTATGCCCTAAGGCGCCAGGCGATGGGGATTTGCCTGACGCTGATAGGGCACAGCTTGGAAATAGATTTGGCCGGTTTGTTGAAAATGGCTTTGAGTAAATATCAAGATATTCTGTCGGAAGATAAAATTGGGGAAGAGACCTTAGCTAAATTGATGGAATTTTTCCGGGCTCGTGTCAAGAACATTTTGGCTGATAAAGGCTATAGTTTTGATGTGAGTGAGGCCGTTTTGGGGGTCGAATACGGTTTGCTGACGACAACCTTGATGAGGGCTGAAGCTTTGAGCCGGATGAAGGATGATGAGTGTTTTGGTGAGATGTTGACGTCTTTTACACGTGCCTACAACATCGCGAAAAAGGCTCGGGACATTGAGGTGAAGCCGGAGTTTCTTACGGAACCCGCGGAAAAAGAGCTTTATCACGCTATCGTAGCCTGTGAAGGCAGGGTGGCGGAAAAGAAGGTGCAGCAAGAATATGAAGATGCCATTAAGGAACTGTCTGCTTTGACAGGACCGATAAATGCCTTCTTTGATGCTGTAATGGTTATGGCCGAGGACGATAAGGTTCGCAATAATAGACTGGGATTGTTGAGACGGATTACAAAACTTACCCAGGAAGTAGGGGATCTAAGTAAAATAACAATTTCTTGATTGATGCGGTGTAATATCGATATCGGAAGTAAATGTTATAACATTATTGCAAAAACCATCACAAATAGTGTATCATATTAATCAAAAGCGTCATCATTAAATGGGGTGGTACCGATACGGTTAACAGAGCGCCAGGAACGGATTATAGAGATTGTCAAGGAGAAGGGACCAATAAAGGGAGAAGATATTGCCGATATCCTGGGCTACGTGAGGTCGACGCTACGACCTGATTTGTCTATTCTGACGAAGGCCGGTATACTGGGAGCGCGTCCCAGGGTAGGCTACTATTTTACCGGAAAAGGTGTTGCCTCCCAGGTGGCAGAAGAAATAAACAAAATAATGATAAAAGACATCAAAGCAGTTCCAGCGGTGGTTAGCGTTGAAACCACCGTTTATGATGCCATTGTTTCCCTGTTTATGATGGATGTAGGAAGTCTGTTTGTTGTGAGTGAGGGAGGATTGCTGGAAGGCGTTGTATCAAGGAAGGATTTGCTTAAGTTTTCTATGGGACAGGTGAACATACAAGAGGTTCCAATCACTGTTGTTATGACGCGTATGCCTAATTTGATCACCGTTGGACCTGAGGACAACCTTTGGTCGGCGGCCAAAAAACTTATCGACCATGAAATTGATTCTCTGCCCGTGGTCCGACCTATTACATACCGGGGCCAAGAAGGTCTGGAGGTTATAGGCAGGATTACTAAAACAACTATAGCCAGGGTCTTTGTGGAGTTGGGCCAGGGCGAGGAATTCAAATAAGGAGGGGAAAACCATAGCGATACCGATTATTTATGTCATATCAGACTCATTGGGAGAAACAGCGGAGTTTGTGGCAAAAGCCGCAGCCAGCCAATTCAATTCCGGCAAGGCGGAAATTCGCAGGGTTCCGTATGTTAATGATGCGGAACATATTGTGCAGGTTTTGGAAGAGGTGGCACAACATCGGGCAATTGTTGCTTTTACTCTCGTTGTTCCACAGTTACGTGATTGTCTGGTGAAAAAGGCTGCGGAAGTAGGGGTTGTTACGGTAGATCTGCTCGGACCGATGATGGATGCTATCTCGAAGTTTTCACATTCGTCGCCTAGATATGAGCCCGGATTGATCCATAAAATGGACGAAGAGTATTTCAAAAAAGTGGATGCCATTGAATTTGCCGTTAAATATGATGACGGGAAAGACCCAAGAGGCATTGTGAATGCGGATATTGTTTTGATAGGGGTTTCTCGCACGTCAAAGACGCCGCTTTGTATGTATCTTGCTCATAAAAGAATAAGAGCCGCCAATATTCCTCTTGTCCCGGAGGTCGCTCCGCCGGAAGAGTTGTATCAACTTTCACCAGGCAAGGTGATAGGGTTGACGGTTAAACCGGAGGTGTTGAATCCTATTCGTAAAGAGCGCTTGCTTTCTTTGGGGCTCGCTCCGGATGCGGATTATGCCAGTAATGAGAGAATCCTCAAGGAAATAGAATACGCAGAAGAGGTAATGACCAAGTTAAGATGCCCGGTCATTGATGTTACTAATAGAGCCATTGAAGAAAATGCGGGTAGGATATTACAAATATATTATCGAGGTGAGTATGGTGCAAAAAAATAGTCGCGTGTACCTTTTTAAGGAAGGAAATGCCGGAATGAAAGCGTTGTTAGGTGGGAAAGGGGCTAACCTTGCGGAAATGACCAACATAGGTTTGCCTGTTCCTCCGGGTATGACGATCACAACCAAGGCGTGCATTGAATATTTTGACAATAACAAGAACTTCCCGGAGGGCTTGGAGGAAGAACTGTGGGATAAGCTTAAGGAAGTAGAGAAACAGGCCGGCAAAAGATTTGGGGATAACAATAATCCGCTTTTAGTTTCTGTCCGTTCCGGGGCCCCTATTTCTATGCCGGGTATGATGGATACCATCTTAAACCTGGGTTTAAACGATGAGACAGTAGAGGGATTGGTAGAGGCAACTCAAAACAGGCGTTTTGCTTTGGACAGTTATCGGCGTTTTATTCAAATGTTTGCGAATGTTGTGATGGGTGTCGATCACTTTGAGTTTGAAAATGTGTTGGAAAGGATCAAGACAGAAAGTGGGGCGCAACAGGACAAAGACCTTAATGCTCAAGCCTTAGAAAAGGTCATCAACGGATATAAGGCGGTTGTCAGGCGTTCTGCCGGGAAGGACTTCCCCCAGAATCCTAAGGAACAGTTGTTAATGGCGGTTCGCGCTGTTTTTAGTTCCTGGTTTAATCCCCGGGCGGATGTCTATCGCAAAATCAATAAGATTTCGCGAGACCTCGGTACTGCGGTGAACATTCAGTCTATGGTCTTCGGTAATATGGGAGATGACTCCGGTACCGGTGTAGCTTTTACAAGAAACCCATCCACCGGCGAAAGCAAGCTTTATGGTGAATTCTTGATGAATGCCCAGGGAGAGGACGTTGTAGCCGGAATACGTACACCCCAGTCGATACAACAGCTCAGTGAGGAAAATAATGAGATATATGAGCAGTTCGTCAAGATATGCAAAAAGCTCGAAAACCATTATCGTGATGTTCAGGATATAGAATTTACCATTGAAAAGGGCAAACTATACCTCTTGCAAACGAGAACAGGCAAGAGAACAGCCAGTGCTGCCGTTAGGATTGCCGTTGAGATGGTACATGAAGGTATTATATCTAAAGAGGAAGCATTGCTGCGTGTGGATCCGAGCTCCCTTGACCAGTTGTTGCATAAGAGGATAGACGTTAATTCCGAAGCCAAGGTCATAGCTACGGGGTTGCCGGCTTCGCCGGGAGCCGCTTCCGGACAAGTGGTTTTTAATGCTGATGAGGCTGAGGAGCAGAATAAAAAAGGGAAAAAAGTTGTTTTGGTTCGTACGGAAACTACTCCGGACGACATTCATGGTATTGTTGCCTCGCAAGGTGTTCTGACCAGCAGGGGTGGCATGACCAGTCATGCTGCCGTCGTTGCCCGCGGCATGGGTAAGTGCTGTGTTTGCGGCTGTGAAAGCATTAAAATTGATTATGAGACCGAAACGATGAAGGTTGGTAGTCTCGTTATCAAGAAAAATGATGTGATATCTATAGATGGAAGTACCGGCAGGGTTATCCTGGGTGAGGTAAAAATGATTCCCCCGGAGCTAAGTGCCGAATTTCAGGAAATATTGGTTTGGGCTGATGAAGTAAAGAGACTGGTCGTAAGAGCCAATGCTGATACCCCTCAGGATGCAAAAAAAGCCAGAGAATTCGGGGCGGAGGGAATTGGATTATGCCGTACCGAGCATATGTTTATGGCCCCCGACCGTGTGCCTATTGTGCAGGAGATGATTCTTGCCGACAATATCGAGGACAGGGAAAAGGCTTTGGCCAAGCTTTTGCCGATTCAAGAAGAGGATTTCTACGGTATTCTTAAGACCATGGACGGTTATCCCGTTACGATTAGATTACTTGATCCTCCCCTGCATGAGTTTTTACCCAACATTGAAGAGTTGGTGCTGGAGGTGCATGAGCTGAGGAGAACTCAAGCCGACCCGGAAAAACTGGCTGAGTTGGAGACGGTACTGAGCAAGGCCAGGAACTTGCATGAGTTCAATCCCATGTTGGGACATCGTGGTTGCCGTTTAGCCATTACCTTCCCGGAGATATCCAAAATGCAGGCACGGGCGATATTCCAGGCGACAGTTCGTTTGGTTAAAGAAGGATATAAACCTATACCGGAGGTAGAGGTACCGCTGGTTATCGATCAGAACGAACTGATATTGTTGCGTAATGTGGTAGAAAAAGCAGCCCAGGAAGTAATAGCAGAAACAAAAGTTGATTTCAAATATTCGGTAGGCACTATGATCGAGATGCCGCGAGCCTGCCTGACCGCCGATCAAATCGCTCCGCATGCCGACTTCTTTTCCTTTGGCACTAATGATCTTACCCAAACCACCTTCGGCTTCAGCCGGGATGATGCGGAGGGCAAGTTCATGACGGAGTACATTGATAAGAAGATACTCAAGAATGACCCCTTTATAGTTTTGGACCGGGATGGTGTAGGAAAATTGATGGAATACACGGTGGAAAAAGGCCGGGGAGTCAAGCCTAAACTTGAAATCGGTATTTGCGGTGAGCATGGTGGGGAGCCTAATTCGGTGGAATTTTGCCATATGATTGGTTTGAACTATGTCAGCTGCTCACCTTTTAGGGTGCCTATTGCCAGGCTGGCTGCTGCTCAGGCGACTGTAAGCAACAAAAACTAATCAGAATAAGGATCAAAAAAAGGATTAAAATAAATGCAAAACAGGGTATTGTCATATCAATTTAAATGGCAATACCCTGTTTTGTTGGCTTCTAGGCGTGTCCATGAAAAAACATGTTATAATGAGCATCAGTAGATAAATGTGAAGCAAGAGAATTTATATTTTTGGAGATGAAGTGTTGTGAAAAAATTTAAGAATTCATTTATCATGATTAGTTTACTATTAATATTATTAGTTTTAGCATCTTGCCAAGGTAGGATGATACAAGAGCCAGCCATTAAAATATCATATGATTCCCAAGAACTAAAGCCAATCTATTATGGAGATAGAAATAATAAAGATGAAGAGCATATTGAAGAAGCGATAAAGAGTGTTATGGTTGGGAAAAGGTTTATTGATTTGCCAATGATTGATTTTGGAGAAAAAATTGAAATTGAAGCCCTGAATTTTGAAACAACCGAATTCGAAGTCTATGATTATATAGTAGATGAAAGAGGAAATATTGTATCTGAATATGACATAAATCCACTTATATTAACTTCAGTAGAAGAAGGAAATACAGATTTTGCTTTTGAGGAAAGGGAAGACTTAGAAAAATATCATGATTATATGGTCGAAGGTAAATCCATACATTGCTTATTAATCAGAAGTAAAATAAATAAGTCTTCTTTCGCATTCGGAGTACTTGTATTAGGTCAGAAAGTGTTCCATAATGCGTAAAAAATAGAGATTGTACTATTTTGACAGCTACCGCCCAAGCTGCTGTGAATGGCAAAGACCAATAGAAGCAGATATTTATCTGAAGCAGGGGTATTGTCTTTGAATGATTTTAAGAGACAGTACCCTTTTTTATTTAACTTAAAGTAAAATATTCCGTGGGATTCTACAAATTCACTTGTATAATAGTTTAGATGATGGAGGAGGTGAACCTGTGGATGAAAAGATTATTGAACTAATAAAGTCCCAAAAGGACAAAGGGCTAATGCTCATGCAACAACAATATTCAGGTCTGATGCATTATATAGTTCGAGGCATTTTACAAAATGAGAGCGATATAGAAGAATGTATCAGCGATATCTGCGTGAAAGTTTGGCATTCCATTGAGAGCTACTCTCCGGATAAGGGCAAATTCTCCACATGGCTCACCGTCATATCGCGAAATACAGCGCTCAATTATCTGAAAGGCAAGGATACGGAGCATGACGAACTAAAAGAGGGGACAGCGGATACATCCTCTGTAGAAGATGACATCCTTCGCCGGGAACGGGCAGAGGAGTTAAAGTGTGCAATACGTACACTTTCCCCTGGAGAACAGCATATTTTCTACCGTAAATATTATTATCTGCAACAGACATCTCAAATTGCTGCAGAGCTTGGAATAACAGTCCGCTCTGTGGAGGGGAAACTATATCGCCTAAGAAAAAAGTTGCAGAATGAATTGGGAGGTGATTTCAGATGAGCGAAAAAGATTTAAATTTTGATCAACAGATGATTGACCAGCTCAGCGATGTGACCCCACCGGAAGAGGAAATCCGTAAGACAAATCCCTGGAGCAAACCCATTGGTTTTATCACTTGGGGCTTTATCCTGACAACATGGCATCTGGATTTTCTGCACCTGCGGTATATTCTGCCTACTATAGGTGTTATACTGATTTTTCTCGGTTTTCGCAGCCTAAGAAACGAGAATAAATATTTTAAGATTGCCTGGATGCTTTCCATCTTGAAACTTTTTTTGCAACTGGGAGACCTGGTTTCGGTCTCAACGCCTCTAAACATTCTGGGCTATCCGGAGTTTACTATCGGCTCGGTAATGGTTGGTTTCCACCAAATAGTTATGCTTCTCGTTTTCCGAGCAGCCCTGAAAGATGCTTCTAAAAAAGCGGGGAAATTAATGGAAGCCGACCCATTGCTTGGGGCATCGTTGTGGACAGCGGCAGCGTTCCTTATTGCTCTGTCTCCACTTTCCAATAGTTGGTTGATCTTTATTCCTATGGTGATATGCTATATCCTTATTGTACGATCATTGTTCCGCATCGGGGGCCAATTGGACGATACGGGATACGTTCTGACAAACGCACCGGTCAGGATCAACAATCGAACATTCGGATGGACGTATTTTCTTGTTGCACTGACAACTGTGATAATATGCAGTACCTTTTATAACCACTTGCAACTGGAACCACAAGAGTATTCTCCACCGGAAATCACTGAAGCAAGACAACATCTGCTTGACATGGATTTTCCGGCTGAAGCCCTGGGATATCTCAGCAACCAAGACGTGACAATGTTAAGTGATGCTGTGAATGTGGAATCATTTAGTAAGTTGCTGATGTTTGATGCAAAGAGAGTTGAACACCGGGAAGGCTTTGGAAGCTACAAACAAATCACCCATACTTATGAACCGGGTAAAAAAAATATTGAGGCCACTACGGTCTACATCGAGGTGCCCGGAAATGTGGTATATGTCATGCAATATTTCACATGGAAAGGAGGGCGGCCAGTCTGGCAGGACGGCATTCTGATTTCAGGAGAAACGGAAGCGGATGACAAGCAGATAATCAGTAGCGGCCTATTCTACAGCAAAAGAGGTACAGAGTATACTGCGGATTTTCCTCGTCTTGTATGTGATCAAATAACACGAAGTACGATGTTTGGCACCTACTATCCCGTGCTAATAACGGGTGCTCTGAGTTATCCATTTGGCGCTGAGGATCAAGGTGGATATGTACTTTACTGTTATACGGTCAGAGTTGACAGTGATATTTATGAAACTCATGCTATCCTTAGTTACGTACACCTTTTAAGCCCATTACACATTCCATATATAAGGACCGAGGACTTGATTTTAAGTGGTGCTTATACCTTTGAGGATGAGTTGCAGCAGCATTTTACAAATTACGAGTCTTTGGCATTAAGTAAAAGGAACCGGTAAGCTAAAAGCAAGATTCTTGCTTTGTTGCAGCACGTTTTACAGGAATGGAACGGATTAATATTAACGAATAGAATAATTGATTACGGGGTATAATTATGGTATAATAATGCCGCAGAAAGGAGCTGAAGGTTATGCCTCAAATAATTCCAATTCGGGATTTGAAAAACACAAGCGAAATTTCTCAAATGTGTCAAGCGTCTGATGAGCCGGTTTTTATTACAAAAAACGGTTATGGGGATATGGTTATTATGAGTATGAAGTTATATGAAGAAAAAATGTTTATGCTTGACGTATATAGTAAGCTTATTGCGGCGGAGGAACAACTAGCGGAAGGTAAAGTGATTGATGGGGATACTTCTTTAAATGGAATCAGAGAAAAATACAATGTATGAGTTAAAGGTTTCTGAGCTAGCGCACCAAGATTTAGATAAGATTGTTTCTTATATTGCTGTACAATTAGCCAATCCAAAGGCAGCAGGTGATTTCCTTGATGAAGTAGATAAATGTTATGGTTATCTAAAGAACAATCCTTTGATATATGCAAAATGTCAAGATAAGCGGTTGGAAAAAGAGGGTTATCGCAAGGTATCGATTAAGAATTATGTGCTTGTGTATAAAATTAATGAGGTCTCCAAGACCGTCAATATTTTGCGTTTTTTCTATGGGGCACAAGCTTATGTAAAGCTAATATAAAATTTATGGCTATAAAAAGTGTTCCATAATACGTAAAAATTGTGATAGGTCCTATTTTGACAGCTGCAGCTCAGGCCGCTGTAAAACACTAAGGACTAATCGAAGTAAGGCTTACAATAATAACTAAAAAAAGGGGCTGCCACTTAATAAATTAGGTGCAGTATCCCTTTTTTGTTACTTGCTAAATTATTAATAAGCCTGCTATTAAAAAGAGTGCTATGGTAGGAGATGTGTGCTGTCCACCATTTGCTTCATGCTCCCGCAGGTAGTAATTTCCCTATGGGCGGCTTTGGGATAACATTGCCATGCTAATCAGCATCATATTTTTTGGGCCTTTGGCCGATGATATATCGGTGAATATATATCGGAACGTCCCATCCTTCAATCATTTTATTTCAGAAAAAGTTTCGTTTGACATTTATTCATAAATGTTATATATTTATAACATAAGTTATAAATATATAACATAAGGAGACGAGGGCATGTATATGAATAATAAGTTGGGGTATTTAGGTTTTTTGAGTTTGCTCGGGCTGTTAGGGTTTACCGGAAATATTGGGTTTTTCGGTTTTTTTGGTTTTATAGCCTACTTTAGATATTTTAAGGTAATTCCTGACGAATTGTTTAAAGAAAATATCCGAAGGGCGGCAACGCCGGGGTTTTTTGTCAGTATCACTGTGACTGCGCTTGTCACCGTATATATCGCATTACTTAAAAATGTCTCTGCGCAAGACGTGGCAACCGGCTTAGCAATAGGTCTGACCATAAATTTTGTACTTTCCGTTTTTGTGTTTACAGGTATTTTGTTGTACCTTGAAATCCACGAAAGCGGTGGTGAACAATAATAATGGCTTTGCTTACAAGGATAAAAGAATATCGTGCAAAATTTGATATGAAACAGGAAACGTTAGCGGAACTGGTTGGGGTAAGACGGGAGACAATAGGTCATTTGGAAAAAGGAAAGTATAACCCATCATTAAAACTGGCTTTTGATATAGCAAAGGTATTTAATACAACCGTAGAGGAATTATTTGAATTTACGGATGTATAATGCTTAAGAAGATCGCTTTTTTTGTTTCATAGCAAGTTGTGCAGGTGGGTAAAAGAGATTATATAAAAGGGGTGACGGATAGATGCTAGAGGTGGTATTTAGTGACAGCACAAAAGGTGCTATGAAGTGTGCGAAAAACTACAATGAGGAAAGCCGGAGCAAGGGGGCTGTTGCTATCGGTTATATCGGCAAGAAGCCCTCAAAACACGAACTAAAAGTGAAATATGAGGGTAAACCTATTGGCGGAAGTTCACAAGATGTAGTTTGTATCGGATTTTCTCTTGATGTCGGTGATATTACAGGTGAGATTGACGGTACGGAACGTCAAGAAGCATTTCATAATGTATGGGGTCCTGTAGGCTTTGACGGAAAGGGGATAGAACGGTTTTTCCATAAGCAACGTGAAGATTTAACAAAGTTATTAGCTGCTGCAAAGCAAGGAGCCCCAATAAGGATTTGGAAAAGCAATGCGCCGTATTCTGCCTGCGGGTTTTCTTTTGTTTGCGGTATATTAAGAAATATTGACTGTAAAGTCAGTGTCGTTTCACTGCCGGAGTGTTGTGAGATGTCCGACGGTACGGTTGTATCGTATAGTAATTGGGGAGAAATATCTCCCGGGCAATTTTATAGTTTTTTGTCTTGGGAGCGAGACTTGAATAATACAAAAAAGTGTATACAAGCCAATTTGTGGGAGGACTTAAAAAAAGAAAACGCACCTTTGAGAGCACTTATCAATGGCAAATTGCTTTCTGTTCCTGAGGACTTCTATGATCATCTTCTAATAAAAAATATTCCCGAGGGAGAATTTATCATGGCTCGGTTAATTGGCGAAGTTTTGGGTAAATATCAATTGGGTGTAAGTGACGCTTGGTACGCCCGGCGAATTAGGAAAATGATTAAAGATAATAGGCTGAAAGTTGTTGGAGATAAAGACCCTGAACATCCTTACGGGAAAGTTCTAATGAAAACGACCATATGATGCACCCCAATATGATACAATGCAAATGTAGGATTTGTGCGGATGGAGTGTATAATATTGATATGTTTAATAATGTTGATTTAATGGATAAGGATAAACTCTTAAAGATATTCGATTATCTGAATGAGAGGTTGAAAGAAACCAATTACAACTTGAAATAACAATTCATGGTAACTCTATTATGACTATGGTTTATGATAACAGGCCTGCCACCAAAGATATAGATTGTATTTTTAGTGAAACTAACTATAAATTATTGGAAAGCATATTAGAACTATTAAAATCAAAGGACAAGTTGTTTTTAGATAGTCTGTATAACCCGGTAAATATAGCTGCATGCAATGCTGAGGAAATAAGATATTTAACCTTAGTATAAGCCTTATTATCATTCCAAGAGAATAAGTGATTTTGAAAAACTCAAATTGTTATATACTAATCCTGCACCACTGAAGGCAAGAAATGTTTACTTTGACCTAGAAGCCATACAGAGGGTTTAGGCAAAAAAACCCAACGGTTATAATCCCGCTGACTTCCTGCTTTTTCAAGCTGAGCGTCGGCGGGATTTGTATTGGGATAAAAATAAAAAAGAGGAATTTTTGCTTTCGAGTAGTAATGTATCTAATGACAATTTTTCAAGGGCGAGGAGGAAAAGGATGTCGATTCGTAAGGAATTGGAGGCTCTGGAAAAAGTAACGTTAAGTCCTTATGCCATGCAAGCTTCTATGTCTAAGGGTCGGGAAGAAAAAGAAGACCCCGATATTCTAAGGACTTGTTATATGCGGGACAGGGATCGCATTATACATTCCAAATCATTCCGCCGCTTGAAGCATAAAACTCAAGTCTATATATCACCGGGGAACGATCATTATCGGACCCGGCTGACTCACACCTTAGAGGTTAATCAAATATCCCAAACTGTCGGAAAGGCCTTGCGTTTAAACCTTGATTTAATTGAAGCCATTGCTTTAGGACATGATGTGGGGCATACGCCTTTTTCTCATACCGGGGAAGAGGTTTTAGACAGGATGCTGCCGGAAGGGTTTAGACATAATGAAAACAGTGTCAGGGTTTTAACGCGTATTGAAAAAGGGGCGAAGGGTAAGGGATTAAACCTAACGTGGGAGGTTTTAGACGGTATTCTGCATCATAGTGGCTACGGTGAGGGGGCTGGTAAAGCGTCTACCTTGGAGGGACAGGTTGTTCGTCATGCTGATAAAATAGGGTATGTGCAGCATGATATTGATGATAGTCTTAGGGCTGGGGTGCTCAAAGAGGACGAGATTCCTTCAGAGTACCTTGAGGTTCTTGGGTATTCCCACAGCGCCAGAATAGGTTCCCTGGTTCTTGATGTGGTGAAAAATAGCCTTGAAAATTTCAAGAAAGAAGAAATAAGAATAAGTCTCAGCCCGGAATATGACCAGGCCCTACAAGGCTTAAGGAACTTTATGTTCGAAAAGGTCTACAAAGGGCCATGCTGTTACGCGCCGAGACAGCGTGCCGCTTTCGTGGTAGAGTTTTTGTATGAGTATTACAGAAAGAAACCGGAAAAAATGCCGCAATACTACAAAGAAATCGCCGAAGAAGAAGGCGTCGAAAGAGGTGTGGCCGACTATATATCAGGAATGACAGATAATTATTGCATTGCGGCTTTTAAAGAATTAACAATCCCCCAGTTTTATATAAGTTTGGACAAGGAATAGCTTGAAAAGTTGGGGGAAAAAAAGAAGGATATTATCGTTTTTTAACGAATAGGTCATAAATGTTCACATTTTGGTTTAATTGGTACTGAAACAGGAGGCTTAATTCTTTGCGAAAAAGCAGGAAAAATGTATTTATGTGGAGAATTGGAGTATTAGTACTAATATAAGATATAAGGTGGTGTGTCGGTCTTGTCCGGACAAATACCCGAAGAGTTAATTGATGACCTGCGCCACCGGGTTGATATAGTTGAGGTAATTGGCGAACATGTTAATCTAAAAAAAAGGGGGCAGAATTACGTAGGGTTGTGTCCCTTCCATTCCGAAAAGACGCCGTCATTTGTCGTTTCACCGCAGAAACAGATTTATCACTGTTTTGGCTGTGGCAAGGGCGGTAATATCTTTTCTTTTCTCATGGAGAAGGATGGACTGGCGTTTCCTGAGGTGGTTTCGTTGTTGGCCGAAAGGTACGGGGTGATTCTTCCAAAACAGGAGATATCTCCGGCGAAGGCCAAGCAGGAATCATTAAGAAAACGTTATTATCATATCAATGAATTAGCAAGTGGATATTATCAACAGCAATTATATAAGCCTGAAGCGCGAGAACCACTGGAGTACCTCAAAAAAAGGGGATTAAGGCAGGATGATTTAGAAAGATTTTTGCTGGGATATACCCCGCTGGGGTGGGACCATCTCAGCCGTTTTTTGTTAAAAAAGGGGGTCAAGGAAAATGAACTGATTTTGCTTGGCCTGGCCGTCAAAACAAAAAAAGGAAACATCATAGACCGTTTTCGCAACCGCATTATATTTCCTATTGCAGATGATAGGGGACGAGTGGTGGGATTCGGAGGCAGGGTAATGGATGATACCCAGCCAAAGTATTTAAATTCCCCCGATACTCCTTTATATAATAAAAGCAAACATTTATATGCGTTAAATCTTGCTAAAGGAAGCATCAGAACAAATGATCAGGCTATTATTATGGAAGGTTATATGGATGTTATTACTGCCCATCAAAACGGTATTGATAACGCTGTGGGAGCTTTAGGTACCGCGCTGGCCCTTCAACAGGCACTTTTGCTTATGCGGTATACGTATAATATTTTAGTATGCTTTGATGCTGATACGGCAGGGCAGAAGGCTGCTTTGCGGGGCATGGACCTACTGCAGCAGCAGGGATGCCAGGTTGCGGTGATTACGATACCTGAAGGGAAGGATCCTGATGAATATATTAAAGAAAAGGGCAAGGAGAGATTTATCGGTCTTGTCGGCAAGGCGCAAAGCCTTCTGGAATATAAACTGATAAAGGCGCTAGAATCCAACAGTATTGATACTGTGGCCGGCAAAATTAAAATTGTACAAAGCCTATTGCCGGACATTCAAGGAATACAGAGTCCTGTTACCCGCCAGGTTTTCATTCAAATGATTGCCGAGAGGTTAAACTTGCCGGAAACGGCGATTTATGCTGAGGTACGAAAGGGTGCTTTAACCAGGTCCGGGGAGAGGAAGTATGAGAAAACGGTGTCTGAAGAAAAGGAAAAGACCGGGGCACCAAAAAACGCGGCGGAGAAGGCGCAAAGGTTGCTCATTCGTTTAGCGATAACCCATACCGAAACAGTTGATAAAATAGAAAACTGGGGAGGCGAGACCCTTTTTAGCAGCAGATTGCTTAAAGAAATTTACCGGGCTCATTATTTAATTCGCCAGTCTGGTCATAATATAAAGGCAAATGATTTGGTGTCTCTGTTAGAAGACAGAAAAAGCCAAGAACTTTTAACGGAAATACTATTAGAGGATGAAGTGCCTAAAGACTGGAAAAAAATATTTATTGATTGTTTGACATTGTTAAAGATTGAACATATTAATAAACAAATTATGGAATACAGTGATTTGATGTCGCAATATGAAAAAAGTGGGGAGGCAAGTAAATCGCTGGAAATGATGCAAAAAATACAACAGCTTGTGAAGGATAAACAAATCATGGTGCAAAACCCTACGAAAGGGGGGTAGTCAAATTGAAAACGGAAAAGGATGTTGAAGAAATCAAAATCAGCGGAATTAAGGAGCTTGTTGAGCAAGGCAAGAAAAAAGGTGCTTTAACATACCGTGAGATAATGCTAGCCCTTCAAGGGGTTGAAATGACACCTGAACAGATAGATGAAGTGTATGAGCATTTTAGCTCGATGGGTATTGATGTGGTTCCGGATTTTGTCGCTGATGAAGATGATGCCAAAGAAAAGGATGCAGAAGTAATTGAGCCTGTGGTCAACGAAGAGGAAGAAGAAGTTGAAGTGGAAATAGATCTTAGTGTTCCCGAAGGCGTAGGGATAGATGATCCGGTACGTATGTATTTGAAAGAGATCGGGAGGGTGCCGCTTTTGTCCGCAGAGGAGGAGGTTTCCTTAGCTCAAAGGATGGAAATGGGTGATGAAGAAGCCAAAAGACGGTTGGCTGAGGCGAATCTCAGACTCGTAGTAAGTATAGCCAAACGTTATGTCGGACGCGGAATGCTGTTTCTTGATTTGATACAGGAAGGGAATCTAGGTCTTATCAAGGCTGTTGAGAAATTTGATTACCACAAGGGTTATAAATTCAGCACCTATGCAACATGGTGGATACGCCAGGCGATAACACGTGCTATAGCCGACCAGGCTAGGACGATTCGTATTCCCGTACACATGGTTGAGACAATAAACAAACTAATTAGGGTTTCTCGACAATTACTACAGGAGTTGGGTCGGGATCCGACACCGGAAGAGATAGCCCAGGAAATGGATATACCCGTGGAACGGGTCAGGGAAATATTGAAAATAGCTCAAGAACCGGTATCCTTGGAAACGCCTATTGGAGAAGAGGAAGATAGTCATCTTGGTGATTTTATTGAGGATGAGGATGCACCGGCCCCGGCAGAGGCAGCTTCTTTTATCTTGCTTAAGGAGCAATTGGAAGAGGTATTGGAAACTCTTACCCAAAGAGAAGAAAAGGTCTTAAGGCTTCGTTTCGGACTGGATGATGGGCGGGCGAGGACCTTAGAGGAAGTTGGTCAGGAATTTGGTGTTACCAGGGAAAGAATACGGCAGATTGAGGCGAAAGCCCTCAGAAAACTGAGGCATCCGAGCCGTAGCCGTAAATTAAAGGACTACCTGGATTAAAGCAGGGGATAAAATGTGCTAAGTGGCCCACGCTGCACCGGACAGGGTAAAAATTAGGTATTGACCTCCCGCCGGGATTGTTATAAAATATTCTATGTCGTCATGTAGCGATATGAAGGGCCTATAGCTCAGCGGTAGAGCAACCGGCTCATAACCGGTTGGTCCCTGGTTCGATCCCAGGTGGGCCCACCATCGGGCGATTAGCTCAGCTGGGAGAGCGCCTGCCTTACAAGCAGGATGTCGGCAGTTCGATCCTGTCATCGCCCACCATAATTAAATGTAAAGGACCTGTCCGATAAAGGGCGGGTTCTTTTTTGGGTGCCCCGGCATGGGCGCAGTCTAACGGGTGAAAGCAATTATGATTTGAGAGAAAATCTTTGTGATTATTAAGGAAAAAAATGTAAACTTATGTTATGATAGAGAAAACATTTCCTTGCATTTGAAATGAGTAGGAGGGGTCATCAATGTATCGTCCTGTTATTATGGGTAAAAACGGCTTGGTGACATCCGCCAATCCTCTGGCGTCAATGGCAGGTCTTGCGGTGCTAAAGGAAGGTGGAAATGCTTTTGATGCCGCGGTTGCAGTAAGCGCCGTACTGGGAGTGGTTCAGCCTCACGTCAGTGGGATTGGCGGGGATGCTATTTTTTTGCTGTACTGCGCAAAGGACAAAGAAACATACTTTCTTAACGGCAGCGGACGTTCTCCGTTTAATGCAGGTATTGACAGTATGCGCACTTATGGCTATGAAAGAATACCCGTTAGAGGTGTTTTGCCGGTCACGGTTCCCGGTTGTGTTGATGCCTGGGGTGAAATATGGAAAAGATTTGGGAGTATAACCTTTGAGCGTTTACTGCAACCGGCGGTGGACTACGCGGCAAGAGGATTTCCGGTAAGCCATTATTTGGCGAAAGATTTGGAAAAATACAAAGAGGTATTGCGGTATGACAGCTCCTTGTGTAAGATATTTATGCCGACGGGTAACCCGGTAAAAGCCGGAAGTGTGCTTAAACAGGAAAATTTGGCGGAAACGTTAAAAACCCTCGGGCATGAAGGTCCCCAAGCCTTTTATGAAGGTGAAACGGCAACGGCCATACATAACTATACGGTTGATAAAAATGGTCTTTTAACGAAAAGAGACCTGTCTTTACACACCTCCACCTGGGCTGAGCCGATTGCTTCAAGCTACGGGAAGATGATGATCTATCAAACACCCCCCAATACTCAGGGATTGGCAACATTATTGGCATTTAACATTATGGACGGTTTGGAGATAGAAATGGGGGAGTGCGGCATCGCTCAATCCATACATTACATGGTTGAGGGTATAAAAAAAGCCTGTCGTCACAGGGACCAATATATAGCCGATCCTGATTTTGTTCCGACCCTTTACGAGGAATTTCTGGACAAGCAGTATGCAGCACGCTTAAGAAAGATGATTAGTCCTTTTGCAGTAGGCGAAGACATTTATGAAGGTGTTTATAAGGAAGAGGCGCGTGATTGTGCATCATATTACGCCATAGCCGATGCTGATGGGAACGTGGCTTCCGGAATTCAAAGTCTTTATTCGCCTTTTGGTGCAGGGTGCATGATAGAGGAAACGGGTATAATATTACAAAACAGAGGAGCCTCTTTTTCATTGGACCCCTGCCATATTAACAGACTTGAACCATGTAAGCGTCCCTGCCATAATTTGACAGCTTCGCTGGTGCTGCAGGACGGATTACCGGTGATTATCTTCGGTGCATCAGGTTCGGATGGGCAGCCGCAAACGCATCTTCAGGTACTGTTGCGTCTAATCCATTCCGGAATGAATATCCAAGAAGCCATTGAAGCGCCGCGCTGGATGCTAGGATCTATTTACCCGGCAGACAGTACCTTGTACCTTAACGTGGAAGGAAGGTTTTCTGCTGAGGTAGTAGGGGCCTTGGAATCATGGGGACATAATATTCGCTTGGTCGATGAATGGTCTCCTGAAGTAGGTCCGGCTCAGGGAATGGTTATTGATAATGATAGCAGGTTATTAATGGGAGGAGCGGATCCGCGTGCTGAAGGCTACGCGGTGGCTTGGTGAAATGATGAAGATATCGAGACGTTTGATTGAGATAGCCAGCATGGTCCCACCTGGGACAAGAGTAGCCGATATAGGGTGTGACCATGCTTTGCTGGCGGCTTACTTGGTAAAAGAGGAGATTGCACTTCATGTGATTGGAGTTGAGGTAAGCGAGGGGCCTTATAGGAGCGCTTGTAAGACGGTGAGTGAGCTTGAAGATGGCGGAAAAATCGAAATCAGAAAAGGCAGCGGGTTTAAGGCACTATTGCCGGGCGAGGTTGATAATGCTGTTATCGCCGGCATGGGGGGTAGTACGATAATCGGCATCCTTGAGGAGAACCCTGTTGTGACAGCCGGTATAGGACAGCTTGTTCTTCAGCCGATGGGCGGAGAAAAAAATCTCAGAAGATGGTTAACCTCTCATGGATGGAGTATTTACAGTGAAAGTATTGTGGCCGAAGAAGAACGTTTTTATGTTGTAATGGCGGCAAAGCAAGGGAAAAGCATGGAGTTGAATGAGCTGGAAGCCGAGTATGGTCCGTATCTGATAAAAAACAGACACCCTCTCTTGATTAAGATTTTGGAAAAAAGTATAAACTCGATGCAGGAAATTATCGAGGAATTAGAGAAATCTACAGGAGAAGGGACACGAAAAAAAGCGGTGGAATTGCATGAGAAACTTGTTCTGGCAAAGGGGTTAAAGGAATGGCTGTATACTGTTGGAGAATAATTGAATTGCTGGAAAAGTATGCTCCTCCATTTCTGGCTGAGGAATGGGACAATATTGGTCTGCAGGTTGGTGACCCCAATCAAAGGATAAGCGGGATCTTGATGACGCTTGATTTAAATGATGCCGTTCTCAAGGAAGCCGAATCCTTAGGCGTTGAAATGGTCGTTGTCCATCATACACCGTTTTTTAAAGCACAGAAGGATTTAAGGGTAGACAGGCCTGTCGGGCGGTTATTAGCGGGTTTGGTGAAAAGAGATATGGCAATGTATGCGGCTCACACCAATCTGGATGTTGTTTGTGGCGGGGTCAATGATGTGCTGGCCGAGGCGTTAGGGCTTAAGGAGATATCTGTACTGGAAACGAATTGGGAACAAAACTTCTTTAAGTTGGTCGTCTTTGTTCCGAGAGAGCATACGGATCGTGTCGCTAAAAGCATTCTGGAGGCCGGAGCCGGATATATCGGCAGTTACGCGGACTGTTCCTTCCGTACGACAGGCATCGGTACATTTCGTCCGTTGACCGGGACGAATCCTTTTATCGGTAAGCCTGGGGAACTGGAAAGGGTTGAAGAGGACAGGCTGGAAACCATTGTTCCTGAAGAAAGAAAAGAGGAAGTCATTCAGGCCATGCTTGAAGCTCATCCCTATGAAGAGGTAGCTTATGACCTTTATCCACTGGTCAACAGAGGTGAAAAGGCGGGGTTAGGCAGGGTGGGCAGGTTGCCTGCTCCCATGTCTTTATTGGAGTTGGCCTGTCTTGTCAAGACGAGATTGCATATTGATAATCTCAGGTATTGTGGGGATAAGGATTTGTTAATCGAGAAGGTGGCGGTGTGTGGAGGAAGCGGTATTTCACTTTACCGCAGGGCTGCTGCTTGCGGTGCTCAAGTCATTATAACCGCTGATGTAAAGTATCATGAGGCTCAGGAGGTACTGGAATGCGGAATGGTGCTAATCGATGCCGGACACTTTGCAACAGAAAGGCCGGTGATGGATAGCCTTGCGGGTTATTTAACGGATAATTTGACAAATGAAGGAGTAAGGGTTCATGTATCACAGATTAATACGGACCCCTTTTGTTTTTTGTAGGGTAGGATAATAGGTCCTATCCTATTGCTTTCTCATAAAGAAAATGGCTGTCTTGGTAACAAGAACATAAAACGGCAAGCGGAAAGGCGGTAGGAAAATGGAGCAGGAAAAGCTTATTTGGAAGCTGCAGGTTCTGAAGAAAAAGGAATATGCTCTCAAGAATAAGGGGGAATTACAAACCCTAACCGAAGAACTGAAGGGTATGCGGTCAAAGATAGAGGGGATGGATAAGGAACTTGCGGTAATTACAGAAGATATAATAAAAGCAGAAAAAGCTTCCCGTGATATTGATGGAATACTTGGGAAGCTCAATATGCAGGTGGAGAAAGCCAAAGAAAACCTTTACGGGGCTAAGGGTAAATCTATGAAGGAATTAATGGCCCTGCAACAGGCGGTTATGAATAATGAGGTTGAAATAGAAAAGGCGGAAACGCAATACTTAGAGGATACAAAACGAGCAGAAGAGCTTAAAATTGAAAGCAATGAAATGAAGAAGGCGGTAAAAAAACTGAAAGTTGAGTATAATAGTAGGGTGAAGGTGTATAAGGAAAAAGCCAAAGAAGTTGAGTCTCTGTTGTCGGAATTAAGGTCTAGACAGGAAGCCATCAGGGAACAATTAAGCCCTGCTGTTATTCGCTTGGTACACGAGACAGAGAGGCATTTTCCGCAAAACCCCATTTCTTACCTGCAGAATGGTTCTTGTTCGGAGTGTCACATTAGTTTGCCTGCGGTTTTAGAGAGGCGTATTCAGGAAAGGACCCAATTATGCCGCTGTGATAACTGCGGGCGCATTATTATTAATAAACAGTAGTTCTGTCATTCTTGGGAGCTGATGCATAGTCATTAATAGTTCATAGTGATAAGCTGTTTAAAGGTCTGGCTGTCTATTTCTTTACTTACGCCGCCAGAGGTCAGTGTGATTAGTACCTCCTTTTCGGTTTTTTGCACTATTTCAATATGAAAATTTTTGTTGAAACGGACGTGAATACTCTGAATTCCGGTGTTGCCATTATCACTGTCATTACCGATTTCAATATGCTGATTCTTCTTGTTCGCGGGAACGTCTCGTTCCAGAGTCACCTTAAGTTGGTTTATTGACATATTAACCACCTCCAATACTATTATAATATATATTATCGGAAATGATGAATTATTAAGGGGAGATCATCATGGATACAGTAAAAAAAGGCGATAAGGCTCTTTTGACTCTCGAGGAAGCACTGCTAATCAATAGACAAAAGATGAGAGCATATTATCAGGATTATGTTAATCCTTCGCTGGTGGCAGTGATGAAGCTGATTGATTTTGACAAGGAGTTTGTTAAGGCGGAGGGAGAATATGTTTGGGATGCGGATGGGAAAAGATATCTTGATTTTCTGGGGGGATACGGAGCTTTAAATTTAGGGCATAACCCTCGTGAGGTTCTGGCGGCAATTGAAAAGGTTGCTACAAGGCCTAATATTATGCAGGCGGCCTTAAATCCTTTGGCTTCTGCTCTGGCACATAATCTGGCCCTTGTAGCGCCCGGTGATTTACAAAGGGTGTTTTTTTGCAATAGCGGAACAGAAGCGGTGGAGGGAGCATTAAAGCTCGGACGGGCAGCAAATCCCAATCGCAGCAAGATTGTCTATTGTGAAAACTCGTTTCATGGCAAGAGCTTCGGGTCCTTGTCGGTAACAGGGCGTGAAAAGTACCGTCAACCGTTTAAACCGTTACTGCCGGGCTGTGAAGCTGTCCCCTTCGGAGATTTGAAGGCCCTGGAGGCCAAGCTGTCTTTTCAAGACGTGGCAGCCTTTATTGTCGAACCAATCCAGGGCGAGGGCGGGGTCAATGTTCCTCCTGAGGGCTATTTGACCGGTGTGCGGGAACTGTGCGATAGGTACGGTACTATCCTTATCGTTGATGAAATACAGACCGGGTTGGGCAGAACCGGCAAGCTGTTTGCCTGCGAGCATGACGGTATTATCCCCGATATTATTTGTCTGGCGAAATCGTTGGGGGGCGGCGTGATGCCTTTAGGTGCATATATTGCTCGTCCGCAGCTTTGGGACAACGTTTACGGCGGTATGGACAAGTATGCTCTTCATACCTCTACTTTTGGCGGAAACACGATAGCGATGGCGGTGGGTATAGCTGCGCTGCAGTCAATTCTGGCAAACGATTTGCCGCGGCAAGCAGAGGAAAAAGGCAATTACTTATTAGGGAAAATGAAGGAGTTACAAGCAACATACGATTTGATCCAAGATGTGCGGGGCAAGGGGCTTTTGATCGGAGTCGAATTCAAACAGCCTGTGGGCAAAGTCATGAATGGCATAACCGGGGGTAGGGTAGGTGCCCTTGCCGAGGAGTATTTTGGTGCCTTGTTTGCCGGAGAGTTGATGAATAAACATCAGATTATTACGGCATACACGCTGAATAATCCTAATGTAATACGTCTTGAACCGCCCTTAACGGTCAGTGAGGATTCCTTAGAGACATTGGTTTATGCTATGGAGGATATTTTTAAAAAGAGCGGGTTTACAAAGATTATTTTGGGCAGTGCGGGCAAGGCCTTACGTTCGCTGTTTAAGAAAAGTAATGCGTGAAGTATAAACGGGGTGAAAATATTGGAGGCAACAGGCAGGATATTATCAATTAATATCAGTGAAAAAAAAGGGATAGAAAAAGATAGCGTTGAAATGGTAAATGTAATAGAAGGTTGGGGAGTGGAAAATGATGCCCATGGCGGGGAGTGGGATAGGCAGGTCAGTATTTTTTCCATCGAGGCCATGAAAAAGGTACCCCCGGAAAAGATGGAGATTGTTAAGAGCACAGGGTATACGGAGAACTTTACGATAAGCGGTGTGCCTTTAGAGAAGCTGGGTGTAGGAGCTGTAGTCAGGCTCGGTGAGGCGGAGGTAGAGATATGCCATATCGGAAAAGAGATATTTAAAGAGGAAGGGAGACCGTATATTGTTAGCCGTGAAGGGCGCTTTGGCAAGGTTGTCAAAGGAGGAAGGGTAAAAAACGGTGATTCCGTTCAGGTTATATCTAAAGTTGATTAACGGTAATTTGTGCATAAATAAAAAAAGCCCCGCAAGTTGTTGCAGGGATAAGCAAGATGACACGAGTATGCCTGTAAGCCGAGTTCTGTCTCCCCCTGAGGGGTGATGACCATTTATCTGGGATGTCAGTTACCTGACACCTCAAGCGACCTTACCCGGGAGCGGAACGGGCCGTTCCATTGCTCCTCTATTCGGTCTTGCTCCGGGTGGGGTTTACCGAGCCAGCCAGTCACCTGACTGCTGGTGAGCTCTTACCTCGCCTTTCCATCCTTACCTGTGCCGGGGACCGGCCATCGGCGGTATGTTTCTGTGGCACTTTCCTTGGAGTCGCCTCCACTGGGTGTTACCCAGCACCCTGCCCTAAGGAGCTCGGACTTTCCTCAGATACAGCCTTTCGGCATTTGTATCCGCGGTCATCCAGCATACTCATGACGCTTGTTATCAGGAACTATAGTTTAACACAATCATCGTCTTTGGTGCAAGTTATGCTTTTTCAAATGAAGATAGGGGTATATAATTATGAGAGACAATAAGACATCTCAACCGGCGAGTGTATATGACAGCAAGATCGAAAAGACGATCCCTTTTTACAGAATGTTTCATGAGCAGGCAATAGACCTGGTTAGAGAGGTCAGACCGAATCCGCAAATATGGCTGGATGCCGGGGGCGGAACAGGCCTTTTGATCGAACGGGCCGCTCGGATTTTTCCAAAGACAAGGTTCGTGCTTAGTGACCCGTCCGAGTCGATGCTGAAGATGGCCGAAGGTAAATTTGCTTCTTATCCGCAGATAAAGTTTGAGTCTGTTTTGGCGGGAACAGAAGAACTGGATTTTCCGGATGAAAGCTTTGATGTAATAACGGCAATAATTTCTCACCATTATTTTGATGTTAAGACAAGGAAACTAGTAACGAAGAAATGCATGAAAATGCTGAAAAAAGGTGGTATTTACATCAATGTTGAAAGTGTTTCACCTCTAACCCCAAAGGGGAAAGAAATAGGAATCGCCAGGTGGCGTCAATTACAGCTAAATAACGGCAAGACAGAGGAAGAGGTTGCTAAGCATTTGGGCAGATTTGGCAAGGAATTTTTCCCAATCAGGATTCAAGAACATCTTATGATGATGCAGGAGAGCGGGTTTTTGACTGTTGAGTTATTCTGGGCTTCTATCATGCAAGCGGGCTTTTATGGGATTAAATAAAATATGATTTGAAACAGGGAGGAGTGTTGAAAATGCCTCATACATTGGCGGTTTTAGTAGAAAACAGACCGGGAGTTTTAACGCGTGTTTCGGGCTTAATCAGTCGAAGGGCATTCAATATCGAGAGTATTGTGGCAGGTTATACGGAAGAAGAGGATGTTACCAGAATTACCATTGTAGTCAACGGTGATGATAGGGAGATCGAACAGGTCGTTAATCAATTAGCCAAGCTGGTTGATGTCATTAAAATAATTGATTTAACCAGTACGGATTATCTTGATCGGGAATTAGCCTTAATAAAGGTATGTGCCGTGCCGGAGAAACGTTCGGATATCGTAGACATAGTCGATATTTTCCGTGCTCGTATCGTGGATGTTAATCGGGAAACGATGGTTATTGAGTTGAGCGGTTCTCAAGAGAAAATAGATGCGTTATGTGAAGTAATGAGAGATCATGGCATTATAGAAATTGTAAGGACGGGTAAGACGGTAATTTCAAGAGGGCCTTTACCGGCGAAGGAATTATAAGTATAAAAAATTTAAATAAGAACTCCACCCAACAGTAATCTTTGATTGCGATTTCGGGTGGGGTTTTTGTTTGCTTAAAAAAAAGTTTACTATTACGAAAGCAATATGGTATTATGAAAATGTAGTAAGGCAGAATATTGAAGAAAGGGGGAAAGAAGGAAATAATTGTTTGTTTAGAATTATCAAATTTGGAGGTGATTTTATGAATTCGGCGTTACTGGTTGTCATTGCTGTCGTTTGGTTTTATTTCGCTTATAAGTGGTATGGCAATAAGGTTGAGAAGAAGACTGTTGCTCCAAACGACGGGAACAAAACACCGGCGATTGAACAAAACGACGGTGTAGACTATTACCCCGCTAAGCCTTTTGTTTTATTCGGACATCATTTTTCATCTATCGCCGGTGCGGGGCCTATTCTCGGTCCGGTTGCGGCTGTAGCCGCCTTTGGCTGGGGTGGGACAATCCTTTGGATCATGATTGGAGCGGTTTTTATTGGGGCAGTGCATGACTATCTGTCATTGATGGTTTCCACACGAAGCAAAGGAAGTAGTATTCCGGAGATCGCCCAACAGGTTATTGGGAAAAGAGCAAGAAATCTTTTTTCGATTTTTGTACTTATAACATTAATATTAATAGTAGCTGTTTTTGGCTCCGTTGCAGCGAATACCCTAGTGAGCACGCCTGAAGTGGTAATACCTACCTTTGGCGTGATACCATTAGCAATGCTTTTTGGATTTATGGTGTACAGAAAGAATGTTTCCTTAACGATTGGAACGGTGGTTTCGCTTGTCATTTTGGCACTGTTGATCTACTTAGGTTTCAGATACCCGGTGGCAGCGCCACTGGAAGGCTCGAATGCATATGCCTTTTGGTTTGTTCTATTAATGGCGTACGGACTTTTAGCCTCTATACTGCCGGTATGGGTGCTGCTGCAACCCAGGGACTATATCTCCAACTGGGTACTGATGATAGGTCTGGGACTTGGATTGATCGGAACATTTGTGACACGCCCTGTTATTAATGCACCTGCTTTTACAGGCTTTACAGGCAGCGGCGGCCCGCTTTGGCCGATGTTGTTTATTACCGTGGCCTGTGGTGCTATTTCCGGTTTCCACTCCTTGGTTGCCAGTGGTACGACATCCAAACAGTTGGCGAAGGAAAGTGATGGAAAGCTCGTTGGTTTCGGGGGCATGCTCTTAGAGGGAGTCCTGGCTGTGTTGGCGGTTATTTGTGTTGGAGCCGGTCTTTACTGGGTCGCTCCTGCAGGACAGGAAGCTTTTTCCTTCTTGGATGTGCTTGGCGAAGGTGGAGCCATCACGGCGTTCGGTATGGGGTATGGTAAAGTAACCGAACCACTGCTGGGTGTTTTCGGCATGCTTTTTGGTATTACGATGCTGAAGACCTTTGTAATGACGACGCTTGATACCACGGTTCGCCTTGGTAGGTTTGTCAGTGCAGAGCTTATCGGTGCGAAACTGCCTCTTATGAAGAACAGGTTTGCAGGTTCGCTGCTGGTAATCATACCTGCTTTTTACTTGGGTTATACCGGAACATATAATGTCATTTGGCCCATGTTTGGTGCTGCTAACCAGCTTGTTGCGGCACTGGCTCTCTTGGTTGTAACGGCGTATTTGGTAGGGGTTAAAAAACCTACGAAATATACCCTTTATCCTGCGATATTTATGATTCTAACGACTCTTGCCGCTTTAATTTACCAGGGTTATGGGCATTTCTTCGGTTCCAGCCCGAATTACGTGTTGGGAACAACTTCCGTCGTGCTGTTCGTGCTGGCTATAGTCGTGGCAGGTGAAGCCTGGAAGATCTTGTCGGCAGCTGCCGGCAAGAAAAAGGATGTTGCGGCTTAATAAGCCGGATAATAATTTCATGGCTTCGTAAGAAAGAGGAAATAAGCACCCTTTGGTATCTTGTGAACACAAGAAAAGGGGTGCTTATTTCCATTTATTAATGTTATATTATATTTAAAGAAGGTGATCGAATGCCATTGAGGTTTATTATCGGACGTGCCGGTGCCGGTAAAACATACCGTTGTTTAACCGAAATTGCCGCCAAGGAAAAAAATAATGAGAAGAAGGCCTTGATATACCTTGTTCCGGAGCAGGCTTCCTACCAGATGGAAAAGAAACTGCTTTCTTTTTGCAAAACAGGCGGAGCGATGTTTGCTCAGGTCCAAAGCTTTCAACGTTTGGCTTGGCAGGTTTTACAAGAGTCAGGCGGCGGAATCTATCCGGTTTTGGATGAAACGGGCAAGGCGATAATTATGCGTCGATTATTGGAAGAGCGAAGAAAGGATATTACGACCTTCGCGAGAGTGTTGGAAAGGCCGGGTTTTCTCAAGGAACTGGTGGAGACCGTTGCTGAATTCAAGGTATATGATATTGCTCCGGATAAGTTGAGGGAGTGCTTAGAGAAGCTGGGGGCTGCGAATAACGAGGATTTGAACGGAAAATTGAGCGAACTACTTTTGTTATATGAGGAATATAGAGGATATCTTGATAAAGAGTACCTGGATACCGATGATTTTTTGAAGCTTTTAGCCGACAATCTGCATAAAGTCCGCTTTTTTGATGATGCGGAGATATGGCTGGACGGTTTTACAGGCTTTACGCCTATGGAATACGCTGTCTTAGAAAAGCTAATGCTTTGCTGCCGCAGGGTTAACGTTACCTTATGTATTGACGGCGATCATCTGGGAAGGAGAGTTCCGGAAACCGATGCTTTTTTCCCTCCCTGGGAGACTTATATGAAGTTGTGCTCTCTGGCTGCAAAAGTTTGTGTTCCGGTGGAAGAGGTCGTCAAGGAGGAGCATGGGAAAAGTCATCGTTTCGGCAGTAAGAATGAGCTTCTGTTTTTAGAAAAAAACTACTGTGCCGATGACGAGGGGATTTACTCAGGCAAGGCAGAAGGTATTCAGGTGGTTGCAGCCGCAAACCGTAGGGAAGAGGTTGAAAGGGCGGCACGTGAGATAATCGATCTTTGTCGGGAAAAAAAATACCGTTTTCGCGAAATTGCGTTGTTTATCAGGGATTTTGCTCATTATGAAGAATTGCTGCCTGTGATTTTTGATGATTATGGGATACCTTTTTTTATGGATAAAAAAAGGGCAATGCGTCATCATCCGCTTTTGGATCTTGTCCAGGGGGGACTGGAAGTCATTGAACGTGGTTGGAATTATGAACCATTGTTTCGCTTTTTGAAAACAGATATTGTTTCCATTTCCCGGCAAGAAGTTGATGTGCTGGAAAACTATTGCCTGGCCCATGGCATCCGTGGTAGTCGTTGGACCGACGAGGAAGCCTGGACTTTTGTGCGGAATTATACTCTCGGTGAGGAGGAAAGAGAGGAAAAGCTCAATACGGAAATCACAAGGGTCCTTAAGCGTGTTAACAGGGCCCGGGAAAAGGCCGTCAAAGATTTGCGGGAATTGGAAACAGCTTGTAAAGAAGCCCAAACGGCTTCTGATTATGGAACCGCTATATTCGAAATGATGGAGAAATTAGCCGTGGCCAAAAAGCTTGCACAATGGAGTGATGAAGCTGAAAAGGAAGGTCGGTTGGAGGAGGCCAGGCTGCACCGCCAGGTCTGGAACAGCATGATGGGCTTGTTAAATCAACTTGCGGTCGTGTTGGGTGAACAGCAACTGACCTTAAAGGAATACAGCCGACTCTTCAATGCCGGTATGGAGAATGTTGAACTTGCCTTGATTCCTCCCGGTCTTGATCAGGTACTGGTGGGGTCCTTGGAGCGCTCACGTCATCCTGAGATTAAAGCTGCATTCATTTTAGGAGTCAATGAGGGGGTCTTTCCGGCACGTAAAACTAAGGAAGGCCTGATCAGTGATGACGAAAGGCGGATACTGGCCGAGCTAAAGCTTGAACTGGCACCGACCGGTGACAAGCAATTGTTTGCCGAACAGCATTTGGTGTACTTAGCCCTTACCAGGGCCAGCGAATTTTTATGGCTTAGCTATCCCAAGGCAGATGACGAAGGCAGAGCTTTGAGCCCGTCCTCGGTTGTACGAAGGGTCTGCACGTTATTTGGCAGGCAAGAGGAAGAAGGGGAGGGCAAAGGCATTTTCGATTCCCTGGCATTCCAATTAAGGAGAGCCGTTGAAGGGGAGGAGATCGAGCCTTTTTGGTGGCAAGTGTACAATCGCTTATTGGAAAAAGAAGAATGGCGGAAAAGGCTTGCCGGGATTGTTAAGGGACTGTTTTCTGCCGATAGTGAAGAAAACCTCCCGTCGGAATTGGTGACGGGATTGTATGGCAGGGTATTGAGAACCGGGGTTTCGAGGCTGGAGAGATTTCAAGCCTGTCCCTTTGCCCATTTCCTTAACTATGGCTTGCAGTTGAAAAAACGACCGGAATATAAGCTGACGGCTCCGGATTTGGGTCAGTTCTTTCATGATGTGCTGGAAAACATCTATACCTCCTTGGGGAAAAATGAGTTAAACCTGGCTGACCTGGCTTTTGAACAAGCGCAAGAGATTGCCGAAGAGACTGTCGACGGCTTGGCGCCGAAACTGCAAAATGAGATTTTGTTAAGCACCGCCAAGTATCGCTATTTAACGAATAAACTGAAGGGAACGGTTGCCAATTCTCTTCAGGTACTGCAAGAGCACGAGAAAAGAGGGGAGTTTCGCACGTTAGGGGTTGAGTTGGAGTTCGGTAAGGGCAAAAAACTGTCGGGATTGAAACACATCTTGCCCAACGGTGCTGAACTGGTATTGGAAGGGAGAATAGACCGGGTGGATTTTGCTCGTGACGGCAATTCTTGCTTGCTGCGGGTCATTGATTATAAATCGGGGGCTATCTCTCTCAATTTGTTGGAGTTGTATCACGGCCTTAAACTCCAGCTTCCCATCTACCTGGATGTTGTTTTGGCCAATGCTCCCCGTCTTGTGGAGGGACAGGCAGTACCTGCGGGTATGCTGTATTTTAAGATCTCGAATCCGCTGGTTTTATCACAAAGACCGCCGACGGCAGAGGAGTTAGAAAAGGAACGGAGAAGGAAGGCGAAGATGAAGGGTTTCGTGCTGCGGGATGAGAGGGTTATCAGATTAATGGACAGAGAAATCAGTGGGTATTCCGAATTAATCCCGGCAGCAATCAACCGTCAAGGAAAGTTTTACAAAAACCTCGACACAATGTTGAGCAGCAAGGATTTTCAGATAATAAGCGAACATGTTAAAGGCATCGTCAAGCAGGCGGCAGAAAACATTTATGCCGGTAATATAGAGATCAAGCCGTATCATTTTTCCAATAGAAGTCCCTGTGATTATTGTGACTACAGGGCTGTTTGTCGTTTCGATAATACCATGTCTCATCAAGGTTATCGCTATTTAAGCAAAAAGACGGTATTTGAGGTGAAAAAGGAGCTTGGCCTAGGGGAGGGAACGAGCGATGAGTAAATGGACTGATGAGCAAAAAAGGGCCATCAATTCAAGAGAATGCAGCTTGTTGGTATCTGCCGCGGCCGGTGCCGGCAAGACCGCCGTGCTGGTTGAGAGGATCATCAGACGAGTTTTAGATACCTTAAGCCCTGTTGATATTGACAGGCTGCTTGTCGTTACATATACCAATGCGGCTGCTCGGGAGATGAAGGAAAGGGTCGGTACGGCTCTTCGGGAACGAAGAAAAAACAATCCGGGTGATTACAGGCTGCAAAAGCAGCTCCTTTTGTTGGAACGGGCTCACATTTCCACCTTGCACTCCTTTTGTGTGGAGATGCTGCGCAAAAATTATTATCGGTTAAAACTTCCGGAAAAGGCCGCACTGGATCCCGCTTTTAGGGTGGCTGAGGAAACAGAAGCCTTGCTTTTGAAACTGGAAGTCTTGGAGGATGTTTTTGAAAAAAGGTATACAGATGAGGATGCTGTTTTTTTAGAGTTGGTGGAGGCCTATGGTGGAGAAAGGGATGACAAGGCTTTACAGGATTTGGTGATGAGACTGTACGATTTTTCTCGCAGCCATCCTTCGCCTGAAGATTGGCTGGCAAATGTAGCGGAATCTTTTCACGCAGGTTCGGAAGATGATGTAATCGAAGGGCTGCTTGAGCAGGCTGTCGAGGGCTTGCTTGCCCCTCTGGGTACGGCATTGTCATACTTAAGGGAAGCGGCTCTATGTGCTTCAGCGCCTGGGGGTCCGCATCCATACCTGTCTGGTTTGTTGGAGGAAGCAGGTATGTTAGAGCGTGTGCTTGATTGTTGCGGCTACGAAGGAAAAGCAATACGATGGAGGGAAGCTTTTGAAGCCCTGGCCGCAGTAGAATTTAAACGGTTGACGGCAGTTAAGGACGAGGGTATTGACGAGGCATTGCGGGACGAAGCCAAAAATCTGCGGGATAAGGCAAAAAAAATGGCAAAGGAAGCCCAGGACACGATTTTGGCACGTTCTTTCGAGGAGTATGTGCAGGATTTGAATAAAATCGCGCCGTTGATGGAAACCCTCTGCGGACTTGTTGTGGAATTTGCTCACTACTATCTGCTGGCTAAGCTGGAGAAAAACATTATCGACTTTTCAGATATAGAGCATTTGACACTTAATTTGCTTTGTGACGAAGACAAGAAGCCTTCGGCCTTAGCCTTGAAGCTGCGGGAGAGTTTTGCCGAGGTGTTGATCGATGAGTATCAGGATATCAATAATGTTCAAGAGACCATTCTGCGGCTCATTTCCGTTAGCGACGGAGGCTATGCTAACACCTTTATGGTGGGAGACGTTAAGCAAAGTATATATGGTTTTCGGCTTGCCGAGCCGGGGCTGTTTATGGAGAAGTATAGAAACTATTCCGATAGAGAGGATGCGGCAGAGCAAAAAATCGTCTTAGCGAAGAATTTCCGCAGTAAAAAAGGGATTATCGACGGAGTTAATTTCGTTTTTCGTCAACTCATGCAGGAGAGTCGTTTCGGTGTTAAGTATGACAAGGATGCGGAGCTTGTATATGGCTTGATAGACGGGGAGGAAGATGAAAAGGACGAGAAGGCTGGTTTTAACGGCGAGATAGAAGTGCACCTCGTGGAAAAAGGACAGGCTTACGAGGATGAGGATTTGAAAGAACAAGAAGCTCTGGATGCAACGCAGCTGGAAGCAAGAATCATTGCCCGTAGGATACGGGAGTTAAAAGAAAAGACGGTTTGGGATAAAGAACAGGGAGCGTATAGACCAGTTGAGTATCGTGACATTGCAGTACTGCTCAGAACGGCTAAAACGGCGGCTGTGGTGTTTGTTGAGGAGTTGCAACGTCAGGGTATACCTGCCTATACTGAGGCCGGAGAGGGATATTTACGGGCCCAGGAGATACAAGTAATGATATCACTGCTTAGGATAATCGATAATCCTCGTCAGGACATACCTCTGGCGGCAGTTTTGCGTTCACCGGTAATTGGCTTGAACTCATCCGAACTGGCTGCCATCAGGTTATGGAGGAGACAAGGCGATTATTATGATGCAGTGCGTTTGGCGGCCAGGAAGGAACGGGGGCAGCTGCAAAAAAAGCTGAGGGCTTTTTTACGCAATCTACGGAGTTGGCGCACTTTTGCCCGGCGGAATTCCTTACAGGAATTGATCTGGCTCTTGTACAGGGAAACGAATTATTACAATTACGCCGGAGCAATGCCGGATGGGCAGCAGAGACAAGCCAACCTGCGGATGCTGTATGATCGTGCCGTCCAGTACGAAAGGACTGCCATGAAGGGATTGTTCAAGTTCCTGCGCTTTTTGGAAAAGCTGGAGGAAAGAGGCGGTGACTTTGAGACAGCCCATACGCTGGGAGAGAAAGAAAATGTAGTACGCATCATGAGTATCCACAAGAGTAAGGGGTTGGAGTTCCCGGTGGTCTTTGTGGCGGGAATAGCAAAGAAATTCAATTTTAAAGATTTATATAACGATGTGCTGTTGGATAAGGATTTAGGGATCGGGCCGCTTTTGGTTGACAGCGCAAAGCGTATAAAGTATCCGACTTTGGCTGCAATAGCTATCAAGAATAGGTTAAAAGCGAGGATGCTGGCAGAGGAGATGCGCATCTTGTATGTGGCGATGACCAGAGCAAGAGAGACCTTGATATTGGTAGGGGCTGTCGGAGAAAAAGTAAAAGCACCCTTGATGGAGGGTGACTCGTTAAAACAGGTGAATGAGAGGCTGTCACCGGGGATAGTAGAGGGGGCTGCCAGCTTTTGGGATTGGCTTATAGCCTGTAATCCATCCATGTGGAGCTTTTTTTGTTACGAAGGCGGGGAATTGTTTGTGGAGGAAAAAGAAACAGCAGCAGAATACCACGAAGAGTTGATAAGGTTAAAAAGACTTGAGCCGGTTGCAATTGATGATAGTGATGATGGGATGGTCGAAAACCGCTTAAACTGGGATTACCCGGACAGTTGGCTGGCCGGTGTGCCGGCGAAGCTATCTGTGACGGAGCTAAAAAACCGCTACTATCAGTCAACCCGGGATAATACGGAAGCGGTTTTGTATGATAGCCATTCCTGGATGGAGGAAAGGCCCGGCTTTTTACAAGAAAGAAGGGGACTATCGGCTGCCGAGAAGGGTTCCGCTTTACATCTTATCATGCGGCATATTGACATAGCCGGCGAGTTGACGAAGGAAGAAATCGAAGAAGAAGTAGCGGGGATGGTTGCCAAGGAGTTGATTACCCTTGAGGAGGCTGAAAGCATCAATGCTGAGGAGATTGAAACGTTTTTTGATTCTAAGTTGGGGAAAAGGCTTCTTGCCAGTCCTGAGGTTATGAGAGAATTACCGTTTGTTATGGAGGTAGCGGTAGGTGAATTGCCTGGTGAATGGCAAGGGAAGGATACGGATGAAACCGTAATTGTGCAGGGTACGGTAGATTGTCTTTTTGCCGAAGGGGAAGGCTATGTTCTGTTGGATTACAAGACGGATACGGTTAGCGGAAAAGAAAAAGCCGATTACGAGAGCTTTTTAAAAGCACGTTATCAGCTGCAAATGGAACTATACAAAAGGGCGGTAGAGATGATCCTGAAAAAGCCCGTAACCGAAAAGGTGATTTATTCCTTTTCCTTAGCGGATGTTATCATGCTGTGAGTTATTCAGGAGGTGGTTTTTAATATCGGCAAAACGTTCAAAGGCAATGACCGGAATGTGGTGTTCTCTGCAGTACGACAGCAGGTGTTTTTTAGCAAATATCAGGTCGGCTTCCTGACAGCCGCAAGTGTCGGAAATACCGTCACCGATGTAAATGACCTGGTCGGCTCCGGTTTCTTGTCTTAGTTGTTTGACAATGTTCTTTTTACAGGTTCCACACTTGTCACAGACAGGGGAGTAATAGGGCGTTTCTATCTTCCAGCCGTTTTTATCCCACAGTAGCGTATTGCAATAAACAGGCAGGTCCTTAAGCCCGTTTTTTTCCAAGATGGTACGAATATTGAGATCGAAGCCGTCGCTGACCACATAGAGAGGGTCGCCGTTTTGCCTAGTGTAATCGACAAAGTCGGGAAAAGTCTCGTCTATGGGAATAAAGCTGAGAAAACGACTTAAATCATCAGGGGTTACTTGAAAGCCTTTGAATATTTCAAGAGCACTTTCCATTGTCGTGAGCTCACCCTTTTCCCAGCGTCTGATGCTTTCTTCCCAACCGGGAGAAGCAAATTTTTCGACCATGATGTCACAGGTATCGGTTTTTGTTATTGTTCCGTCAAAGTCGGTAATATACAAGCGTTTCAAATGAATAACCTCCCATAGCGGTATGAAGTGCCTGGTCCTGATTATATAAAACAATGGGAGGATTAACAAGGTATAGGGAAAATGGTTGGTTAGCTTTTTCTGCTTTGACCGGCGGTTTGTTAAACACTATAATGTTAGTTGACACATCATGGGTTGAGATAGGGGGAGAAACAGTTGAAAATTGGTTTAATAGGGTTACCGCTTACAGGCAAAACAACGCTATTCAATTTATTGACAAAGTCTAAAGCGGCGATGGGTAGTTTTTCCGCCGGCACCGGGGCTAATATTGGCACTGCTCAGGTACCGGATAAAAGGATAGACTTTTTGAGTGAAATGTATAATCCAAAGAAAACGACTTATGCCCAGATAGAATTTGTAGATATTGCAGGTTTTCTTGCCGGCGGGGAAGGACATAAGTCAGGGGCAGGGAAATTTTTAAACGATGTCAGAGGTTGCGATGCCTTAGTGCATGTTTTGCGTGCTTTTGAAAATGACGATGTTGTTCATGTCACAGCGGACTTAAATCCGGCGAAGGATTTGGACGCCGTGGATATGGAGCTTTTGTTTGCTGATTTGGAGTTGATTGAAAAACGTATTGAACGAATCAAAGCGGGTAAGAAGATCACAAAGGAAAACGCAGCAGAAATGAACCTTTTGGAGAAGTGCTATGGTGTATTGGAAAACGGCTCATCCATGTTGGAGGCAGATTTAACGGAGGAGGAACGTTTCTCGCTGAAGAATTTTGCTTTTTTGACTGAAAAACCGCGTCTGGCGGCAGTGAATATGGACGAGCAGCAGTTTAGAGAAAAGAGTTACCCCTATAAAGAAAAACTGACCGCTCTTTGCCGGGAAAAGAATATTGCCCTTTTGGAATTGTGCGCTCAAATGGAGCTGGAAATCAGTGAGTTGGACGATGAGGACAGGATGGCTTTTATGGAGGATTTAGGATTGGTCGAAACGGGGATAGAACTATTAGCCCGCAATGTTTACGCTCATCTGGGTTTGCTATCCTTTTTTACGGTTGGAGAAGATGAAGTTAAGGCCTGGACAATTGCCAAGGGTTTGAATGCTAAGGAGGCCGCCGGAAAAATCCATTCCGACATTGAAAGGGGATTTATCAGAGCCGAGGTAGTTAAGTATCAGGATATAGCCGAGTTGGGTAGTATGGCAAAAGTGAAGGAAAAAGGGCTGTTCCGCCTGGAAGGGAAAGAATATACGGTGCAGGACGGAGATATTGTCCATTTCCGCTTTAATGTTTGAGTATATTTGAATAAAAATTAGTTTACCCATATTGTAACCGGGAACAATAATAATAGAATAAGAAAAATGTTTCCGGTCAGGTGGGGTGTTTATGAAAAATATCAGTTCTCGTATTGCCGGCAAATGTCCGCATTATGAATCGATAAGGGCTCCCAGAGGTATTGAAATGGGTCCGGTTGTTACCAGAGAATTGTTGCCGCGTTGTGAATATTGTCTTTATTGGTTAGGCGGTAATTGCCAGCTATTTGGAGCCAAAGGAAGGCGTTACCTATCCTGAATACAGTCAACATATTGTCAGGTTAGTGGGTATATAAATAATATATATTGAGGCAGGAGAACATCTTGATTCTGTCGAAGATATATCATAGAGTTTCCTCAATAAGCAAATAGGGGGTTTTATCTTTGTTGACAAGGAAATGTGCAGGTGGTGTTGTATTTCAAGATGACAGGGTAATGATTTTAAAAAGCGACAAGAATGAATGGGTACTGCCTAAAGGGGTAATACGCGGTGGTGATATTGCTATTGACGTGGCATTACAGCGTGTTAAACTTGAAGGCGGCGTCGAGGCGAGGGTGATTTCCTCGGCTGGCGAGACAAGTTACGAATTTTATTCTTATTCAAGAAGAAGGCCTGTTTGCAACAAGATAGATTGGTTTATCATGGAATCGAATAGTACGGAAGTTGCGGCTTATACAGGGGAAGGGTTTAGTGACGGGGGCTTTTTCCCGATTGAGGAAGCATTACAGAAGATTACTTATAGTCAGGATAAATCGTTGGTTCGTCTTGCATATCGCAAATACTGCAATTTGCGTCATGAGGAAACTGCAGTTTCTGCAGGTTGAGGGGTTTTAAGTCTTTTTTGCAGGATGGGCGGCCGGTTGGCTTATATTATAAGTAAGCCGAAGGCCGTTTTTTGCTGTGAAAACAACAAATACTTCACTCTGGATTTTGTTTTGGTATAATGGTATTCGGAATTCTGTTTCGGGAGGTCGTTTGATGAAAAGTGATTTATGGATTACAGAAAAGCAGACTCAGGATATGAAGGTTTCTTTCCGTGTCAGGAATACCGTGCACGAAGAAAAAACCGAATATCAACATTTATCTATCGTTGACACTTATACCTATGGGCGCATGTTGTTTCTTGACAATTGTGTCATGACCAGTATACGGGACGAGTTTGTCTACCATGAGATGCTTACTCTTGTCCCCCTTAATACCCATCCAAAACCGGCCAATGTTTTAATTGTCGGGGGAGGCGATGGAGGAACAGTCAGGGAAGCGGTCAAGCATCCCGGGGTGGAGAAAGTGACCTTGGTCGAGATTGATGGCAGGGTCATTGAAACAGCAAAGGAATATATGCCGGAAATTGCTGCGGCTTTTGACAGTCCTAAGCTGGAAGTTGTTGTTGACGATGGTATTAAGCACATTAAGGAAAATAAAGATACTTACGATATTGTTTTGATTGACTCCACAGACCCTGTCGGACCGGCTGTCGGACTATTCTCTCGGGAGTTTTATCAGGATGTTCATCGCTCGCTAAAGGAAGAAGGTATTATGGTTGCTCAGACGGAGTCGCCTTTTTTGGGTAAGGATTTGATTGCGGGGATACATGATAATCTGAGGTCTGTTTATCCGATTGTCAAGCTATATTTGGCTTCAATACCTACTTATCCCACCGGCTTATGGAGCTTTTCTCTGGCCTCAAAAAAGTATGATCCTACTGAGATTGAGCGGGGAGGAATATATGCTGAGGGAACAAAGTATTACAACGAGGACATTCATTTTACGAGTTTTGTCCTGCCGAATTTTGTGGCGGAGATTTTTCTTAAAAAGGATTAAGTAAAAAGTCATATGCAAACGGAGGGCGTGTTTTGAAAGAGATGTTTTTACGTACGGCACAATTCATGGGGGCATGTGAGGAGCATGAAGCGGTTGATGCTGTGCTTGCGGGGGTGCCGATGGACTTTACGGCAAGTTTTAGACCGGGATCCAGAACGGCACCGCAAGAGGTGCGCAATGTCTCTTATGTTCTGGAAGAATACAGCTTCTACCAGAAAAAGAGCTTAACGGATTTAAGGTATTACGATGCCGGCGATCTGGTACTTCCTTATGGCAATGTGGCAGAAAGCCTGAATTTGATTGAAAAGGCTGCGACAGGTTTTTTCGGTAGTGGAGTGTTCCCGCTCTTTTTGGGAGGAGAGCATTTGATATCTTTCCCTATTATCAAGGCGTGCTATGAGAGGTATCCGGATTTGGTGGTTGTGCACTTTGATGCTCATGCAGATTTACGCTGCTCTTACGAAGGCGAGGGTAATTCCCATGCCACTGTAATGTACAAGGTAGCAGAAATGCTGGGGAAGGATAGACTGTACCAATTTGGGATCAGGTCAGGTACGAGTGAAGAATTTGCATACGCCGAGCAACACACAAAGATATATCCTGATGAAATATTTCCTGCTCTTGAGGGAGTTGTTGAGAGGCTCAGTGGAACACCGGTTTATGTATCCTTGGATATCGATGCGGTGGACCCGGCTTTTGCCCCCGGTACAGGCACGCCTGAGCCGGGAGGCTGCAGTGCCAGAGAGATATTGGCCGCGGTTAGGGCTATGAGTTCGTTAAATGTCGTAGGTATGGATATAGTTGAGATTCTGCCTGCCTATGACGAAGCCCAGATAACAGCGGTATTGGGAGCTAAGCTGGTAAGAGAGGCGCTTTTGGCATTTGCCGCGAAAATATGATAAACACAAGACACAAAGCAAAAAACAGAGCTTGATAAAACCACATAAATGAGCCACATAAAAACGGGGAAAAGAAGTTGACACAGTCATAAGGCCGTGATAAAATAGCTATTGTCAATCCGTTAATCACCTGCCTCGGTAGCTCAGTCGGTAGAGCAGAGGACTGAAAATCCTCGTGTCGGTGGTTCGATTCCGCCCCGAGGCACCATTATATGTTTGAATACTGTTATGCGGAAGTGGCTCAGTGGTAGAGCATCGCCTTGCCAAGGCGAGGGTCGCGAGTTCGAATCTCGTCTTCCGCTCCATTAAAAAAAAGGAAGCCTGGCTCTGCCAGGTTCTTTATACATTAACAGGGGTTTTTAATGTGTTTTTTGGTCCAACAACTACCTTGACAGAAATGTTCTTTCTCTGATAAAATGTTGTTTGCTTCGGTCAGGTTATTGACATGGTGCGGTGGCGAAGAGGCTAACGCTGCGGACTGCAAATCCGCCATCCGTCGGTTCAAATCCGACCCGCACCTCCAGTATGATAAATCCGTGATTGTGCCCGAGTGGCGGAATTGGCAGACGCACAGGACTTAAAATCCTGCGAGACTTAAATCTCGTGCCGGTTCGACCCCGGCCTCGGGCACCACTTATAACAAGGCTGAAGGCCGAGATAAAGACATCCGTTGAGGTGTCTTTTTTTGTACTTTCGACGGAAAACATCATAAAAATTAGCAAAAAAACCATTGACTATACATGCATAATTGTATACAATAGAACACGTATACGAGTTAAATATTTTAACATATTGCAGGAGGATTATAGATGTTATTAGCTTATGACAATTATGCAAAATACAGCACTTCATATCTTAAAGAACTGGCAGAACTAGCCAAGAGAAACAATGTCTTTGATACGGAGCTATATAACGAATACAATGTTAAGAAGGGCTTGAGAAATAAAAATGGAACAGGCGTATTGGTTGGGCTGACGGGCATTGGAGATGTTGTTGGTTACCGGATGGAGGACGGAACCAAAATACCGATAGACGGGGAGCTCTACTACAGAGGTTATGGAATAGACCGTATAATCTCCGGTTTTCAGAAAGAAAAAAGGTTTGGGTTTGAGGAAGTCTGTTATCTTCTAATTTTTGGTCAATTACCCGATAAGGATGAATTGCTGGATTTTCAGGCTTATCTTGGTGACAATAGAGTTCTTCCTGATGGTTTTGTAGAGGATATGGTGCTGAAAGTGCCCAGCCCTAATATCATGAATAAGCTGGCCAGAAGCGTATTAGCCCTTTACTGTTACGACCGATCCCCTGAGGATAATAACGTTGCCAATGTTGTCAGACAGTCACTTGAATTGCTTGCTTACTTTCCTGCCATGGTAGCTTATGCTTACCAGGCTAAATCAAGATATTATGACAGTAAGAGTCTTTTCATACATAGCCCGCAGCCAAATTTAGGCACAGCAGAAAACCTCCTATACATGCTTAGACCGACAAACGAGTACACGAGGCTGGAAGCGGAGCTTTTGGATTTGGTTCTGGTTTTGCACGCCGAACACGGCGGGGGAAACAATTCAACATTTACTACACGCGTAGTTACTTCCGCAGATACGGATACATACTCTGCTATTGCAGCCGCGATTGGTTCGCTGAAGGGAAGCAAGCACGGTGGAGCCAATATCAAGGTTTATGAGATGATGGAAAACGTCAAGGAAAACGTTCGTGATTGGGAAGATGATGAAGAAATCAAGGCTTATCTGAAAATGCTCCTCGAGAAGAAAGCCCATGACAAATCAGGGCTTATTTACGGGATGGGGCACGCTGTGTATACCTTGTCTGATCCCAGGGCGGTTCAATTAAAGAAAAAGGCCGAAGAGTTAGCAAAGGCCAAGGGTTTAGAGAAAGAGTATCGACTGTTTAATGCCGTTGAGAAATTAAGTCCCGCCGTCTTTGAGGAAATAACCGGGAAAGAAAAACTGCTTTGCGCAAATGTTGATCTTTATTCTGGGCTCGTCTATAGGGCGCTGGGTATACCTCGCGAACTGTTCACTCCCTTATTCGCCACCGCGAGGATTGCCAGTTGGTGCGCCCATAGGATAGAAGAAATGGTGAGCGGGGGAAGGATTATTCGTCCCGCCTACAGGAATATACTTGACTGGAAAGAGTACATTCCTTTAACGGAAAGGCCAAAAATACTACCTCTTTAGACCTGTACACCCCTGTTTTTTAGCTGGCTCAGCTTTTTTTTGGAACATTCCTCACACCTGAACTCCGGACGTTTGTCGTTTAGCTTATCATAGTTTTTAGCTTTAACCAGCCGATAACCTTTGGCAATTTTACCACAATCAACGCATTCCACTTGTTCCTCAATTTCCCATAAAGGATTAAAAATAGTAGTTCTGAAGATGTATTTGTCCACCCAAAAGAAGATAAGTCCCCCGATTAGATTTGCCACGATTGTTTTGGTTGTAACATCAAAAGTAAGATAATACATGCAGAGTGCTAAAATAGGGGTGCTTAATTGCCAACGCAAAAGGTAAAATAAGTACTTTTTTATCATGTTGCCACCTGCCTCGCTTAAGAAGTGATTCGTTCTTCATGAGATGTTTGCAAAATCATAAGATTAGCATTTGACATGCTAGTCTTATGATTTTATTGGTTATATTATATCTTTTTGTGCGCCCAAATCAAAGGAAACTTGTTTGTGTTTAACCGAAAATATGGTAATATGGTTAAAGGGTTCCAAAAACCGGAAAGAGAAGGGCTTGCTAATGAGATTATGGTCACTCCACCCTGTATACCTTGATTCTAAAGGATTAACCGCTTTATGGCGCGAGGGACTGCTGGCCCAGAAAGTTCTGTTAGGAGAAACTAAAGGGTATCGTAATCATCCGCAGCTTTTAAGGTTTAAAGAATCATCAGACAGTTTGGCAGCCATTGGAACATATTTGCATTATGTCTGGCAAGAAGGGGAGAAAAGAAATTATAACTTTTCCCGGGAAAAGATTCTTTTTTATACAGATGATATAAAGCTGGAAGTTAACAGAGGACAAGTCCTTTATGAATTTAACTTGCTGCTTGCAAAGCTGAACAGAAGAAACGAAGCGAAATACAGGGAAATCTGTTCGCTCCGAGATGTTGTTGCCCATCCCCTGTTTATAATAAAAGAAGGGGACGTGGAAAGCTGGGAAAGGGTTCATTAGCTTGCGGTGTTGATAATGTTTTTAATCAGTCGTGCACTTTCCTGCAAAGCCGATTTTTCTTCGTTTGATATGGGCAGTTCAAAAACCGTGTGACGTCCTTTGGAATTCACAAGACATGGTAAACTAAGGCAAACATCCTTGATGCCATATTGTCCTTCAAGGAGTGAGGAAATGGTTAGAATTGAGTTCTCATCTCTGAGGATTGCTTTAATAATGCGTCGTACGGCGAGAGCAATTGCGTAGTATGTTGCACCTTTACGTTCAATAATATGGTAGGCCGCATTTTTTACGTTGTTAAAAACTTCGATGTGGTTAAGGGAGGCATTTCCAAAGGAGGTATTTTGGGGTGATTCAAAGTGTGAGAGTCCTGTTCCGCCGATATTTGCCAGGCTCCACAAGGGAACCTCACTGTCACCGTGTTCACCTACGATATAGGCATGAACGTTGCGTGCGTCAATATCATAGTAGGTACTGATTTCCTGCCGGAAACGAGAACTGTCCAAAACAGTGCCGGACCCAATTACCTGATGAGGTGAAAGGTTAGAATTCTTCAAGGCTACATACGTTAAGACATCTACGGGATTAGTGACAATCAGAAAAATGGCTGCGGGACAAATTGACGCAAGCCTTGTTATTAACTCTTTGATAATGACAGTGTTTCTCTCTGCCAGGTCTAAGCGCGTTTCATTGGGATTTTGATTAGCCCCGGCGGTGATAATGACGATTTTTGATCCTTTACAGTCTTCCAACTCGCCGGGAATGATGCGGACGGGATGGATAAAGGAGGCACCGTCGTTAAGGTCCATGGCCTCACCCTCGGCTTTTTTTCTGTCTTTATCCACTAAAACCAGGTCGGAGACCATGCCGTCTCCCACGAGGGCGAAAGCGATGCTGGCTCCGACAAAACCGGTTCCAATTATCGAAATTCGTGTGCTCACTAAGATACACTCCTTGTTCTATATAGTCTTGTTCCCTTTATATCTTTTCAAAATGAGGGATTTGTATACTTAGAAGGTTCTTTGTGGGCAGAAGAATTGATTGATACAAAAAATTTGAGACAGGAGTGAAGTGTAATGAAAGAGAATGTATATGCAGAGGAAAAAATCTATATGGGAAGATTGCCGCAAGGCAGCGATATTCTGGTGTCACTTGGTGAAATAGCCAAAAAAAACGGCATTAAGACAGGCCAAATTCAGATGATCGGTGCTGTCCAATGCGCGGTAGTGGGTTATTACGACCAAGATAACATGGCATATAAAACCCTGAAGCTCGAAGGCCATTATGAGGTGTTGTGCTTGACCGGCAACATATCTTTAAAAGACGAGGAGCCCTTCATTCATGCACACGTTGTCTTGGGAGACGACAAAGGGATTTGTTACGGAGGACACTTAATGGAAGGCACGAGAGTATTTGCCGGGGAATACATTGTCAGGGCATTTGCGGGAGAAGAGATGAAGAGGGTTTTTGATGAGAAGACAGGGCTTTACCTCTGGTAATAATCGTGGATAGGTTGGTATTTATGGAGAAAAAGTATGAAAAGTTATCGGGTTTAGTCGAGAGAATCACCTTTGTTAACGAAGAAAACGGATTCAGTGTCATAAAAGTGAGGGCCAAAGGCTTCGGAGAGCTTGTTACCGTGGTAGGAAGCTTGTCCTTCGTGAACGTTGGTTCTGTTGTTAACATGAAGGGTGAGTGGGTAAATACTGCTAAATTTGGGATGCAGTTTAAGGTGCAGTCCTGTTCCGAAAGTATACCTGCAACTGTTGTCGGGATAGAAAAGTACCTTGGCAGCGGTTTAATAAAAGGTATCGGGCCTGTTTATGCCAAGCGAATAGTAAAAAGATTTAAAGAGGATACCCTGCGGGTGATTGAGGAAGAACCGGATAAACTGTTAGAGACCGAGGGTATTGGAGAAAAGAGATTGGAAATGGTTAAGCAGGCTTGGCAGGAGCATAAAGAGATCAAGAATGTGATGATTTTTTTACAGAGCTACGATGTTTCTACATCTTACGCTGTCAAAATATATAGAACATATGGCGATGACAGTGTCAGGCTTGTAAAGGAAAACCCCTACCGGCTGGCGGATGATATTTGGGGAATCGGCTTTAAGACGGCGGATGGTATCGCCGAAAAGATGGGTTATGATCCCGATTCTTATGTCCGTTGCAGGTCGGGAATACTGTTTGTGCTTAATCAGCTTTCCGGCGAGGGGCATTGCTACGCTCGGCGGGAACAACTCTTGCAGGCTGCTCTTGAATTGTTAGGAGTTGAAGAAGCTATTCTTAATAATGCCGTAGACAGAATGATTGAAGAAAAATCGATTATCAGTGAGATAGGAGAAGTTCTTTATTTACCTGCTTTATATCACAGTGAGGTTGGTGTAGCGCGGAGAATAACTGATATCTGTCGAGCCGAAAGAGGTATTCGTATAGAGGGAGTAGACGGTGTTATTGAGCGTGTGCAAAAAGAGAATGCGATAAAGTATGATGAAGTACAGATAGAAGCAATCAAGACTGCGGCAGAGTCCAAATTCATGGTATTGACCGGAGGTCCGGGAACGGGGAAGACAACAACGACCCTCGCTATTATCAAATCCTTTGAAAAACTGTCGGCCCGTATATTGCTGGCAGCACCGACCGGAAGAGCAGCCAAAAGGTTTTCGGAGGTTACCGGGATGGAGGCCAAAACGATCCATCGCCTTTTGGAATTCAAACCTCCGGAAGGATACCTGATAAACGCTGAGAATCAATTGAAGTGTGATGTCCTTATTGTTGATGAAACATCAATGGTCGACATCATATTAATGTATAACCTGCTCAAGGCAGTACCTGATCGAGCCATCGTTATTCTGGTAGGAGATGTGGATCAACTACCCTCTGTCGGCGCCGGTAATGTCTTGCGTGATATCATTGAGTCGCATTCCGTTAATGTGGTGAAGCTGACCAGAATATTTCGTCAGGCTATGGGCAGTATGATCGTCACTAATGCCCACCGGATAAATGAAGGTATGTTTCCGGTATTGAAGGGAAGAAAAGAAAGCGACTTTTTCTTTATAGATCAGGAAGAACCGGAAAAGGTTTTGGAGACAATAAAAAACCTTTGCATACAAAGGTTGCCGTCATATTATGGAGTGGATCCTATCGCCGACATACAGGTGCTTGCGCCCATGACTAGAGGTGGGGTAGGTACGCGCAATCTTAATGTTGTACTGCAGGAGGCTTTAAACCCTGAAAAAAAGTGCCTTTACCACAGTGGCGTGATGTTTAAGCTTAACGATAAGGTAATGCAGATCAAAAATAATTATGAGAAAAACGTTTTTAACGGCGATATCGGCAGAATTAAAAGCATTGACCTAGAGGATAGGCAGGTAGTGATTAGGTTCGATGGAAACGATGTGGAATATGATGCCGGCGAATTGGACGAGGTGGTACTGGCCTATGCAACAACTATTCATAAAAGTCAGGGGAGCGAATACGGGATCGTAGTAGTGCCACTGGTGACACAGCATTTTATGATGCTGCAGCGAAATTTGCTATATACTTGTGTGACCAGGGCGAAGAAGGCTATAGTGATAGTGGGTACAAAAAAAGCCTTAGCTATTGCGGTCAAGAATAATAAGGTCAAGAGTCGCAACAGCAGGCTTGTGGAAAGGCTAAAAGAATAATTTGTTACTTTTCTCTCTCAATGAACTCAAAGGAAATATTTCCTGTCGAAGACGGATCGGTGAAAATATTTTTGCCAATGCCCGGTACACTTTGGGCTTCACTACTCTGGAAACGGATACCCTTTTCCTTTAAAAGGGCAATGGTATCATCGATGTTGTCAACACTAAGAGCGATATGGAAAATCCCTTCGCCATTGTTTTCTATCAGATTGTTAAAGGGGCTTTCCGGTGCTGTGGCTGAAACTAATTCAAGGGCGGATTCTCCGCAGGGAACAAAAGATATCTTAATATGGCCGGGCAATTCAAGTTGTTTCCCCAACTCAAGACCTAACGTGTCTGTATAAAGCGAGAGTGAGTCCTCAAGATTTTTCACAGCTATTCCGATGTGGTCAATCTGCAAAACTTTCATGCTTTCATCAACCTCCTTTTTGCAACATATTATACCATATTATGAAAAATATAAAAATAGAATGACATTACTATCTTGAATAATTAGTAATTATGCAGTATCATTTAAATGTTAGTATTTGTCGATGAGTGATTTTTTTTACGGACCATTATACTCAAAGGAGAATAACGCCTATTGGAACTGGAGGAGGAATCGATGAAAAAGATACCTGTAGAAGAAGCTGTTGGTATGACTTTATGCCATGATATTACAAAGGTTATTCCCGGCAAGTTTAAAGGTCGGGCTTTTCAAAGGAACCACGTAATTAGGCAAGAGGATGTAGCAGAATTATTAAAAATCGGCAAAGAACACGTTTTTGTGTGGGAAGAACATGAAGATGAAATTCATGAAGACGAGGCTGCCGTGAGGATAGCTGAAGCGGTAAAAGGTACGAACATTGAATATGAAAAGCCCAAAGAGGGCAAATCAATTCTTAAGTCTACCCAAAGGGGCTTGCTTAAAATCAACAGCTCCGTATTATATGAAGTCAATTCTCTTGATAATATTTCGGTTGCCTGTTTGCCTAATAATTATACGGTAGAAAAGGGTCAAGGTTTAGCCGGGGTTAGGATCATTCCCTTGACCATTGAAGAATCTGTGATAGAAAGGCTGGAAGCAATATGTGCGGGAGAAGAGCAGGTATTGGAGGTTAAACCTTATTTGTCAAAAAAGGTGGGGATAGTCACTACAGGTAATGAGGTATTCAAGGGTCTTGTGGAGGATAGATTTGCTCCGGTGATGAATGAAAAATTAAAATACTATGGTGCAAAAAACTTGGGACAAATCATTTGTCCCGATGATCTGGAGATAATAGGGGAGGCTATTGATCGCTTCCTTTCCAAAGGAGCGGAAGTCATAATTCTGACGGGAGGGATGTCAGTAGATCCGGATGACCTCACACCGACGGCAATCAGAAGGACTGGGGCTAAGGTAATAACATATGGCGTTCCTATCCAGCCGGGCAATATGTTCATGCTGGCATATTACAAAGATACGGTGATGATGGGTGTTCCCGGTGCGGCCATGTATTATCCGACAACCAGTCTGGATGTGGTCTTACCCCGCGTTTTGGCGGGAGAGGTTATGGAAAAGAGAGATTTTGTCATGATGGGTGAGGGCGGGTTTTGTTCGTTTTGCCAGGAATGTACTTATCCGCGTTGCTATTTCTGTCGTTGAGTTATTGTTAGGGGAGGGAGAAAATGGATATTTATGAAGAGATGAAAAAGCATTTATATAAACTGGCTCAAAAGCACCGGTTGCTGGATGAGAAAGTAATGGTCAAAGGAAGGGCACTCTCGACAGAAGAAGCCATCGGAAGGCCACTGAGGACAGATTATCCTTTGTTAAAAGGAAAAGAAAAGCTTTTGCAGGCTGAATTCAGGGGGGCCCTGGGGCAAGCTTTTACAGACAGTCCCTATAGCTTTAGCGGCAGACTGGAAGAATTGCTGGAAATGCCCTGTGGCACGAATTTCGAAAAGGCCGCTTTTGTAGCCGTTTTGAATGCTGTGATGAGATATTTGAGTCTGGCGGAAGGAACTATCCATTGCAAGGATGAAGAGCCGGAAGAATGTGCGGAAAAGTTAGCGGAAGATATTAAAAGCAGGTATGGGACTGAAATAAGAGTCGGTATGATTGGGTTTCAGCCGGCTTTTCTGGAAAGCTTGAGCAAGGAGTTCAATATACGGCTCGTAGATTTAGATCAGGATAATATTGGAAAAGAAAAATTCGGCGTAAAAATCGAGGATGCGAAAGAAAAGACGGAGGATTTGCTGAAATGGGCCGATATTTTGGTGGCGACAGGAAGCACGGTCGCCAACGGAACGATAACTGATTTTTTGAATCTTGATATACCTGTGATTTTTTTTGGTACGACTATTGCCGGTGCCGCCAGAATTTTTGGTTTTGAAAGGTTTTGTCACTGCTCGAAGTGATTTTCATATTTGCGGTGTCTTGTGCAAAGGATGAGACATTCGGTGAAGGTGAAGCAACAGAGTTAGTTTTGACCGTTGAATACAACACTCACGCCGTTCGGCCTTTGTGGCTCAGGAAAAAGGGTTACTGCCTTAACAGCCTATGGCAATGGTAAGGTTCCCATCAGGATTGTGTGTGGTACACACCGTTATGGCTATGCTTTAGTGGTGGATACTGCTCGTATTTCCAAGGTTGAGGATCTGGAAAGCGATGAGATCAAGATCGGTTGCGTCAGAGAGGGTGGAGCTGCTGATATTTTTCTTAATAAGCTGGTTGAAGAGCAATGAAGGCAGAAAGCATCATACGCGTTGATATTATTATTGTATGTCTTTTGATGTTATCATTAATGTGTTTTTCTTTTGAGAAAATGTTTGAGGCCTTGGAGTATAAACTGACAGGTCACTGGAAATAAGGAATATGGCTTTGAACCAAAAAAGAGCACCTCGCAGAAAAATCGCGGGGTGCTCTTTTTTGGTTTCTGTGAACAGCAACAATAGATTGGCTACATAATGTGCTGTGATATTTTATTAGAAGCTTTTACAAGGTCGTCTTTTATTTCTAATAACTTTTCCATTGTCATCCTGTTTTTGGGTGCTGTTAGACCCAATGCTGCAACAACAACACCATCCATGTTGTTGTTTTTAATGGGGACAGATGTGCAGCGCAGGCCTTCCTGGAATTCCTCGTCATCTATCGCATAACCTTGGTTCCTTATTTCAATGAGTTCGGTTGTTAGTTTTTCAACATCTATAACAGTTTTTTCTGTGTAATAGTCAAGGGGCTCTTTAAGTAAACTTTCAAGCACTTTTGGAGGTAGGTGGGCTAACAGGCATTTACCTAACGAGGTGCAATGTGCGGGATATTTTGTTCCGATAGTAAAATTAGGCCGCAGAATATGGGGGGAATCCACCTTGGTTAAGTAAACGATTTGATGTCCTTCAAGAATAGCCAAATTGACGGTTTCTTGGTGTTCGTTGACCAACTCAGTCATATAGCACTTAGCTTCATCTATCCAGTTTAAGTTGTTAGAAAAGCTTCTTCCCAGATTATAGAGGGCATAACCGAGACGATATTTTTTTGTTATGGGATTTTGTATTAAATACCCTTTAACCTGCAATGTATTAACAAGTCTTTGTATTGTACTGACAGGCAGATTAGTGCTGGTACTTAATTCGTGAACCCCTTTTTCCTTGTTGGAGTTTATAAACTGTTCAAGAACCGACAAGGCTTTTAATACTGACCTTACATATTCAAACTTTTGCAAAAAGATTCCTCCTTAGGAATGCTTCAATATATGGAATATAGTATAAATTATTTTGAGATAAATATCTAGGTTAAAAGGAAATAAAAAATATACAAACATGGATAAATATCTAAAAAATGATTAAGAAAAAAAGGAAAATGCAAATCGGTATAGAATATTAATCATGAAGAATGGAATAAGCAAAACCGCAATACGGAATATGAGTAGATAGCATCACGTTTTTGTTATTGCGAAATAGGAAGCTGTTTAATAAGTGGCGTGGCTCTAAAACCCGCTAATATCAAGTGAATGGAGCGTGAATAAGAAATGAAAAATTAAAGATAGAACAGTTATATATAAATAAATACAATAACAAAAACCAAGCAATATTATAGCAATTAGTTCTAAAACTACTATTTTAAAGGGGTGATAATGGAAAAAACAAAATCGTATAGCGGGAAAAATATATTTTAAAAAAATAAAAATAAAGATAAAAAATAGTTTCAATGTTTGCAAGATATGCCGAAGACAGGTATTAAGCTTAAAAATGTGAGACAGGAGGTAAGGTTCTTGAAAGAAATAAGGATTCATGGAAGAGGTGGACAAGGGTCGGTTGTTACCGCAGAATTGTTTGCTATTGCGGCTCATCAGAGCGGAAGATACAGTCAGGCCTTTCCTTATCTTGGGGGAGGTGGCGAAAGGAGAGGAGCTCCTGTCCAGGCTTTCACAAGAATTGATGATAAGCCAATCAGAATAAGAAGTAAGATTTATGAACCGGATTATGTAATCGTTAGTGATACAACCTTAATTAAGTTGGTTGATGTAACAGCCGGGGTAAAACCGGGAGGAATGGTTATTGTAAACACCGAGAAGGATCCTATGGCGTTGGGGTTGCCGAAAGAACTTGATATCAGAACCATCAACGCAACTCAAATAGCCGTAGAGAAAATAGGAAGGCCTATTATGAACACAGCACTGATGGGAGCATTTGCCGCGTTTACGGGCGAATTTGACATCGAATCAATCAAGGCTGCAATATCTCAGAAATTTAGCGGAGCTATTGTTGATAAGAACGTTGCTGCCGCTGTTGCTGCCTATGAACAGGTAAAAAGTCGGTAGGGAGGGAAAAAAATGGTACTAGCTGAAAGAGAAAACTTGTTGGCTGCCGGTCACCGGGCTTGTCCGGGATGTGGGGCGGCGATAGCATTAAGGCAAATATTAAGGGCTTTGGGAAGGGACACCATTGTAGTTTCTGCAACCGGGTGTGTGGAAACATTTACTTCTCCCTATGGTATGTCTGCTTGGGAAGTACCTTGGATACATTCCCTTTTCGAGAATTCTGCCTCAGTAGCTTCCGGTGTGCATGCGGCACTGGAGTTTTTGCGGGAAAAAAGCTCTGTTGTAGTGATAAGCGGTGATGGAGGAACTTTTGATATAGGTATGGGGGCTATGTCGGGGATGTTTGAGAGAAAACAGAACATCACCTATATTTGCTACGATAATGAGGCTTACATGAATACAGGGGTACAGGGAAGCAGTGCAACGCCTTACGGTTCGAGTACTACCACAACTCCTGCAGGGAAGGCTTCGTTTGGGAAAATTCAACCCAAGAAGGATATGCCGGCAATAGCCTTGGCACATGATGTCGATTATGTGGCAACGGCCTCAATTGCTTACCCACAGGATTTGATGAAAAAAGTTGCCAAAACAAAAGAGATTTACGGACCTAAATATATTCAGGTTCATACACCATGCACCATTGGTTGGGGATTTGACTCCAGTAAAACAGTGGAGGTTGGTAAACTTGCGGTCGAAACAGGACTTGTGCCGATTTATGAAGTGGAAAAAGGCAAACCAATGGTTGTTAAAAAGGTGAAGAATAAAAAACCGGTTGAAGAATATCTTAGGTTTCAAACCAGATTCCGTCATTTACTGAAAGAAGAACAAAAGGATATTGCTAATCAAATACAAGCTATCTGTGATAAGAACATAGAACGTTTTGGTATCTAAAGTAAGGAGGTGTTACGTTAATGATTGGTGCTGTATGCAAAGCGGCAGGTTCACTCCAGTATAAAACAGGAACGTGGCGGGATAACAGACCGGAGGTAACCGATAAATGCAATGGCTGTGGGATATGTGAAACATTCTGTCCCGACAGTTGCATCACGATAGAAAATAAGAAGTGCATAATTGACTATGATTATTGCAAAGGGTGCGGGATTTGCGCAAATGAGTGTGTACGAAAGGCTATTGTTATGAGGGAGGAGAGGAAATAAAGATGAGTACGATATCTGTTATTGAGGGTTCGATGGCTGTCGCCCAAGCAGTTAAAGCCTGCCGGCCGGGAGTGATCGCGGCTTATCCTATCAGTCCTCAGACGCATATTGTTGAGTTTTTATCACAGTTTGTGGCTGATAATGAAATGGATACAAAATACGTTAGGGTTGATGCTGAGTTTTCTGCTGCTTCAGCTGTTTATGGTTCAAGTGCCACCGGAGTACGTTCATATACTGCGTCCTCTTCTCAGGGTTTGCTGCTTATGTCCGAGGTTCTTTATGCTATGGCAGGAACACGGCTGCCTGTTGTTTTGACAGGTGTAAACAGGACAGTGTCTGCTCCCATTACGATTCAGCCCGATCATCAGGATACAATGGCTTTAAGGGATACAGGGCTTATTCAATTGCATGTAGAGAATAGCCAAGAGGCCTATGCAACTCATATTCAAGCTTTTAAATTGGCGGAGGATCATGATATTTTACTGCCGGTCATGGTTTGCATGGATGGTTGGATACTGACGCATTCCTTTGAACCAGTGAAGCTTGAGGACCAAGAGAAGGTCGATGAGTTCTTGCCTCCCTTTGTGCCGAAGTATCGCTTGGATACGAAAAACCCCCTAACGTATGGGGCTTATGCGGATGATGAGGTTCCTGAGTTCAGGCTGATGATGCATTTTGCCCAGGAAAGAGCTAAAGAAAAGATTGAGAAGATAGCCAGAGAATACGAAGCTAAGTTTGGTGATTATTTCGGAGGATTGATCGACACGTATCGCTGCGATGACGCGGAAATCGTCATGGTAGCTATGGGCTCGGTAATTGGGACACTGAAAGATGCTGTTGATAAGCTCAGAAAAGAGAATATTAAAGTCGGGGTGTTGAAGGTTAGAAGCTACAGGCCGTTTCCCGGGGAAGAGATTTTATCTGCTGTCAAGGGGGCAAAAATGGTGGCAGTTTTAGATAAGAGTCTCTCTGTGGGACAGGGTGGTCCTTTGGCAACAGATGTGAAGGCGGCTTTGGCAAATAAACAAGCACCTCCCGTTTTAGGCTGTATTGCGGGCATGGGGGGTAGAGATATGAGTATGGTCTTAATTAGAGAAATCATCGAAAAAAGCCAAAAAGCCATAACAACCGGAAAAATACCGGATATTGAGTATATCGCTCTTAAACGCCAATATTTAGAATAGGGTAGCTCAATATTTGAGTTAAAAAAGGAGGAAGATTAATGCTTACAGGACAGGAATACATTGAAAGCTTAAAGAAACTTAAGCCGATTATTTACTACGAGGGTAAAAAAATTGAATCTGTGGTAGGCCATCCTCTCATCCAGCCCCATATCAATTCAGCGGCGGCAACATACGATGTTGCCTTCGATCCGGCTTTTGAGGATCTTGGTACTGCGGTTTCTCATCTGACAGGAGAAAAAATCAATAGATTTACTTACATACATCAGACTCCTGAAGATCTGGTCAAAAAAGTAAAGATGCTGCGGATGATTGGACAGCGGACCGGTTCCTGTTTCCAAAGATGTGTGGGATTTGACGCCTTAAATGCAGTATATTCCACCACTTATGACATGGACCAAAAACTTGGGACAAGTTATCACAGCAGATTTGTGGAGTATTTAAAGGGCGTTGAGAAAAGGGATACCATGATTACCGGTGCCATGACAGATCCTAAAGGAGATAGGGGATTAAAGCCAAGCAAACAAGCGGACCCGGATATGTATGTTCATTATGTAAGTAAAAATGAGGAAGGAATTATCGTCAGAGGTGCAAAAGCGCATATGACCGGTATGGCAAATTCTCATGAAATGCTTATTATGCCGACTACCGCATTGAAGGAAGAAGACGCGGATTATGCCGTGTGTTGTGTGATTCCGGTAGATGCGCCGGGAGTCCTTCATATTTTCGGACGTCAGACCAATGACGGCAGAAAATACAATGAAATTGACCAGGGCAATTTCAAATTTGGAGTTGTGGGCGGAGAGACCCTAACTATTTTAGAAGATGTGTTTGTTCCTTGGGATAAGGTGTTCATGTGCGGTGAATATGAATTTGCCGGTACCCTGGTAGAAAGATTTGCTTCTTTTCACCGCCAAAACTATGGTGCGTGCAAAATCGGTTTAACGGATATTATTATCGGGGCTTGTGCATTAATCGCTGATTATAACGGGACGGCGAAAGCTAACCATATCAAGGATAAGATCGTTGAAATGATTCATTTGAGTGAAACGATGTACTGTTGTTCATTGGCTTGTTCGGGAGAAGGAAGGAAGTTGGCTTCAGGTGCGTGCTATGTTGACCCCTTGCTGGCCAATGTGGTTAAGCAAAATATCACACGTTACATATACGAGATTTGCAGGATATCTCATGACATAGCCGGCGGCATCATAGCTACCCTGCCTTCGGAAGTAGATCTTAAACATCCTGAGTTAGGGAAATATGTCCAGAAGTACATGATGGGTGTAGCCTCGGTTCCTGTAGAAAACCGGTTTAAAATACTGCGGCTCATTGAAAATATGACCGGTGGGACTGCGCTGGTCGAGAGCATGCATGGTGCAGGTTCCCCGCAGGCCCAGCGGGTCATGCTGGCAAGACAGGCGAATTTGGAACATAAAAAGGAATTAGCGAAAAAACTGGTTGATATCAGTGATTAAAAATGTTGAAGATAGGCGTGAAATATTGTGGCAATTGTAATCCGCAGATTGATGGGCCGAAGTTAGTAAAAAGAATAAAGGAACTTCTGCCTGATAGCCTGTTTCTTTCGGCAGAAGATCCGGGTATTGATGTTTTGCTTATTGTAAGCGGGTGTCCTGTAGATTGTGCTACACGACCTAAATTCACGGGACCTTTAGTTGTAGTTGCCGGAAAAACTGTTGATCGCGTGCCTTGTGAGGCTGCGGAAATACCAGAGGTTGTTGCAGAAAAACTACAAAAGTACGATTCAAAAGAATGATTATGACAAAAACAGGGGGGATAGAAGTGAGCAATAAAGAGGTAGTTCTGGTGGGGGCGTGTCGTACTGCCATTGGAAAATTTATGGGTGGCTTAAAAAATGTGCAAGCACGTGAATTGGCTATCACTGCCGGCAAGGAAGCAATAAACAGAGCAGGGATCACGCCGGATATGGTTGACGAGATTGTGATGGGACAATTGTATACCGCTATGCAAGGTTCGCTTCCCGCCAGACAGGTGGGAATGAGGATTGGTTTACCCCACAGGAGTGGCGCGGTTAGTGTGAACCAGAATTGCGCGTCTGGTATGAGGGCTTTGGAAATCGCTTGCCAGAATATTATGCTGGGTAAAACCGATATTGGTCTGGTAATTGGGGTGGAGAGCATGACTAATGCACCCTATCTTTTACCGAATGGCCGTATGGGTTACAGAATGAATCAGGGTACGATAGAGGATTCCATGATACATGATGGCCTTAATGATGAGCTAGTACCGGGCCATATGGGGTTGACGGCTGAGAACGTCGCTGAAAAATATTCTATAACGAGGGAAGAATGTGACGAACTGGCTTTGATAAGTCACAACAGAGCGGCGAAAGCCATCGATGAGGGTAGATTTAAAAGAGAGATCGTGCCTGTAGAAATAGTATCAAGAAAGGAAACAGTTATTTTTGATACCGACGAACACCCGATAAGGGGAGCGAATAAGGAGTCCATGAGCAAACTTCGTCCTGCTTTTAAAAAGGATGGTGTAGTGACAGCCGCCAATGCGTCAGGTATAAATGACGGTGCTGCCGCAGTTGTTGTAATGTCTGCAGACAAAGCAAAAGAGCTGGGAATAAAACCTCTTATGAAGTTGATCGAGATTTGTACTGCAGGTGTAGATCCGACGTATATGGGGCTGGGACCGGCTGAGGCAATTCCCAAGTGTTTGGATAGAGCCGGTATAAAGTATGAGGATGTAGAATATTGGGAAATAAACGAAGCTTTTGCTGCTCAATGGTTAGGGGTAGGTCGGAAACTGAAAGAGGATTACGGTTATGAAATAGACATGGAAAAGATCAATCACAACGGTTCAGGGATAGCGTTGGGACATCCCGTGGGGTGCACAGGATTAAGGATTATAGTTACTTTATATTATGAAATGGAAAGGCTTGGTCTGAGTCTGGGAGCCGCCTCATTGTGTGTCGGTGGCGGACCTGCCATGGCTTCGTTATGGAAGAGATAGACTTAGAGGAGGAATACTGAATGAAAAAGGTGATGGTTGTTGGGGCTGGAACAATGGGGGCAGGAATAGCCCAGGTAGCAGCCCAGTCAGGATATGAAGTGGTATTTCGTTCCGGTAGTGCTGCAAATAAAGGCCGGGATGCGGTGGAAAAAAACCTTGCCCGCCTTGTGGAAAAAGGCAAGATGATACAAGAAGAAGCCGATTCTATCTTGAAAAGAATTCAGGGAACGACTGATTATGCAGATGGCAGGGATGCTGATTTAGTTATTGAAACTACGATTGAGGATATGGAAGTTAAAAAGAAATTATTCAAAGAGTTGGATGAAATTATGAGGCCTGAAGCTATTTTTGTTTCAAACACCTCGAGTCTCAGTATAACCGGGATGGCGGCTGTTACAAAAAGACCGGAGAAGGTCATTGGGATGCACTTTTTCAATCCGGTTCCTATTATGAAGCTTGTGGAAGTCATCAAGGGAGCCCGTACTTCGGATGAGACATATAATGTATCTTGCGTTTTTGCTGAGAAGATGGGAAAAACCCCAATTAAGGTTGAAGAGACACCAGGGTTTGCTGTAAACAGAATGCTGGTTCCGATGATTAATGAGGCAGCCTTCCTTTTGATGGAAGGTGTGGCCAGCCCGGAAGATATTGATACCGGGATGAAGCTTGGGGCAAGTCATCCTATTGGGCCCTTGGCGCTTGCGGATATGATAGGGGTTGATGTTTGTTTAGCGGTAATGGAAGTACTGTACAGTGAATTTGGTGACAGTAAATACAGACCGTGCCCTCTGATGACAAAAATGGTTAGAGCAGGTTATCTTGGCAGGAAAACAAAAAGAGGGTTTTTTCAGTATTAGAGTTATTGAACATTAAACCGGCAGCAACGGCATCAGTCGGCGTAATACTACCATCTTATTATGTGGTAATATTACGCCGGCTTTAGTCAAATAGAATGAGAAAACATTTTGGAAGGGTGAGAAAAATGAGATTGCTTGAGTACACTAAAGAGGAAGGTATAGGTATAATTACTATTAACAGACCAGAAATGCTTAATGCTATAGATTCTCAGTTGCTTGATGAACTCTCTGACTTGCTTGACGAAATAAAGGTTCAAGAAGAAACCAGGGTCGTTATCATTACAGGGAAAGGAAAGGCTTTTGTAGCGGGGGGAGACATTGCTGCCATGCAGTCGATGAATAGCAGTGAAGGCTATCAATTTGGGTGCAGGGGTCAGGAGGTATATGCTAAGCTTGAGAAGCTGCCACAGCCTGTTATCGCGGCAGTGAATGGCTATGCCCTCGGTGGTGGCTGTGAAATGGCAATGGCGTGTGATATTAGGCTAGCCTCGGTAAAAGCGAAGTTTGGCATGCCTGAGGTATCCTTGGGAATAATTCCCGGGTTTGGAGGAACGCAAAGACTTCCTCGCCTTGTTGGAAAAGGTAGGGCTCTTGAGCTTCTTTTGAGCGGGAGACCGATCAATGCCGAAGAAGCTGCACAAATCGGATTAGTTGAAAAAGTTGTGGAGGGTGATGTTTTAGATTCTGCAAAGGAATTGGCAAAAGAGATTCTAAAAAAAGGCCCCTTGTCAATACGTTATATTAAATCTGTTGTTCAATATGGATTGGAAGTTGAAAAGAATGCTGCTATTGCCAGCGAAGCAAGTTTATTGGGGCTATGTTTTGCTTCAGAAGATCAAAAAGAGGGGATGCGGGCTTTTTTGGAGAAGAGAAAGGCACAGTTTAAAGGAATTTGAAAAAACATAGTATCAAGGGGATGGCTGTTATAATGATATTAGCTGAGGGGAGGCTTAGAGTTCATGCATCGAAAGAATTATGATATACTAAAGGAGTTAAAAAAAGATAATTTTCAAAAACTGTATGATTTGGGTTATTCTTATGAAAGAACCCATTATGGATGCGCTCAATGTACGATAGGACCTTTTGTGGAAGTGTTAGGAGTCAGTGAAGACTTGTTTTCGGCTTCTTCGGCATTGGCAGCCGGTATAGCACAAAAAGGTGATGCTTGCGGCGCTTATGTAGGCGGTGTAATGATTATAGGGTACTTATTTGGCAGAACGTTTCAGGATTTGCAGGGCGATCACGATGAGGCGGTCGAAAAGTTTAGATACAATTGTGAGATAGCCCGTAGACTGAGAGAAAAATTCATTGATGAGTTTAGTTCGATAAATTGCAGAAATGTTCAGTGTAAAGTTTTCGGAAGGTCATTTGATATTACCGATAGAGAAAAGGATTATCCGGAATTTATTGCCCAGGGGGCCCATACCACAAAATGTCCCGATGTAGTAGGCAAAGCCTGTCGTATGATAGCACAGGTGCTATTGGAGGAATATGAAGGCAGATTCAAATAGATGTTAATGATATACCGGGATTGGTGGTCTTTGTTCAGGAGTTGATTGTTATGCAGCTTTGTGAAGCAATTGGCGTAGATGAGGGTATCATTACTTGTGTTGGGGCAGGAGGAAAGACTTCATTAGTAAAATCACTGGGTGTTGAATGGCAGAAAAGGAAGTTGCCTTTTCTCCTGACTACCACCACAAAGATGTTTTTAGATGAAGTAGTTGATTTCGTGCCCGTTATTTGTGACCAATACAGTCGTGGAATCGGCTATACAAACAAGTATCTGCGAGAGTATGGGTGTGCAGGTTTGTTTAAGAATCTTCAAAAGGCGAAGGTGGGGGGTATACCTCCGGAATGGGTAGATGAAATATATGACAGCGGACTTGTGCAAAGGATAATTGTCGAAGGGGACGGAGCTAATCGCAAGATTATTAAAGCTCCTAAGGATTACGAACCGGTTATACCGTCAAAATGCAGTACGGTAATTGGCGTGTTAGCATTGAAATCAATAGGACAGTCTTTTGATTCCTCTATTGTGCACCGACTTGAGATAGTTGCCGATCTATTGAATAAAAAGATCGGGGAGCCAATCAAGGCGGAGGATTTGGCTGCTCTGGCAGTGGATGAGAGAGGTATATTTAAGAATTATCAGGGCAGGAAAATCCTGCTTCTGGCTGCAGGGACAAATGAAGATCTTGAAATTGCGGACGAGGTAATAAAAGATATAAAGATAAAAGGAAGCGGAATATCTTCGTTTGTGGTAACTTCAGGGTATGGAAAGGCTATGAAGCCTGTTAAAGTGGTTTCTTAGTGCGGATAGTTGTGCGTCAATATATCAAGGAGGCAACTATGAAAAGAGTTGTTGCCGTGGTCCTAGCGGCAGGGCTTTCGAGTAGGATGAAACAGAATAAGTTGCTTATGAAGCTGGGGGATAAATCGATTATCCGGCTGGTTTTAGAATGCATCGGGAAATCAAAGGTTGATGAGATTATCGCCGTTGTTGGACATGAGAAAGAAAAGATTGTCAGGGAAATAAGCGATTGCGGAGTAACAATATTGGACAACCCTGATTACCAACGAGGTATGAGTACTTCTTTGAAGACCGCTGTTGAGTGCCTGGCGAAGAGAAAAGATGTTGGCGCTTTGTTGATATTTACGGGTGATATGCCATTTATTAGAGAGGAAACGATTAATAGGGTTATAGCCGGATACAACAAAACAAATGCATGTATTGTTGTTCCAAGGTATCAGGGAAGGAGAGGACACCCTGTTTTACTTGACTGCGAATTGTTTTTTGAGTTGTTGACAGTGAAAGGTGATACTGGAGCGAGGGTTGTTTTGCAAAACCACTGGGATGAAATAGAATGGATTGAAGTGGAAGATTACGGTATCCACTTAGACATTGATAATCAAGAAACTTATGAGCGAGTACGAGAAAATTATATTGAGGGTCAATGATAAACTCTGGATGATGGCTACCTGTCTTGTGGCTTTATTCTAATGATAGTATAATGACAAGTGGAGAGAATGAGAGAAGAGAGCAGATTATTCTTGAAAGGTAGGCAATAATTGTGACATACAGCATAAAGACAATGTCTTCTCTTTTTTTTATCTTTTTGAAGCTGGCGATAGCTACTTTCGGCGGCGGAATGGCAATGGTCCCTATATTAAAGCGGGAGGCAGTGGAAACCCACAACTGGTTGAGTGAAGAGCAGTTTGTTGAAATGATGGTGGTAACTCAATCTGCGCCGGGAGTTATAGCGATAAAGTTTGCGGTGTATTTAGGTTATAGGGCCGCGGGGTTAGGCGGTGTATTTTTTGCCTTGTTGGGACTGAGTATCCCTTCGGTTTTTATTATGACTTTTCTTGCCGCACTGATAAGTTCCGGACAGGGGATGGAAACTGTAGATAAGTTTTTCTTTGGCGTTCGTCCCACCGTTGTGGCGTTGATTCTCGGTGTGGGTTTAAACATGGGCAGGAATAGCTTGAAATCGTTTTTTGATTTTGCGCTCTTCCTTTTTTGTTTGGTGCTGTTGGTGTTTTTTTCATGTCACCCTCTCTTAGTAATCCTTATTGGGGCATTGGCCGGAATAGCAAAGAATAAGTTAGGGCCCCAAGCTGATAAGGAGGTTGCTCCATGATTATCAAAACCTTCCTGCTTTTTTTTTACATCGGGGTATTTAGCTTTGGTGGTTTTTACGCCTCCTTACCTTTGGTCAGGCATGAATTTGTAGATAAGCTTGGTTTTCTTACCGTGAGTCAGTTCACGGATATTATTTTGATAACAGGAATGGCACCGGGAGCCGCAGGTATAAATGCGGCCACATATATCGGTTATAAACTAGCGGGTATTTTGGGTTCTTTTGCTGCCGTACTGGGTATTGCATTACCGACAGTTATACTGCTGATACCGCTGATGGGCTTGGTGGTGAAGTATAGAGAAAAACCTGTTGTTAAGGCAGCGTTTTGTGGACTTGCCCCGGCGGTGGTAGCTTTAGTGGTGGGCACAGCCGTCACGCTGGGTAAGGATACGTTGGTTGATATAAAAAGCGTAATTATTGCCGTTATTGCCTTGGCGCTGATGCGGTATACGAAATTACATCCGCTGTACATCATTTTCGGCTTTGGAATAGTGGGGCTTCTGCTATGAAAAGGAACAAGAGAACTGAGAAGAACCCCACCCAACAGGAATCTTTGATTGCGTTGTTGGGTGGGGTTCTTCCTTTCAACGCCGCGTAGTAGGCCTGAAATTGTCCAAAACACCCAAAACTACGTGCGCTAATCCAAAACCAGCAATTCCGGCACCTACGCTTCCGCCGATAACTGCCCCAACCCCAGTGACTGCAGCTCCGAGTCCAGTGACAATATAACCGGTCTTATTTTTATTCATATCTGTCATTTCACCTCCTGATAATAGTATTTCTAAGGAAGCCGCATTAAATACCGTATTGTTAAGGCCTTTTGCCGGTAATAAGATTATCTTGCTTTGGTAAATATAATAGCGGGGTGATCAAATGAAAAAAATAAGAATGCTTCTCTTGCCTATACTAGTAATAGGATTAGCGGTTCTTTTCATGTACCAGGGTGGTTATGAATTAAAGCTTGTGCCAAACGAACCGGAATTGAGGCCGAAAAACGTTCAACCGGACCCAAAAGAAAGGACGACTGAATTCGCGTTGGCCGGTGGTTCGGAAAGGGAAAACCGTGGTTTTCCTCAGCGCGAAATTCTTGACCTTGCTGCTCAATTCCCGGGCCTTTTTTATCGCGAAGGGCCGACTGATGTGAGAAAGATTGCCTTGACCTTTGATGACGGTCCTGATGCCACGTATACTCCGCAAATTCTTGATATATTAAAAGAGCACAAAATAAAGGCTACTTTCTTTCTGATAGGAAGCCGTGTGGGTCTGTTCCCAGAGGTGGTGGAAAGAATGAAAAAAGAAGGTCACATCATAGGAAATCATAGTATGACTCACGCAAACATTATCAAACTGGAGAATAAAGAGGCCAGGCAAGAAGTGTTGGAGGCAGAGAAAGAGATGCGGTCTTTCCTGGATTATCGTCCTGCCCTTTTCCGTTCTCCTTATGGTTCCCTGGATGCTGAGAAAATAGAGGTAATTGAAGACTTGGGATACAAAATAATCGCCTGGAATGTGGATTCTTTGGATTGGAAAAGCTTAACGGCCGAACAGGTTAAAACTAATATACTTGAGAATGTGAGGGCGGGTAGTATAATTCTACAGCATTCAGCCGGTAGCGAGAAGGAGGATCTCACAGGCTCGGTTGCGGCCTTGTCTGATATAATTGTTGTCTTAAAAAATGAAGGTTATCAGTTTGTGACTGTACCTGAGCTTTTGGATATACCATATAAACAGTAAACACTTTGTTATTAACGAGTGGTGTGCTAAAATGATAAAGTAAAATCTGATTTATAAAGATAATAAGCAAAAAAGAGGAGAAAAAGCTATGTATACCAGTACCAGGGATAATTACGACATTGTCAGTGCGGCGCAGGCTATCAAGTTGGGAATGGTTCCTGCAGGGGGGCTGTTTGTTCCGGAGAAAATACCTTGTTTTTCCTTGCAGGAGATGATGTCTTTACGAGACTCAACGTATCAGGAAATTGCCCAAAGGGTTCTGACATTGTTTTTGGATGATTATACCGAGGAGGAAATACAAACAAGTGTAAAAGCGGCCTATAATGAAAAGAATTTTAACCATCCGCTGATTGCGCCGTTAAAGCATTTGCGGGAAAAAACGTATGTAATGGAGCTGTGGCATGGTCCGACGGCGGCATTTAAGGATATGGCCCTACAGATAATGCCTCATTTGCTATCATATGCCAAAAAAAAGGTGGGAGAAGAGCGGGAAACAGTAATACTGGTCGCCACCTCGGGAGATACGGGCAAAGCAGCCCTGGAAGGTTTTAAAGATGTTCCGGGAGTGAGAATTATTGTATTCTATCCCCACAAAGGTGTAAGTAAGATTCAGGAGCTGCAAATGACCACAACCAGCAGCAGTAACACTTTTGTCGTCGCAGTTAAGGGTAATTTTGATGACTGCCAAAATGCTGTTAAAAAGGTTTTTAGTGAACGCGAATTTGGCAATGAACTGAAAAGAGCCGGCATAGAGCTATCCTCTGCTAATTCTATTAACTGGGGTCGCTTGCTTCCGCAGATTGTCTATTATATTAATGCCTATATGCAATTGTTGAAAGATGGCAAGATATCTTTTGGTGAAAAAATTAACTTCGTTGTCCCCACAGGCAATTTTGGCAATATACTAGCTGCCTGGTACGCCCTGCAAATGGGCTTGCCAATCAACAAACTGATTTGTGCCTCTAATGAAAACAAAGTATTGACCGATTTCTTCAATACGGGTCGTTATGACCGTAACCGCGGATTTGTACAGACAACCAGTCCCTCAATGGATATTCTTATCTCCAGTAATCTTGAAAGATTTTTATACGAAATGAGCGGACATGACGGCGAGAAAATTTCTGCTTGGATGCAAGAATTGGCAGAGAATGGTGGTTTCCGAGTTGACCAAAGCATTATGGATGCCATCGGAGAGGTGCTTGCCGCCGGTTATGCCGACGAAATTGAAACCAAAGAAACGATAGGAAGGGTTTTTTCCGAAACAGGATATACCCTTGATACGCACACTGCTGTTGGTATGAAGGTCTATGAAAAATATTTAGAAAAGACGGGAGATAGTGCATTAACTGTTGTGGATGCCACCGCGAGTCCGTTTAAGTTTAACAACAGCGTTTTACAAGCAATAGCAGGGCCGGATGCCTTGATTGGGAAAGATGAATATGAAGTGTTGCAGGCGTTGAGTGAATATACGGGTCAACCGGTGCATCCGGGATTAAGGGATCTGGATAAAAAACCGGTTCTTCATAGGAGAATATGTACAAAGGAGAAAGTGCAAGAGGAAATAAAGAGCATCTTAAACATTTAAAATAAAAAATATAAGGAAAAGATGCAATAGTATTAAAAAAATAAAGCAGAACAGTAGAGATACTATAAAATATTAATACAAATTCCGGTTATGAGCTTAACGAGTGTAATAAGAACCTCACCCGACATTGTAATTAAAGATTGCTGTCGGGTCCCGGGAACCTTGTTGTATTCACAATAATGATAAAAAGTCCTGAAAAGGACTTTTTATCGGTCAAAGGGAACTATTATTAATATTTTACGTCTAACTTTGTTTGGGGGTGTGTTTTGAATGGCAGAAATAGAGGTAAAGAGTCTGATAAAAAAATACCGTCTTGGCAAAGAAATTATTACGGCAATTGATAACCTGGATATCTCTATCGAACCGGGTGAGTTTATGTGTATTCTCGGACCGTCTGGTTCTGGGAAAACTACACTGTTACATATTATGGCAGGATTGGAGACGCCAACTAAAGGAGATATTCTAATCAAAGACATTTCCTTGAGAAAAGTAAAGGAAAGAGACAGGGCGAGTTTTCGTCGAAAATATTTGGGATTTATTTTTCAGTCCTATAATCTCATTTCCTCAATGACTGCTTTGGAAAATGTAGCCTTGCCCTTGGTGTTTAGCGGAGTGAAAAAGGAGGAAAGAGAAAGAAAGGCGCGAGAAATGCTGGTACAGATGGGGTTGAAGGATAGACTGAAGAACAAACCGACGGAAATGAGCGGCGGGCAGCAACAACGCGTCAGTATAGCAAGGGCATTGATTAGCAGTCCACGGGTGATTTTTGCGGATGAGCCTACAGGAAATCTCGATTCTAAAACATCACATGATATTATGTCTATCTTGACAAGAAAGGTTAAGGAATCAAACGTGACACTGATTATGGTTACGCACGATAATGATATAGCGGATTATGCCAACAGAGTAATAAGAATGGTCGACGGTAGGATAGTCGAGGAAAAGAGGAAGGGAGAGGTTTAATTATGGCAGGGAGTATTTTTTGTAAAAAGGGGTTGTTGTCGGTACTGGCCCTGGTCGTGACACTGACGATGCTCGTAATTCCGGTCAAAGGTGCAATAATAGATATAGGCGGTATTAATCCTGTGATTATGCTGGAGAAAACCAATATGGGGCAGGCGGTAGCGGGGGGAGAATTTACTCTGACACTTTCTGTTCGCAATATTAGTAATAATCCGGGTTTTGAACTGGATATGGCTTTTAAGGTGAAGGATACGGACGGGCTAGCGCCGTTTTCCCTAAAATCGGATCAGGTTACCAGAATCGATGAACTTGCAGGGAATGAAACCGTAACCCTTACATATACTTTTGATGTTGCTGAGGATGCGCAGAATAAGAATTATGAGCTATTGGCGAGTCTAAACGGTAAGAATGCAGAGTTTAAGAATACAGTAAGCGCCTCCACCATTATCAATGTTCCTATCAGCTATGATTTGACCAAACCGGTGCTGTCGGTGGAGGACGTATCGCTAACACCTGATAGCCCTGACTTGTCGGATGAATTTAAAGTAAATTTTAGAGTTCGTAATTTAAGCAAGACGACAGATGCATATAATGTGATTTACCTTTTGGAGGGAGAGGATAACTTCCAGGTTACGGATATTTCGAATAAGAAGAACGTGGCAAGGATCGACAAGGGAGATTCTCAGGTTATAACATATTCAGTGAAGGCCAAAGACACGAAACTTAATAATGCGGTTAAGCTGACTGCTTCCTTCGATTATCAGGGCAGCGAAACCGACAGTACAACGGAAACGATCAATCTGCCTTTGCCCCATGAGGATAGTTGGGTAGGAGCGACACCCTGGGTCATTGTTAATAAATATACCTTATCGGCGGAACAGGTACTGGCGGGCAATACTGTTACCTTAAAGCTGTATATTGAAAACACTAATCAACGGCCGGTCAAAAATGTTAAGATATCGTTGGGTGTGATAAAGATCGAGGATAGTACGGGAAATACGACTGCGGGAGGCACAGTGTTTTCTCCCGTCAACAGCAGTACCAGTTTTTATATCGAATCGATCCCTGCCAAGACAATAATCGAGAAAACTATTGATTTATATGTTGATCCAAATGCTTCTGCAAAAACTTATATCGTTCCGGTGGAGATCAAGTATGAAGACAGGGCTGGGAAAATGCTGGAATGTGAAGAACTTGTCAATATACCCGTTACCCAAGAATGCAAATTTAATGTTATTTCTACCGATATCCCGAAAAACGGATTTGTCGGACAGCCTATAAATGTATTTACTGAGTACGTAAATGTAGGTAAGGTTGTACTTTCCAATTTCATGGTTGCCCTGGAGGGGGAATTCAACAAAGAAAACGATACCTATTATGTGGGCAACCTCGATATTGGCGCAAGCGACATTTTTCAGGCTATGATTATTCCCACGGAGGTGGGTACACTGGAGGGAGAGTTGGTCTTTACTTATATTGATAATAACAATAAGGATGTACGGAGAAGTGAGCCCTTTAGCATAGAAATATCGGAAATGGCAGCTTCTGAAATGGGTCAGGAAGGAGATCCAAGAGCGACAATGCCGGGTGGTAAACAGGTAATGCCGGGACAAATCAATGGTGTGGGCGGCACCTCTGTAAAGGGCAAGCTGCTTACAGGTTTCCTGGGTTTAATAATCTTAATCGAAGGTATATACATCTGGCGGGTCAGGAGAAAGAGAAAAAGCGAGGAGTACTTTGATGAATAAGCTAGATTTGTTAAAACTAGCCCGGCAGAATCTATGGAGAAGAAAGATCAGGACCTTCCTGACAACCTTGGGGGTTATTATCGGTACTACTGCTATTGTCGTTATGCTCTCCTTAGGAATAGGTTTACAGGAGGCACAAACAAAAAGTATGGAGAGTTGGGGGAGTTTGACTTCAATCAGGGTTCAACAAGGCATGTCTTTCGATGCGGAAGGCAATCCTATTGGAGAGATGAAGTCATTGGATGATGATGCCGTAGCTGAATTCAAGGAAATTGAAGGCGTGCTCGCGGTTTCGCCAGCCTACAATATGGGGGGCGAAGCTAAATTCGGAAGAAAAAGAGGCGGGCTTAATCTGATTGGAATCGATCCCGGTACAATGCCTTTTATGGAGTTTGAAGCTGAACAGGGGCGTTTAATGCAGGCGGGAGACCGTGGTGTGATAGTGCTTGGCCGTCAGGTCATCAATAACTTTCGTGACGAATCCTTTTATCAGCGGATGGAGAAGGGGATGCTTACGGAGAGGGATCACATGAGGCAAGAAGAAACTGATCCTGCGGAGGCAATGGATAAAAGGATAACAATGACCATTCATAACAGCAAGGGGCAGCAGAAGCCGTTTAATTTCCTCGTGGTGGGTATTTTGGAAGGGGAGAGAGGGGAGCATTCCTATAATGCTTATGTGCCTTTAGAGGATGTAAAGAGAATGAAAAGTTACATGTCCAGGGGAACATCTTCTTCCAGTTCACAAATGACGAAAGTTGTTTCTGCGGGACGTGGGATGGTAGTTTCCAGTAGCAGGTCAAGTGGCAGTGGTAATAGCGATAATTATGACTTTATTCTTGTGCGTACGGCAGATGTAGGCGGTACACAGGTCATTTCCGAGAAAATCAAAGAGCTTGGTTATAACTGTTGGTCGATAGCGGATCAACTGGAGGGCATTGAAAAGACTTTCCGGACTATCCAGGCGGTTTTAGGTGGAATAGGAGGTATTACCCTCCTTGTTGCTGCGCTGGGAATAACCAATACGATGATCATGTCGATTTATGAGCGGACCAGAGAGATAGGGATTATGAAGGTCATTGGAGCCACATTTATTGATATACACAGTATGTTTCTTGCTGAGGCCGGAATGATTGGTTTTTTAGGCGGGCTTTTTGGCATTGGGCTGGGTTATGCTGTTTCGGGTGTTATCAATTATCTTAGCAAGGGCTTTATTAACGGAGGAATGCCAACAGACGAAATATTAAAGATATCTTTAATTCCCCCTTGGTTAGTAGCCTTTGCGCTGTTGTTTTCGATATTTATCGGTATTTTGGCGGGGCTGTACCCGGCACATCGTGCCGTAAAACTGAGTCCCATTAACGCAATTCGTAACGAATAGGGCGCAAGCCCTATTTTTATTTTAATAGAATTTGTAATGTTATAATTGATGCAGGAAATTATGATTATTTGTAGAAGAAAAATAACATATGGAATCTAGTAAATAAGTACTAGCTTTGGTGAAAATATATGAAAAAAAACCTAAAATCAAAACAAATACACACATATCGGATTGTTATTGCTATTATAATAATTATTGTCTCAGTAATACATAGAAATCATCCTAATATGGTATATTCAAATATTTTCTTCCTACTAGGAGGAATCTTTTATATCATTGGACAGGTATTCAGCCACAAAAAGAAAGATGCAATCTTTGAGAAGTATTCTACGTTTGGCAGTCTTATGCTTATCCTTGGGGTTATCATCCCGACCGGCTGGTATAAAAGTCCTTTTCTTTTTTTGTTGCTGGTTCCCCCTTTTAACTGGATGTTAGCTGTCGGTGGTGAGGAGATATCCTTTTTGAAGGTTCTCTATTTACCACTGATGATTGTCTTAATATGCGCGGCGATGAGCGAAGCTGCTTGGGAATGGTTATTCTACGTAATGACTATTGGAGTTATCTGCTATGCAGAAATTGAGATATTAAGGAAATGGGATAAGAGCAGCAAAAAGGAAATAGAGGCGTTAAAGGAAAAAGCCAGCAGGGATCCGCTGACGGGGCTTTTTAATCGTTATGTTTTAGAAGAACTATATGAACGTATCGGGAGTGATTTGTTTAAAGAGGTATGTTCGGTTGTAATATTTGACTTAGATAACTTTAAGAAAAAAAATGATATGTACGGACATCCGGCCGGTGATAGAATTTTGGTCGAGGTCTCAAGAATCTTACAGGAAAATATAAGGAACGAGGATATTCTGGTGCGTTATGGGGGTGATGAATTTTTATTTATATTTTGGAACATCAATGGGGAAGAAGTAAAGCTTATTACAAAACGGATAAAGCAGGAGATTCTGGACAGAACGGGTTGCTACATTTCCGAGGGAGTTGCAACGGGTTGTATCGAGAAGAAGGAGGACTTTTTAGATTTGATTATTCAAGCTGATGACGACTTGTATGATAAAAAAGTAAAATAATGGTGGTTATTTTGTGAATCGGTCGGCAAAACTACTCGCTGCTACGGCAAAGGGTTTTATTTTTATATCAAAGCCTAGTCCGCTGACTCTGTGAATCATTTCCTTGATATACTCCTTTGTCGGGCCATGTAAACCGATATCAAGATGAATCTCCAGGTTTAAGTGGTCGTGATAACCGTTGGCAAAAAGGACTTCATACAATTTATCTAGGTACCGGGGGGTGAACATAAAGGCAATCTCCTGTGTGAACGTAGTTTCCAGGACGATTTTTTCCCTGAGGGATTTAATGTTGCGGGGTATTACTGTTTCCCTTAAAAAGCCAATAGCTCCTCTGCCGACACGGTGAACAAGAATGCCGGTAACAAAATATGATTTCTGTTTAACCTGAGAGTCTGTACCGATGGCTATTCGATAGGAACTGCCAGGATCATCCCGAATGAAATTAAGGATACGGGTGAACATTTCATCAAAAGTTAATTTCTCTTGATGAGTATTGTGAAAAATCATTTCACTGGGCGGAGAAAGATACGGTTTAATCAAGATCACCTTCTTAAACAATTACTATCGTTTTAAAGATTGATGTTGGATGATCCGAAAAGAATCGAGGCTATCAGCAACAAGCGAAATGCTTGCCAATAGTTAAGGCTTTTTAAATTAAAAACCTCTGGCATAGTTATATTCCAAAGCCATTGCAGCAAAGCAGTTATTAGCAGGAAAAACGCAATAAAAAGCATTGCTATAGGTATAATCCTCAAGGACACGTTCATCATTTGTAATCCCCCTTTCTTACGTATTATTTTAACCTTCAAGGGGGAAAAACACAATCTTTTACCAGAATTGAGCCTAGGAGATGATAAATGATGATTGTAACCTTTTTAGCATTTAGCACATAAAAATAAAGTAAGCTAAGACAATATACTTTGTTCAGAGGAGGAAAGAGCATGTACGAGACACAACAAGTACCGGGATTCTATGATCAGTATTTCCGTTCCGGTTTCGGGATATTCTTTTTAGTTATCTTGTTGCTCCTGCTTTTCCCGAGCTTCTTTGGCGGCTATGGGTATTAGGAAAGATAGTAATAACAGCCCAGAAAGGGCTGTTATTACATGTTAGGGGTCTCAAGATAGGACAACAGTCCTACAAAAATGAGACCAAAGTCTCAAGGAAATCGTTGGATATTTCGACAATATTCTATACAAAATATAGTAAATGAGGTGTTTCCATGTTCTCAAAAATTATTGGCATTGATTTGGGCTATGGGTTTGTGAAAGCGTATGATGGACAAAATGAGTACATTTTCCCCAGTACTGTTGGGGTCGGCAGTGATTTGAGATTTAAGTCGTTGCTTATAAACCAGCGTAATCCGACAGATAATCTTGTTATTACCGTGGACGGAAAGAAATATTTTGTCGGTGAGTTGGCCAAAAGACAAAGTCAAATTGTGTCCCGTTTTCTTGGAAAATATCGGGTAGAGGATATCAATACAAAAATTTTATTTTTAGCAGCTCTTGGTTTATTTGTGAAAAATGACGGACAAAAATTCAATGTTGTGACGGGGCTTCCGGTTGATTATTATCAATCATATAGAGATGATTTGGCAGAACTGATTCAGGGAACTCATAATATCAGTTTCGGATATGTCAATAATGAAAAAGAAATGACAATAACAGTGGACAGGCTCCAAATTATTCCTCAGCCTTTCGGTACGTTATATAGCCAATACTTGGAGAGCGATGGTAGTTTTAGAGATGAGGACGCGGAGAATCTCAAGATAGGAATTGTAGATGTCGGATATAAGACATCGGACTTCGCTTTGGCTGAAGGGTTGGAATTTGTTGATAAACAAAGCAAGTCCAGTGAGATTGCCCTGGCAACAGCGAACAGCCTAATAGCTCAGAGTATACAAGAGAAGTATAAGATTGAGAAGGAAAACTATGAGTTGGATGAAATAATTGAGAGCGGAAGTTTGAGAGTTGAAGGAATCACTAATGACATTAGCGGTTTTAAAGAGCAAGCTTTCAAAATGGTCGCCGATAAAATAGCCACCGAAGTTAACTCCATTTGGGATAAGAAGGAAATTGACGTTATTATGTTGACCGGGGGTGGGGGGAAAGCTATAGCTGAATATTTCCTGGCTAAGTTTTTACAGGCAGTACTGGTAAGCAACCCTCAGTTTGCTAATGTTCGCGGTTATTATAACCTAGCCAGTGCATTATATAGGTCAAACTTTAGCGGTGCTCAGAGCAAAGAGGATGAAGAATGAAAGTTTAGCTAAAGCGGTATAAAGCAAGAAAGGATAGAGAAAGCTTCCCGTTGAGAATCGGGAAGCTTTTTTTGCTTGACAAACACTAATAAGGGGTTTATTATTATGACAAAGTTAGGTTAGTAAAACAAAAGAATGAGGGTGAGATATCTTGGCGAACACATTCGCATTGACTTCAGCCCTAGAGGATTATCTGGAAGTTATTTTAGAATTGGATGAAAAAGAAGAAGAGATCAGGGTAACCGATATTGCTAAAAGGCTAAATATTGCTAAATCAACTGCTACCATAACCGTGAATAAGTTAAAAAAACTAGGCTTGGTTATTCAGGAAAGCTATGGGCCTGTTGAATTGACGCGCGCCGGTAAGGAGTACGCCGAAGAGGTGAGAGGGCGTCATTTATTACTGCATAAATTTTTGATTGAATTAGGGGTCGATTACAAGACTGCAGAAAAAGACGCATGTTTGATGGAACACATTCTCAGCCCCGTTACAATGAAGAGGATTGCCGAATTTGTTAATCAAGAGAATGGAACCGAACAGGAACACACGACCAAAACACATAGATACAGGGATGCCGGAAGTGGGATAACGGTTGGCACGGCAACTAATGAAACGGGCTTAAGACCGACTGGTGTGAAAGCATTAAGCGAGCTGCGGGTCGGGGAAAAAGGAAATATCATCAGAATTGCCGGGAAAGGGGCAATTCATCGCCGTATTTTGGATATGGGGGCGGCGACGGGAAGTGAGGTAGTTGTAAAGGGAATCGCTCCGTTAGGAGATCCGATTGAGGTGACACTGAAAGGATATAATCTCAGTTTTAGAAAAGAAGAGGCGAAGCAGATTTTTGTGGAGGTGTGCCGGAAATGAACAAAGTAAAGATGCCTCTCGGGTTCTTACAGTCAGGGCGTGAAGGGACTGTGAAAGAAATGCATGGGGGAAACAATATGTGCCGGCGTTTGGCTGGATTGGGGATTACTTGCGGTTCGCGAGTCGGGGTTATTAGCAACAATGCCGGAGGGCCTTTGATCCTTTCTGTGAAAGAAAGCAGGTTGGCGCTTGGCCGAGGCATGGCTTTAAAAATAATGGTGGAGGAAGAATAAAATTTTTTTTGCAGCAAAGTTAGGTTAGTCTAACAATATCGTGTACAAAATTGAAAGGGGACAGTGTGAATGGCAAGAACGCTTAAGGGCTTAAAGCCCGGAGAAAAAGGTATAGTTACCAAGGTTTCGGGAGGAACTGCAACAAAAAGGAGACTGATGGATATGGGAATAACAAAAGGGGCGGAAGTTCTGGTGCGTAAAGTTGCGCCTTTGGGCGATCCTGTCGAGGTCAAGGTTCGAGGGTATGAACTTAGCCTCAGGAGAGCCGATGCAGAAAACGTAGATGTAGAGCTATCGAAGTAAAGTACTAATTGAGACAGGAGGGTTAAGTATGTCATTTAGATTTGCGCTGGTGGGGAACCCCAACAGCGGTAAAACAAGTCTTTTCAATGAAATAACCGGTAATACCCAGTATGTGGGAAATTGGCCGGGTGTTACCGTAGAAAAAAAAGAGGGTAGAGCAAAGAAAATAAAAGATGATGTAAAAATAATAGACCTGCCCGGGATTTATTCCTTGTCACCATATACCCTGGAAGAAATCATTGCCAGAGACTATTTGGTTGATGAAAAACCTGATGTTGTCATCAATATTGTCGATGCTACCAACATTGAACGAAATCTATATTTGACGACTCAATTGGTTGAGTTGGGATTGCCGGTGGTTATAGCCTTGAACATGATGGATGAAGTTGAAGCGGCTAAGGATAAGATTGACATCGATGCTTTGGCAAAGTCCCTGGGGATTCCCATTATTCCGACGGTTGCCACCAAAGGCAGAGGTGTCAATGAGTTGATGCAAAAGTCTCTTCAAATTGCGCAAACAGCCGCGGTTGGCTCAGCGACAGGAAAATCTTTAAACATTTTTAATAAGGGAATTGAAAAATATATTACAGAAGCAGAGAGCGCTTTAGCTGCTCATTTACAGGATATTCCGTTCAACCCAAGGTGGGTTGCTTTAAAGCTATTAGAAGGGGATCTAAAGATTATTGATAGGTTAAACCTTCCGGGTAAATTGCTGCAAGAGATTGGACAACGCCGCGATATGCTGGAAGAAGAATATGGCAGTGATGCGGAAACTATAATTGCCGATGCACGATATGATTTTATTTCCGGTATTGTCAAAAAGACAATCGAGCGTAAACGTTCGCAAGGGGCGTTATCTACTTCAGATAAGATCGACAAAGTTGTTACCAACAGATTGCTGGCTATTCCTTTGTTCCTTGCCGTGATGTTTGTTGTCTTCAGGATAACATTTGGGGCTTTGGGTTCTTTTACGATTGATTGGGTTGATGCACTAATAAATGGGACAATAGCTGGGACAATCAATGGTTGGTTGGAAGCGCTTGGGGCTGCCGAGTGGCTGCATGCCCTGATTATTGACGGGATATTAGCAGGTTTAAGCAGTATCCTGGTTTTCGTGCCTCAAATTATGATATTGTTTTTATTCTTGGCCTTTTTGGAGGATAGCGGGTATATGGCTCGGGCGGCTTTTATCATGGACCGTCTTTTTAAAAGGCTGGGCTTGAGTGGGAAGTCATTTATTCCCATGTTGATGGGATTTGGCTGTAGTGTGCCGGCCATTATGGCTACCAGGACCCTGGAAAATGAAAAAGACAGGCGCTTAACTATCATTCTTACACCGTTTATGTCCTGTGGAGCAAAGCTGCCGATTTATGCTTTGTTTGCTGGCGCATTTTTTGCTAATAATCAATCGCTGGTCGTGTTTTCTATTTATCTTTTAGGAATCGTCATCGCTATACTTTCCGGTATTATACTGAGAAAAACTGTTTTAAAGGGTGAACCGACGCCTTTCTTAATGGAATTGCCGCCTTACAGGATACCTACCGGTAAAGGGTTGCTGATACATATGTGGGATCGGGGTAAGGGCTTTATTAAAAAGGCCGGCACGGTCATTTTTGCTGCTGCTGTGTTTATCTGGTTTTTCCAGACCTTCAACTTCTCTTTGAAAATGGTTGAGGATCCTGCCAACAGCATCTTAGGCGTTATTGGGCGTGGTATAGCGCCAATTTTCTCTCCCTTAGGATTTGGAGACTGGAAATCGGCAGTTGCTATCTTTACAGGTTTGTTAGCCAAGGAAGTAGTAGTGACGACAATGGGGATTTTACATGGACTCGGGGAGGTAACAGAGAGCTCTACAAGCCTGATCGGTGCTATGCAGACCTATTTCACCCCGTTGAAGGCATACGCCTTTATGGCTTTTACCCTTTTGTATATGCCGTGCATTGCCGCATTTGGTGTTATTAAACGCGAGATGAACTCTTGGAAGTGGACTTGGTTTGCGGTAGGATTTCAAACGGCTGTGGCTTGGCTTGTTGCCTTTGTTATTTATCAAGTAGGGAGTCTATTGGGCTTTTAAGATGGGAGCGGATGGTTATGAAAAAAAAAGTAATTAGTATTGTTAGCATTGTTTTGGTTTGTGTGTTTTTGTTTAGCGGTTGTGGTGGTTCCGCCACAACCGGTGTGCAAGAAGAAAAAGAGGAAGTACAGGCTTATGCAGGTAAAGAGGGTCGCATTACAGCGTATATTTCCGGACCCGATCAGATGCTGAAGGACATTGAAGAGGGTTTTGAAGAGACACATGGAGACGTTTTGGATGTATTGGCGATGGGATGCGGTCCTTTAGCCCAAAAGGTCAATGCCGAGGCTGAGGCCGGGAATGTGCAGGCCGATGTTATTTGGGGCGCAGAGCCGATAGTATATATTGAATTCCAGTCCAAAGGCATCTTGCAACAATATGTTTCTCCGGAAGCCGAGGCGTTAAAAAAGGAGTATGTGGTAGGCGACGGTTTCTATACGCTTTGCAACGCACGTTATGGCGTGATAGTGTACAATCGTGAAAGGGTAGCGGATTCTGAGGTGCCGGTATCATGGCAGCAACTGGCAGGTGAGAACTGGAAGAATCGCTTGGCCATAGCGGATGCGGGACAGTCGGCGATGGCTTTAGCCTTGGTTGCCGGCCTTGTTCAGATGGAGGAGCGCGGATGGTCCTATCTGCAGGCTTTGAAAGACAATGGGGTTATGCTTACGCAACAGAATAACCAAGCAATAGAAAAGGTGGCGTCAGGAGAAGTAGATGCGGCGATAGCTCCCCATGACGGTGTTTTAAGATTGATAAAAAAAGATAAAAAGGCCGGGATAGAAAGTAAACTTGCCATTGCTTGGCCAAAAGAAGGAGCACTCAGTGTACAAAGGCCGATTGCCATAGTTGCTAATAAGTCCAGACCGGAGATAAATAATGAGCTGTGCCATGAGTTTGTCGATTTTGTGATTTCACCGGCTGGACAAAAGATTGCCGCGAAATATGGGTTCATTTCCGTAAGGAATGACCAGAGCCTGCCGGATGGGGTACCCAAAGATGTAAAAGGGGTAAGCATCGATTGGAACAATGCAGTAAAAGAGGCCGGTGAACTGCGAAATGAATTTGATAGAATCATGACAAGCAAGTAGACGGGAATTGAGAGATGAAATTGCGAAAAGGAAAAGAACGTAGTCAAGGTCCGCTGTTTATTAGCGGACCGGTTATTTTAATTGTATTAGGGCTGGTTTTGTATCCATTGCTCATGCTTTTTTTGTTTAGTTTGGGAATAAATTTGCATGATCCGAATATAACCGGGGCTTATTATCTGCAAGCCTTGTCGGATATCAAAACGATGGTGGCCTTAAAAAACACCTTGTATGTAGCCGGTGGGGTGACGGCAGTAGCAATACTGTTGGGGGGCGGCTTGGCTTGGTTGGTTGCACGTACCGATATTCCCCATAAAAGGTTGATTGAGATAATTGTGTTTTTAACTTTTACTATTCCTTCGTATATCTTAGCAGTGGCCTGGATCCAGTTGTTGGGTCGAAACGGTTTTATCAACCGGCTCTTGTATGAAAAATGGCAGTTTATTGCAGAGCCGCTGGATATCTACTCTTTGGAAGGTATAATCCTTGTTATGGCCTTGCATTCCTTTCCTTTGGTTTTTATGGCTTTGGTATCCGCGCTAAAAATGAATGACAAAACTTTAGAGATGGCGGCCCGACTTGCGGGGGCGAGCCGGATGAAAGCCTTATTTACCGTTACTCTGCCGTTAATGCTGCCGAATATTTTATCGGTGGGACTGTTGGTATTTCAGCAGACGATGGCTTGCTTTGGGGTTGCGGCCGTTATAGGTTTGCCAACGAGTAATTATGTGCTTACCACCAGGATATACAGTGCGATGAGCAGATTAGATCTGCCTTCGGCTGCCTCAACTTCTATGATTTTGTTGCTATGCTCCGGAGTGGTATTCTGTTTATATAATTACAGTTTGCGCAGCAAAAGGTATATTAATATAAATTCTCAATCCAGAAAGGCAGAACCAGTATCCTTAGGCAGTTGGAAGATGCCCATGTTTATCGGTGTTTTTCTCTTGCTATCGGTTACTACTATCATTCCTTTGGGGAGTGTGGTAGCTACTTCGTTTTTAAAGAGCTGGGGTCTGTCGTTAAGGTTTGAAAATATGACGATAAATAATTATCTTACCATTTTTGGCGGGCAGACGATTGCTTTCAGGGCCTTTTTCAACAGCATTACCTTTGCATTTATAGCAGCCACTGTTACGGCCATAATAGGGACGATCATTTCTTATCTTTCTACCAGAACGACAATTAAAGGGAGAAAATATTTGGAATTTGTGGCAACTTGGCCCTTGACTGTTCCCGGTACTGTGTTAGCGGTTGCTGCTGTATTGGCTTGGATAAATGCTCCTTTGAGGATTTATGGAACACCATGGATATTGTTAATCACATATATTGTGGCTTGCCTGCCTTTTGGTGTAAGAAATATCAATGGGCTCTTACAGGGTATGGATCCTTTGCTGGAAGATGCGGCCAGGGTATCGGGAGCGTCTTGGCTTAGGACCTTTAAGGATATCACCTTGCCTTTGATAACACCTGGAATCAAAGCCGGATGGATAACAGCGTTTCTGCTGGTTTTGAGGGAAATACCCATCTCTATTCTGCTTTATTCTGCCGGAGCCGAGACTATAGGAGTGCTTCTTTACAGCATGCGTTCAGATACGGGGGGGCTGGAAACCGTTTCCGCGGTTGCGGTTATTCTGATAGTTTTGATCGTTGCCGGTAATGTTTTGATTGGAAAGTTTGGCAAGCCAAGAAAGGAGGCTACGAATGATCCAAGCTGAAATAGCTGATCTCAGTAAGAAATACGGGAAAGAAGTCGTTATCAACGATTTGAATTTAAGGATCAACAAAGGAGAAGTATTGGCGGTAGTGGGACCAAGTGGATGCGGTAAAACCACGCTTTTACAAATAATTGCCGGATTGACGGGAGCAGAAAAGGGAAGTGTTGTTCTGGCAGGAAGGACGTTATTGTCTGTTGAAAGAAATATTTCTGTTTTGCCCGAGAAACGCAAAATAGCGATGGTTTTTCAAAATTATGCACTTTGGCCCCATTATAACGTTTGGCAGAACATATCTTATGCCCTGCGTGTGCGGGGGGTGGAAAAAAGCAAATGCGAAAAGATAGTGAAGGAAACAATGGAAATGGTAAGGCTTGAGGGTAAACAGAAGCGCTACCCTCATGAATTGAGCGGTGGGGAGCAGCAACGTGTTGCCTTGGCCCGGGCTCTTGTAATAAGGCCGGATCTGCTTCTTTTCGACGAGTCCTTATCAAACCTGGATGCTAAGATGAAGGAGAAAATGCTTAGAGAGATCAAGAAGATACAGCAAGAGTTGCGCTTGACGATCGTGCATGTGACGCATGATCAACACGAAGCTATGGGCATGGCTGACAGGATAGCGGTCATGAACAAGGGACGAATCGAACAAGTCGGTGTAGTGGAGGAGGTATATAAATACCCTGTGACACAGTTTGTTGCAGGGTTCATAGGAACTGCCAATTTCATTTCCGGGAGTTCGGATGATATTACGGAAAGCAAGTTATGGAGAAGGGCGGTCAGAGCCGCGGGAAATGAAAATGAGATTCAGGAAAAAGAAAAGCTGCTGAGTGTTCGCCCTGAAGATGTAATTATAAAACGTGAGAAAGGGGAGATAATTGGTACAGTTGCCAAGGCCATATATCGGGGCAATGCTATTGATTATGAGATAATGGCAGGAAAGAGGCTACTATATGTTCGGACCGGTACGAGAAACCTATATGAACTCGGGGCGGAGGTTTCGATTGATATGGTACGGGCCGTGGCGATAAAGTGTAATTAATATTTGTTTATGCAAAGGAGAGGTGTACCCGGCTGTAGAATATAGATGGGAGTCAAGGCTAAGGGAAGAAGGGATGAATAGGATGAAGATGACCCGCAGAGAGTTCATATCCCTGGCGGTCGGAGCAAGTGCCGTTGGTTGCTTGTCTTTGGCCGGCTTTCTTAAGCTTAAGGATAATGGTACTAAAGGAGAACTTGAGGTTACAGAGGAGGGAGAAGAAAAGGATATACGGATAAGGTTAAAGAACCTGCGGGAGCATGTACAGGTCTTGACAGGGAAAAACTTTGGCGGACGACGAGCCGGCACAAGCGGAGAGGCCGCAACCTGTCAATATTTGGCCCAGCAATTAAAAAGAATGGGAGTGGAGCCCTGTGGTGAACAGGGAACCTTTTTTCAAAGCTTTCCGATACCGGGAATGGCTTTAATGATGAAAGATAAAAGAGCCGTTTTTAACAGAAAAAATAATAATTCCCAGCATACTGCTGAGAATGTTTTAGGGTTAATAGAAGGGCAACTTTTCCCTGATAAATATGTGGTATTATCGGCTCATTTGGATCATCTGGGTGTATGGCAGGATGAGCTGTACCCCGGGGCAAACGATAATGCTTCGGGAGTAGCAACACTTTTGGAAATAACCAGGTTACTTTGCCAGGGGGATTCCGCCCCGCCTTATTCTGTCCTTATCGCTTTTTGGAGCGCGGAGGAGATGGGTTTACTCGGATCACGGCATTTTCTTCAGAACCCTCTGATACCAAAAGATAAGCTGGGGATGAATATTAACCTTGACAGTATTGGCAGCGGGAATGAGAAGGATTTCGTTTTTTGGGCCCACGATTTGGCAAGGTTGCCAGAATGGCTTGACGTCAAAGGGATGGCGAGTTATTCTACTCTTATGCTGACAGGGCAGGTCGATGATTTACACAGCAGTGATCACAGGCCCTTTTTGGATGAAAGGATACCTGCTGTGACCTTTTTGGCTGAAAACTGGCTACAGAACAATCACACCCCCCTTGATGTACCTGAGGGTTTAAACCATGCTAAAATGGCATCTCTAGGAGAGTTAGTTTTTGAAATAGCCACCTCGCCTGAGTTGGGAGAGCTGTTCGCCTATTAGAGCAAACGCCCTTCAGATTGGTCTGCTTGTTCTGTTTTGGTGTTTTTTATAAAGAAGGGCTTATAAAGAACGGCACTGACCAAGGCGGTAAACGGAACTGCCAGAAACAGGCCGATGCTGCCCGAGAGGGCACGGATAATTTCTGTAGCTATCATATCGAGGTTGATATATTTTAGAAAAGGTATATTGTTAGCGAATATCAGGAGCATTAAAGGCAAGGCGCTGCCGGTGTAAGCCAGGATCAGGGTGTTGGCCATGGTCCCTATGATGTCCCGGCCCACATTGAGACCACTCTTTACCAATTGACTAAAGGAAAGCTCACGATTTACTAAATGAATCTCAGTAATGCTGGAAGCGATTGACATGGCCACGTCCATGACGGCTCCGAGTGAGCCGATTACAATGCCCGCAAAGAGTATGCCGGTTATATCCATCTTGCCTTCGGCAAAACTGAAAAAGAATAGTCTGCTTTCTTCAGAACCCAGACCACTGATACGACCAAGCGTGATAACATATTTAGCCAGGAGCCCTCCAATTACTATTCCCATCGTTGTACCGGAAATAGCGGCGAGGGATTTTTTTGTGAATCCCGTAATCAGCATGTGGGTCGCAACGGTGATGCCTATGCAGACAAGGATAGTAATGGCAATAGGGTTCTTTCCTGCCAAAATAGCAGGCAGAAGTATCTTAACGACAGAGCCTACGGTTATGAGTAATGAGAAAATCGTTTTCACTCCCTGACGGGCACCGATAAGCAGGATTGAAGCCATAAAAATTGCAAGCATCCATTTGAGGTACTTGTCCCGGGAAATGTCGGAAATGTAGGCACCCTTCAGGACAAAATCCTCGACCTCCAGGCTTAGGATAACCTCATCGTCCGGGTAAACTTCAAAACTGTAAGCGGGATTGCCGCCTGAATAGTGGACGGTATCAAGGGTACGTCCTTTATAGGGCCCGGTTGTTATTTTAAGATGTGCGAGCCATTGCTTTTCATCCTCAAAGACAATCGATTCTTCCTCAGATTCTATCTCCTGCATGTCTAAAACAATACCTTTGGCAATAACCTCCGATTCGTATTCCTGCTCGATTTGGAGGGTGTTGCTGTAAATATAACCGGCGCAAACAAGAACGGCACATATGATATAAGCTGCTAGACGACGCATTGGCTATCAATCCCTTCTTAAGAAAAAGACATGTATGTTAAATATTATCTTTTCAAGGGAAGCGAGTCAAGGTGTCGTCTAGGTAATAAATAAAGGCTATATTCAAGATAAAAAGCAGCGGTACGCCGATATAAAAAAGCGGCTTTCTTATTTTATGGCGGAAAACAAGCATTCCGGTCAAGATTCCCCCGGCTCCGAAGGAGAAAGCCAATAAGAAGAGAAAGGATTCAGGGATTCTCCACCATCCATAGCAAGCTTTCATTTTGTCGAGACCCATCATTAAGAGGGCAAAGATATTGATAATCAGTAGAAGCTTTATTATCATTCGTTTACTATTCTCCCGTTAGCAGATATTGTTATGATATCCCAAGGAATTATTTTTTTACTGTTGCTTAAGGCTTTTTTTACGGCGTGAACAAGGCCGTTGCAGCAGGGTACTTCCATTTTCAAAACAGTGATTTTCTTTATTTCGTTCTGTTTAAGTATTTCTGTCAGTTTTTCCGAATAATCAACAGCATCCAGTTTAGGGCAACCAATCAAAGTGATTCTGTTGCGCATGAATCTTTGATGAATATTCGGATAGGCGAAAGCACTGCAGTCGGCTGCTATTAGGAGACGAGCATTATTAAAATATGGTGCGTTCACCGGTACAAGCTTGAGCTGACAAGGCCACTGGGCAAGCTGTGATTGCAAACCTTCTGAAGGACAGTCTACGGATTCTTCGGTGTTTGTTGTGTTTTTGGCGAGACGTCTCTTGACGGCTTCTTCGTCATAAGGTGTCGTTTCTCTTTCTTCCAGGGTTATGGCTCCCATCGGGCACTCTGGCAAACAATCACCCAGGCCATCGCAGTAGCTTTCAGAAACGAGACGAGCTTTCCCATCAATTATTTGCAGGGCGCCCTCATGACAAGCCGTAACACATAATCCACACCCGTTACATTTTTCTTCATCTATATTTATTATTCTTCTTTTCATTGGTTAACTCCTTTACTAAGGATTTTTTGGTGCTTTTAGTATATGATATACACAGGCATAAATCTGTAACATGAGTTACAAAAAAACATATGTAAATGTTGCAAGGTGATGTGTGCTATTATAGTGTCGGGGCAGATAGAATAACATCTAAATAATGGCTGATTATGTTAACGGTAGTTGTAAGAAAGGTGGTTATTGCCGAAATGAAATGCCTTTGCGGCTGGATGTTGGCTGTTGTTTTGATCCTCAGCGGTTGCTCGGTTCAAATGCCTGAAACGGATCCGAGTGTTACGGAGGATGCACTGAAAGTGAATCAGGGGGCAAACGCATTGGATGAAAGGTTTTCTGTACCTGAGGGGTACGAAAGAGTTGCTACTGCAGACCATTCTTTTGAAAAATACTTACAGACCTTGCCTTTGAAGCCGTATGGAGAAAAAGTAAAGTATTATGACGGGAGAATTAAAAGACGGGAAGTATATGAAGCGGTGATAGACTTAGACGTCGGCGAACGTGATTTGCAGCAATGCGCCGATGCCGTTATCAGATTGCGGGCTGAGTACCTGTTTGAGGAGAAGAGGTATGATGACATTCACTTCAACTTTACCAATGGGTTCAACGCCGAATACTCTAAATGGAGGGCAGGGTACAGGATAAAGGTTGAAGGAAATTCAGTCAATTGGGTAAGAAGCGCTGGGCTTTCAACTGGATATAAGGATTTCAGGAAATATTTAGATATGGTATTTGCCTACGCCGGGAGTCTTTCTTTGAGTAAAGAGTTGAGATTTGTGGACTTAGCAGATATGCAAATCGGCGATGTTTTCATGCAAGGGGGAAGTCCGGGGCATTGTGTTATCGTGGTGGACATGGCTGAGAATACAGAGACCGGAGAAAAAGTATTCATGCTGGCTCAAAGCTATATGCCGGCACAGGACATCCATATCTTAAAAAATCCTGACAATCAGGCTATAAGTCCTTGGTATTCCTTGGATTTCGGGGATGCGCTGAATACGCCCGAATGGAATTTTCAGGCAGGGGATTTAAAGAGGTTTTAGTATTTAGAATGCTTATAACGTGAATAACAATAAGGCAAAGCGATAGGTCAGAGTAGGCATCTTGCTTAGTATTCAAGGGATGGGACGTTAGCCGGTGGTATTGTTGGGGCACTTGGCGATATTCTGGGTTATTTCATGAGCCCTATCGGGGGATATATGCCCTGCTTTACTTGCACCTCAGCTTTAACAGGGGTTATACCTGCTCTTGTTTTGGGCAGAAAAAGAATCCAAGGTTTTTCCACCGGGCATCTCTTGTTGGCTGTTACAATTGGTCAGGTGATTTCATCCGTGTTGCTTGTTCCTTTTTTCTTGAATACTATTTTTAACATGCCCCTATATTTGACAATCCCTGGCAGGATAATCGGACAGACTGTCCTTATACCAGTGCTTACCATGTTGATTGACAGGTTGACACGAAAAGTACAAGGTAAATTGCTAAATCATGATCTATCTGTGAATTAAAAGAAATATAATCACCAAATCTTATAGGTGGAGCTAACCATATTATGGTATAATCTTGAAAAGAACTGAATTGACATAAAAAGCAGGTGGATTTGTTAATGTCAGAAAAATATGCGGTCGAACTGGGTGATGTGCAAGAAACCCTCCTTCTTCCCTTGTGGGGACGTGCTATTGAGAGTCAAAAAGAAAAGCCGCTACTTATCGATCAGGCTGCAAAAGAAATCATAGACAGGATTGATTATGATTTCTCCGCAAACATGGAAAACCTCAGTGAACTCAGCCAATTGGGCTGGGTTATACGTAGCTTATTGATTGATAAAATAGTAAAGAGGCACATAGCAAAGTATCCTCAAGCCACGATTGTCAACATTGGCTGTGGTTTTGATACAACCTTCGAAAGGGTGGATAACGGAACCATTGATTGGTATGACCTGGATTTGCCGGATGTTATAGAGTTTCGAAAAAAATTCATTCAGGAAAATGACAGGAGAAGGTTTATAGCTTCTTCTTTTCTTGATTACGAGTGGTTCAACCAACTAAAAAAGACGGAGAACATTTTGTTCATCGCGGCCGGCTTGCTCTATTATTTCACAGAATACGAAGTCAAAGGCTTTATTAATAAATTAGCCGACTCATATCCGGGGGGTGAGATAGTATTTGATGCAACCTCGCCGCTTGGTATCAAAATGGCCAATAAAATGGTCCTGAAAAAAAGCGGGATGGATGAAAAGCTGTTTCTGAAATGGGGACTTAAAAGTGCTAAGGAAATCCTGCAATGGGACAGCAGGGTAGAATTGATGGGGGAGTTTCCGCTGTTTAAAGATGCGAGAAAACATTTGAGCGCCAAAAGCAAAATCGGAACTTTCATGTCGGATGTTTTTAAGGCTCAGTATCTGGTTCATTTGAGAATGGGAAAACGCCAGAATTATCCGGGTGAGGAGTGAAACGATGGATAAGGTTGTTTTGACCGAAGAGAAAGAAACATTATTGATTCCGCTATATGGCAAAGCAAAGGAAAGCGAAAAGCAAGTACCGTTGCTCGTTGATAAGAAGGCTGTTGAGGTTGTTGAACAAATTGATTACAACTTCAAATCGTTAAAAATCCCGGAAAAAACAAATATCATGATGTGTATAAGGGCTAAAATGATCGATGATTTCGTCAGGGACTATCTGGCAGATGACAGCGTTGAAAGTGTTGCGTTGCATTTAGGGTGCGGACTTGACAGCAGGTATGACAGGATTGAAAACAGCGGTGTTGACTGGTATGATGTTGATTTTCCGGAGGTTATTGCTATTCGCAGAAACTTTTATCAGGAAACTGATAAATATCATTTAATCGGTTCTTCCGTGACGGAATCTGAATGGATAGAGAGAATACCGAAGGGCAAGAAAAAGTACATTGTTATTGCTGAAGGGTTGTTCATGTACTTGAAGGAAAACGAGATAAAAGAGCTAATGAGACGTATCCGGGAGAGGACCGGTGGTTACACTTTGATTTTTGATGCTTTCAGCACTTTTGCGGCAAAAAAGACAAAAGACCACCCGTCATTAAAGAAAACCGGGGCAAGGATACATTGGGGTATTGATAATCCGCAAGAAATCACGAGCTGGGGTTTAGGAATAAAATTCTTGGAGGAAAAGTACTTTACGGAAAGTGAAGATATTAAGAAGGTCGTAGGCTTTGGTACAAGGTTTATGTTTAAGATAGCAAATATATTCACAATTGCTAAAAAAGCCCATAGGCAGAGCTGACGCATGAGATTTTTGATAGCTGAATATCAATGCAAGAACAAGATAAGAAAAAATAATTTTTCGCAAAGTAGCACTGGACAAAACAAAAAGGAAATGAGATAATAGTGTGGGAAGAATTAAAAAGGAGCCACA
>JAHDSQ010000037.1 GCA_018432615.1 Clostridia bacterium
ACCCTAACAGGGATAAAAAAGCTCTTACCTGCACGTACAAACCTAAGACCATCCTTAGAAAGGCCACCGCCGGGGACCACACAATGAACATGAGGATGGAAAGAGAGATTCTGACCCCAAGTATGGAGAATAGCAGTAACCCCGGTCTGAGCGCCGAGAAACTTAGGATTTTGAGCAAGTTCCGTAATAGTTTCTTCTACACATTTCAAAAGCAGAGAATAGAGAAGCTCTTGGTTTTGGTATATAATGGGGTTAAGCTGATTAGGCAAAGTAAAAACCACATGAAAATAAGGGACAGGTAGAAGCTTAGACAACTGAGACTGAACCCATTCAAATTCTTTACTACCCTGACACTTCGGACAGTGCCTGTTCCGGCAGGAATTATAAGAAACCTCCAAGTGACCACAACCGGTACAACCATCAACATGAGAACCAAGAATAGCAGTTCGGCAGTTTCTAATAGAATAAAAAGCCTTGCATTGATCAAATGAAAGGTTCGAAGGAGTAACAGCATTAAAAATATCCTGTAACTCAAGCATGGTTATCAGCATCCAAGGGACTTATGACGGAACAAAGGCGTTTAGTAGAAAGATGAAGATAAATACAAGTAGTATCAATATTGGCATGGCCTAAACTATGGCGGAGAGAATGAACAGAGACAGGTTTAACAATACCGGCCTTATCCTTAGCATCCTTAAACACCTGCTGAATATTCCTGGCGGCAAGAGGTTTACCGGGGCATTTGCCGGGGAAAAGAAAACCTTCAGGTTTATATGCGCTCCAATAACGCCTTAGTATAAGTAAATTATCCCTACCCAAAATAGTAAATCTATCCTTACCTCCTTTACCACCACGGACTCTAATAAGCATATTAACAGAATCAATATCAGAGACAGAAAGATTAAGAACCTCACTAATTCTTAGGCCGGAAGAATAGATGGTCAAAAGGATGGTTCTATGCTTTAAACTAGAAATATGGTCAAGAATAGAGAGAATCTCCTCTTTAGAGAGAACATACGGTAGCTTCTTAAGTCTCTTAGGTCTAACAATAACCTCATCAGAGAAATTACAATTAAGTACCGAGTTAAACATGATCTTAAAAGCATTGCATGAGATATTGACATTGCTGTAACTAATACCTTTTTTAATACGATAATGAAGGTATTGCTTGATTTCATCCGGTTGGATCAGATCCGGGGACTTTCCCCAATGTCTTTTCAATAGCCGGATATGATTCAGATAATGCTTTTGGGTTTGCTTAGAGTAGCCGTGTAATTCCATTTCAAATTGCATTTTTTCATAACATGATGACATAGAAAACATCCTTTCTATAATTGATTTACAGAAAGGATGATACCACGAAAAAGTGATATTACGTGCCACCGCGCAGCGGTTTAGTACAACATTGGCTTCACGCAGCGGGCGCGGATAGCAGATTCAGCGGGGGAGAAATTTGGGCGGGGCTGGAGTGTGCGCGCCACATCCCCCAGCCTAACCGCGGCAGCGGCCGGACTCGTCTTTAGGGCTGGGCGACGTCGGGAACACGGCGCGATAAGCGGACATCGCTCGCCGTGCGAGCTCGTCCGATTATCGCGCCGCGTTATATGACAGATGGCGCAAAAAGACCGTGCCGTCCCTGGCGCGGAAAATTTAAAATTATCAATATAAATGATGTGTTTTCACTTTAACTACATATTATGCTCATAATGGGTAGTATTTTTAATTTAACTTTTTGCTATATAAATAATAAGAAAACATATAAACCAATGGAAGGATAACGAGAAATGATATCATATTGATTATGGTAAAGTTAACACTATTTGACACTTCTCCAAATTCAATAAGGTATCTGCATAACATTCCGATTAACAAAGCAGAAAATACAATACCCATTGCTTTTACCGGTTTTCCTTTACCTAATAATGCCAGAAGAACTGGGGTAATATATATTACATTCGCTATATGCAAAACTATATTCATATACCCTGTGTATTGTGGAAATAGTGGATATGCTGCACAGCCAACAAAAAATGCCATATAGCTTAATAAAACTATCCATGAAAGTTTTTTGTTTTTGTTTAGTATATTGCTTAAATTTTCTAACCCTTTCATATTACACCTCTGTTTGTTATATAAATAATACTTACTTCGTATTAACAACTAATGTTTATTATATCTTACCACAACAGTGCTATAGATTAAGTGTATATATTATGCAGCAAGAACGAGGAAACTTTTCTCTGCTTTTTTATAGGGGACAACGTCCTGTTGGCCTCTGAACAGGAAGGCGCATCCATCACGAACAACGCATTCCCACAAGGCGCGTGGAGCAAGGGTTTGGGGCGTGCGCGCCACATCCTTCGGCCCAAGACCGGTAGGACCCGGCCTGCTTTCGCCAAGTACAAGTACTAAGGCTCAAGCTTCGCCTTAGGGCCGAAGGACGTCGGCAATACATATCCGATAAGCGGACATCGCTCGCCGCGCGAGTTCGTCCGATTATCGCGGCGCGGGCACTGCCTGGAGATTGGCTCGCTCGCGCAAGCGCTCGCGACACCGCCTATCTCCAGGTTTGCAAAATCCTTTCGTCAAGAGTTGCAAGCAACTCTAAGACTCAAGCACTTCGTAAACCCGCGCCGCGTTATATGTAATTCCCAGATAAATCGCCCCGTCCGGGGGCGAGTAAGGATAAATTAACTTATGGGGCTATATTGCATAAAGGGGTTATGTTTATGAACTTTGGATTAGCTTTGATACATGGTTTGATATGGTCAGTCATGTGGGGAAGTATGGTTACAATTACAGAAATAAAGTGGCCGCATATATTCCTTCATGATTATCCAAAAGAACTCCAGGCGGTCATAAAGCTCCCTCCATTTACTAATAAAAAATCTGCATACATATTTCAAACAGTATCATTGCTTTTGATAGTAGCTTTTATCTTTTGGAGTGCTATATGTACATACAAAGCTGTTACAGTCGAATTTTGGACAATTTTCTTCCATGTCTTTGTTGTATGTATGTGTTGGAATATATTTGATCTAATTGTAATGGACTGGCTTATTTTTTGTACTTGGAAACCAAGTTTTATCGTACTTTCAGGGAGTGAAGATAATAAAGCCTATAACAATTACAAATTCCACTTTATTGGTTTCATTAAGGGAAGCGGGATTTTAACAATTAGTTCTATTATCATTGCAGAGTTATGCTACATAATACTTAAATATATAGTGTGGTAGTGCATGGGATATATTTAGTTATAGTTGAAGTTTTTTATTAAGGTTCAGCCGTCCGTGGCTGAATCTGGCTTGCGGGCCTGGGAACTACATATAACAATGTTTTCAAGCTTCGGGCGTGCTCATGGGTCATGTCTGCCACACCTCTTCGCCGGGTGCAAGCACCGCTAAAGGGAAGGGCTCCGGTGGTCCGGTTCGTCGGCGTCGTGAAAACGAAACGTTAGGTGAAATAACCCTTTGCATGTCAAAAAAAGTAGTGGAATGACCACTACTATAGAAAACTGATATGCAGTTCTTTACCGAGAGCAGTGGCAACTTTATTTAAGAATTCAAGGCTCGGATTATAATCGCCACTTTCTAGTCGGGAGATTGCTGATTGTTTAGAATTGATTTTATTAGCAAGTTCTTTTTGGCTCAATCCTTGCTCTATTCTAAGTTTAATAATTTCACGCTTAATATCATATTGGACCTTTAAGGCATTGTATTCATGTTGAACCTCTGGTAAATGTAATAGCTGCTTTTTAACGTCTTCATGATTCACTGTCGCTCACTTCCCTTTAGGTAATTGTTTAATCGTCTCAATGAAATATCTAATGCATTTTTGGGAGTATTATCAGTTGTTTTTCTTATTCCGTGTAGCAGGACAAACTTGCCCTGAGTGAAGTTGAAAAAGAAAATACGGAAATTATTTGTACTTTGTTTAACTCGTAGCTCCCATAATTTATTATATGCGCCTTCAAATTTCTTAATATGAGGGGGACCAAGAAAAAGACTAATGGGGAGTTACTGTTTTCAACGTAATACTCAACTTCATACAATTGGATCACCTCGGAATCTAGAGACATTATATAACATATATGTTATAATTGCAAGTGGTGGAGAAGATGATGCGGTTACTTCACCTAAACCAGCTAATCCCTGTCTGTGAGATATTGATATGCTGTAACTAATACTTTTTTAATACGATAATAAAGGTATTGCTTGATTTCATTCGGCTGGATCAAATCAAGTGACTTACCCCAATATTTTTCTAACAACCGGACGTGATTAAGATAACGTCTTTGAGTTTGCGGAGAGTAACCATGCAGTTCCATTTCAAATATCATTTTTTCATAATGTGTTGACATAAAAAATACCCTTTCTATAAAGAGTTACAGAAAGGCTGATACCACTAAAAGGTGATACTGCGTGCTATCGCGCAACGGTTTAGTATAATAACGTACTTTTGCGAGGACGCGGGCCCGAAGGAAAGGGTAAAAATTCCGGTGCCTGGCGCCGCGCCACACCCCTTCGCCGGGTGCGTTGGGTAACTGGCGCGTCTACCGTGACTCTGACATTATCATCTTGAAGTTTTATTCTAGCACTATGGGTTTTGGAGAGTCTTGTCATGCTCTCCGATATTTCTTAGAAGTATTCCATCTTTATAATATTGCCACGTCATACGGTAATTCATTGTTATACTAGCCTCATAAATATCAGAAGAACCTTTGATTTTATTGGTTCTAAGTGAAGGATGTTTTGGATTTTGATCCATTAACTCAAGCTTGCTTTTCAACGCTCTTTTGATATTTGGTTGAAGTTGTTTAACCTTTTCTTTGAAGAGATTTGAATAGTAGAAGATCATAGCCCAAGATCCTCAAATAATTCATTTTTTGATTTAGCAGGTTGAATATTATTGCTTGCAATATCAGATTGAATTTGTTTTTCCTCAGATTGCCATTGTTTTGTCCAAAAGTATGCCTGTTCTTTTGGTATAGCAATAACAGGGCGAAGAATGATTTGGTTATCTTCAATTTCAACATCTAAAGTATCGCCTTGTTTTAGGTCAAGTTTCTTAATTATATCAGCTGGAATAGTAATCTGAGACCTACTTCTAATTTCTGTTAACATTTTCAATCACTCCCGCGCGGAAAATAAGAAAATCATACATTCCTATTATATGTGATTTATTACGGATATGCAATTAATATTTAGGAATCTCTTTGACTGTTTCAATGCATTATTGAAGAAAACTTTATGACTATTAAGAAGGGATGCAGAAGTTTTAAGTATAAACAAGTTATTCCTATTGCTGATTAGCATTTGGGGGGGGTTGGATGTGAGCCTCCACAATTTTTCGCTATTCGAATCGGTTCGCCAGGGACTGAGATTTGCAAGCAAAACATAAGCCCCTGACTTCGCCTGTAAGCTCAAAGGCGTCGGAGAAGCATGAACAACTTGCTCTATTGGCACAAAAAGCGGCCATTAATGGCCGCAAATGAGAATTATTATCCGTGATTTTCTTCAGCATCTTCTTTAGTTTTATGAACTGTACCATGTGGATGCTCAGGTGGTGCATAAATAGAATACAATTTAAGCGGTGTATTGCCAGTATTAATTACATTATGCCATTTTCCGGCAGGAATAACTATTGCGTAGTCATCGGAGACATTTCTTTGAAAATCCAAACAGTCTCTTCTGTCCCCCATCTTAACAAGCCCTTGACCTTCTTCTATGCGTATAAACTGGTCAACGTCCGGGTGCATTTCTAACCCTATGTCCTCGCCAACCCTGATGCTCATCAAGGTAAGCTGCAAATAGCGTCCTGTCCATAAAGCTATACGAAAATAATTATTCTGCTTAGTAGCTTCCTCAATATTGATTACAAAAGGCGCCGGTCCATAATCCTTCAATGGGATAAATTGGGGAGGGTAGTTTGGATAATTTGTTTGTGGGTTATAGCAGTAAGGATATGGATACATCATATAACCTTGATACATATTATATGGATTATACATTAGTGTGTTATTGTAGTAAGGATATGGATATTGGTTATTAATAGCGTACATATTGCACTTTCCTCTCATAAGCTTGTTTATTTTACTATATTCTTTGAGTTTAGTAGTTGTGCATAGATTATGGGGCTGTTGTTCATGACAGCTGCTGAAAGGAGAAGGTAAATGTCAATCACAATTTTTCTAAATATGTCGAGTCTGTTGCTTGGACTTATCGCATGGATTGTTCCGATTTTAGCTATAAAATATTTTGGTAAGAGTACAGTAAAAAAATTCTTCCGTTTTAGTATTGTTAGCTTTAGTGCTTGTATAGCATCACTGTGTTTACAGTTGTTCGAAATTAATCATAGAGTACAAATTCAGGATTGGTCGGCGATTATGGATACAATAGGTTCCTTAACACGGATTGCGGTAATACTTGCTGTAATAACACTCATACTAAATATACTGGCAATAACTTGTTTCCCAGAGGAGGTAAGGATAGCAAATGAACATAAAGAAAGAACAGACCCCGCCTAGAATATTGGATCGCGGACCTTTCTACCATGGGACAAAAGCCGACCTGAAGGCGGGGGATATGCTGGAACCCGGTTATAGCTCTAACTATGGGGAGAGAAAGAAGGCCAACTACATTTATCTGACAGCGACATTGGATGCGGCAACGTGGGGAGCGGAACTGGCAGTGGGAGACGAACCCGGTAGAATCTATCGTGTAGAGCCCACAGGTCCCATTGAGGATGATCCCAATCTGACAGACAAAAAGTTCCCGGGGAATCCAACGAGGTCTTACCGAACCCAGCACCCATTGCTAGTGACGGGCGAAGTTTTGGACTGGGAGGGGCACTCTCCGGATGAACTCAAAAAGATGCGAGATCATCTTGACAAACTTAAACGGCTCGGCATTGAGGCAATTAACGATTAGGTGCCATTATCATATTCATTTAACAACATTAATAGGCGTGCCCGCCAGATATTGACGCAGGTTTTCGGTGGCAATATCCATTAACCGTTGCCTGGTTTCAAGAGGTGCCCAGGATATATGGGGAGTAATAAGGCAGTTCTTTGCCTTTAACAGCGGGTTGTCGGCTTTGATGGGTTCCGTAGAGACTACATCCAGGGCCGCGCCTCCAACCTTGCCGCGGTTTAAGGCATCTGCCAGGTCTTCTTCTACTACCAGTTGTCCTCTGGAATTATTGATAATTATGGCCCCGGTTTTCATTTTCTCAATGTTGTTTTTATTGATTATCCCCTTAGTGCTGTCAAACAATGGACAATGCAAGCAAATAACATCAGATTCAGCGAACAACCGGTCAAGCTTAACATATTTCAAAGTAGGGCTTTCTAATTTGTCATTTTGAGACCTGCTATAGGCCAATACATTCATACCCATGGCTTGAGCAATTCTGGCCGTAGCTTGTCCTATTCTTCCGAGACCGATTATTCCCATGGTTTTACTGTCAAGTTCAATCAAAGGATATTTCCAGAAACACCAATCGGGGTTATTCTCCCATTCACCCCTTTTGACAGCCGCGTCGTGGGCTCCTACATGATGGCATATCTCCAACAGCAAGGCAATTGCCATTTGCGATACGGCGCTGGTGCTATAAGCGGGGATATTGGTAACGACGATACCCAAGTTGTTGGCTGTTGCTGTATCGACAATGTTATAGCCTGTGGCCAAAACCCCGATGAATTTCAACTTATGTGCAGCTTGTAATGCCTCCGCGGGGAGGGGGGTTTTGTTGGTAAAGACAATCTCGGCATCCCCAATCCTTTGGATGATGTCTTCTAATCCGCCAATATCGTAGGCTGTCCGGTCATATACCGTCAAATCGCATATCTTTTCGAGTTCCTTCCAGCTTAAATCCCCCGGGTTAAGGGTATAGCCGTCAAGTATGACGCCCTTCATGGTATCAACTCCTTTAAATTCTTTGTTCTTTCATTATAACTATATAATACTTGCAATCCGCAATACTTGTATAGTCTGCAAAAACACAAGTCTATAAAAAAAGTATTGACACAATCCGCTGGTATGAATATCATTAGATATAACCGAAAAATATGAAAATGCAATGACCGGAAACCAGTAGCGGTTCTATTAAACCTTACAGAGAGCTTTCGTTTGGTGAAAGAAAGCAGGGGAAAAGGCCGTGAATTCATTTCGAAAGCTGCACACTGAAAGGCTTATGCCCTGTAGGATGTGCCGGAAGCCAACCGTTATTGTGGCGGGACGATAGAGGTCGTTCCTGGAGGTTGGTAACAACGAAAACACGGTGGTACCGCGAATGGAGATTTGCCCATGTTATACATGGGCTTTTTTTGTACTTTTAGAAAATATAAGGCCAACTGAGGTTTTGCCATATCTTTTTCTTATTATCAGGGTACAGATTGCTGTGGTAAGCAGTGATTTTACCGATATAAGCAATAAAAAAGCAAGATGAGGAGGGAAATTATGAAGAAAAAGCTGAATATCGTAGCTTTATTTCTGGTACTAATGATGATTTTGTCGGTGGGTTGTTCATCGGCAGGGAACAACGATGAAGGTGGTGCAGAATCAAAAGAGGGAGAGTCAGCCGAAGTTTTCGACATTGGCATCATTCAGTATGTTGAGCACGTTGCGCTGGATGCCTCCAGGGATGGTTTTATCGAGGCCCTGAAGGATAATGGGTATGTGGATGGTGAGAACATTAACATTGATCTGCAGAATGCCCAGGCTGACCAAAGTAATCTATCCACCATCAGTGACCGTTTTATCGGCAACAAGGTAGATTTGGTTCTGGCAATTGCGACACCTGCCGCCCAGGCTATTGCAGGGAAAACGACGGAAATTCCTATTATGGGAACGGCCATTACTGATTATGAGACTGCCAGGTTGGTTGATTCCAATGATGTTCCCGGAGGGAATGTGTCCGGAACCACTGATATGAATCCCATCAAGGAACAGATCGATCTCTTGGTAAAACTGGTTCCCGAGGCTAAAACCGTTGGAGTTTTATACACCTCCAGTGAAGACAATTCAATATTGCAAGCCAAGATCGCCAAAGAAGCTATTGAGGACCTGGGACTTTCTTATGTTGAAGTAACCGTGACTAATTCCAACGACGTTCAGCAAGCCACCCAGTCTATTGCAGGGCAGTGTGATGCCATCTACATTCCTACGGACAATGTCTTTGCTTCCTCCATGCCTGTGGTACATGGAGTAGTGTCGCAGTCTAAGACCCCGGTCATTTGCGGCGAATCCGGCATGGTAGAAAGCGGTGGCCTGGCAACTTTGGGAATAAACTATTACGACCTGGGATATCAGACCGGCTTGATGGCGGTCCGCGTCTTGAAGGGTGAAGCGGAACCGGCCACCATGGCTATCGAATCGGCTTCCGGTTTTGATTTTGCTATTAATGGAGAAGTTGCCGAGGAGATTGAGTTGGAGATTCCTGAAGATCTTAAGGATTATGTATTTTAACCTGAAGAAACGGGGAAGTTTAAATGCTGCAGATTATTCTTGGAGCGGTCTCCCTTGGTCTGTTATGGGCTGTGATGACTATGGGAGTCTATATCACTTATCGAATCTTAAATATTGCCGATCTCAGTGTTGAGGGTAGCATTGCGATGGGAGCAGCCATTGGTGCGCAGTGTATCATGAGGGGAATGAATCCTTATGCTGCTACCGCTATGGCTTTCGTGGGGGGGATGCTGGCAGGTTTGGCTACCGGCATCCTGCATACCCGCCTCAAAATCCCGGCGTTGCTTTCTGGGATTTTGACCATGATCGCCTTGTATTCTGTCAACTTACGGATTTTGGGAAAGGCTAATATATCGTTGTTACGGATGGATACCGTTTATACCGTATTCGAGAATTTTGGGCTGAATAAAAGCAGTGCGGTTATTACCTTAGGACTGCTCTGTGTTTTGGGCCTGGTGGGCCTTTTGTACTGGTTTTTCGGGACGGAAATAGGCTGCGCCATTCGGGCTACCGGGAACAATCCCCAAATGGCCAGAGCCCAGGGGATTGATACTGGGAACATGATCATTTTGGGGTTGGTAATCAGTAATGGCATGGTGGCCTTAAGCGGCGCTCTCATTGCCCAGAGCCAAAGCTTTGCCGATGTGCAAATGGGAATTGGTTCCATTGTAATCGGGCTGGCTTCGGTCATTATCGGAGAGGTGCTGTTTGGGAAGAGAAACTTCTTTAACCGCCTGATTGCTTTAGTGCTGGGAGCCATTACCTACAGGATAATCATTGCTCTGGTATTGAGAATGGGGATGCCTGCCAGTGATCTTAAGCTGTTTACTGCCATGACGGTCGCCATAGCTTTGTCACTACCGGTATTTAGGTCTTACCTGAAACCTTTGCAGAGATCGAAGAAGGGGGAGATGTGATGTGCTGACTATTAAAGAATTGCACAAAAAATTCAACCCGGGAACGGTCAATGAAAAGACGGCTCTGCAGGATATCAATCTCAACATGGCGGAAGGTGACTTTATCACCTTGATTGGAGGAAACGGTGCGGGAAAATCCACGCTGTTAAACTGTATAGCGGGAGTGTACGGTGTTGACAGCGGTATAATTGCCATCGCAGGTGAAAATGTTACCAAGTTTTCCGAGCACAAGAGAGCGGGCGTGATCGGTCGGGTCTTTCAGGATCCCATGATGGGTACCGCCTCCAACATGGGGATTGAAGAAAACCTGGCCCTGGCTTATCGGCGTGGGAAAAGACGGAGCCTGAAATGGGGCATAAGCCAGGCGGAACGGCAGATATATAGGGAACTGCTGGGGTCCTTAGAATTAGGGTTGGAAGATCGTCTCGGCACAAAAGTGGGACTCCTTTCCGGTGGACAGCGTCAAGCCCTGACCCTGCTGATGGCAATCCTTATCCGTCCTAAACTGTTATTGCTGGATGAGCATACCGCGGCTTTGGACCCGAAAACCGCAGAAAAGGTACTGCAACTCAGCGAAAAGTTCATTAATGAAGGGAAACTGACTACCTTGATGGTTACCCATAACATGCGTCATGCTATCAAACATGGCAACCGCTTGATAATGATGCATGACGGACGTATCATTCTGGATATCAAAGGAGAAGAAAAGCAGAAACTGACTGTAGAAGGCCTGATGAAACGTTTTGGCAAGGCCAGCGGAGAAGAATTTGCCGACGACCGAGTCCTTCTTTCCTGATAGGGAAAATGGAAGATAAGAAAATGCTATGTGAACAAAAAACCCGCCATACTCAGAAATGGCGGGTTTTAAACATAATTTGGTTTGGTTATCTTAGGCTGAAGGCTATTTTTCTTGGAGAAGGTGGACATCCATTTGCGGATAGGGGATGTTGATTCCTTCCTTGTCGAACTCAATTTTAGCCTTTTCCATGGTATCAAAGTAGATTGACCAGTAATTATCTTTTTCGCACCACATTCTCAGATAGAAGACGACGGCGTTGTCGCCGTGCTCGCCCAATACTATTTGCGGGGCTGGGTCTTTGAGGACAAGGGGATTGCTGTCGGCAAGTCCTTTTAATATCTGTTTAACCTTTCCTATATCATCCTGGTAGCCGACACCGAAGGCAAAATCGACTCTCCTGGTCGGATTTACACTGTAATTGACGGTAGCGGTGTTGGACAAGCCGGCGTTGGGGATGATAATCACTTTGTTATCCGGGGTAGTCAAGATGGTATGAAAAATCTGGATCTCCTTGACGGTACCGGAGTGGCCTGCCGCTTCAATATAGTCTCCGACCTTAAAGGGCTTTAATAGTAGAATCAAAACACCGCCGGCAAAGTTTGCCAGACTGCCTTGTAAAGCCAAGCCGACCGCAAAACCGGCTGCACCGAGAACAGCTATAAAGGAGGTCATCTCCATGCCTATCATTGAAGCTAAGGAAATGACTAACATAATTTGCAGGGCTATCTTTATCCCGGAAACTAAAAAAGGCTGTAAAGAGGGGTCGACTTCAGATTTTGTCAGCTTTTTGGAAATCATTTTAGTAATCGCTTTTATGACCCTTAAGCCGATGACGAGAAATATTAAAGCCAGTACAATATTTGCTGCATAGGTTACAAGAAGATTGTAAATAACATTGGTATCCATTTGGGATGCCCCCATTCTTTTTGTATTCATTCTAGCATAGTGGTAAACAGCAAGGCAACAGCCTGAACTAAATGATTGAAACAAATGTTTTTCATGGCTTGCTTTGCAAGTATAACGTTGAGGCTGCCACACGGTATAGCGAATCCGAACGGAATGAATAGGAGAAATATTCACAAGTAATCTTGGAGTATTGTATAATTATTAAGGTGGTACGCAAAATTTTTATATAAGGGAGACAAATAATGGATAAGATTAATGAGGTATTAAAAACAATGACATTTGAGTTCTTTGGGAGTGGGAAGCATAAAATTTCGCCAACAGTGCATCTTTCTGAAAAGAACTCGATATTTTTAGATGTTAGGTCGCCCAAAGAGCTAGAGACTGTTAGTTTTGTTCTGGAGCATCATATGCCGGTTATTCACATTCCGATTGATGAAATACCTGAAAGGGTATCGGAAATACCCCGTGATAGAAACATTGGTGTGTTTTGTTCTTCAGGCGTCAGATCAACAATGGTATATATGTATTTGAAAGCGCTTGGTTATGATAATGTGCGAATAATTGAAGGCGGCTATGCCGAACTGGTTGAAGAATTCAAACCGGGGAAATTATTAAAGCGTATTTTAGAAGGTGAAGAAATTAGATGAAGGAAGTCATATTAATCAGTTTGGCTGTTTTTCTGATAGGATTTGTGATGACTATGTCAGGCAGAGGCGGTGGCAATTTTTATGTGCCACTCCTTGTTATGGTCGGACTTGGAATGCACCAAGCAGCTACCATGGGGCAATTTATCCTTATGATTGCTGCTTTAACCGGGATGTTAATGTTTAATAAGAATAAATTAGTAGACTGGAAACTTGCTTTAGTTATTGATCCTCCCACTGACATCATGGCATTTGTCGGCGGATACTTTTCCGGCTATTTAAGTGGAATACATCTTAAAATAATATTAGCGGTTTTTTTGGTTTTAGCAGGATTTTCTATGCTTATAAAAGTTAAAGACAGGCCAATTCAAAAGGAGAAAAAGTTTGGGTACTGGCACAGAAATTTCGCAGGCGAAGAGTATGTGGTTAATCTCTGGTACACAATACCTATCACGGCATTGGCCGGATTGGTCGCCGGAGCTGTAGGGATATCCTGTGGATCATTTAAAATCCCTCTAATGGTTTTACTCTGTGGTGTTCCAATGCGGATTGCAGTCGGTACATCTTCAGCAATGATTGCAGCTACAGCCATAATGGGATTTATTGGCCATACAATGAGAGGGCATTTTGAACCTCAATTTGCTGTTCCATTAGCAATTGCGGCAATATTGGCAGGTATTTTTGGCGGGAAATTAGCTATTAAAACAAATCCAAAATACTTAAAAGTAATTTTCGCTTTAACTACTTTTGTTGCCGCTATTTTCATGATATTTAATGCATTATCAACGTAAACTGCCTGTTAAGATCAATTCTTAACAGGCAGTATTTTGATAGCTGATGGCCCCCTGTTTGCAGACCCTGGAGCATTCCAAACAAACAAGGCAGTCGCTTTTGGATATTTCGTGGTAGGTATCTTTTTTTTCAATTGCAGCATCCGGACAGACACGGGCGCAAAGGCCGCAGTTAATGCATTTTTCGGGATCGATGTGCATTGAAAGTTTGGCTTTCCCGGCCGGAAGATGAAGTACTGTTCCATAGGGGCATAAATAGCGATGCCACAGTTCCTCGGGGAAAAAGAGGGTCAAAACCGAGCCGATGACCAAAAGGGCAGGTAGCACGGGTAGTTTTCTGCCACCGGCCATAGCGAAAATAAAAACGGCAGCAAACAGGCCCAGGATTAGATAACGCATCCAGGGTTTTGTAATAAACAAGGGGATTTTAAACTCTTTGAAGTCCAGCTTTCTTTTTGCCCAGGTAATGCCCCTCATAACTGTATTGATAGGGCAAATCCAACCGCAATAGATGCGGCCCAGCCAAAATGAGGCGACAATGCTTATTAGAAAAAGTGCCATCCACAATTGTATCTTGCCATTAATAAACAGGAGAGTGAAAAGTGCCAGAAAGGCTATCTGTACAAGTATTTGCAGGGTCTTTTTCATAGCTTCTTCTCCTTTATATTTGCCTTTTTTTATAGTATACTGGGAAGCGAGAAGAAAAAAATTAACCACGGTAACTAATTGAAGCGGTGGGGTAATAAAAATGCTAAAAAAACACCTAGAGACAATATCTAAAAACATATTGTTCAGCGGCATAAAACCGGAGGAGATTACTAAGATGCTGGATTGCTTTCAGCCAAGGTTGTATGAAGCCCAAAAGAGCTGGTATATTGTCACAAACGGTGAAGATTGTGAAGAATTGGGAATCCTCTTAGAGGGAGAAGCCGCTGTTTGCAAGGAAAATCCTGCCGGAAACAGAGTCGTGATAATAATACTAAAGCCGGCCGATGTTTTTGGTGAGGTGGTGGCATTTTCCAGTCACAATAAATGGCCGGCTACGGTGGAGGCGCTGGAAGATTGTAAAGTACTGTTTATTAAGAAAAAAAGAATTGTGGAAGAATGCGAAAAAATGTGTCCGTGGCACCGTAAATTGATTTACAATTACTTGAAAATAATCTCGGAAAAAGCTATCATGCTTAATAAAAAAGTAGAATACCTGACCATCAAGAGTACCAGAGGAAGAGTCTGCACATATCTGCTGGAGCGTTACAAAAAGACGGAGGGGCAGCATATCAGGCTTCCCCTGAACCGGAATGAGCTGGCGGACTATTTGAACATTGCCCGTCCCTCGCTGTCGCGGGAATTGTGCAGGTTGAGAAATGAAGGAGTTATTGACTTCCATCTGACAATGGTCAGGATATTGGATATCGAAGCCTTAAAGCTGATGAGTGTCCAAGAAAATTGATGCGGGAAAGAAAGGAGTGGGTATCTATGGCAGTAAAGCAATTTAAGGCGGAATCAAAAAGATTGTTGGAGCTGATGATCAATTCTATTTACACTCACAAGGAAATATTCTTGAGGGAGCTTATTTCTAATTCCAGCGATGCCATCGACAAAATCTATTACAAGGCGTTGACGGATCCGGCGTTAACCTTTGATAAAGAAGCATATTATATCAAGGTGGAGTTTGACAAAGAAAAAAGGGTTATAAAAGTTTCTGATACAGGTATTGGTATGACAAAGCAGGAACTAGAGGATAATCTTGGAATTATTGCCAAAAGCGGATCCTTAGCCTTTAAGAAAGAAAATGAAACCAAAGACAGCGAAATGAAAAACGGCAGTGAAATCATTGGCCAGTTTGGGGTGGGCTTTTATTCGGCCTTCATGGTCTCGGAGGTAGTTACCGTCATCAGCAGGGCTTTGGGAAGTGACGAGGGCTACAAATGGGAATCAAAGGGCACGGAGGGCTATACGATTGAGTCCTGTACCAAGGATTCTGTCGGTACGGAGGTTATTCTGAAAATCAAAGAAAACACAGCGGATGAGAATTATGATGAATTTCTGGAAGAATACAGGCTCAAAGAGATTATTAAGAAATACTCCGATTTTATCAGGTATCCGATAAAAATGAAGATAACCACCACGAAGCTAAAAGAAGGCAGTGAAAAAGAATACGAAGAATACATAGAAGAGCAGGTTGTTAATAGCATGGTCCCCATCTGGAAGAAAAACAAGAACGAGCTTAGCAAGGAGGACTATGACAATTTCTATAGCGACAGACGCTACGGCTTTGACAAGCCGTTGAGACACGTCCATATCAGCGCTGAAGGGACAGTCAGTTACAAGGCGGTACTGTTTATTCCGGAAAAAACACCTTTTGACTTCTACACAAGGGAGTATGAAAAAGGCCTGGAGCTTTATGCCAATGGTGTTTTGATTATGAACAAGTGTGCAGACTTACTGCCGGATTACTTCAGTTTCGTGAAAGGGATGGTGGATTCAGAGGATCTATCTCTGAACATTTCCAGGGAAATGCTGCAGCATGACAGGCAGTTGAAGCTCATCGCCAAGAATATTAAAACCAAGATCAAGAATGAGCTTGAGGATTTGCTGGAAAAGGAAAGGGAGCAATACGAAAAGTTTTATCAATCCTTTGGGAGGCAGTTGAAATACGGAATTTACAGCGATTTTGGCGTTAACAGAGAAACCCTGCAGGATTTATTGATGTTCTATTCCTCCCTGGAGAAAAAACCCGTTACTTTGAAAGAATACATATCCAGAATGCCGGAGGAGCAAAAATACATTTATTATGCCGCCGGGGAGTCGATCGAAAGGATTGAAAAAATGCCCCAAACAGAAGGGGTGCTTGATAAAGGTTATGAAATACTCTTTTTGACCGATGATGTGGACGAGTTTGCTATCAAGACACTGAGAGAGTACCAAGAGAAGGAATTTAAATCTGTCGCAGGTGGGGATTTGGGAATAGAAGAGTCGGAAACTGAGGACGATGCTGCAGAAGAAAAACAGGAAAACCAAGAGCTGTTTGCGGAAATCAAGAGTCTCTTAGCGGATAAGGTCAAGGATGTCAGGGCCTCCAAGAGGTTAAAAACACATCCTGTCTGCCTGGCAACCGAGGGCGAACTCAGCATCGAGATGGAGAAGATACTCAGTTCTCTGCCGGGAGAACAGAAACCGAAAGCCGATAAAATCCTCGAAATCAATCCGAAACACGAGGTCTTTAAGTCTCTACAGGAAGCCTATGAAAAGGACAGGGAGAAGCTCAAGCTATACATTAATTTACTGTATAACCAGGCGCTGCTGATGGAAGGACTGCCCCTTGAAGATCCGGTGGAATTCGCCAACAACATTTGTAAAGTGATGGGGTAAATGACGGACAGGGACAACAGAAAAAATTGCAATAAAAACGATAAGAATCGTATTTAGGCTTCTTACAAAAAATTATACAGAGACATATACAGAGACATATACAGAGACATATACAGAGACATATACAGAGACTAGTTTTTGACAAATCCATAAATTAGTAGTATAATCCCATCTTTGACACTTGCAAAGAATAAAAAGCCTGCTTCCCATTGAAAACAGTGGGATTCAGGCTTTTGTTGATGCAGGAGAAAGTGCACAACGTTACTTAATTTTTGTTGCCTTAAAAATTTTTTTCATCTGTTTTAAAGTGACGATTTCGTAATCCGTACGGAACCCAAATGATTCGTGCAAGGCATCAGTAAAGTCGGTTCTGGTATATGTCGGTTCGAAGCCTTCTCCCTTTAATTCCTTGAAATTCATTTTTCGCAAACTGCGTATAATAGTATCACATGTGAACTGCTCATTCAGTTTCTTTTCCATAATCCTGAAAATAGCCAGAGCCATAAAACAGGTCGTAAAATGTGCTGTAATCCTATCATCTCTTTTCAAATATACGGGTCTTGTCTAGAATTCACTTTTCAAAATTCGGAAGCACTCTTCGATTTCCCAGCGACGTATGTTGATCTTTGCAATTTCAGTGGCATCTTCGTCCAGGTTTGTGCACACAGCATAAAAGCCATCATAGATTGCTTACCTCTCAATCAGGCGGGTGTCGAGACTATAGACTTCCTTTACAGCAACTTCTCCGTTGATGGTGCAAGTTGTTTTTTCAATAAAGCGCTTGTAATCATTTTGACGGTGCTTCTTAATAGTCGAGGGATTTGTGTTGAGAACCTTAAGAGCGCGTTCAATTTGTGAATTGCGGATTTTACTATGGTAGTCTCTGTATTTGAGGGAATAGGTGACAATCAATTTCTGTTCCAGCCCGTTTTCTTTAATCCACCGTTTAGAAAGAGATAAGCTGTTTCGATACAGAGAAGACTGAATTAAATCCGTTTCTTTTGCTATGACCTCAAGTGCTCTGTAGATATGATGGAGCTCAAAATCCGGCGGTTCAAGCAATTCGGATGAAAGCTCATAAGTAGATAGCTTTGATGAGGGGAAATTAAAAAACGAAGATATCAGTTAATAGCGATTAAACAGGTGCATTTTTAGATAAAAAGTAGATGGATTATAAAATTTTCAAGGAAAGATGAAAAAATTGCCCGGGGGTACTTGACATCAACAAAAGTGGCATGATAGCATAGAGGTAAGACCACTGAGTGGTAAGTACACTATTCTAAAGGGGGTGACTTAAATAGAAATGTTGATTGGAAATGGTATTGATATCGGTGTTGTGGCAGGACGGATTGGTTCCCATAGAGAAAAAGATTCTCATGATATATCTTGCGGTTTCCTCGCCAGTGAAATTGGTCTGCACTGTTTTATCAAGCTATTAGAGAAGTACGGTATGAAAGACACTTTTTTTACTCCGGGTTGCAGTATTGAGAACTTTCCTTAGATTGAATACTTCGGATTATCTAGTGAAGTGCTTTTGTTACTACGGCAGAAATGGCAAAGATTTCAAATGCAACTGTACTTAAAGAAATAGTAATAGGAAAGGGAAGAATAATGACTTCTACTGTTAAAGTCGCCGCGATTCAAATGAATTGTTTCATGGATGGCAAAGAGAAGAACCTAAAATTGGCAGGCAAGCTGATTGACTGTGCAGGAACGGAAGGTGCTGCATTAATAGTGTTACCTGAATTTTTCAGTACAGCGTACAGGGTCGAAGAAAGGGACTATGAGCTATCCGAAATAATACCTGGGCCGACAACGGATTGGATGCATAACTATTGTAAAAAGCACAATACATTTCTGATTGGTGCAATAATAGAAAGAGACATATGTGATGGCGTCATGTATGATACCGCAGTTCTTGTCGGACCTAACGGGTATATAGGGAAATATCGCAAGGTTTGCCTCTGGGGTACGGAGGTACTTCGATTCAAATCGGGATCTGACTATCCAGTATTTGATTTGGGCTTTGCAAAGGTTGGTATTCAGATCTGCTACGAGGTAGGCTTCCCGGAAGGCGCACGCATACTGGCGCAGAAAGGTGCTAATCTGCTTGCTTACACTTCGGCTTTTGGCTTGAAGCGTACATATGTATGGGATATCGCGACACGTGCCAGAGCATTGGAAAATGGTGTGTTTGTCATAGATTCCAACCGATATGGGCTCGAAAAAGGCGAGACGGATTTTGCTGGTAAAAGCCGAATCGTTAATCCTCAGGGTACCGTGCTTTGCGAAGCAACAGAAGAAAACGAAGTTATCATAGCAGAAATAAATATGGATGAAGTTTCTGAGCAGCGCCTAGCGTTGCCTTATTTGCGTGACTATAAAAAGAAGCTTTTTGTAGAAAAATTATCTGAATAATATGCATGTATGTGCATGAAAAAAATAATTATAAGGAGGAAATTGAAGTGCAAAAAGAAATATTAGTAGCTTACGGTATTCATGTTGATGCGGTTGCAGGCTGGTTGGGTTCCTATGGTGGTGAGGATTCACCCAGTGACATTTCCCGTGGCCTTTTTGCAGGCGAAGTTGGTGCACCTCGCCTTCTGAAAATGTTTCAGAAGTACAATATTCCGACAAGCTGGTTTGTTCCCGGACATACTATTGAAACGTTTCCAGATGTAATGGAGATGATCGTTGACGCTAGTTGCGAGATTGGTCTTCATGGCTATTCGCATGAAAATCCTATTGCTATGACAGAACAGCAGGAAGAAGAAGTTCTGGTCAAGTGCATTAGCCTGATTGAAAAAGTTAGCGGCAAACGCCCAACAGGTTATGTTGCTCCATGGTGGGAATTTTCCAATGTTACAAATAAGCTGTTGATCAAACACGGTATCAAGTATGATAACAGTCTTATGCACAATGACTACACGCCGTATTACTCAAGGGTAGGAGATACTTGGACGAAAATTGATTATTCGAAAAATGCGAACGAATGGATGAAGCCTCTAAAGCGCGGTACTGAAACAGATCTAGTCGAGATCCCGGCAAGCTGGTATTTGGACGATTTGCCGCCGATGATGTTCGTGAAGGGTTCATCTAACAGTTATGGGTTTGCAAATCCGCGTGACATAGAGCAAATCTGGAGAGATCAGTTCGACTTTGTTTATCGTGAATATGACTATGCGGTATTTCCATTTACGATTCATCCTGATGTCAGTGGCCATGCACAGTGCATCCTGATGCATGAGCGTCTGCTTGAATACATTGCAGGTCATAAAGGAGTACATTTTGTTACATACGATCAGATGGCAGAGGATTTCTTGGCCAGATTCCCCAGGAAAAAATGATTTGTATTCACTGGGGCCGGATGATTATAAATATTTCCAGGTGGTATTGCCTTATTGCGGGTCATTAATGAACACTGGAGTCAAAACAAATAATCGCTTACAGATAAAAATGGTTGCATGATAGTGGTTATAGGAACTTGGAAATCTTTGATTTGGAGCACACACATTGATGTTATGAATATTGATTCGTTTAATCTGTTTTGCTATCGAAGTTATTACCTGCATTGCCTCCAGTAAAGGTTATTAGTATATACCCTGCATTACTGGGAGAATGAAAAAATGCAGGCTGAAACAGCATTCGTTATGAACAATTTGGGGACACAGATTATGCTGCAATCATTGAAGGCATTTCGGATTTCCTAGGACGCGAAACCCACGATTCAAGAGACAGCCTGATGACTTGTGATTAAATAGCATATATGAACAAATGAAATTATTAGCCAGTAACCATTAATGAATATTTGCGGAAGGGAGGGAAAAAGAGATAAAAAACTGACAGATAAATGATTACACAAATGTTATTTAATAATTATTGCATTCGAAGGAGGGTATAGAAAAGTGTCTAACACTAATATTGGAATTATGGAGGATAAAGCTATAGCTGCTGCCGCAGCGGATGATTTTTCGAATTGTCCAGTCCCGCAAAACTATAGGAAACCCTGGACCAATATCATGTTTGTCTGGTTTGGTGCCGCCATGGTGGCTCAGTTATATCAGGCAGGTGTGTATCTTGCTATTGGCATGGGTAATCTTTCCAATGCATTTATTGCTGTTGCCGGAGGTTCTTTGTTCCTTGCATTGTTTGTAGCCCTGAACGGTATCATTGGACAGAAGACAGGCTGTAATTGCGCTCTGTCAAGCACCTTTGCCTATGGCAGCAAAGGTGTATTTATACCAAGTCTTCATATTGCCGATATTGGCTGGTATGTTGTCAATATCGCCATTTTTTCTTCCATATTGAATGTACTAATTCCATCTGTCGATATTAGAGTATTTGCTATATTGTTCTGCTATTTGTTCATCACCAACGGTTATATCGGTTTCAATCAGATGGTCATACTGAATAAGATAGCCGCCCCTATTCTGATTATTGTCAGTATTATCGGACTGTGGAAGATCAATATGTCTCCTGGAGGCATTGCCGGACTGTTTGATAAAGTCTTTCCTAATGAAATTTCGATTGCTGTAGGTATTACTTCTGTTATTGGTACCTGGAGTGCAGGTGCGTCCCGTGCGGCCGATTACTTCAGATTTGCGAGATCCCCTAAAGATACGATTCTGGCTGCTTTTTGTGGTTTTGCTATTGGTTTTGGCCTTTGTATTGGCTGCGGTGTAATTTGGGGCGGTCACAGTGGAACGGCTGATATTGCCAAAACTTTGAGTATGCTCGGACTTGTCGGCTTGGGTGGCTTAATGTTCTTTGTACAGACTTGGACTACAAGCGAGCATTCTGCTTACATAACTTCTACTTCGCTGCCTTTGGCCTGGCAAACCCTTACCGGCAAAGTAATACATAGAAGATGGGTCGTTCTTGCATGTGGTGTAATTGGTATTCTTATAGCGGGATTGAACATTCAGAACTACTATATCCCCTTCATCTCGTTTTTAGGTGCAGTAATACCTGTTCTCGGCGGTATCGTTATTGCTGACTTCTATATTGTTTCAAGAACCAAGTATCATTGGACAGGCCACCAAAATGTGTATAAAATTGATGTTCTTTCCGAAGAAATAAAGCATCATAAATTCAACTATGCTACGCTTCCGGCGCTGATCATTGGGATTTATGCAAGTTTTAATCTTCATGTCGGTGTTGCTTCCATCAACGGACTGGTAATCGCGATAGCTGTTTATATTGTTTGCTCGATTTTATTCTATTATTTAAATATAACGAAAAAAGAAGCAGAAAAAAATCAAATAACTATGGAGGTGTAACGTGGATATATTGAATTATATAGTATTGATTACGGGGCTCATCATAGTAGGTATCTTCTGGAACGTTATAAGCTCCAAAGAACGGAAAAAGGAAACCCGTATTGTTACTAGCTGCTTATTTGTACTTAGTGTTGTTGTCTACTTCTTGCAGAGCAGCATTTGGCCGCACTAAGTGAACTGAAATAAATTATGATCTTCAGGCTAAAGCGGCCTTTGTACATTAATGCTAAACAAAAAGACAGGCTTGGAAACCTGTCTTTTTGTGCAGTATGTGCGCCCGGTGAGCGCACGTTCTAGAGGGTGAAAGTCCCGAACCCACCCGGTAGCGGGAAGGGTATAGCTGAACACCAAGGGTGTCCATCGCGAGGTGGAATCTGGAGAAAGGTGTAGGCAAATCTCCGGCCTGACGAAC
>JAHDSQ010000067.1 GCA_018432615.1 Clostridia bacterium
ACTGCCGGAGGGTGTGGAAATGTGCATGCCTGGGGATAACATCAAGATGAGCATAGAACTGATAACCCCCATAGCTATAGAAGAGGGACTGCGCTTTGCTATTCGTGAAGGCGGGCGTACGGTAGGAGCCGGCGTTGTTACTGGCATCAACGAATAGTCGTTATAAGAGCAGGAATACATTCCTGCTCTTTTTTTGGCCTTGAAAATCTAATCCATAGCAAATGTCCAAGCAAATGTTTGTGTTGACACGGGTGACTGCTTGTGATAAATTATTTCTTGTTACGGGTTTTTAATAACCTGTGTTGGGATTATTCCGGGGAGGTGGCATTGATGCGGGTCGCAGTTACATTAGCGTGTACGGAGTGTAAAAGAAGGAACTACACTACAACAAAGAATAAGAAAAACATACCGGATCGCATAGAACTTAAAAAGTACTGTAAATTCTGCAAGGCTCATACTATCCACAAGGAAACTAAATAAAACCTGTATATATTGCAGGTGAAATTAGGTTATGATATATCTGTGTAGTTAGGATGTGTAAAATATGGGTGTTGCCAAGGGCGAAAAAGCAGGCCTCTTCCAAAGAATCAAGAGGCAGTACAGAGGGATGACCAGTGAATTAAAAAAGGTGCATTGGCCCAATAGGAAGGAAATAATATCATACACCACTATTGTGCTTATTTCGGTGATTATTGTGGCTGTTGTTATCTGGTTATTTGATTCAGGGATAGGTTTTTTGATGAATTTGCTTCTGAAATAGATCACTGCTTGTGAAGGAGGGAGGGCCTTATATGCTAAATAGAGGTCCTTGTTTATGGTAAAAAATTGGTTTGTGATACACACGTATTCGGGGTATGAGAATAAGGTCAAGGCTAACCTGGAAAAAAGGGTTGAGTCGATGAATGTGGGGGATAAAATCTTCCGCATTTTGGTGCCTATGGAAGATGAAATCGAGATCAAGGACGGCAAGAGGAAGCTTGCTAAACGCAAGGTCTTTCCGGGTTATGTGCTGGTTGAAATGATCATGACCGACGACTCCTGGTATGTTGTGAGGAACACGCCCGGTGTGACGGGTTTTGTCGGTACCGGTGCAAAACCTATTCCTCTCTTAGAAGACGAAGTCAAGCATATTTTGAAACACATGGGCCTTGAAGAAGCCCGCGCAAAGGTTATTTATGAAGTGGGAGAACCAGTAAGAGTAATATCCGGCCCGTTCCAAAATTTTATTGGAACCGTCGAAGAAATATATCCTGAAAAAGGCAAGTTAAAGGTGCTTGTTGCTATGTTTGGACGGGAAACTCCGGTAGAACTTGATTTTAGCCAGGCACAAAAGACTATGTAACCAGGAGTGGGAGGAGGTGTACTGATCGAATGGCAAAAAAGGTAATTGGGTTTATAAAATTGCAGTGCCAGGCTGGGAAAGCAACACCGGCGCCGCCGGTTGGGCCGGCTTTGGGACAGCATAGCGTTAATATTATGCAGTTTTGCAAGGAATTTAATGAAAAAACTGCCAAACAGGTAGGGCTGATTATCCCGGTGGAAATCACGGTATACGCCGATCGTTCCTTTACTTTTATTTGTAAAACTCCGCCGGCTGCCGTATTGCTGAAAAAAGCAGCGGGCATTGAAACAGCCTCGGGGGAACCTAACATCAAAAAGGTTGCCAAAGTACCGAGGGATAAGGTTCGCGAAATCGCCGAAATGAAGATGCAAGACTTAAATGCCGGCTCTATCGAGGCGGCAATGAGGATGGTCGAAGGTACAGCGCGCAGCATGGGTATCGAGATTGTTTAAGACTGAGCGAAAAAGAGCATTCGACCATGTGGGAGGAGCCCCCAAGCGGGTATGTCCGCATGAACCACAAAGGAGGAAATGAAATGACAAAACAAGGGAAACGTTATCTTGATGCGGTAAAGGAATATGACCAAAGTGTCTTGTATGAGCCTCAGCAGGCTCTGGAACTCGTAAAAAAGTTAGCGAAGGCAAAATTTGATGAAACCGTTGAAATTGCTTTTAGGCTCGGAGTTGACCCGCGTCACGCGGACCAACAAGTTCGGGGAGCAGTCGTTTTACCGCATGGAACGGGGAAGACCCGGAAAGTGCTGGTTTTTGCCAAGGGAGAAAAAGCTAAGGAAGCTGAAGAGGCCGGAGCTGATTTCGTTGGTGATGATGACATTATTGCCAAAATACAGGGAGGCTGGTTTGGTTTTGAGGTTGCCGTAGCAACCCCTGATATGATGGGGAAGGTTGGTAAGCTCGGCAGATTGTTAGGACCTAAAGGTCTAATGCCTAACCCGAAAGTTGGTACTGTTACCTTTGACGTTGAACGGGCTGTCAAGGAAATAAAGGCCGGTAAGGTCGAATATCGTGTGGAAAAAACGGGAATAATTCATGCTCCAATCGGAAAAGCGTCTTTTGACTTTGATAAGCTCCAGGAGAACTTCCAAACCATTGTTGATGCGATTGTTAAGGCAAAGCCGGCAGGAGCGAAAGGCCAGTATATCAAAACGGTTGTTATTAGTACAACCATGGGGCCGGGAATAAAAATCAATCCTCAGAAACTTTAAGTGTCAAATGAGGAGTGTCAAATTAAAGGCGTATTTTAGGACTTAACCGATTGACTGTTTGTTGCCGATAGGTTATACTATCTTGGTATTAAGAGAAAAAGTAAGCCGTAGACAGCAGGTGCGTTTGCTTAAATTTCGTTATGAGGCCTGCCGAGGTTGTGTTTTTACCTTTCTTTTTAGTCATGAAAGGAGAAGCCTCCGTCGTCTGCGGGGGCTTTTTTGCACTATATGAAAGGAGGCGTTGATATTTGGGTAATCTCGAAGGAAAGAAGCGGGTTGTTGATGAAATTGCAGAGCGTCTCGAGAATGCTCAGTCTGTCGTTGTCGTTGATTACTGCGGTCTCACGGTGGCCGAGGTAACAGACCTCAGAGCTAAGCTAAGGTCGGCTGATGTTGAAATGAAGGTACTAAAAAATACAATGGTAAAAATCGCGGCCGATAAATCGAAGATAGCCGAGCTGTCACCATATTTACAAGGTCCAACAGCATGGGTTTTCAGTAAGCAGGATCCTGTTTCGGGTCCAAAGATATTGATGGATTTTGCTAAGAATCACAAAAAACTTGAGATTAAAGCAGGTATTATTGAAAAAAGAGTTATCAAAGAGCAAGAAGTTAAAGCCCTTGCCGAGTTGCCGTCACGAGAAGTCTTACTGGCCCAGGTTTTAAGAGGAATGCAGTGGCCCCTTACCGGCATGGCAAACGTGCTACAAGGACCAATCCGTCAGTTCGGTTATGCTCTTGAGGCCCTCAGAAAACAAAAAGCTGAGGCGTAAGAGAAAACTTATCAAATATTAATAATGAAAATAATAAGGAGGCAAAATACTAATGTCTAAAATTAATGAGATTATTGAAAGTGTAAAGGGATTAACAGTTCTGGAGCTAGCAGAATTGGTTAAAGCGTTTGAAGAGGAGTTTGGAGTATCCGCAGCCGCTCCTGTTGCCATGGCTGCAGCACCGGCTGCCGGAGGAGCTGCAGCACCGGCTGCTGAGGAACAGACTGAGTTTGATGTCGTACTGACAGCGGCAGGAGAAAAGAAAATCAACGTAATCAAGGTTGTTCGCGAAATTACCGGACTCGGTTTGAAAGAAGCCAAAGCCTTGGTTGACGAAGCTCCCAATCCGGTCAAAGAAAAGATCGAAAAGGATGAGGCTGAGGCAATTAAAGCTAAGCTTACCGAAGCAGGAGCTTCTGTTGAAATAAAATAGTTAAAGCGGCAATGGCGCCCTTAGGGGCGCCGTTGCTTTTATTGGCTCGGCGTGCCACTTGACGCGAAAAACACAGCAGGTTCAAAAAAAGATCAACAAAAAGATCTGGTGATAAAAAGACTGTTGACAGTAATGCCAGGATGTGCTAACATTTTAAAATGCGGTTATTTGGTGTCAGAGTGTTTAAAATGGTTGTTTTTAAGTTGCCATATCAAATGTTACAGGGGTTGAATAACACGTTGTTGAAAGGGCAACACTACATAAATGAGTTTAAAATAGCAAGGTTTTTGCCTTGCTATTAGGTGTTTTTATTTAAGTGTTATATTCTAATCAAATATGAACTGTGGGGTGGGAGTATTAATGCGTCATCCGGTGCAGGTAGGTAAAGGGATAAGAATGAGTTTTGCCAGGATCAAAGAAGTTCTCGAAATGCCTAACCTTATAGAAGTTCAGCAAAACTCATATCAGTGGTTTCTTACCGAAGGTATTAAGGAAATGTTTCGGGATATCTCTCCAATTCAAGATTTTACCGGAAACCTGGTTTTAGAATTTATCGACTACAGCTTGGGAGAACCAAAATATCATGTGGACGAGTGCAAGGAAAGAGATGTTACATACTCGGCTCCTTTGAGGGTCAAGGTACGGTTAATTAATAAAGAGACGGGTGAGGTCAAGGAACAGGAAGTCTTTATGGGGGATTTCCCCTTAATGACGGACAAGGGTACTTTCATTATTAATGGTGCTGAAAGGGTTATTGTTAGTCAATTGGTGAGATCTCCGGGAGCATACTATTCCGTGCAGCACGATCCCAGCGGAAAAAAGATTTATAGTTCGACAATCATACCAAACCGTGGGGCGTGGCTCGAATTTGAGACGGACGTGAACGAAAACATTTTCGTTAGAGTTGACAGGACAAGGAAGTTCCCGGCGACGGTTCTTTTAAGAGCGTTAGGGTATAGCAGCAACGGGCAGATAGCTGAGTTATTCAAAGATGATGAACGAATCCGCCTAACTCTGGAGCGCGATCATACCGAGTCAGATGATGAGGCGTTAGTTGAGATATATAAAAGGCTGCGTCCCGGAGAACCACCTACGGTTGAGAGTGCACGTTCTTTGCTGAATACGTTGTTTTTTGATCCCAAAAGGTATGATTTAGCGCGGGTGGGAAGATACAAACTGAATAAAAAGCTTAAGGTTGATATCCCCGCAGATGCACGTTGCATTACAAAAGAAGACATTGTCGCTTCAATAAGATACTTGTTGAAGCTGATGAATGGCGAGGGTAAACCCGATGATATCGATCACTTGGGGAATCGACGTCTTCGTTCTGTGGGTGAGCTGTTGCAAAACCAATTTCGTATCGGTTTATCGAGGATGGAACGGGTAGTGCGTGAGCGTATGACCATACAGGACGTTGATGTGATTACTCCTCAGGTACTAATCAATATCAGACCGGTTGTGGCGGCTATCAAGGAGTTTTTTGGTTCCAGTCAGTTGTCGCAGTTTATGGATCAAACCAATCCGTTAGCGGAACTGACTCACAAGCGTCGTCTGAGCGCTTTGGGGCCCGGAGGCCTGTCCCGCGAAAGAGCGGGTTTTGAAGTCAGGGACGTGCACAGCTCTCATTACGGGCGGATGTGTCCGATAGAGACTCCGGAAGGGCCAAATATCGGTCTGATCGGTTCCTTGAGTACTTACGGAAGGATTAATGAATACGGTTTTATCGAAACGCCCTATCGCAAGGTTAACAAGGAAGAGCGCCGGGTTACCGGAGTAATAGACTACCTGAATGCCGATGAAGAGGACAAATATATTATTGCTCAGGCTAATGCTCCCTTAGGAGATGATGGGACTTTTATCAATTCAAAGGTTAATGCCAGGTATGATGTGGACTTTTTGTTGGTACCGGTGGAAAAAACCGACTACATGGATGTTTCTCCTAAACAGATTGTATCAATCGCTACGGCTATGATCCCCTTTTTGGAGCATGATGATGCAAACCGTGCTTTAATGGGAGCCAACATGCAGCGTCAGGCCGTGCCTTTGTTGCGGACCGAATCCCCATATGTTGGGACAGGAGAGGAGTATAAGGCGGCAAAGGATTCAGGTGTGGTGGCAATTGCCGGGGAGAAGGGAATAGTAGAGCGGGTAACAGCTGACGATATTGTTATCCGGACAGATAGCGGCAAGCTTGATAGATATAAGCTGACAAAATTTTCACGTTCTAACCAGGGAACGTGTATCAATCAAAAGCCGATAATTTCTAAAGGAGAAATAGTTGAAGCCGGGCAGGTTCTTGCGGATGGGCCGTCAACCGATCAGGGGGAACTGGCTTTGGGCAGGAACGTGATAGTGGCCTTTATGACCTGGGAAGGATATAACTATGAGGACGCTATTTTAATCAGCGAGAAGCTTGTCAAAGAAGATTATTTTACTTCTATTCATATAGAGGAATATGAATGCGATGCCCGGGATACCAAGCTGGGGCCGGAAGAGATTACACGGGATATTCCTAATGTGGGCGAGGATGTTCTAAAGGATCTTGATGACCGGGGAATAATCAGGACGGGTGCCGAGGTCAGGCCGGGTGATATTTTAGTCGGCAAGGTAACACCTAAAGGTGAAACGGAGCTTACTGCGGAAGAAAGGTTGTTGCGTGCCATTTTTGGGGAGAAGGCCAGGGAGGTCAGAGATACTTCGCTGCGTGTTCCCCACGGAGAAGCCGGTATTGTTGTGGACGTTAAAGTGTTTTCCCGTGAAAACGGCGATGAGCTCGCACCGGGTGTGAACCAGATAGTACGTGTTTATATAGCCCAGAAAAGGAAAATATCCGAAGGGGATAAGATGGCAGGGCGACATGGGAATAAGGGTGTAATATCCCGCATTATGCCTGAAGAGGATATGCCCTTCCTGCCGGACGGCAGGCCGGTGGAGATAATCCTGAATCCTTTGGGGGTACCTTCCAGGATGAATATCGGTCAGGTCATGGAAGTGCATTTGGGCTGGGCTGCTCAAGCCCTTGGCATTAAAGTGGCTACCCCTGTTTTTGACGGGGCCACGGAGCAGGATATTTCGGAAATGCTGGAGGAAGCCAAGTTGCCGCTTTCAGGCAAAACAATGCTTTATGACGGAAGAACAGGAGAAGCCTTTGATAATGAAATAACAGTAGGGAACATGTATATGCTGAAGCTTGCCCACTTGGTTGATGATAAAATCCATGCTCGTTCCACAGGACCATACTCTCTTGTAACTCAACAGCCCCTCGGTGGGAAGGCGCAGTTCGGAGGACAACGGTTTGGTGAGATGGAGGTCTGGGCTTTGGAGGCTTATGGAGCATCCTATACGCTGCAGGAGATACTGACCGTAAAATCAGATGATGTGGTAGGCCGTGTCAAAACATATGAGGCAATCGTCAAGGGTGATAATGTTCCGGAACCGGGAGTGCCTGAATCATTCAAGGTTTTGATCAAGGAACTTCAGAGTTTGGGACTGGATGTCAAGGTGCTTTCGGAAAACGATGAGGAAATAGAAATCAAAGAGATGGACGATGACGTAAATGAAACCGCAAAAGAACTAGGTTTAGACATTCATGCCCCCGACAAAACCGAGATGGAGGAAGACGGTGCGGCGGAAGAAACCGAAGACGAGATAACCGAAGAAGAATTTGTTGAGTACGAAACTGATTTAGGTGATCTTGAAGAAGAGCTTGATGTCGAAAAAGAGGAGATAGATTAGTACCGGACGTTGAAAATATAAAAAAGACGGGGAAGGGAGAGAGGCCCTTGTTAGATGTTAATAACTTCGACAGAATGAAAATAGGTTTGGCATCCCCTGAACAGATACGGGAATGGTCCAGCGGTGAGGTGAAGAAACCTGAGACCATAAATTATCGTACATTAAAACCCGAAAGGGAAGGCTTGTTCTGCGAGAAAATATTCGGACCGACACGTGATTGGGAATGTCATTGTGGGAAATACAAGCGTGTCAGGTATAAAGGAATAATTTGTGATCGGTGCGGTGTGGAGGTCACAAAATCAAAGGTACGGCGTGAAAGGTTGGGCCATATTGAACTGGCGGCGCCGTGCTCACATATTTGGTATTTCAAAGGAATTCCCAGTAGAATGGGCTTAATCCTTGACGTATCACCTCGTTCCCTGGAAAAGGTTTTATACTTCGTGTCATATATTGTTACCGATCCCGGGGATACCCCCTTGATGAAGAAACAGCTGCTTACTGAGTTGGAACACCGGGAATATAAGGAAAAGTATGGCTCCAGGTTCAAGGCAGGAATGGGTGCTGAAGCTATCAAGATACTTCTGGAGGAAATGAATCTGGAAGATATTGCTGTCGAATTGCGCACTGAATTGCGTGAGGCGACCGGTCAGCGGAAAATTAGAGCTATCAGGAGGCTTGAGGTAGTTGAAGCCTTCAAGGTCTCGGGTAATAGGCCGGAATGGATGATCATGGATGTTATACCTGTTATCCCGCCTGAATTGCGGCCGATGGTTCAATTGGATGGGGGACGTTTTGCGACCTCCGACCTAAACGACCTGTACCGTAGGGTAATCAACCGCAATAATAGGCTGAAAAGGCTATTGGATTTAGGGGCCCCTGATATCATCGTTCGTAATGAGAAGAGAATGCTCCAAGAAGCTGTGGATGCGTTGATCGATAACGGACGTCGTGGTCGTCCCGTTACAGGGCCGGGGAACCGTCCGCTTAAATCCTTAAGTGATATGTTGAAAGGGAAGCAGGGACGTTTCCGGCAAAACCTCCTTGGAAAAAGGGTCGATTATTCAGGTCGTTCCGTTATTGTTGTCGGACCGAATCTCAAGCTTCATCAGTGCGGTTTGCCGCGGGAGATGGCACTAGAGTTGTTCAAGCCCTTTGTGATGAAGAAGTTAGTCAATGACGGTTATGCGCATAACATCAAAAGCGCTAAGCGTATGGTGGAAAGGGTCCGCAGTGAGGTATGGGACGTACTGGAGGAAGTTATCAAGGATCATCCTGTACTTCTTAACAGGGCACCTACCTTGCACCGCCTTGGTATTCAAGCCTTTGAACCGGTGCTGGTTGAAGGGCGGGCCTTACAAATACATCCACTTGTTTGCACGGCATATAATGCCGACTTTGATGGTGACCAGATGGCCGTGCATGTGCCTCTGTCTGCGGAAGCCCAAGCGGAAGCGCGCCTGTTGATGCTTTCGTCTCATAATATCTTGAATCCCAAAGACGGACGTTCGGTTGTTACACCTACACAGGATATGGTTTTAGGGTCATATTACCTGACCGTAGAGGGTGATAAACCTGAAGGTCAAGAAACTAGGGTATTTTGCAACGAGGAAGAAGCAATATTTGCTTACGAATCGAGAGCAGTGACATTGCATGAACCGATAAAGGTGCGCAAAGACGGGAAACTGTTTGAGACTACCACCGGCAGATTAATATTCAACCAGGTTATTCCGCCCCAGATAGGCTACTACAACGAAGTTGTCGGAAAGAAACAGCTCGCGCAGATAGTAGACAAATGTTTCCGGCTTCTTGGAAATTCTGCTACCGCTGAAATGCTCGACGGTATAAAAAGCTTAGGCTTTACGTATTCTACCCGTGCAGGAATAACCATAAGTGTTTCTGATATCAAGATTCCGGGGAAGAAGGAAGAAATACTGAGTGCGGCCGATAAGCAAGTAGAGGAGATAGAGGCCCAATTCCGGCGTGGTTTGATAACTGAGGACGAAAGGTATCAGTTGGTAATTGGTATCTGGAACAAGGCAACCGATGATGTAACTGCCGCCTTGATGGAAATTTTGGATCGTTTCAATCCGGTATATATGATGGCTAATTCCGGGGCCCGGGGTAACATCCAGCAGATCAGGCAGTTAGCAGGGATGCGTGGACTAATGGCCGATCCGTCGGGCAAAACGCTGGAACTTCCCATTAAGTCTAACTTCAGGGAAGGATTAGCCGTTTTGGAATACTTCATTTCCACTCATGGTGCGCGTAAAGGTCTGGCTGATACTGCTTTAAGAACAGCGGATTCAGGTTATCTGACAAGGCGTTTGGTCGATGTAGCCCAGGATGTAATAGTCCGGGAAGACGACTGTGGTACAACCGTAGGAGTTGTGGTAGATGAAATAAAGGATGGTCCGGAAACGATAGAAATGCTGTACGAGAGGATCGTCGGACGTTATGCCGCTGATGATGTAGTGCACCCTGAAACAGGAGAAATCATTATCCATGCCGGGGAAGAAATATCCGAGGAGCACGCCGAACGCATTCTGGAAGCAGGTATCAAACAGGTTACGATCAGGTCGGTGCTGACCTGCAGATCACGCTATGGTGTATGCCGTAAATGCTATGGACGAAACCTGGCTACAGGAAGAATGGTTGAAATAGGCGAGGCTGTTGGCATCATTGCCGCCCAGTCCATAGGTGAGCCCGGTACACAGTTAACAATGAGGACCTTCCATACCGGCGGTGTGGCCGGCGACGATATTACCCAAGGTTTGCCTCGGGTTGAAGAATTGTTCGAAGCCAGAAAACCACGGGGGCAGGCTATTATTACAGAGTCGGACGGGGTAGCTCACATCAATGAGGTGAGAGGACGCAAGGAAGTAGAAATCAGTGGCGACAATGGAGATAAAATCATTTACCAGATACCTTTCGGTTCAAGAATAAAGATAAAGGAAGGGCAGCGAGTTGAAGCCGGAGATGAGTTGACGGAAGGCTCGGTTAACCCTCATGACTTATTGAAAATCCGCGGTATTAAAGGAGTTCATATGTATATGCTGCGGGAGGTACAAAAGGTGTACCGACTGCAGGGTGTGGATATTAACGACAAGCATATCGAGGTTATGATACGCCAGATGTTGAGAAAGGTAAAAGTCGAAGAGTCCGGAGATACTAAGCTTCTGCCCGGCGGCCTGATTGATATCTTTGAATTTGAGGAAGAAAACGCTGAGGTATTTGCACAAGGAGGTTCGCCGGCAACGGCTAAACCGGTACTGCTGGGTATTACCAAAGCCTCGTTGGCAACAGATTCCTTCCTGTCGGCCGCTTCCTTCCAGGAAACGACAAGGGTCTTGACGGAAGCAGCGATTAAAGGAAAGACAGATCCCTTGCTGGGATTGAAGGAGAACGTCATTATCGGAAAACTCATCCCTGCCGGGACAGGTATGTCAAGGTATCGTAACATCTCTCTTGAATTACCTGAAAAAGAAACTGAAGAGCTAGAAGGGGTTAGCGAACTGGAGTACATGGATATTGAATCCCCGGAGGAAGGCAAAATTGAAGGTAGTGAGCCTAAGGAGAATTCTCTTGACAGCGTTCAGCCCCAGTGATAATATAATGCAGTGTGGTTTCAAAAGGAGGTTTGACTCATGAACAGCCTTAATGAAGCTAGGAGCAAAACAGTTGGACTCAAGCAGACCCTCAAAGCCGTCGAAAACGGTACAGCCCAAGTAGTATATATAGCCGATGATGCTGAAGAGAAAATAAAAGCAATGATTTTACAGGCTTGCCGTGATAAGGGAATCGAAACAAAAGAAACGAAAACGATGACTGAGTTGGGTAAGGCCTGTGGAATACAGGTTCGAGCAGCAGTTGCTGCTGTGCTGAAATAGGTGAACAAATCCAATTTTAATAAATTTGCTGAGGATGTTTTGGAAGGAGGTGCGTCACATGCCAACAATTAATCAATTGGTAAAGCAGGGTAGGAAAATAATTGAAAAGAAACCCACGGCTCGGGCGTTGAAGGAATGCCCGCAAAAGCGCGGAGTCTGCACGAGAGTATATACGACCACGCCCAAAAAGCCCAATTCGGCTTTGCGTAAGGTTGCCAGGGTCAGGCTGACAAACGGCATAGAGGTTTCGTCTTACATTCCCGGTATCGGCCATAATCTTCAGGAACACTCGGTAGTACTGGTTCGTGGAGGAAGGGTCAAGGACTTGCCGGGAGTAAGGTACCATATCGTGAGAGGAGCGCTGGATACCGCAGGTGTTCAAAAAAGAAATCAAGGCCGCTCAAAATATGGGACCAAGAAACCCAAAGCAGGGACAGCCAAGACTTGATGCGACAATTACGAAAGGCTTTGCTATAGGTAATAAAATCCTTATGAAGACAAAGGGGGGGGAATGATGCCAAGAAAAGGTTCTGTACCGAAGAGAGAGGTACTGCCGGATCCCATATATAAATCAAAACTTGTGACAAAGTTTGTGAATAAAGTTATGTACCAAGGCAAAAGGGGTGTAGCGGAACGCGAGTTCTATAAAGCTCTCAAATCGGTTGAGAATAAAACGGGCAAGAATGGTCTAGAGGTACTGGAACAGGCTATGAAAAATGTTATGCCTGTTTTGGAAGTCAAGGCAAGACGTGTTGGCGGTGCTAACTATCAAGTACCGATTGAGGTCCGTAGCGATAGAAGAGAGGCCTTGGGTATTAGGTGGCTGGTGGGTTATGCCCGTAAACGCGGTGAAAGAACTCTTGAGGCCAAGCTAGCCGGGGAGATACTGGATGCATCCAACAGCACCGGCGGTGCTGTTAAAAAAAGGGAAGACACACATAAGATGGCTGAAGCTAACAAAGCGTTTGCACATTACAGATGGTGAAATCCAATCAAGGTTGCAGCTCTTGCAACCTTGTATTCAGTAATTATGCCCCATCTACTGTATGCTGCTTTCAATGGTTTATGGGTTTTTCAGCGTACATCTGGCCGTGTATGGTCTAAGAAAGGGGGACAAAAAGTTGCCAAGAGAATTTTCATTGAGTAATACTAGAAACATTGGAATCATGGCGCACATAGATGCAGGAAAAACAACGACTACGGAAAGAATGCTTTTTTATACCGGGCGTCTTCATAAAATGGGTGAAGTACATGACGGTGCAGCGACCATGGATTGGATGATTCAAGAGCAAGAAAGAGGAATCACGATAACTTCAGCCGCAACCACCTGTCATTGGAAGGGTCATCGTATTAATATTATCGACACGCCAGGACACGTTGACTTTACCGTGGAGGTTGAACGTTCTTTGCGCGTGCTGGATGGAGCGGTTGCTGTCTTTTGTTCGGTGGGAGGAGTAGAACCTCAATCCGAAACCGTTTGGCGGCAAGCCGATAAGTATGGAGTGCCTCGTATTGCCTATATCAACAAAATGGATAGAGTTGGCGCTGATTTTACAAGAGGGGTCAACATGATTAGAGAGAGGCTGGGGGCCAATCCGGTGCCTGTTCAACTGCCCGTTGGGGCGGAGGAAAACTTTAAAGGTATTATTGATTTGATAAAAATGAAGGTCTATTACTATCTTGATGACCTAGGGACCCGCAGTGAGGAAAAGGATGTTCCGGAAGATATGCTGGAATTGGCCAGAGAATATAGGGAGAAGCTTGTTGAAGCAGTTGCAGAAACAAACGAAGAGCTTACCAACAAGTATCTGGAGGGAGAAGAAATCACTGAGGAAGAGTTAATTGCGGGTATACGTTCCGCAACCATTGACGTTAAGCTAATTCCTGTGGTCTGTGGTTCTTCTTTCAAAAATAAAGGCGTACAGTTTTTGTTGGATGCGATAGTAAATTACCTACCTGCGCCTACCGACATACCTTCAATTAACGGCGTACATCCGGAAACCGGTGAAGATGAGGAAAGGCATGCCAGTGATGATGAGCCTTTTTCGGCACTGGCCTTTAAGATTATGAGTGACCCATATGTTGGCAAGCTGGCCTTTTTCCGTATTTATTCGGGTGTTCTAAAATCAGGCTCCTATATTTATAACGAAACAAAGGACAAGAAGGAACGCATAGGAAGATTGCTGTTGATGCACGCTAATCGCCGAGAAGAGGTCCCAGAAGCATACGCGGGAGATATTGTCGCTGCTGTGGGTTTGAGGGGTACGTCAACAGGAGATACCTTAAGTGATGAAGCACATCCCATAATCTTAGAATCAATGCATTTTCCTGAACCGGTCATTGACGTGGCCATCGAACCGAAAACCAAGGCGGATCAGGATAAGATGGGAGCAGCCATTGGGAAGCTGGCTGAGGAAGACCCTACCTTTCGTATTCATACCGATGTGGATACCGGTCAAACCATTATCTCCGGGATGGGCGAACTTCACCTCGAAATAATCATTGATCGTCTCTTGAGAGAATTCAAAGTAAATGCGAATGTAGGACGCCCGCAGGTGGCATATAAAGAAACCATCAGGTCGGCCGTAAAGGCAGAAGGAAAGTTCGTGCGTCAATCGGGAGGACGCGGCCAATATGGTCATTGTTGGCTGGAAGTTGAACCCCTTGAAGCTGGCGGCGGTTTTGAGTTTGTTAATAAGATAGTAGGTGGAGTTGTTCCGAAGGAATACATTCCCGCTGTCGAAAACGGTGTCAGGGAGGCCATGGAGAACGGTACTATTGCCGGGTATCCCATGCTTGATATCAGGGTCACGATTTATGACGGATCCTACCATGAGGTTGATTCGTCGGAAATGGCCTTCAAGGTAGCCGGTTCTATGGCTTTCAAGAATGCCTCTAAAAAAGCAAGCCCGGTACTGCTCGAACCGGTAATGAAGGTTGAGGTTGTTGTACCCGAGGAGTACATGGGAGATGTTATCGGAGATGTTAACGCACGCCGCGGAAGAATTGAGGGTATGGAGCCCCGCTCAGGAGTACAGGTAATCAGAGGGTTTGTCCCCTTGGCGGAGATGTTTGGTTATGCGACTGATTTGCGCTCGAAGACCCAAGGCAGGGGAACCTATGTTATGCAGTTTTCTCATTATGAAGAGACACCGAAGAGTATTACCGATGAAATAATCAAAAAACGTCTGGGTTAATAAATATCTCAGCCGTAATTTATAAAGGAGGACGGAAAGAAATGGCTAAAGCAAAATATGAAAGAAACAAACCACACGTCAACGTTGGTACGATTGGTCACGTAGACCACGGCAAGACCACATTGACGGCAGCAATCACATACGTGCTGGCGAAGAAAGGGCT
>JAHDSQ010000053.1 GCA_018432615.1 Clostridia bacterium
TGTTTCAGCCATTTAGCAATGCCCTAAAGCTGACATGAATGCCTGTCCATGATTTGCCCGAATTCCTGTCCTTGCGTATACCCAAGTCGGAGAAAAAATGCTAAAATAGCGTAAAAACATACGAAGAGGGTATACCAATGGAAAAATACAAAGAAATAGATGATAAGATCCGGTTAGGCTATGAGTACGTTAGGAAAAACGAAACGATTGAAGCCTGTGATATCTGGCTTGATGCCTGGGAAGATATAATGGGCATATATAAAGAAGAAAAACCGAGTAATCTTGACGAACTAAATGACAAATACAACTGGTTTGAGTTTATGGAAAACTTCATCCAAGACCTAGAACTGGAACTTGGCAACGCCGGTCAGGATAAAGAAGAGTACCATGAAAAGAGAATTCGGTATTGCGAAGAAATGCTCGGAGTTTTAGATGATAATCGCAAGCTGACAGTAGAAAACACCAAAAGAGCAATTGCCGAGTCATACTATGCCCTTGGGGACGCAGAAGAATGTGACAGGCTCTATACCAATTGGCTTGAAGAGGATCCAAACTGGGGCTGGGGCTATATAGCCTGGTCAGATTGCTACGGATTTGGTACGAACAAGATAAAACCGAATCAAATCAAAGCAGAGGAAATCATCAGAATAGCACTAGAGAAAGAAGACGTCCGTGACAGAGAAGATGTTCTCATGCGCGCTGCCGAGGTATATGAGGAATTAGGTCAAAATGAAAAAGCCAAAGAATTAGAGAAAGAGGAAAAGCGTCTTAAAATACTTTCAAGAGCACCAGTTAAGGCGGTTAAGATTGGAAGGAACGAGCCCTGCCCCTGCGGCAGCGGGAAGAAATATAAGAAATGCTGCGGTGCATAATAAATGATAATCCTAGCGAAATACAAGCTTATCCCGGACGAAGTCAATAGAAACAAACGGCAAGTAAAAAGTGAAGAAAAGAGCATCTGTCCAATATGTTTAAGCGAAGCACTTAATGTTATCGGCACCAGGAATCGCAGGGCAATAAACAGTAACGGCGAAAAGCTGATAATCGTGATACGAAGGCTTAAGTGTTCAAATTGCAAGAAGATCCATCATGAGCTTCCGGATATCCTCGTACCTTACAAAAGATATCTAAGCAAGTGTATAGAAGCTATCATTGACGGGCAAGGTGGTAGAATCTCCTGTGAGAACAGCAGTATTTACCGACTTAAGCGGTGGTTCAAAGGTATAGAAGCTCATATCAAAGGAAGTCTTGCGTCAATCGCAGCAAAGATGAATTCTGCGATAAAAATGGGCGGAGAATCCTCTTTAAAAGCGATAAAAACATATGTAGGTAACGAGCTGGGCTGGCTGGCAAGAGCTGTCCGGATAGTAGCTAACACAAATAATTGGGTACATACCCGCTTTGCATTTATGGCCTGATTTAAAAAGTATAGACTCATGCTGATAATAAGATTTTAGGAGGAATCAGCATGAAAAACCAAAGAAAATCAGAAGAGACGGCTGTCGAGAGGATAAAAATGCTCGGTCCGCTGTTAGAAGAAGATCAGGATCAGGCGAGACTGTCGGAAAAGAAACGGGAAATCTGTGAGAAGTATGGGATATCGGACCGAACCCTTCGCAGGTATCTTTCAGAGTACCGTAAAGATGGATTTTTCGGACTCAAGCCTAAGCAATCGGGAAGACCGGGATTAAGATCTATCTCGGAAGATATCCTAAAGGAAGCAATCCAGTTAAGGCGTGAAGTTCCTGGAAGAAGTGTGAGCACTATCATTCAGATACTTGAATGGGAGAAAAGGATTCCGCCCGGTTCTGTTAAAAGAAGTACATTGCAGGAACACTTGGCCGCTGCAGGCTACAGCAGCTCCCAGATGAGGATTTACCGTGACAGCGCTGTGGCGGCTAGGAGGTTTCAACGAACCAACCGGAATAGCCTCTGGCAATCTGACATCAAATTCGGTCCATACATAAATGGCAAGCAAGTCTACTTGGTAGCATTCATAGATGACTGCACTAGATTCGTCCTGCATGCCGAATTCTACCCGGTGCTTGATGCAACCATAGTAGAAGATGCCTTTCGTCAAGCACTGGCAAAGTATGGGACGCCTAAACGTGTGTACTTTGACAACGGGAAACAGTACAGAACAAAAGTAATGGAACGAGCCTGCGCCAAGCTTGATATCAGACTTCTTTTTGCCCGGCCATATGCTGCAGAATCGAAAGGCAAAATAGAACGCTTTAATAGGACCATTGACGGTTTTCTCTCGGAAGTCAGAGTAGAAAAGCCGGATACATTAAAAGAGCTGAATCGACGGTTCTGGGTCTGGCTTGACGAATGCTATCAGCATAAGCCCCACAGCTCTCTTGAAGATAACATGTCGCCATTAATGTCTTTTAATATGGATAAGGAGCCGTTACGCTTTATTGATGCCGAAGAAATAGCGGAGGCCTTTTTACGTGTAGAAGAGCGAAAGGTTGATAAATCAGGATGTATCAGCTTTAATGGGAAAAAGCACGAGATTGAGAACGGTCTTCTTTTAATTGGGCGAAAAGTCAATGTAATCTACGAACGAACAGACACAGAATATTTATGGATAGAGCATGAAAACTTTCCGAGAACAACGGCTAAACCTCTTAAAATAGGCGAACGTGCCGGGCAACGGCCGCCGCTGCCGTCGATGTTGGAAAAAGAAAGCGTAACGAAATCAAGGTTACTGGAAGCAGCAGAAAAGAGAAACCAGACCCGTGAAAAACAGCTGAAAAATGTAATATCATTTCGCAGTATAGGAGGTGGATCGAATGTATGAAACCTTCTATGAATGCACGAGAACCCCTTTTTCAAGGGAGATTCCAACAGAAGAGCTGTATCCTTCCGGTATGCTTGAAGAAACTCTAAGCCGCCTTAGATACGCAGCAGCAAACCAACTATTTGCAGTTCTGACAGGCGATTGTGGCACCGGAAAAACTACCACCGTCAGAAAACTTAGGGATTCGCTGGATGAGAGTAAGTTCATTTTACTTTACCTAACAGATTCACAGCTGACACCCCGGCACTTTTACAACGGCCTTCTTTCACAATTAGGCCAGGAAGGAGCCTTTTACCGGGGTGATGCCAGGCGCAAGCTCCATAATGAAATAGAGCTGATTAGAGGCCTTCAAAAGCTTAATCTTGTAGTTGTTGTTGATGAGGCGCATCTTCTGAATAAAGAAATGCTGGAAGAAGTGCGATTTCTGCTTAATTTCAAAATGGATGCCATGAGTCCGCTCTCTTTGATTCTTGTTGGACAGAGCGAACTTTGGAATCGGTTGGAATTAAAATCATTCACGGCTATTCGGCAACGAATAGACCTTAGGTGCAGGCTTTCAAGCTATGACAGAGCTGAGACCGGCAGCTTCATCACAAGGCAACTTGAATATGCAGAGATTTCAAAGCCCATATTTACAGAGGCCGCCATAAATGAGGTGTTTACATTTTCAGCCGGTGCTCCAAGACTTATTAACAAGCTATGCACAAATTGTCTTATCTATGGGGCCACCGGCAAACACAGGCTGATAGACGACCATATGGTTCGCCTTGTCATTGATGGTGAAATGAGCTAAATCAACAATTCCGGGATTGAGGGGGCAGATACTTCTCAATTCCGGATTATGCGATACTTGTATGGCCAGGGTTTCCGTCTGTTAAGCGGCACTTGAAGCCGTCAATTTGCGGACATAGCGAGGTGGCAGTAACAA
>JAHDSQ010000051.1 GCA_018432615.1 Clostridia bacterium
ATTGATATATTGCTTATATTATAACACGTTGCTACGCATTGCGCAATTATAAACCATAATATTTGACAAAAAAATAATAAAAAAAGCCCTGTTTTTAAGGCTTTCAGAAAATCCACTATTTATTCAACTGTCAAAGACCCGAAAAAATTAGAAAAATAATTGGAATAATTATTAAAACAAAAATTTGACAAATAGTTAATATTAATGTAAGATAAAGGTGAGATATAATCGTTTTTAAATATGCAGCAGAGAAAAAAGTCAGGAGAGATAGAAATGAACATTTCAACGAAAGCAATAGTCTCGAACTCTGAAATGATAAAGAACTATAAAGCCTGCAGGGAAAAGGCAGAAACCTTCGGCAAGATATTTATTTTAAAGAACAACCAACCGGATGCAGTATTGTTTTCTGTTACCGAATATGAACGCCTCTCTGTGTTTATTGAGTACATGGAGAGCCTTGAGGAAAAAGATATTGCAAAAGTTGTTGAGTTGCTGCCAAAGGAAGGAGCTAGGAAACAATACTCCATTGATCATTTAAGAAATGATATGAAGTAGTCCTAATAAAGTTGCGTTTTATGGTATATCCCTGTAACGTTTTGATGGTGATAAAAAAACAAACAACAAATATCAAGTAACAAATAACTCCAGTCGAGCCATGCACTGGAGTTTAGTTTCCCAGCAAGAAGGATAACCTTCCTAAGGTAACCAAGATTAAATTGATGTGCAAGAGGTGGATACCATGCTAATTGCGAGAAAATTAATTCATTATATATTATTCGCACAAATTGTTGTTCTAATGTTGGTTTGCTCGTCTACCGTTTTAAAAGCAGTTGGGGTATCCTCTTGTGATTACGAAATTCCTCTTTATAAAATACATATTTCAGAAAATACGCAACGTGATATTTGGGAATTGTGTGAGAATAATCATTTATCGTATGAACTGGTTTTGGCAATATTCCTAACAGAAGGCAAAAATGATATTCAAATTGATAGCATTAAGGCAGAAATTGAAGAGTTGGCTTATTTCCGGGATTATTGGACTGAGCAAGGATATCCGGACGAGTATGTTTTTGATCTCTTGCTGTTATCCAGACAAAGAGGAATTGAAGGATGCATAATGTTTATGAAAAATACCGACCCTGATGAGCGCGATGAATATGTTGAAAAAGTTACTGAATGTAAATATTTTCTTGAGAAAAATGATAGCAGCAAAATAACAGATTATATCAGAGTATAAAGGGAGGTTATTTTATTAATAATAAACAATTTAAGAACAGTCAGAAAAGTGACCACAATAATTTCAAGGAGCTTTTTCATAGGAATCCGAACAACCCGATATTAACTGCAAAGGACTGGCCGTATACCGTAAACACGGTATTCAATCCGGGGGCAACTGTTTTTCAAGGCAAGGTTCTGCTATTGGCTCGAGTAGAGGATAGACGAGGATTATCTCACCTTACCAAGGCCATCAGCGAAGATGGGATTGGCGGTTGGCAGATTGAAAAAACACCGACGCTGAAGGCTGAACCGGACAAGCATCCGGAGGAACTGTGGGGGATTGAAGACCCGCGAATATCTTGGCTCGCTGAATTGGACAGGTGGGCTATCACCTATACTGCATATTCTCATGGCGGCCCCCTTGTGGCTATTGCGCTAACGGACGACTTTATTCATTTCGACCGACTCGGGCCGGCGATGCCGCCCGAAGATAAAGACGCTGCGCTTTTTCCACGGAGAATAAATGGAAAATGGGCGCTCATTCATCGTCCGATTGTCCCCAGCTGCGTACCGGGCGCGCATATTTGGTTGTCGTATTCCGACGATTTGGTGCATTGGAGTAATAGCCAGGTACTGATGTACGCCCGTCGGGGTGGCTGGTGGGATGCCAGTAAAATTGGCCTTTGTGCTCCTCCCTTGGAAACTGCTGAAGGCTGGCTCATGCTCTACCACGGGGTACGCAAGACTGCTGCCGGAACAATTTATCGCCTTGGTTTGGCACTGCTCGACTTGGAAAATCCTCTGAAGATCTTGCATCGCAGCGATGAATGGGTCTTCAGTCCGATAGAGGGCTATGAAAGGCAGGGAGATGTGGACGATGTGGTCTTTTCAGGTGGCTGGGTACTGGACGATAAGACCGGACTGCTAAAAATGTACTACGGGGGGGCGGACACATGCATTGCTTTGGCTACGGCTTCCATCAGCGACCTGCTGGAGTATATTCGAAAATGTCCTGAACCGAAAATAGAGTCGGTGTAGTGTTAAGTCCTCTTGATGGCGGAAACAAATTTAGGAAAAGGAGGGAAATAACGAAGATGGAAATGACAAACAAACCAAGGAGGATAACTTTTTTAAGCACATATCCTCCGCGAGTGTGCGGGTTAGCTACATTTACGGAGGACTTGGTAAACGAAATTGAGAAAACGACATTATTTCGCCCGAACGTGATTGCGGTTACTAATACGGAAGAGTACGAAGGCTCGAGAGTGGTAGCAAAACTCGGTCAGCACAACCGTGCAAGCTATTCCCGGGTTGCCCGCTGGGCGAACAACAATACCGATTTACTGATTATCGAGCATGAATATGGGATATTCGGTGGGGAGTGCGGCGAATACATTATTGATTTAGCCAAGAACTTGACGATACCATTTATCCTTACAACGCATACAGTACTGATGTCCCCTACACGAAAACAACAGACAGTTCTGCACGAACTCGGACAACTTAGCACAATGGTGGTGACAATGGCAGAGAGCACTGTCCCGCTATTGACTAAGACCTACGGTATCGAACCGAGCAAAATAGCAGTCATTGCCCATGGTGTTCCAACCTTGACTGTTAGGCCGCGAGGAAAACTAAAAGTAAGATATGGATTAAATGACAAACAGGTCATCAGCAGTTTCGGTCTCATAAGTCCGGCCAAGGGGTTAGAATATGGTATTGAAGCGGTTGCCAAGGTCGTGCCGGAATTCAAGAACCTAGTATATCTCATTCTTGGCAAAACCCATCCCTGCGTCAAGGAGCGATATGGCGAAAGCTACAGGGATAGTCTCATTACCTTGGCAGAACAGCTAGGTGTAAGGGATAATATATGTCTTATCGACAAGTATCTGACTAAAGAAGAGGTAATTACTTATCTGAAATTGTCTGACATCTACATGACCCCTTATTTGTCCAAAGAACAGGCAGTCAGCGGAACATTGGCATATGCAGTGGGATGTGGGCGAGTCGTCGTTTCTACTCCGTACCGCTATGCTCGGGAACTGCTGGGGAACGGTCGGGGAATGCTGGCGGAATTTAGCGATTCCGACTCCCTGGCGTCGTGCATTAGTAATATACTTCAGAATCCCCTATTAAAAAAAGATATGGAAAGAAAGACCTTAGCGGTTGGACAGACGATGACCTGGACTAAGGTAGCCGGGAAATATGCAGAACTGGTTTCCAAAACTATTGATGCAACTCTGAAGCGAGGAGTGCTGGTGGGATAAATGGATCAATTCGCAAAAGACTTTGATGACGCGCACATTTTCAGAATGACCGATGATACCGGCATCTTCCAGCATGCATGTTTTAGTCTGCCTAACTTAACAGAGGGATACACAACTGACGACAATGCCCGAGCTCTGATCATGGCGGTGATGCTCTATGAACAATACCCAAAAACTGCTTATCTAGGACTGGTCTATCGCTATCTTAGCTTTGTGTTGCACGCTCAGAATCAAAGCGGCGGATTTCGGAACTTTATGACATACGATCGTCAATTTACGGAAAAGGAAGGCTCAGAGGATTGTTTTGGCCGTTGCCTATGGGCTTTGGGTTATTCACAAGCCTCATCGGCAATGCCTCATGGCATTAAGGAAGCTTGTACCGTTGCTATCAGCCGAGCCCTTCCCCGTGTCCCCAACCTTTTCAGGCTACGTGGCCAGGCTTACGCTTTAATTGGTCTTGCTTACCTCGAAGATTCCCATGCCCGGATTCTCCTGACCGAGTTGGCCGACTCGCTGATCAACAGTTTTGAACACAATGCCGACGATGTGGACTGGCACTGGTTTGAGAACAGTCTCACATATGACAATGCGGTGTTGCCGTGGGCACTGTTTGCCGCTTATCAACATCTTGGAGAAGATCGTTTGTTGCACGTAGCGCAAGCGAGTTTGCAATTCTTTGACAAGGTTGCATTTCGAGACGGTTATTTTCGGGCGGTAGGCTGTAAAGGATGGCTGCTGCGAGGCTCGAAACCCGCGCGGTATGACGAACAGCCTCTCGAGGCAAGTACAGCTACATTGGCCCATCTGGCCGCTTATGAAGCCACCGGCGACCAGAAAATGTTGGAACTGGCCCAAAAAAGTTTTGCTTGGTATCTAGGTAAAAATTCCCGAGGCGAATCCTTGATCGATAGTGAGAGCGGTGGCTGTTGTGACGGCATTACTGTTGACGGTCTCAACAAAAACCAGGGATCTGAAAGCATCATCGGATACTGTATTGCCAAACTGGCTTTGGCAAAATATGAAGCAGATTCTATCAGTTTGGAAAGGGAAGTGGTTCCTATATGAAGATAATTATTCTCGCGGGTGGTGGAGGTAATCGCTTGTTCCCTCTGTCACGGACGAAATTCCCTAAACAGTTTTTAAAGCTTGGCGTTGGCAAATCTCTTCTGGCACAGACCATAGAGCGCTTTCTGATGCTGGTTGAACCAGCGGATATAGTCGTCGTTACCAATCAGGACTATTCGTACCATGTAAGAAGTGAGCTTGTCGCGGCTAATGCGGGTCAGGCCCATATCCTTTTGGAGCCTGTGGCCCGTAACACCGCACCGGCTATTGCCCTGGCCGTTAAATACTGCATAGATAAGCTGGGTTGCGGCATAGATGAGGTGTTGTTTATAACCCCCTCAGACCATATCATCAGTCCTTTGGATGCATTTGCGTCCGCAGCCCGGTTGGCGGAGAACATGGCGTGTCAAGACAGGATCGTGACCTTTGGGGTAACACCCTATCGGCCGGAAACAGGTTATGGCTATATCCAGACCGGTGATCCCTTTGGCAGCGGTTATGTTGTAAATTCTTTCCATGAAAAGCCGGACAGAACCACCGCAGAGGGTTACCTTGCTGTGGGTAAATACTATTGGAACTCAGGTATGTTTGCCTTCACTATCGATCGTATTATGCACGAGCTGTCCGCTCACCAGCCGGATATTTGCGTCCAGGTCGATAAAAGCTGGGAGGAATTGATAGAAAACTTCAGTGAGATGCCCAATATCTCCATCGATTATGCCGTGATTGAGAAATCCAAGCAGGTAGTCTTGCTGCCGCTCAATGCAGAATGGAGTGACATCGGTTCTTGGGATGCGATTTATGATTTATTAGACAAGGATGCAAAGGGCAATGCCATCAAGGGGGATTGTATTCCTATTGCTTGTTCGAATACCTTGATGTTGGGACAGAGCCGTCTCGTGGCCGGTATCGGCCTGGAAGATTTATTAGTAATAGAGACGGACGATGTGGTCGTGGTAGCCAAAAAGGGCGAGTCCCAGAAGGTAAAGGACCTGGTGAACCAGCTCAAAAAGGACGGGCGGACGGAAACAAGTGAGCACGCTACGGTGTATAGGCCTTGGGGGCAATATTCCCTGCTGTCCGGAGGAAGGGGCTATCAGATGAAAAAAATCACTGTCAACCCAGGGGAAACACTTAGTTCGCAGATGCATTATCACCGCAGCGAACACTGGATTGTCGTCGGCGGCACAGCGAAGGTGACCATTGGTGAAACAGAACAGATATTGCATGAGAACGAGAGCGTATTCATTCCGCAAACAACAAAGCACCGTTTGGAGAACCCCGGCAAGTTATTACTTGAAATCATCGAACTACAGAACGGCAGGTACCTGGAAGAGGACGATATCGTTCGTTTTGAAGATATCTATGGTCGGGTAAATGCATAGCATGTTAACAGGAGGCTTAATATGATAAGATTTGGAACCGACGGCTGGCGGGGGATTATTAGTGAAGATTATACCTTTAATAATGTGCGCCTGGTTGCTGAAGGCATTGCAAACTATATTAATGATCGTAAAGAGACAGACAAAGGTATCGTTGTTGGATATGATGCGCGTTTTTTGTCGGCGGAGTATGCAGCCGAATGTGCGGCTGTGCTTGCAAATCATGGGGTTAAGGTCTGGCTGGCTGACAGTATCATGCCAACGCCGGCCTTAAGTTGGCAGGTAAAAGATTATGCTGCTGCCGGCGGCGTAATGATTACCGCCAGTCATAATCCGGCGATATATAACGGCTTTAAATTCAAGGCATCCTATGGCGGCTCTGCTTCACCGGAAATCATAGCGGAGCTTGAAAAATATATCCGACCCTTGGAAGCCAGCGGGAGAATATTCCCCAAGGTAGCCATGCCGCAGGACATGGAATACTTTGCACCCCGTGCGTCATATCTGGAACACGTCAAGGCCATGTTGAACCACGATACGCTGGCCGGTTTTAAAGGAAAAATCGTTTTTGACGTTATGCACGGGGCCGCCATGAGTTACCCAAGTGAACTGGGGAAAAGCTATGGACTGGATATCGTCGAACTGCACAACGAGTACAATCCCTCCTTTGGCGGCATAAATCCTGAGCCGATAGAGAAAAACCTGGATTCATTGAGAAAGGCGATGAAGGAGCATAATGCTTACATTGGTCTGGCAACTGATGGTGACGGTGATCGCATCGGAGCGATGGATGCTGATGGCTGCTTCATTAACCCCCATCAGATTATAGCCCTCTTGATAAAGTATTTAGTCGAGCAACGCGGATGGAGTGGTGGTGTCGCACAAACATTGACGGTATCCGAGTTGGTGAAACGGGTGGCACAAAAGTACGGTCTCAAGCTTTATGAAACACCGGTAGGTTTTAAATATATTACAACGTTGATGCAAAGCGAAGATATTCTCATCGGTGGTGAGGAGTCGGGCGGCATAGGTCTAAAAAATTATATCCCTGAACGGGACGGCGTAATGCTGGGTTTTCTTTTGATTGAGATGGTCGCTGCTTACGGCAAGACGTTAGGGCAATTACTTAGCGAGATGATGGAGGAATTGGGTTGGTACTATTATGACCGCGAAGACCTGCATCTTGAAATAGAAAAAAAAGAAAAGTTAATGAAGGCAATGACTGATAATCCACCGCAGATGATGGATGAGTCAAAAGTTTTGTCATGCAATATATCAGATGGATGCAAGCTATATTTGGAGGACTGTTGGGTGATGTTTCGAGCGTCCGGAACGGAGCCTGTTGTCCGCATCTACGCAGAGGCCAATACTCCCCAGCGGTTGCGTGAAATACTTGATAAAGGGCTAGCCTATGCTAAAGGCTAGCCCTTTATCGGGGGTTGTTTACGCTAAGATGGATTTAAGCAAGACTGTTAAAAAACATGATTAAAATTTATAATGTGTCCACATACTGATGATCTTTACAATTTGCTGTTCTTCCAAGACCGCATAAACAAGCCGATGTTTGATGTTGATCCTACGGCAGTATGCTCCGTGTAAATCACCTTGCAACTTTTCATATGGTGGGGGTGACTGGAATGGATTCTCTCTGATAATATTAATAAGAGCTTTTGCTTTGCCGGTAAGTTTTGCAGCTTTCAGCTTTGGTATATCCTTTAATGCCTTTTTATCGAAGACTATAGAATACATTACCATTCAACCTCATTTTCAGGTACACACTCAGAAATAGGTGTTTTTAAACCCTCCATAATTCGTTCTCTCATATTTGGGATAGAGCAAAGGTAGAGAGTTTCCATTAAACCATTGTAATCTTCTTCGCTGATCATCACGGCGTTTCCGTCTTTCGTGCTGATATTGACAGGCTCGTTATATTTTATAGTTTGTTCCAGTATAACGAAGATGTTTTTTCTAAAATTAGTAGCATTGGTGTTAATCATTGTTTATCAACCTCCTACATGTACATTATAATGTACGCGAAGGATATTGTCAATGAGCATGCACATCATGGTGTGGGTTTTGCTATATTTCAGATGGAGTAAAAAATTCATCTAAAGTAAGTTTTTTTATTAATATATAGAGATTTATGGTAAAATGGTCAAATAAGGTGACAGATAGGAGAGTGAATAAATAATGGAGTTTTCGATGATGGCTTCCCACGCCAGAGGCAAAGGCACGAAACCGGATGCTGTGTTTGCTGTTTTAAAGAGAGCCAATGATGCTATGGCTAAGTATGGCAAGGAAAAGGTTGTTAACGCTACGATAGGTGCGATCTACGATGATGACGGGAAATTCGTGGCCCTTTCATCCGTAAGTGAGTATTATCGCAAAATGGCGGATGAAGAGATGATGAGTTACGCCCCTATCGCCGGAATACCTGAGTTCTTGCAGGCTGCAATAGACTACGCCTTTCAGGGTAATCAGCCTGAGAATACATATACGGCTGCGGTGGCAACGCCCGGGGGGACCGGTGGCATACGTCATGCTTTTTACAACTATTTGGAGCAAGGGGACAAAGCCCTTATTCCGGATTGGTTCTGGGGCCCTTATAAAACGATTGCCGATGAACACCTGCGTGGTGTGGAAACTTATAAGATGTTTGACGAAGATTATAACTTTACCCTGGAGGATGTCAAAGTCAAAACCGGTGAGCTTTTGGCGGCACAGGACAATGTCGTGGTGGTTTTCAACACACCGGGTCATAATCCCACCGGGTACAGCATGACTGATGAAAACTGGAGCGAGATTTTGGAGTTTTTCAAAACCCAAGTGTCGGATAAGCAGAAGAAAATAACGGTAGTTGTTGATATGGCCTATATTGACTTTGTGGGTTCGTCCCAGAAAACCAGAAACTTTATGAAGCTGTTCGGGGGACTGCCGGAAAACATTCTAATCACACTGGCCTTTAGCATGTCAAAATCATTTACAAGTTATGGTATGCGTTCCGGAGCTTTGATTGCCGTAAGCTCCTCGGCTGAGGTTGTGCGTGAGTTCGCTAACGGCTGTCAGTTTTCCAGCCGGGGTGTATGGTCCAATGGTACCCGGGCTTGTCAGAGATTATTGGCGGATATGATGAAGGATCCGCAGTTAAAAGCTAAGATGGATAAAGAAAGAGAACAATACAGCAGTCTGATACTCAAAAGGGCAGATATCTTCATTAAAGAAGCACAAGAGGTAGGGTTGAAGATGTTGCCATATCACGGAGGATTTTTCATTACCGTGCCTGCGGCGGATCCTAAAGCTACAGCGGAAAAGCTGGAAGCGGATAATATCTTTGTGGTTCCTTTGAAAAAGGGTATTCGTTTTGCCGTATGTGCTCTACCGACACAACAAATGTCCGGTTTAGCGGCTAAGACAAAGGCTGCTCTCTAAACCGAGTTAATGAAGTAATGAAGGGGTCAGGCTTGAATAATTCACTTATTCCATGGAATAAGTGAATTATTCAAGCCTGACCCCATGTTTTATTTAAAAGCGGAAATGGTAAGAATAGTACTATGTTTTTTATTGTGCAGCCAAGGAGGATGTGTTTAACAATGAGGACAAAAATAGGAATTCCCCGGGCTCTTTTTTCTTACCTGTATTTTCCGTTTTGGTACACTTTTTTTTCTAAGCTGGGGCTGGAGGTAATTATATCGTCTTCTACAAGCAAACAAAGTCTTGATTTCGGTGTTAAGGAGGCCGTAAACGATGCTTGTTTGCCGATTAAGCTTTATCATGGTCATGTCGTTGAATTAAAAGACAAGGTGGATGTGTTGTTCCTACCCCGGTTGGTGAATGTGAAAGGGTCCGGCAAGGAAACCTTTTGCCCGAAATTTCTCGGGCTGCCGGATATGATAAGAAATTCCATTGCAGGGCTGCCGGAAATTATTGATGAAAATATCGAATTAGTACACGATATTTTCCCCCTCAACAAGGCTTGTCATAAAATTGCGCGAAGGCTGGACAAAAGCGGCTTCGTTGTATGGCGGGCCATAAACAGCGGGAAGAAAAGCCAACAAGCATTTCTGAAACATCTGGCACAGGGAATTTCTGCCGACAGGGCCATTGACATGATGATAGCAGGAAAAACGCTGCAGCTTCCAGAGGAAAAGCCCTCATCTGCGGATATTAGTCTTGCCGTTTTAGGTTATCCCTACTTAGTATATGATTCTTTCATCAATGCAGACTTGTTTGCTAGAATGCAAGAAATGGGGGTAAATCTTCAGACGGTGGAAATGGTACCGCCCCAATGCCTTAAGAAACAAGGCAAGCATTTGGTAAAGAATCTTTTTTGGCATTTCAGCAATCGTACTGTTCGTGCAAACTTATTTTACCTCACAGAACATAAGGTTGACGGCATTGTACACGTAACCGCCTTTGGCTGCGGGCCGGACACCATGGTCAATAAGCTCATGGAGCTTGAGGCAAAAGACTATGAAAGAACGCCCTTCATGACGCTTTCCCTTGATGAACACACGGGCGAAGCCGGGGTAGCAACCAGGGTGGAGGCCTTTGTGGATATGCTGAGACTGCGGAAAAACAAAGGACATGTTAAAAACATGAATAATTGGGGAAACATATGGAGAGACAGAGACATATGGGTATGACCTGATGACAAGGCAAAATGTTAGGAGGACCGTATGGTGAAAGCATATTTAGGTGTTGATGTGGGTTCGGTAAGTACTAACTTTGTAGTGATGAATGAGGATGGTGCAGTGATTGATTGCTTGTATTTGCGGACCCTTGGGCAACCGGTGAAGGCTATTCAAAATGGTTTAAGAAAACTAGGAGAAAAGCTAAGTAATGAAGTAAAAATTGCGGGAGTCGGGACTACGGGAAGTGCTCGTAATTTAACAGGGGTTTTAGTGGGGGCTGATATTGTTAAAAATGAGATTACCGCACATGCCGTAGCGGTATCCAACATGGTGCCCGGTGCCCAAACAATAATTGAAATCGGGGGACAGGATTCTAAAATCATTATCATGCGTGACGGTATTGTCACCGATTTTGCCATGAATACGGTGTGTGCGGCAGGTACCGGATCTTTTTTAGACCAACAGGCTTCTCGCCTGAGTATACCTATTGAAAGCTTTGGGGAACTTGCCTTAAAAGCAAAAACCCCGGTAAGGATTGCCGGGCGCTGTGCGGTGTTCGCCGAATCGGATATGGTCCATAAACAGCAGTTAGGGCATTCTACCGAGGATATTATTGCCGGTCTGTGTGAGGCCTTAGTGCGAAACTATCTGAACAATGTGGGCAAAGGGAAGGAGATTCTTGCCCCGATAGTATTCCAGGGTGGGGTTGCCGCAAATATGGGGATCAAGGCTGCCTTTGAAAAAGCCCTAGGTGCAAAAATGATTATTCCGCGATATTTTAATGTCATGGGTGCGGTAGGCGCCTGTTATCTTGCCATGGATGCCGTGCAGGGAAAACAAACCGTTTTTAAAGGGTGGAAGGCCGCAGGCTTCAGTTTCCGTCCCAGCAGCTTTGAGTGTAAGGGCTGTCCGAACAGGTGTGAAATAATACAGATATTCGAAAATGATGTCCTCATTGCCCGCTGGGGCGATAGGTGCGGGAAATGGTCGGATCTGGGTGTCAAGACTGAGGACGTAAAAGCTGGATAAAAAGATGGATATTTTTAGGGAGTGAAAAGTTTTATGCTGGTTTCTTTTCCACACATGGGAGAGTTGTACCTGGCTGTAGAAAAAATGTGTAATCTTATGGCTATACCGTGTGTCGTACCTGCTCGTCCGGGGCCAACGACCCTGAAAAAGGGTAGTGAACTGGCACCGGAAGGTTCCTGTTTGCCCTTTTGCCTTATCCTGGGTAATATGCAAGAAGCGCTGGAACTGGGAGCCGATACTTTGATGATGCTGGGCGGAAGAGGGCCCTGCCGCTTTGGCTATTTTATTTATTTGGCCGAAAAGATACTTAAAGAGGCAGGTTATGATTTTCAAACATTAATTATTGACAGAGGCCATATATATCAAAGCTATAGAACTATTAGAAATAACACAGATGCTTCTTGGTCTCGCTTGATTCGGGCTGTGAGTTTTTCTTGGCGTCTTTTGGCCTGTGAAGAATTTTTAAGAAAGATAAAAAGAGAAGGTCGGGCCTATGCGGTAGATAAAAAGGGTTTTGATGAGGCGATGTTATACTGGGAAGAAAAAATTAAGGGGATATCCGACGAAAGAGAAATACAAAGGATAGAGCAAGAAATCTTTAAATATGTCGGGGAAATGGCAAGGCATCCGGAAGAAAGGATTCTCAAAATAGGATTAGTCGGAGATATTTATACTTTGCTGGAACCTTATGCTAATCATGGCATAGAAGAATTCCTCATGGAGAGAGGAGTAAGTGTGTATAAGGAAATATCCGTCGTAAACTGGTTACCGAATGCTTTATTTCCCTGGAGGAAGGGGAGGTACAGAGAAACGCTGTTGCAACAAGCTTTTCCGTATTTAAAAAATCATGTGGGAGGCTTTGGCCTTGAGTCGGTTGCCGGTGCCAGGAGGATGAGGGAACTGTCTGTAGACGGCGTGCTCCAATTGTTTCCTTTGGGATGCATGCCTGAAATAGTGGCCCATAGTGCCTTGAATAGAATGTGTGTTCAAGAGGGAATTCCCATAATGAGCATGGCCTTGGACGGGCATCAGAGTGCAACGGGTCTGGAAACGCGTCTGGAGGCCTTCCTTGATATGGTAAACAGTAAACACAAATACGCCGGTCCTTGCTTGAGGAATAAGGTATCTTCATGTATAATGTGACCACAATTACCTTTGAGGTGAGATGACAACAGTGATGCTGCTGATGATCATTTCTGTGCTGCAGCTTCCCGGATGTTCATGAGAGCATTGATGACGGTATTCCGCACGAGGCAGGATTACGGATAGTTCGGCAGGAGTATCAGAGGTGGTTTCACGCAAGACAGATAAGTTTATACCCCAAAGGTTCAAGCTAACACAATCTCTGGTGTAGTTGTTTTTGTTCTCCGTGTTGTTTTGAGGCTTTCCATAATGGATTTTGAAAAAAGGTTTTTGCATTTTTATTCCTCCTCTTATTATATATATGGGGTAAGGCTCAAACCTGCTAAAGTATGTTAATACGAATGATGATTTCCGGGTGGATATCACTACAAATACTTATTGGACGTGAAAGGGGAGATTGTTTTGCCGAGAAGAAGCGTTAGCAGAGAACAAATGATTACAGTGAATTACCGTGGGAAATCATTTAAGGTGACAGCGGGAGTAACTTTTTTGTCGCTTGTCGAGCGTTTGTCTGATGGGGGCTTATCGCCTATCGTTGCCGTAAGATACAACAATGAATTGTTGGGATTGCATGAAGAAGTGAAAGAGTCCGGCAACTTGGAATTTTTGGATTTAACAACAGAGGATGGTTTGAGGGTATATCGCCAGAGCCTGGTCATGCTTTTGACAAAGGCTGTTTTTGAGGCGTTCCCACGCTATAGGGTTATCGTGAGGCATTCCATGGGTAAAAGCTATTACTGTGAAATAGAAGGACTTCAGTCCATGCCGGCTTTAGAGATTGTTGCCTTGGAAGCAAAAATGCGCGAGTTGGTGAAAGAAAATATTTCAATTGTTCCTCAATTATTACCAAAAGAAGAGGCTAAAAAGCTGCTGAAGCAGTCCGGCCATGATGATACCGTCGAACTATTGCATGAATTGGACCTAGAGAATGTAACCCTGTACTCTGCCGGTTCGTATTCTTACTATTCCCACATTGTTTTGGCCGCCGGGACAGGGGCTTTAGGTGTGTTTAAGCTTGAATTGTATCAGAATGGCTTCTTACTGCGTTTTCCTGCTGCAGACGATCCGTCAGTTGTTGCGCCCTGCCTTTACCTGCCTAAGTTGGGGCAAATATGGAATGAATCTGCAAAATGGGCAGAAATCCTAGGCGTTTGCAACATGTCTGGACTCCTAAGCAAACTGGGAAACGATACCAACGGAGGGAGAGAGCTTATTCATGTGAATGAAGCCTTGCATGAGAAAAAAATTGCACAAATAGCCGATGTTATTTATGCCCACCGCGACAGGCTTCGCCTTATCTTGATTGCAGGCCCTTCCTCGTCGGGAAAAACCACCTTTGCTCAGAGACTGGCCATACAACTGCGCGTTTTAGGGTTAAAGCCGGTGGCCCTCTCCACAGACGACTATTTTGTCGATCGTGACCTAACCCCGTTGGACGAAAAAGGAGAGTACGATTTTGAAGCGTTAGAAACCGTGGATGTTACTCTTTTCAACGAACATTTGCAAAGGCTGATGGCTTCCGAAGAAGTAGAGTGCCCCTTTTTTAATTTTCAAAGGGGTGTACGGGAAAAGGGCGGACAAAAGTTGCAGGTGGAGGAGAATAATCCAATAATTATCGAGGGAATTCATGCCCTGAACGAAAAACTAACGCCGTCCGTTCGGCGCGAGAATAAGTATAAGATCTATATCAGCGCCTTAACACAGCTTCTCATTGATGACAGTAACCGCATTAAAACTACCGATACTCGTCTTCTGCGGCGTATTGTCAGAGACAAGAACTATCGTTCCCAGAACGCGCTGGATACTCTAAAACGCTGGCAGTCTGTGCGGCGCGGTGAGGAAAAAAACATTTTTCCATATCAGGAAGATGCGGATATTATGTTCAATTCCGCCTTGGTATATGAGATTCCCGTTCTGAAAAAATACGCCTATCCGCTGCTGAAAGCAATTGACCGAAACGAGAGCGAATATTCAGATGCCAAGCGGTTATTAGATTTGATTGCCATGTTCCCGGAGTTATCCCCTGAGGCTGTTCCCCTTAATTCTATTATGCGGGAATTTATTGGTGGCAGTTCAATCCACAAAAACTAAAGAATTGTCGAAACACGTGTAAAAAGACTATATTAAGCTAAATAGAATGGGTTTATCATGGACATGGTCAGTGGAGGGCGATATAATAGGAAATGGAGTAAATATATATAAAGGGAGATGGTTAAAAGATGGCTCGAGATCAATGGGGCACTAGGGTAGGCTTTATCCTTGCCGCTATAGGCTCCGCAATCGGACTGGGGAACATCTGACGATTTCCGTATGCATGTGCATCAAATGGAGGCGGTGCGTTTCTAATTCCTTATTTCTTTGCAATTATAACTGCAGGTATTCCCATTATGATTTTGGAATTCACTATTGGGCATAAGTTTAGGGCAGGAGCTCCCGTGGCCTTTGCAAAAATGAATAAAAAATGGGAATGGCTGGGATGGTTCCAGGCTGCGGTTGCCTTCTTTATTACCGTGTATTATGTGGCTGTCGTTGCCTGGTCGTTAAGCTATATATTCTTTGCTTTTACTCAGGCTTGGGGCGCTGATACCAGCGGGTTCTTTTTCGGTGAATATCTGGGATTAAGCGATGGGCCCTTACAGTTGGGAGGATTCCAATGGAAGGTGCTTATCCCGCTTTTGTTTGTATGGGTTTTGAACTTTTCTATCCTTTCTAAGGGTGTTAAAAGCGGGATCGAGAGAGCCAACAAGTTTCTGATTCCCGCATTGGTGGTGTTGGTTGGTATTATCGGGATTCGTGGTCTTACTCTGCCCGGAGCTGTCGACGGTTTAAATTATCTTTTTACCCCGGACTGGTCACAGATTGCCAATCCTAAGGTATGGGTCGCTGCTTACGGACAGGTCTTTTTCAGTTTGAGTATCGCCTTTGCGATTATGATCGCCTACTCCAGCTATTTGCCGGAAAAGACGGATATAGTCAACAACGCATTTATTACAGCCTTCAGTAACCATGGATTTTCACTTTTTGCCGCGTTTGGTGTTTTCAGCATTCTGGGTTATATGGCTCAGGCACAGGGGGTTCCCGTGGAGGAAGTAGCTACTGCGGGTGTAGGTCTTGCCTTTGTTGTGTTCCCGCAGGCCATCAGTACTTTGCCGGCTATGCAAGGAGTCATCGGGGCGGTTTTCTTCGGTACCTTATTGTTTGCGGGACTGTCCTCCAGCATGTCGATCATCGAGGCTTTTCTGGCGGGGGTCAGGGACAAGTTTGATATGCCCAGACAGAAGGCACTTAACATTTGTTGCGGCGTTGCGTTTGTTATCAGTCTCTTATTTGCAACAAAGGCCGGGTTATATCTTTTGGATATTGTTGACTACTTTATTAACAATATGGGTATTGTTATCGGTGGCTTGATTGAGGTTATTCTAATCGGTTGGTTCTTTAACCTTGAAGACCTCAGACAACATGCCAACAAGAACTCCGATTTTACGGTCGGTGGATGGTGGAATGTTATGATTAAGTTTGTAACTCCCCTGGTTCTTGGTGTTATGGTAATCATGACCATTATAGAAAATATCAGAGTGCCTTACGAAGGGTATTCATCCACTGCCTTGCTTATTTTTGGGTGGGGAGTCGTGATTGCTTGCTTTGTTCTTGGAATCATTTTCTCTAACCTGAAAAGCAAAAACAATGTGATGCTACAGCCTAATGAGGAGGTAAGCAAAGATGAATAGCGGCGCGATTATCATGATGGTTGTCGGATGCGGTTTTTTGTGGGGTGGCTTGGCCGTTTGTCTTAACATAGCGATGAAGAAGAAATAGCATAGTTAATAGTCCCGGGTTTATCCCGGGACTATAATTTTTTCAAAGGAGATGTTCCCAATAAATGATAATTTCGCAAATGCGAGGCATCCCGGATAAATTGGATATATTCAGCAATAGCTTAATTAAAGCAATATTATTGACAATTAAAATAAAAACAACTAAGATAAGGTAAGAGGATTATATATATATTATAGTTGGTGGTAGTGTGCCTGTTTGTATTGTTAATGTATGATGGTGACCAAAATAATGAGTGGGAGTAGGAGGTGGTTGATATTTCCGTTAACATTGCGCCGATAACTAGGAAAGAGAAGATCACTTTGGACGATGAATGGTTTAGTTTTATCCAAACCGGGAAAGAACCACATTACATTCGTTCCAATATTTTGGCATCTTGGAAAAGGTGTAGGGCTTGGGGAATCGATCCCTATTTAAGGAAAACAAATAAGGTCATGGAAGGCGAGAAATTACAGCAAAGGCTTAGGGAGAAATATCCTTTGCTGCAAGTTGTTAAACCTTATATGCAGAACATTTACAATATAGTTGAAGGTTCGGGATTTATCATTTTCCTTTCCGACAATGATGCAACTGTCCTACACGTGGTGGGGGAAGAGAAGGTTCTGGAGGAATATAAATCAGATTCTAATTTTCAAGTGGGGGCAAACTGGAGTGAAGACTGTGTCGGAACAACGGCTGTGAATATGGTTTTAAAAGAAGAAAGGCCTATTCAAATCTCGGGTAAGGAACACTACTGTTATGAGCAAAGGAAATGGACTTGCTCGGGAGTCCCGATTAAGGATGCTTCCGGGAAGCCGCTTGCTGTCTTGAGTATGGCGGGAAGGAGCGAACAGTTTCACCTGCATACTTTAGGAATGCTTGTGGCGGCTGAAATGGCCATCGAGAATCAGCTGCAGGTCATGGAGGCTTCCGAAAAGATGATGCTTACCGCTCGCTATCATCGTGCGGTAATGGACGCGGTGACAGAAGGGATTTTGTCGATTGATCGCAACGGGATTATTACATACATGAATAAAAGTGCCAGCAAGATTTTACTGTATGACGCAAAGAAGGCTATCGGCAAACATGTCACTGAAATCGTAGATTTCCGACCTGTTATTCTTGATGTTTTAAACGCAGGCAAAGGTTATAAGAATAAAGAGTTTATCATAAACTCAAAGAGAGGCAGACTACATTTCGTGAAGAGCGCCATCCCCATAGTGGATGAAAACGGAGAGATTGACGGAGTTGTAGACGTATTCCGAGAAATCAAGGAAATAAAGAGCTTGGTTAACCAGATGGTTGGTGCCCAAGCCCAATTTGATTTGACCGATATTGTTGGGGAAAGCAAAGAAATACTCGAGGCCAAGCGACAAGCAGTAACCGCTGCACATTGTTTTTCCAATGTGCTATTAATGGGAGAGAGCGGAACGGGAAAGGAGCTTTTTGCCCAGGCGATCCACAACGAAAGCAGTCGTGCCTGCGGTCCATTTATTGCGGTCAATTGCGGTGCCGTACCTCGGGATCTGATAGAGGCAGAATTTTTTGGTTACGAAGAGGGTGCATTTACCGGCGCGCGACAGGGTGGACGTCCGGGTAAGTTCGAGATGGCCGCCGGTGGAACTATTTTTCTGGATGAAATAGGGGAAATGCCTATTGATATGCAGGTTAAACTCTTAAGGGTATTGCAAGAAAAAAGGGTAACGAGAGTAGGGGGAAATAAAACAATACCTGTTGACGTTCGGGTAATAGCCGCTACCAATAAGCAACTGAGAAGGGAAATGGAAGAGGGCACGTTTCGCAAAGATCTTTTTTGGAGGCTCAATGTTATAACGATAAATATCCCCCCTTTACATCAAAGAAAGGGAGATGTTCTCCTTTTAGCCGGATACTTTTTGAGAAAGTATGTTAAGGAAGACGGAGTATGCAGACTGGACGAAAAGACATCCGAAATCCTGGAGAACTACAGTTGGCCGGGGAATGTCCGGGAATTGGAAAATGCGTTAGAACGAGCCGTTATTTTTGCTGAGAATCAAGTGATTCTTCCCGAGCACCTACCTAAAAATATACTTAATAATCATAAGAAAAGAATAAGCATGTACTATCATTTCGGTACTTTAAAACAGGTCGAAGAGGAGGCAATTCGTGAAGTACTGGAATTTTGCAGGGGTAATATCAGTCAAGCAGCAAATTTATTGGGAATAGCGCGCAACACCTTGTATTGCAAAATGAGAAATTATGGTATTAAGTGTTAGAAATAATGACACTGTTCAAAATCATAGCAACTCTGTTTCTTGAAGGGCTCAGGTTGCCGGGCTCTGGAGTGTGCAAAAATTGAACAAACCCTCACTTCGGCTTTTCTTTCAATATGCGTTGAAAGCCTTGCTATTACGGGATTCTTATAATTGGCACAGTAATTGCAAGCTATTAATATGTATGTGTGGCGAGGTCTTTTACGAAGATAACTAAAAAAATATTCAACAAGCTATATGGGAGGTGAAGGAAAACAGGACAGAAAATTATTTTATATTAGCGTATTTAATAAAAATTAGGAGGTAAGAAAAGAGTGAGAAAGACTTGGATTGTTTTATTAGTAGCGCTGCTATGCGTATCGCTGGTGTTTGTGGGCTGTAACAAAAGCCAGGAAGAACCGGCCGCCGGAGGCCAAGAGGAAGTTAAGCCTGTTAAATTAAAAATGAGTGTCACAACTGCCGATAGTTCCACCTGGACAATCGGGGCTAAGAAATTTGCCGAGTTGGTAAAAGAGCGTTCCGACGGCAAAATCGAAATCACCGTATATCCCAATGAGCAGCTCTCCGGCGGGAACCAGCCGAAGGGTATTGAAATGCTACAGGCGGGTGCAACTGACCTTACTCTCCACTCCAACATAATCTACTCGGTTATCGATCCGAAGTACGGAGTTATCAGCTTACCGTGGCTTTTGACAACCGAAGAACAGGTTGATGAGAAATTAATCAATGGCGCTGCCGGTGAAAAATTCAAAGAAATGCTGAGAGAAAAAGGTGTTGAGTGTCTGGCCTACGGTGAAAACGGTTTCAGGCAGATAACCAACAGCAAGAAAGAAATTAAGAGTCCGGCTGACATGAGTGGACTTAAAATCAGGATACCGGGAATACAGATGTATACCGATTTGTACAAAGCACTTGGAGCAGATCCTACCGTTATGAACTTTGCTGAAGTATTTACGGCATTACAGCAGAACACCATAGACGGACAGGAGAACCCCACAGACGTTATTTATTCCTCCAAGCTTTACGAAGTTCAAGACTACATTTCTCTCTGGAACTACTCTTATGATGCTTTAATCCTTGGAATCAACAAGGAACTGTTTGACGGTTTCGATGCAGACACTCAAAAACTGCTGAGTGATGCTGCGGAAGAAGCCATGGATTTCCAGCGTGACCTCAACAGGGAAAAAGTCGGCGACCAGGTCAAGTTCTTTGAAGAACAGGGTATGACGGTAACCACGCTTACTGACGATGAGATTGCTGCCTTCCAGAAGCAGGTAGAACCTGTGTATGAACAATATGGACCCATTATTGGCGAGGATGTCATCGACCTCTTTAGATAATATGTGCTTAAGAGGAGCCTTGGCCGAAGTTATCTTCGAGCCGAGGCTCCTCATGACTAGGAGTGATAATATTGAAAATATTGGAATATACAGAAGAAACTTTAATCGGTATCTGCCTAACAGTGATGACCTCTATTGCTTTTTGCAATGTTGTTTCTCGTTATATACTGCATGCTTCTTGGGCCTTCACCGAAGAAATCACTTGTATTCTTTTCGTGTGGGTTACTTTTTTGGGAGGGGCTGTTGCCGTTAAAAGGAAGGGTCATTTGGGATTTAGTGCTTTAGCGGATTTGTTAAGTCCCAAAATGCAGAAGATAGTTACTATTTTTGGTGTGGTGTGCTCTGTGGTGTTATTCGTGATACTGTGCAAATATGGTGTAGATATGGTTATATCGCAATATAATTACGGACAAACCACTGCCGCAATGGGCTTCCCGGAATGGATATTTGGCCTTTCAATTCCGATTGGTTCGATTTTTATGATAATCAGATTTATTGAACTTGGCTACAATGAACTAAGAGGAGGGAAGGAATAAGATGTCACCAGCAGTCGGATTATTTGTCGTATTTGCAATTTTACTGATCTTGAACGTGCCTATTGCCGTAGCCTTAGGAGGATCAAGTTTAGTTGCACTTTATTTGATGGATATGCCCTTTTCGATGTTCCCAATGATTATGTATTCTTCCATATCAAGGTTTACACTCTTGGCGATACCCTTCTTCATTATGGCGGGTATTATTATGGAAAAGTCGGGTATTTCCAAAAGACTAATTAATTTAGCAAATAAATCAATTGGACACTTGCCGGCAGGCTTGGCGATAGTAGCGGTTATTACGTCTTGCTTTTTTGCCGCTATTTCGGGCTCAGGTCCGGCAACAGTTGCGGCCTTGGGGATCATCTTGATTCCTGCTATGGTGAAGGCCGGTTATGATGTAGGAATGTCTTCAGCGCTTTTGTCCATTTCAGGGGCCATCGGTATCATCATTCCTCCCAGTATAGCCTTTGTAGTATATGGCGTTGTTGCCGAAGTTTCCATCGGAAAGCTTTTTATCGCCGGTATTGTCCCCGGATTGATGATTGGAGCCGGATTGATACTTACAAGTTTGGTTCTTACGTTAAAAAAGCAATATGGTTTGCAAGACAAGGCTCCATTTAGGGAAACGCTTGCGGCTTTTAAAGATGCATTTTGGGGATTAATGACTCCTGTAATCATTTTAGGGGGTATCTACGGCGGCATCTTTACGCCGACGGAAGCGGCAGCCGTGGCTGTGGTTTATGGTTTGATCATAGGTATATTTGTATACAGGGAAATAAAGATCAAGGATCTATTTAAGGTATTAGTCGATTCAGCGGTTTCCTCGGCCGTTGTCATGGTTATTGTCGCTAATGCCAGTCTGTTCGCTTGGGTGGTTACCACGGAAGGCATAGCAACCACTGCGGGAGAATTAATATTAAGTATTAGTTCTAACCAATATGTCATCTTACTACTGATCAACATACTTCTTTTAATCACAGGTTGCTTCATTGATGCCATATCTGCATATTATATTCTTGTTCCGATACTCTTGCCGGTCATCATGCAATTGGGTTATGATCCCCTGGTTTTTGGGGTTGTCATGACTGTTAACCTGGCAATCGGACAGGTTACGCCTCCGGTAGGAGTTAACCTTTATGTGGCTTGTAATATCGCAGACGTACCGCTTAAGAGAATTGCCAGGTCGGTTGTTCCGTTTATACTGGCTTCCATAGCTGTATTGCTCTTAATAACTTACATACCTTCTATTTCACTCTGGTTACCAAATCTCATGGGTATGTAGGCATGTAGCATAAAAAAACAGGATAAGAGAAAAAGAAGAGTCCTGTTGCTAATCTTGATAAAAGAATATTTTTCGGCAGTGCCGATAACTGTGATGCAATGTTGTTGTGCGGCAATATTTTGCTTCCATATATTTTTTTTGTCTATTTTGAGCCTAAAAAGGCCCATAAATTAACAGCATGTGGTATATGACACCAATAAATAACAGGAGGTAGTGAAATGGATAAACTCAATAGCAAGGTAGTTAAGTACTTTTACACTACTATGATTCGCATTAGAAAGTTTGAAGAAACAATTAATGAATATTTTCTCAAAGGGGAAATACCTGGCTTTGTGCACCTCTATATAGGTGAAGAAGCCATCGGAACAGGGGTGTGTGCTAACCTGCGTGATACCGATTTCATCACCAGTACCCACCGTGGACATGGACACACCATTGCCAAAGGTGCAAAAGTCAAATACATGATGGCGGAAATATTTGGTAAAAGGACCGGTTACTGCAAAGGAAAAGGCGGATCGATGCATATTGCCGATTTCAGTGTCGGAATGTTGGGAGCCAACGGAGTTGTTGGTGGAGGCTATACCCTGGCGACAGGTGCTGCCTTAGCCAGTAAACTGCAAAACAAAGATAATGTCTCGGTGTGCTTTTTCAGTGATGGAGCTTCCAACAGAGGTACTTTTCATGAGGCTATTAACATGGCTGCAGCTTGGAAATTACCGGCGATTTTTGTTTGCGAAAATAATCAGTGGGCCTCTACGACTCCGTACCGGACGACAACCGCAATTGAAAACATTGCGGATCGGGCCATAGGTTACGGTATTCCGGGAGTAATAGTAGATGGCAATGATGTATTTGAGGTATACAAAGAGGCCGAAAAGGCAGTGGATAGAGCTAGGTCAGGTGGGGGACCGACTTTGATTGAAGCCAAGACGTATCGGATTAAAGGACATTTTGTAGGAGACCCCGAAATGTACCGCACCAAAGAAGAAGTAAAGAAAGTAATGGAAGAAAATGATCCGATAGCGCGGTTCAAGGAAAAAGCAACGGAAAAAGGTCTCATGACTGAAAAAGAAATGCAGGAAATAGATAAAAAGATTGAAAAGGAAATCAACGAAGCACTTAAATTTGCCAGTGAAAGTCCAAGTCCCGAGCCTGAAGAATTATATCAGGACTTATACGTATAAAGGAGGAACAGCAAATGCGTGAAATAAGTTTTTCAGAAGCAACCTTAGAGGCAATGAAGGAAGAAATGGAACGTGATGAAAAAGTCTTTATCATGGGTGAAGATATAGCCCGGCAAGGAGGAATCTTCGGCCAATTTAGGGGTTTGCCGCAGTTGTTTGGAACAGAGAGGGTGAGGGACACACCTATTACCGAGACAGCCATTGTCGGTGCCGGTGTTGGAGCAGCAATGGCTGGCATGCGTCCTGTTGTTGACATGCACTTCGCCGATTTTCTTGGTGTGGCCATGGACGAAGTATTCAATCAAATGGCCAAGATCCGTTACATGTTTGGTGGACAAACAACGATGCCCCTGGTATTAAGAGCACCGGATGGTATTGCGCGTTCTGCGGCAGCACAGCATTCCCAAAGCATTGAAGCGTGGTTTTTACACGTACCGGGACTTAAGGTGGTAATACCTTCAAATCCTGCAGATGCCAAGGGTCTTCTCAAATCCGCCATCAGGGATGATAACCCCGTAATATATTTCGAGCACAAAGGGCTTTTCCCCATGAAGGGGAAAGTTCCTGATGGTGAACATTTTGTGCCGATCGGTAAAGCGGATGTGGCTAAAGAAGGAACAGATTTGACCATAGTTTCCTATTCGTTGATGATGAACAGGGTGAAGGAAGCAGGGAAAATATTAGAGGATAAAGGAATCAAGGCAGAGCTGATAGACCTGCGTACAATATCCCCTATTGACAAGGAGACCATCTTTGAATCTTTGGCAAAAACAAAGAAACTGATGGTTGTTCATGAGGCCGTGAAGATTGGTGGAGTTGGTGCTGAAATAGCGGCTATGGCTGCCGAGGAAATGCTGGATTATTTGGATGCTCCCATAAAAAGATTGGGTGCTCCATTTGTACCGGTACCTTTCAGTCCGGCTTTAGAGAAACTTGTTAAGATACAGACTGATGATATCGTACAGGCCGCTGAAGAACTTTGTCGCTAGGAGGAGGGAAAGGAAATAAATGGCAACTAATATTGTAATGCCTCAATTGGGGCTGACGATGACAGAAGGAACAATAATGAAGTGGTATAAAAAGGAAGGGGATCAGGTCAAAACAGGGGAAGTGCTGGCGGAAATCGCAACCGACAAAATAACTAATGAGCTGGAAGCCCCTGAGGACGGAGTGCTGTTGAAGATAACAGCAGAGGAAGGCCAATGTGTGGCTGTTAAAGCCACCATAGCTGTGATTGGTGCTGCCGGTGAAAGTGTATCGCAGGAAGAGCCGGTAGAGGGAAAAGTTCAGAATGAAGTGGAAGATTCCCCTCAACGTGCTGAGACTGCTGCTCCGGAAAAAGAAACCACTAAGGCAAGGACGAATGCGGGTGAGTGGATCAAGGCCTCACCGGCAGCCCGCAAGCTTGCAAGAGACAAAGGTATAGAGCTTGCGGATATTGTAGGAACAGGACCGGGTGGCCGGATAGTGGAAAGAGACGTTCTGTCGTGCGAAGAAAAGGGTGCAAGCAGTGTAACTGCTACTCCCTTGGCTAGAAAGACAGCCAAGGAGTACGGTTTGAAGTTAGAGGAAATAGCGAAGGAAGGCAGAATAACCGAGGAAGACGTACTTGCTGCGGTAAGAAGAAGTATGCCTTCAGCCGAAACGGGGGCCGGAGAAGGTCAGGTTGTGGCGTTGACACCAATTCGGAAGGTTATTGCCCAGAGGATGAGTGAAAGCTGGAATACGGCTCCTCATGTGACCTTGAGTGTAGACGTGGATATGACTATGGCCGGAAAACTTAAAGATAACCTGCAAAAGGCCACAGAAAAGAAATACTCCTACACAGAAATAATCGTCAAGTGTGTGGCTCAGGCTCTACAGGATTACGAGGAAGTGAATGCCAGTTGGACCGCCGAAGGCATCAAGAAGCATAAAAACGTCAATGTTGGTGTTGCCGTCGCGATAGATAGCGGACTGGTTGTGCCTGTAATTAGGGATGCTCAAAGGAAGAACATCAGCAGCATCAAGGAAGATCTGGCAACAATTGTGGAAAGAGCACGTAGCGGGAATATGTTGCCCGATGATATGCAGGGCGGCACATTTACCGTAACTAACCTAGGGATGTTTGGGGTGGATCATTTTACACCTATCATCAATCCTCCTGAGAGTGCTATCCTTGGAGTATGCAGGATAGTGAAGAAACCGGTGGTTATAGGGGAGAATATTGAAATACGCCCAATCATGACACTTTGTCTTTCCTTTGACCATCGTATGATTGACGGTGCTCTGGCTGCGAAGTTCATGCAAAGGGTACGGCAGTACCTGGAAGAACCGATGTTGTTGATATAACCGGGTCATATTAAGGAGGGAACACTGTTGCAGAAAACGATAATTGTTATAGGCGGAGGACCGGGTGGATACGTAGCGGCTATTCGCGCGGCTCAATTAGGAGCAAAAGTGCATCTTATCGAAAAGGGAAACCTAGGAGGAACCTGTCTTAATGTGGGCTGTATTCCCACCAAAGCACTGCTTCATACGGTTGAACTTTATGAAGCTGTGAAATCAGCATCCCCGATCGGACTCAAGGTCGAAAAATGCAGTATTGATTGGTCTGGCTTACAAAAGCATAGACAGGTGGTTGTGGATCGCTTAGTCGGTGGCGTAAAAGGCTTGTTAAAAGCTAACGGTGTCGAGGTGCACCAGGGAGAAGGAGTCCTGAAAGATAAAAACACGGTTTCGGTCGTTGGGGCTGCTAGTAAAGAGCTTCCTGCCGACTATATAGTACTTGCCTTAGGTTCAAGCCCCGTTAAGTTGAACTTCCCGGGTTCCGAACTGCCGGGAGTGATATACAGCGCGGCTGCCTTAAGCTTGGAGAAGATTCCCGCCTCAATGGTAATCGTCGGAGGAGGGGTAATCGGTATAGAGTTGGCGGCTCTTTACAACTCAGTAGGTTGTAAGGTTACGGTTGTCGAAATGCTACCGGAGATTTTACCCCCCGTAGACAGTGAGTTGGCGATTCAGGTGCGGGAAGAATTGAGCCAAAGAGGCGTTACGTTCATGAATGAAGCCAAGCTGACCGAGGCGGTGCGTGGGCAAAACGGGTTAATCGCCAAAGTGGAAAAGGCGGGGAAAGTACATGAGCTTGAGGCCGAAAAAATACTGATGGCAGTGGGGCGCAGGGCAAATTCGACAGGTGCCGGTTTGGAAAAACTGGGGATAGCAACGGAAAGAGGAAGGATCAAAGTGAATAGTTTATTTGCCACCAATATCCCCAACATTTACGCAATCGGCGATTGCAACGGAGAGTTGATGTTGGCTCATGCCGCTTCAGCTCAGGGAGTCGCGGCTGTTGAGCATGCCCTCGGTCATGAACCTGCGTATTATCGCCAGACGGTACCGTCCTGTATCTACATACAGCCGGAAGTGGCCGGGGTAGGCATGACGGAAGACGAATTGAAAAAGAAAAACATACCTTACAAGGTGGGGAGATTTCCTCTGGCGGGTAACGGAAAATCTGTCATTGAGAACAATGGCAAAGGCCAGATAAAGATCCTTGCAGGAGCCAAGTATGAAGAGATTCTTGGTGTTCATATGATAGGACCGCGGGTTACAGATCTGATTGCCGAAGCTGCAATGGCAATCAGGCTGGAAGCAACTGTAGATGAATTGATTTCAACAGTACACGCCCATCCCACAGTCAGTGAAGCGGTAGCCGAAGCTGCCTTGGCCGTGAATAATCAAACCATACATTGGCCACCGACAGCCAGGTAAAGCTAAGTAAAGATGGAATGTGAGTATAAAGAAAAAGGAATGGCACCTCGTCAGTTGACGATGCACCATTCCTTTTTTGATGTGTGCAGTAAAACCTCTTGCAGGATTTTTTCAATATATATTGAATAGTTACTAAAATAAGAAAAGTCCGTGGGGGTGTTGTAAGATGGCTGCGGGACACAATTTCTTTGAACACTGGAGCCACAGCCACGCAATGGTTATTAAAGAGTCCTGGGACAGGAGCTATACTGCCAAGGTCAGGCAGGAAGACGGGCGCTGCAGGAATATCTTGGAGGGCAGCGAGATTAAGAGGGTATTGGAGGAAAAGCATAGTCTGCTCGAAACTGCCAAGCCGGTAATGAAAGATACTTATGATTGGGTAAAAAACTCCGGTTGTTTGCTGGTGCTGACGGATGAAAACTGTCGGGTTATCGAAAGCTTTGGAGACCGGGAAATCATCGATAATGCGAGAAGAATTAATTTTATTCGTGGTGCAAGCTGGCTGGAGGAGGACGTAGGAACCAATGCTATCGGTACGGCAGTCCGTATCGAAAAACCGATTCAGGTTAACGGGGAAGAACACTATTGTCAAAAACACCAGTTATGGACCTGTACGGCTTCACCCGTCTTTGACGACAGCGGCAAAATCGTAGGGATAATTGATATCTCAGGACCTTCCGGTAGCTTTCATCCTCATTCCTTAGCTTTGGTGACAGTGCTTGCTAAAACAATTACCATGCAATATCAGACCATGAGACTCACTCGCAGTCATTACTTGATCAACAAACGGATATCCAGTGTATTCGAAAGAATGTCCGACGGCTTAATTGAATTAGATGAAAATGATCGTGTTATCAGTATCAATCCGGTGGTTAGGGAGATACTGGGCAGGCATGAGAATGAAATAATGGGGCAAAGACTGCAGGAACTGTTAAAAACGGAAGATGTTCTAACGAAAAATTATACCGAAAATTTCGGAAATATCACTATTAAGGACAAAAAATCCCAAAAGTACCAAGTTATTGGGGAAAGGCTTGACAACAGTAGCTATGAAAGGGGAGGCGGTCTCGTTATCTTAAAGAGGCTCAGCGAAACGAAAAGGCAATATAAAGGCTTTTCAACCCAAAACGAACTATATAATTTCATAGATATAATCGGAGAAAGCAAGGAACTGACGGAAGCGAAGCTTAAGGCGTGTTCGGCTGCCCAAAGCAAGGCTAATATCTTGCTATTGGGAGAAAGCGGTACAGGGAAAGAGCTTTTTGCACAATCCATTCACAAAAACAGCCTGCGGCAGAAGGGTCCGTTCGTGCCGGTCAATTGCGGCGCTATACCGCGAGAATTATTGACAAGCGAACTTTTTGGCCATGATGAAGGAGCTTTTACCGGAGCTTGCAGGGGTGGAAAAGCCGGCAAATTTGAACAAGCCGAGGGAGGAACCCTCCTGCTTGATGAAATAGGGGAGCTGCCAAATGAGCAGCAGGTAGCCTTGCTTCGTGTGATCCAAGAAAAAAAGGTCACTCGTTTGGGAAGTAATAGGACAATTCCGGTTGATGTGCGGATAATTTGTGCCACTAACAAGGATCTTGCCGTGGAAACAGCCAGAGGCCATTTCAGACAAGACCTTTACTATCGTCTCAATGTGCTGAAAATATATATCCCTGCTCTCAGAGAACGCAGGAGCGATATCCCTTTGCTTTTTCATCACTTTCTGGAGAAATTCGAGGCTCAGTACGGGAGAAAGATGCAAATAGACGAAGAAGTGTTGCCATATCTGCATGAGTACGATTGGCCGGGGAATGTCAGGGAACTGCAAAATGTGGTGGAAAGGCTTGTTTGCTTAGCTGAGGACAGGGAAATCACGGTAGCGGATTTGCCCGAGGAAATCAAGCATGCTGCAGGGACAGAGGGAAAGGAATATCATGGGGATTTAAAGAGCAGAATAGAACGGAAAGAAGTTACGGCCAAGGAAGAGAAGAAAAAAATAGTAGTCTGCCTGAATAAAAACGGAGGTAATGTCAGTCAGACGGCAAAAGAAATGGGGATTTCACGCAATACACTTTATCGGAAAATGAAGGCTTATCAGATTAAAAATTAAGACCTAAGACCAACTGTCATTTTGGTGTTCCGAGCAAGTTACACATAGGTGACGGTTATGTTACAAGAGAATTACAAAGGCACATGATAAAGAAAAGCAGATGTCCGATTTATACGGGACACGGGCTTTTCTTTTTTTATCTAACATTGGGCATGGTTTTTGCTGTCAATGAAGACTAAGGAATAAACAGTAGTGGGCATATTGTTTTAGACGTCAGAATATAGTTTGTATTACGGGGAAAAGGAGGTGTTAGAAGTGGGCCGCAAGCGGTTAATTATTGAAATGGGTGTAGGTATCGATATGCACGGTGAAGATGTGACGAAGGCGGCACAACGTGCTGTTAAAGATGCGGTATCAAAATCATGTCTGTGCGGATTGAAGGATATTTTCGAAATTACTGATCCACACGAGATGCATATCAAGGCCAAGATCGGTTCGCCGTATCCTGAACAGGCAGATACAAGAAAGATAAAAGAAGCCATTCCCTTTGGCACTGCTGATATTGAGGTTGTTCAAGGCGGTTTGATTGTTCAGGGGCTGCATCTGCCGCAGCTGGCAAAAGGCAGTAATATTGTAATGGCTGTGGCGGCCTTGACGGTTTACATTGAAGTCTGAGCATAAGGTGTGTGGAGTATTAACAAAAGGAGGAGCGAAGAGATGGAAGTTACAAAGGAGACATTATTAGGCTTTTATGAAACCATGGTTACCATCAGGACCTTTGAAGAAAAGGCGATGGAATTGTTTGCCGCAGGATATATTCCGGGTTTTGTGCATTTGTATATAGGGGAAGAAGCGGTAGCAACAGGGGTTTGTGCCAATCTAACGGAAAGAGACTTTATTACCAGTACCCACCGGGGGCACGGACACCTCATCGCCAAGGGCGGCAAAATAGACCTGATGATGGCGGAACTAATGGGAAAGGTTACGGGATATTGCAAGGGCAAGGGAGGGTCCATGCACATTGCTGATGTTGACTTAGGGATCTTGGGAGCGAACGGTATTGTCGGAGCGGGACAACCGATAGCGGCAGGTGCGGCTTTTGCCTGCAAATATAAAAAACAGGATAATGTTTGCGTCTGCTTTTTCGGTGACGGCGCTTCTAACCGGGGAACTTTTCACGAGGCTCTTAACTTAGCTTCAATTTTCAAACTGCCCGTGATATACGTGTGTGAGAACAACCTTTACGGGATATCAAATTGTCAAAGAGACCATATGAATGTCAGCGATATTTCCGACCGAGCCGCCTCTTACGGAATACCGGGGGTATCGGTGGACGGCAATGATGTTATGGCTGTATATGAGGCAGCCGCTGAAGCAGTCAAGAGGGCCAGAAAGGGTGAAGGCCCCAGCATGATTGAATGCAAGACCTGGAGGCATCGCGGTCATTTCGAGGGAGACCCTGGAATATATAAGAACGCTAAGGAACAGGAAGCCTGGATCAAAAAAGATCCTATCATAAAGCTGGAGAAGAAGCTTGTAGAATATGAATACGCCGCCGAAGATGAGCTTAACGCGATAAAAGATGCGGCGAAAGAAAGAATAGAAGCTGCCGTCGAGTTTGCCAAAAACAGTCCCGATCCTGAGCCGGAAGACGTTCTGAGGGATGTATACGCCGATTAATATTACTATAAGAAAGGGTGAGAAGAATGAAAACAATGACGTATGTTGAGGCCTTAAGGGACGGTATGCGTTTTGAAATGAACAAAGACCCTAATGTTTATCTAGCCGGAGAAGATGTTGGTATTTTTGGAGGCTGTTTCGGTCAGACGGCGGGTTTGTATCAGGAATTCGGCCCGGAGCGAGTTATAGACACCCCTATCACCGAGACGGCAATAATCGGTCATGCTGTCGGCGCGGCGGCCAGCGGTCTGCGTCCGATAGTAGAAATAATGTTCATAGACTTTACAGGTGTTTGTATGGATGAAATCCTTAACCAGGCAACGAAAATGAGATACATGTTTGGGGGTAAGGCTAAGGTTCCCATGGTAATCAGGACGCCGTGTGGCGCGGGCGTAGGGGCTGCGGCACAGCATTCGCAAAGCCTGGAGGCATTTTTCACCCATATCCCCGGTATCAAGGTAGTTATGCCGTCTGTGGCTGCAGATGCCAGGGGTTTAATGATAGCTGCCATCCGCGACGACAACCCGGTAATGTATATAGAGCATAAAGGGTTGTTAGGGGTAGAAGGCGAGGTGCCGGAAGGGGATGTGGTCGTTCCCCTGGGTAAGGCCGATATTAAAAAGGAAGGTTCGGATGTAACAATAGTAGCTTGGTCGGCGATGGTCGGGAAAGCCATGAATGCTGCCGCTTCTTTGGAAAAAGAAGGAATCAGCGCGGAGGTACTGGATCCACGCACCTTGAAACCCCTGGATATTGACAGTATTCTGAGTTCGGTAGCCAAGACCGGTAAGCTGGTTATCGTCCATGAGGCTAATAAAACAGGAGGATTTGGCGGGGAAATAGCCGCCCTGGTTGCGGATCAGGGCTTTGACTATCTTAATGCTCCTATTAAGCGCGTTACAGCTCCTGATTCGCCTGTGCCCTTCAGTCCTGTGCTGGAGAAGGCTTATGTGCCCGGTGAGGAAAAAATCATTGCGGCAGTTAAAGAACTGTTTGCTTAGGGAATAACGAGGGAGGCAGAGATGGCAACGGTAGGGATTATTGCAAACCCGGCTTCAGGCAAGGACATTAGGAGACTGGTGTCTTATGGTACAGTATTCGACAATCAGGAGAAGGTCAATATTGTCCGGAGGATCATACTGGGCTTATCAGCGGTGGGAGTCGCCAGGATACTATATATGCCGGATTATTACGGTATTGTTCCTCAAGCTCTGGACGGCCTGAAACAAGAGGATAAAGTTTCGCTTGAAGTGGAAAGGGCCGATATCGAGCTGACCGCTGATCAGCAGGATTCCTTGAATGCAGCAATATTTATGCGAGAAAGCGGTGTGGGCTGTATTGTAACCCTGGGAGGAGACGGTACTAACCGAATGGTGGCTAAAGGCTGTGGCAATATCCCTCTTTTGCCGGTATCGACCGGAACTAATAATGTGTTCCCTGGGATGATTGAGGGAACAGTGGCAGGAATGGCGGCGGGGGTTGTGGCTTTGGGAATTGCCGATGGCCCCCCTGCGGTGATGCCTTCAAAGAAGCTGGTAATATATAAAAATGGGCAACCGGTTGATATTGCCTTAATTGATGCCGTAACTTTGCGCGATAGGTTTGTAGGAGCCAGAGCGATTTGGGAGACGGAACGATTGCTGCAGGCGGTTGTTACCAGGGGAGAACCGCACAATATCGGCATTGCTTCGGTAGTAGGAAATATTGAGCCTGTGATTCCTGAGAGTGATGAGGGGATGGCCCTGGAGTTTGGCGGCGAAGGAAGGTCCGTTTTATCACCCATTGCCCCCGGTTTGATAGTGAAGGTAGGAGTTAAGGGGCACAAAAAAATCATGATTGGTGATGAGGTGAGAATAATCCGTAAACCCTGTATTATCGCCTTAGATGGGGAACGGGAGGTAGAGGTGAAGGAAGACGAAGAGGCCTGCATTAAACTTACCTTCGACGGTCCCAGGGTTGTGGACGTGAGAGGCGTCTTGCATGAAAGGGTCAAAAAATGGGCCGGAGAAAGATCAGAGGGGTGAAGGATTAATGTCATTTAAGATAACAATGCCAAAAATGGGCTTAACGATGAGTAAAGGAACATTGGGTAAATGGCTAAAAAAAGAAGGGGATAAAGTAAAAAAGGGTGAGGAGATTTTGGAGGTAACAACCGACAAAATTGCCAACATGGTCGAAGCTCCCTCCGAAGGGGTGCTCCTGAAAATCCTGGTAAAGGAAGGTGAAGAAGTTCCTATAGGCTTCACTCTGGGAGTTATCGGTGAACCGGGGGAGGAAATTGATTTATTGACAGAAGTCCCCCAGGTTGTGCAGGAAACTGCACAAGAGTCTATTCAAAGTAACGAATCCCCCGAAAAAAGAAATGAGTATTCCGAAGAGAGAATAAAAATAACACCGGCAGCCAGGAAAATAGCCCGTGAAAAAGGAATTGACTACAAAGGCGTAAAAGGAACAGGCCCGGGAGGGCGTATTACCAGAGAAGACATTGAGAAAGTTACAGCTAACGAGATTACAGCGAAGACAGAGCAAGAGGCACCGGGCGTGCTGGAAACCATCCCTTATACAGGTATGCGCAGGAGTATCGGCGAGAACATGCTCGACAGCTGGGGTTCGATACCAAAGGTAACGCATCATGTAAGTGTTGATGCAGCAAATCTCATAGCCTTCAGGAGAATGCTCAATGAAGATAGTGATGAGCATGAGAAAATATCCTTGACCGATATATTGGTTAAAATTGCCGCCAAGGCTCTGGAAATGAGGCCGAAGGTTAACATTGTTCTGGCAGAAAATCTGATTAAGGTCATGGGGAATATTAACATTGGAGTAGCCGTAGCTTTGGAAAACGGCTTAGTTGTTCCCGTCATTAAAGATGCCAATAAAAAGAGTCTTTCAAGGGTCAGCAGAGAAATTAAGGAATTAGCAGATAAGGCCCGAGGGAATAAAATCGAAAGGGAAGACATCAGCGGTGGTACATTTACCATCACCAATTTAGGAGCATACGGTTCTGTCGATTGGTTTACTCCGATCATCAACCGACCGGAATCTTCAATCTTGGGTATTGGCAGGATAGTTGAGAAACCGGCCATAATAGAGGGACAGTTGCTAAATCGTCCCACCCTGGGTCTTTCTTTTGCCTTTGACCATAGGGTGTTGGACGGAGCACCGGCGGCGGAATTTTTGGCTGTTATCCTGAAGCTGATCGATTCACCGGCCAAAGCTCTGATTTAAAAAATATATGCGAGCGAAACCATAAAATTATGAGATAAGGAGGGTGAAAAATGGCCTTAAAAGCAGCTTTTATCTTTTTAGCACCTGAGGCTGATCCGGCAAAAGATCAGGCCGTGATCGATACGAAAGCGGTATCCTTAACTACTGTCGGCGTAAAGGATTACAATGAGGCGGTAGTGACTGCCCAAAAGCTGGTGGCTGAAGGGATAGCGGCAATAGAATTATGCGGAGGGTTCGGCATTGAAGGGACAGCAGCGGTAAAAAAGGCGGTTGCAGGTAAAGCCGCGGTGGGAGTGGTACATTTCGACATACACCCCGGACTGGAAAATAGAAGCGGGGATGAATTGTTTAAGTAAAGGAACGTTATACAAGGAGAAGTCTCATTATAAAATGAGATGCTCTCCTTTTTTTTTATCAATTACAAACCGAATTAATAATGGTATAATAGGAAAAAAGGATATAATATAAAAATTCGGAATATAGAATTAAATACAAGGAGGCTTTTTAATGGAAGAACTAACCATGCTCGATTATATTTTAAAGGTTAGCCCCATGATCAATCAATTTACCCAGGCTGATTTAGGAGTTGCTGTTTGCGACTGCGAGAAATGGTTGCTGTATATACCTGCGGAAACATTAGATCTCAAAGCAAAGGTCGGAGACCCTGTTAAGGAAGGAGCCGCCGCATATATCGCAATGCGGGAGAAACGGAGAGTGGTGCAGGAGATTGATGCCGGTCTTTACGGTGTACCTTATATAGCGGTGGGAATTCCAATTTTTAACGAAGCGGGAGAGGTCATCGGCGGAATGGGGGTTTCGGAAAATACACAGCGCAGGGATAACCTTGTAGGAATAGCTAAAGAACTAGAGGGAGCCCTGCACAATATCCAAGCCACCATGCAGGAAATAGCGGCCGAAGCGCAAGAGCTTTCGGCAACAAGCCAGGAAATGAAAGCCGTATCCGATGATGCTGATACTCAGGTAAAAGAAACGGCAGGTATCCTTGAAGCAGTCAGACAAATTGCTAAACAGACCAACCTAATTGGTCTTAACGCCTCGATTGAGGCAGCCCGGGCCGGTGAAATGGGGAGGGGCTTCAATGTGGTTGCCAACGAAGTGCGTAACCTTTCGGGTATGACAAGTCAATCCACTGGGGAAATTGAAGCTATTATTGGGAAAATCAAAGAAGCTATAAAAACGAGTGTTTCCGCCGCAAACGTTGTCAGCAGAATTTCAAATGGACAAGCGGAAAAATTACAATCTATTAACTTTCTTCTCGACGATTTAGTCAAGCTTACCGACAAACTTCTTTCTTCTGCGGAAGAATTAACAGTTTAATTTATAAAAAACGCACAAAAAGCATTTTATTTGACTATTAATAAAAATCAAGATATTATATAAATATGGCCTAGCTACACTACATAGTGTCGCATTACTGCTGAAACGATATTGATTATACATATACCGGTGCGGAAACCAAATAGGCCGGGGACTACTAAAACGCGTCGGGCAACGGCGCTTTTTCATCCTGAAGAAATACATTTTCAAGGGAGATGAAATTATGGCATTAAGGGTCGTAATAGCCGAAGATGAGGAATTATTGAGAAGGCAAATTGTGAAAATAGTATCTTCGTTTGAAGATTTCGAAGTGGTTGCCTCATGCGAGACGGGAGCGGAGTTCCTCAAGACGATTAAAAGAATCAAGCATGAGATTGCCCTTGTTGATATTTTCATGCCCGGGATGACAGGGATAGAAGTAGTCAAAGCAGTCAGGGACAGCCTGCCTGAGACGGAATTTATCTTCATTACGGCACACGAGGAATTCATCAGAGATGCCGTAGAACTCTATGCGGCTGATTATATCCAGAAACCTTTCGACGAGGAGAGGTTGATTAAAACATTGAATAGGCTGAGAAAAAGACTGATCATCGGCGAGAAGTCTGTTGAGTTCAAGGTAGGGAAAGAGATGGCAATGGTGCGTGAACGGGATCTCTACTTTGTCGAAGCCTTTTACAAAAAGACGAAAGTCTATACGGAAGATGATGAATTTGTTTCAGACTACACCCTTGGACAGGTCGAGGAAATATTGGATATGGACAGGTTCTTTAAAACAAGCCGCTCGTTTCTTGTCAATGTCAATAAGGTCAATATCATCAGACCTTATAACAGGAGCTCTTATGAGGTGATATTCAAGAATAAGAATTACAGTGCTTTTTTGTCGAAATGGAGATATGAAGATTTTCGTGCAAGAATTAAGGCAAAAAATGCGGCGAAGGAAGAGATAGTCTCAACAAACAAAGAAATTTGATGGTTAACGATTACTCTGAAAACAAGGAAGGAAGGTGAATAATGAGGGTATTGAATATCTATCAGGTATTGATGTATTCAATTCCTGAGGCGATCGTGGTAACAACCATTGCTTTCGCTTTGGCCGGAGCAAAGTTGCAGTGGAGGAAGGTTCTTTTAGTAGCAATTCCAACATCATTGATAACAGTGACTCTTCGTCCGTATCTAAGCAGTATATCGGTAAATAACATTCTGTATTATTCTCTTTTGGCTTTAATGCTTTATATTACTAAAACTGCAGGGTTTCTTGAAAGTTTTGCAAGTGCAGGTTTGACCGGCGGTATTTATCTTATGAATGAGATTATTTACTTTCTAGCATTGGAAGCTTTTTTTGGAATAGATTTTGACGCCGTATTTGCCGATGGGAAAAGAGCATATCTCATATTCTTAATAGAATTCACAATAGTAACTTTGATTTCTGTATTTCTCAACAAAAGAAAAATATCGATTTTCCCGAAAAACAAGGAGGTATCATGATAAAGTTAACCTTATTGCAAACTTTGATCTATTCAATCCCGGAAGCCATTGTATTTACTACGATGATTTTTCCCCTGGCCGGAGCGGAGCTTAAGTGGAAAAAGGTAATCTTGGTAGCAGTACCGGCAGCGTTGATTATTGTGCAACTAAGACCTCATCTTGGAAGCATGATGATGAATGCATTTGTTTACTACGTTCTACTTATTATTTTACTTCGTTTAAACAAAGTAGCGGGATTGATTGAAAGTATTGCGGGGACAATCCTGGCGGGAGCGTTTTATTGTGCGTTGGAAAACATCAACATAAGGATGCATTGCGTATTTTTCGGAATCAATTACGAGTCAGTTCTTACGGATGAAAGAATAAGGTACATTACTTTTTTAACACAGCTTGCGGTAGTAATAATCTTTTCCGTATTTCTTAACAAACGGAAGGTATCGATCTTTTCGAAGAAAGATTTAGCAGAACAGGGGGATGATAACAAAAAATGCTGATGGTTTTGGAAAGTTCCCATGAAAATAAGGAAAGAAGGTGAATAATGAGGGTACTGAATATCTATCAGGTATTGATATATTCAATTCCTGAGGCGATTGTGGTAACAACCATTGCTTTTGCTTTGGTCGGGGCAAAGCTCAAATGGAGGAAAGTTTTACTGGTAGCAATACCTACCTCGCTGATAACGGTAACTCTTCGTCCGTACCTTGGGAGTATTGTGCAAAACATCTTATTGTACTATTTAATTATTACAATAATGCTTTATGTGAGCAAAGCGGCTAGTTTGATTGAGAGTTTTGTAGGATCCTCTGTGAGTGGTGCGATTTATCTTATGATAGAGGGCCTCAAGTTTTCGGTGTTGGAAGCTTTTTTTGGGATTGATCATAATATGTCTTTCGCGAACGAAAAGACAGCATTTCTTATATTTCTAATACAAATGATAATAGCAATCATATTATCCATATTTCTTAACAAACGGAAGATATCGATCTTTCCGAAGAAAGATTTAGCAGAAAAGGGGGATGATAACAATAAAAAAGAATCTGCTTGAAACAGCACTTGTTAATATCACTTAGAAAGTAGGTGTGTCATGCTTGAATTAAGTTTATCGGAAATCTGTATTTATTCAATTCCAGAAGCTCTGGTTTTAGCGAGTATAGCTTTTGCCTTCGCCGGGGAAAGGATAGGTTGGGGGAAATTACTGCTGGTAGGTATTATCACCGGTGCAACGATGGGATTGCTTCGTCCACATCTTGATAATCTGATAGTACATATGCTGTGTTATAATGTTTTTTTGGCTTTAATGATGTATTTAAATAGGGGCTGATGAATAACGCAGTTTTTCCATCAAGTCAAAAAAACAGGTCTTAACCAGCTCCAATATATTGATTCCAAAAATGAGCGTAAAAAGGCTCTTAACCTTTTCTCCAAGTTCATTACCAAAAATACAAGATGTA
>JAHDSQ010000021.1 GCA_018432615.1 Clostridia bacterium
ACATTTTTACCACCCCTGACAATGTTGTTATGTGCAAGCTTTTTTAGCCATATCGTGCATTTCCTTTGCACTTAATTATATCATTTTTCAGGGGAAAAGTCTTATTTCATGCGGTTTTGCGGGTTATTCATTAGCCCCTATGTTAGGTTCGAGCGAACTGGCCGCTGCCGCGGTTAGATCGGGAGATGTGGCGCGCCCACCTGTAAGAACAACCTCCCGCGCCTTTATTGCAATCTATTGTTAGACGAAGTTCCAAAATTTAATTTAAAAAAGGACTATTAATTATTTTTTCCAGAATGAAACTTCCTTCTACTTCATTCATTCCAGATCCAAATCTAATAGTATTTATACCATAATCAAAAGTGATCACTCCTCTGCTATACCAAACAAAGATAAAGCCCAAAGGACCTTGACCATATATAGTATTTGGATTAATAACTTGCCAATTTCTAATTTTGGATATCAAATATTCTCTTTTACGACCTGTAAATAAATACTTTTTCCTAATTGAAAGTATCCCATTTCTTATTCTAATAATTTCTTTTCCTGATATATTCCAGAGTAAAACTCGACCCGGAATATATCCAACAAGTGACCAAACAAGTAGCCATATACCAAAAAATACTCTTTCAATAACAACTCACATGTATTTTAACAAAGAAAAATAGTAATAAAACAAGCTCTACATAGCACCACATAAACATAAATATTGATAGAAATACGACAATTATTATATTTTTATATGATGGTATTTCTATTGTTATTTCCTCACTCGAAGTTGTTATTTTAGTTCTTCCTTCTGGCGGCCTCTCTATTGTCATTTTGTATACCTCACAATATACTTTATGAAATTTCGTCTAACAGACCCGCACTTACGATGCCGCACGGCTGGAGGCCTAGGCTGGATAATACTCTTTAATCCAATTTCGACTATAAATAAACTTCACATCTCGATTTAATCAATCGACAATAATTTTACAAAATGTGCCCTATTTACAAAATCAGATAAATCATAAGAAATTGAATAGTTGTCTAACACAACGGTCACTTCTACACCTTCGCGAAGGGATGTTCCTATCTCATTTATTAAATCATTAGCATTTTCATCTTCTAATCTATACACCATATGATTATTTTTACTGTATGTAAAGATATCCTTAGGTACTTTATCATCAAAACTATCAACTACTTCAAATTTATATGTGGTTTTTTCATACTTATAATCCTTGTCTTCTGTTATCTTGAGTTTTGATTTAAACTGCCCTTTAAATGAAACTTTTCTACCTTTTCCCTCTTGAATCTCATCTACTATTAAACCGACTACCTGGTCCCCTTCCTTTAGAAGCCCGGGGTGGAATACATTTTTCGAATTCTTTTCAATAATTTCAGGAAGATAATAACAATAATCATGTTCTATTTCTAAAAACCGAAAATCTCTGATTGAATTTACATTTTCTGTAATTGATTCATTGAGAGATTTATTCTCTGCTTCAAGAACCGTAATTTTCTCTTCTAATTGCTTATTTTTTTCATTTAACAATGACATTTTCTCTTCTAATTGCTTATTTCTTTCATTTAATAATGACATTTGCTGTGTAAGTGCAGCATCCTCAGTCGTTGTCCTAGTTCCACATCCATAAAGACTAAACTGAACAATTATTATTAAGGCTATAAAGATACTTTTTTTCACTTCATTTCCTCCCTTTTGATTAAATCTTTTTGAATGACCTATCTTATATATCCTTCCTTCATGCCCGACGGCCGGAGGCCCGGACACACCCAAGCTATATTTTGACTAACGTCCGTGTTCCCGACGTCCCTGAGCTTACAAGCGAAGTTCGAGTCTTAGAACTGTTTACCAGTTCTTGACGAGGACAAGGCGGCTCGGTTAGCGAAGGGATGTGGCGCGGCACCGAGTGTCGAAATTCCGAGCAGTCCTTTTGGGTTCCGCACCCTCACGAGAGTACGTTGTTGAACTAAACCGCTTACGCGGTAGCTTTTCCAATTTCTTTCTACCAGTTTATAGTACTTTCCTTTATTCTCAAAGAAAAAAGGAAGGTGTTTTTCTATGCAAGATTATCTTCAATTAATGACTACCTCTATGGAGCTGAGAGGCTTTGCAAAAAGCACTCAAAAGACTTATCTGGGTCACATTCGCCGTTTTGCTGGTTTTTGTGACAAGCATCCTACTGCTGCTGGTTACGATGATGTCAGAGCTTTTCTTCATCATGCTATTTCTAAAAGAAATCTGAGCTCTGCTTATGTTAATTCTGCCTATGGGGCCTTGAAATTCTTTTTTCAATCGGCTCTTTGCCGGGAATGGAATATGCTCCATGTTCCTCGCGTGAAAAAGAAGTCTTTTCTTCCAGTTATTCTTTCTCCTCAGGAGGTTCTACGGGTCATTAATTCTACTCATAATCTCAAACATAAGGCTATTCTTTCTACGATTTATTCTGCTGGTCTTCGGGTCAGTGAAGCTGCTCATTTAAAGGTTTCGGATATTGATAGTTCTAATATGCGTATTTTTGTCCGTCAGGCTAAGGGGAATAAGGACCGCTATTCTATTTTATCTGAGAAGATTCTTGTTCTTCTTCGTGAGTATTGGAATTTGTATCGACCTAATTTTTGGCTCTTTCCGGGTATTCCTGATTCTAAGCCTATTTCCATTCGGACAATTCAGTTTGTTTTTCAAGATGCTTTTATGGTTGCCGGTATTTCTAAGAAGGCTTCTGTTCATACTCTGCGTCATTGTTTTGCTACTCATCTTTTAAACAATGGTGCTGGTATCCTTCAAATTAAGGAGCTCTTGGGTCATTCTGATATCCAGTCTACTTCTAAATACCTCCATCTCACCCATGCTCAGGTTCTTGGTCTGAAAAGTCCTTTGGATGGGGGTGATTTTGATGCTTGAGTTACAGGATGTTTTTTCTCGTTTCGCTGATAGTTATATTGAATCTCATCTGATTCATTATGAAGGCTTGAAGGCTATCAATGCGATTACGAGTTGCCGTACTTCGTCTTTGGGTGGTCATGTGGATGTTTGCGATTCTTGTGGTCATTCTAGGATCTCATATAATTCTTGTCGCAATAGGAATTGTCCTAAATGCGGTAATTTGCATAAGGAGCAGTGGATTTTGGATCGTACTTCTGAGCTTTTGCCTGTCCCGTATTTTCATACGGTCTTTACTGTTCCTCATGATCTTAATTCTTTGTTTCTTTGTAATCAGAAGTTGTTGTACTCTCTGCTTTTTAAGTCAGCAGCTGAAACTCTCTCTGTGCTTGCTCTGGATAAGAAATATTTGGGTGCTCAAATAGGTGTTACTATGGTTCTTCATTCTTGGGGTCAAAATCTTTCTTTCCATCCTCATGTACATTGTATTGTTCCGGGTGGTGGGCTTTCTCCTTCAGGTTGTTCTTTTGTTCGTTCTAGGAAAAGTTTTTTATTCCTGTTAGGGTTTTATCTAAGGTCTTTCGGGGTAAGTTCCTTTTTTATTTGAAAAAGCTTTTCCAGAAAAACAGGTTAAGGTTCTCCGGAATGTCTTTGCTGTATGCGGACGATTCTAGTTTCCAGTCTTTGATTGATTCTCTTTATGATATTTCTTGGGTAGTTTACTGTAAAAAGCCTTTTAAGGAATCCCATCGTGTTATTGAGTATTTAAGCCGCTATTCTCATAAGTCTGCTATTTACAATAACCGTTTGGTTTCTATGGATGATTCTTCTGTTACTTTCCGTTACCGGGATTACAAGGATGATAATAAGGTTAGGTTGATGTCTCTTGATGCTATGGAGTTTATTCGCAGGTTCCTTTTACATGTTCTTCCTTCGGGTTTTCAGAAGATCCGCTATTACGGTTTTTTGTGTAACCGTAATAGGAATTCTAAGCTGCGTATATGTTTTCTGCTTACTGGTACTCCTGTAAAGCCAAGGGTGAAGCTGTCTTTTAGGGAGCTTATTTTGAAGGTTTCTGGGGTGGATGTTTCTATTTGTCCCCATTGTGGAGGTAACTGGTGTCAGGTTCTATCTCTTTTTCCGGAAACAGGCTAATATTAACGTAGCTGCATACTTTTTAGAACAAGACCCGTCTGGGGGAGGGGGGGACTATGCTTTTCTACTGGTGACTATACCTCATTCCTTCTGGTTTAGGTGGCTGATTTTCAGTTATTGTGCTAATTCGGGGGATGAGAAATACATACAATCCCCATAGTCATCAGCCTATTTTAAGCGGCTTCGTTCAACCCGGATTTGCGCAATTGCCTTCGTGTCAGTTTATTCTACCTGCTTTTATCACGCCTTCATTCTTTATTGGGATGCGGGCTTTTCTGGGCAACTGCGCATCCAATCCAAAGTGTTCGTACGATGGCCACTGCTCCACAAATTGACTAATTAAATATTGACTTTCCCGAATAAGGGATGTATAATATAATCGTCGGTCCCTAATTCGGGATGTATAAAGGAGGGTTTTAATGTGCTAAATGATGTCTACACAACAACTGAAGCAAGTAAGTTATGGAATCTCGAGGAAAGTACTGTAAAAAAAGCTTGCCAAAAAGGTCTCTTTAAAAACAATGAGTATAGAAAAAGCGAGAACACATGGTTAGTCTCGAAATACGCCATGTATGAACGTTATGGTTCTCTACCTGGCACAAATCCGTCTGTCCAATTGAGCTTTAGTTATGAGCAATTTGATGAAAAGGAGTTCATTGCATTCGATAAGTTTATTGGGAAAATGCAGTTGAATGCTCATGCAAATAGAACGAGCTTCACAAGTATTAAAAGTGCTAGTATAGACGTGATTAACAAATCAATAATTGTTGAAATTGAGTATAGAGCAGGCTTTTCGGAAGCTAATGTTCGTAGGATGTTTAAAGCTGGAGTCAATAAAGTCCTTGGTCGGAATAAATTAGCTTAATATTTTACAACACATTTTTTCTTGTTTACAGTGGCTGTCGTATAACGCGGCGCGGGTTTACGAAGTGCTTGAGTCTTAGAGTTGCTTGCAACTCTTGACGAAAGGATTTTGTAAACCTGGAGATAGGCGGTGTCGCGAGCGCTTGCGCGAGCGAGCCAATCTCCAGGCAGTGCCCGCGCCGCGTTAATCGGACGAGCTCGCGCGGCGAGCGATGTCCGCTTATCGGAATTGCATTGCCGACGTCCCTGAGCTTACAGGCGATGTTCGAGTCCTAGAACTGCTTGTCAGTTCTTGACGAGAACGAGACGACTCGGTTAGCGAAGGGATGTGGCGCGGCAATCTTCAGCCCCGCCCAAAAGCCTGACCCCCGTTGAATCCGCTTATCCGCGCCCTTGTGGCAATGCATGGTTAGGCGACGTATTTTTCATATCTACCTTATCTAAAAAACAAGCTGAGGTATTGAAAGATAATGCTCAAGTTTTTTAATACCATATGCAAGATATCACCTAAATAAAGGCTTATAAATGCACCTAGTACTATCCACCAAATTTGTCTTAAATCATATGTCTCAACAACTAATGAATCAAGTCTAATTTCTTCAATGTCCCAGTATACATAAGGATCAACACTAATCGTAATAATTACTTCTTTATTATTCTTTTGTGAATCCTTGACAAACGAAATAATTGGATATGGCCCCACCTTGTTAAATCCATAATATCTTCCAGTAGGCATTTTGCCTACAATATCAATATTATCAACATGCTTATCATTTATATAAAGGTTTCCAGACTTAATTTTCGTGATCTTCTTAACTCTCTTATATTTATTGTCCTTATCCTTTCTGTAAAAACAAATGAAATTAAGTTCAAAATCCTTGCTTTTGGTTATTTCGCTTTCTGTGGCGTCAGGTACAACATTGCTTTCATAATTGATATTTATCCCAGCATGAGTTCTGAACGTATTTATATGTAAATCAGCACTAATTAAATTTCTGAACCTACTATTTGGTAATTTGGATACATCAAAATGCCATGTGGCAGTACAACCTTGGAATTCTTCATCTATATTATTCTGCTTTCTCACCCCAAGAATGATTGTTGATTCACTCGGATACCATAATTTATTTGCATTTGAGGGGATATTCTCATTATCTGTGCTATCACCGAGCACTATAGCATCAGTGCCTTTCTTACATATTGGCGGTAATAACACACTTTTCTTTTCAAGGAAAATGTTCATCATGCCTTGCTCCCCCCTAAAAAAATATGTCGCCTAACGGCCCCGCATCTCCGACGTCCTCCGGCCCTAAGGCGAAGACCGGGCCTTACCATAGCTCTTATGTTAGGCCCGGACGAGCCGGGTCATGCCTGACTTGGGCCGGAGGATGTGGCGCGCCCACTTCAGCCCTGCCCTAAATCCAGCCACCGCCGAACCAGCGATACGCGCCCTTGTGGAGATGCAATGTTATGTGACGGATGGCGCCCCACGAAGTCAGAGCCGACATGGAGGTCGGCCCTTGAATTCCTATAATTCCTCTGCATACAATCTTCCTTTTTCAGATAATTGTATAACCGCAATACTATCCACATCATCATTTCCATAAGAGTAACTGTGATGATACTGTTCAATAAAGCCATGCCGCACTAACATTTCACACCTTGACGCAACATCATCTTTACTAAGCTTTTCCGAACTATTATTTAGCAAATATATTTCAGCTAAGACATCATAATCTTCGATATCCACATCTATGTAATCACTAGTATTCTTGTCAATCGTTTCAAGTATTTTACGATTAATAGAATTTTCTATAATAAGTTTGTTTGTATTCAAATCTCTCTGTTCTAGCTCATTCTTTAGCCTTTCAGAAATATATACTTCTCCCCAGCCGTATTCATCAATATTATCTTGGAAAATCCCATCACATGAAATCAGTAATTTAGAAAGACTGGTCAAAATTTCATCCTCGATTTTCACCTCAAAGTGTACAATATTATTTCTTAAATTATTTAGTATTTCTAAATTAGCAATAACCTCATCAGTAAAACACTCCATGTTATATAAGTACGCTAATCGCTGATAACTCTCATAGAATTTAACGGTATCGGGTAATTTAGCATTACTGTTTGCCTGCTTTGTCTGTACATATTCAAAAATGTTTTTTCCCTCTTTTCTAGCTTTCCTATATCGATTCAATACTTGGTCTTTAAACTTGTCAAATGAAAATATCATAAATTCGTTTTTGTCATACAACATCTTTTTGAAGAAAAGCTCTAAAGCATTCTGAAGGTTTATGATAAACATTCGATAATGAGAAAAATTTACATCTCCATTAATTATTCTCTCTAAAGAATTAATTGCTTCTTTCCAAGCAGTAATTCCGTTCTCGAATAAATCTATCTTCAAAATCTTACTCCCCTCTCTACAAATTTTTCTTCAAATAATTAATTCCGCGCCAGGACGGCGCGGTTTGCGCCATCTTTCATATAACGCGGCGCGGGTTTACGAAGTGCTTGAGTCTTAGAGTTGCTTGCAACTCTTGACGAAAGGATTTTGTAAACCTGGAGATAGGCGGTGTCGCGAGCGCTTGCGCGAGCGAGCCAATCTCCAGACAGTGCCCGCGCCGCGATAATCGGACGAGCTCGCGCGGCGAGCGATGTCCGCTTATCGGTCTCGCACTCACGACGCCCTTGCGCCCTAAGGCGATGGCTGAATCCTAGAACTGCTTGCAGTTCTTGACGAAGGCGAGCCGGGTCCTGCCGGTCTTGGGCGCAAGGGTGTGGCGCGCACGCTTCAGCCCCGCCCAATATTCCGCCCCCGCTGAGCCCTCTTATCGCGCCCGCTGCGTGAGTGCATTGTTATATGACGTACCGCCTAGTCTTTTATATCAGTCACGAATAAGAAAAATATCTTTCCTAAATCATTTTTTGAATAAATCAATTTACTCAATAGTGCATCGCCTGTACCATGAAACGTAAATGTATTTATGTAATTCTCATTAATAAGATTGTGTGAGGCCAACCTTTTTAAGGCCTGCAATACATATTCTTTTTTAATTCCCCTTGTATCGAAGTATTCTAGGAGCTTTGTTTCAAATATTTCGCTGTCATATTCAGTAGAATAAATTTTATAAAGGACGGTCAAATCAAACACTGTCAGATAAGACAAAACACTTATGAAGCTATCTTTATAATCAAAATCGATAAAATCATTAGCCAAATGCATAACGGCATTTTTCCAACTATCAAGTTTTTCAAGATTTGCTTCTGAAGCTACATTATCAATAACATTAAAGAAGTATCGTTGCAAATCCTCCGCTTTTCCAATACTAGATAGGGGCTGATGAATAACGCAGTTTTTCCATCAAGTCAAAAAAACAGGTCTTAACCAGCTCCAATATATTGATTCCAAAAATGAGCGTAAAAAGGCTCTTAACCTTTTCTCCAAGTTCATTACCAAAAATACAAGATGTA
>JAHDSQ010000038.1 GCA_018432615.1 Clostridia bacterium
AATTTAATGTTTAAGATTTCCTGGTGATTATAGCGAAGGGGCCACACCCGTTCCCATCCCGAACACGGCAGTTAAGTCCTTCAGCGCAGATGGTACTTGGTCTTTTGGCCTGGGAGAGTATGCCGTCGCCAGGAATTTAATATTCCTCGATAGCTCAATGGTAGAGCATGCGGCTGTTAACCGCAGGGTTGTAGGTTCGAGTCCTACTCGGGGAGCCATTTGCGGGTGTAGCTCAGTGGTAGAGCCCCAGCCTTCCAAGCTGGTTGCGTGGGTCCGATTCCCATCACCCGCTCCATGCTTTTAAACGGACAAACCGGACGATGTGTTCCGGTTTTTTCACATACTTTCAGAATAAACTATGTTGATTCCGGTATAATATCGGTATAATATAAGGGAACCTAAAAAGAAGAGATGTGGGGACGGATGGAGAGGAAAATTGTCATTGTCGGAGCGGGCAGAATGGGTACGATAGTAGCCGGACAACTCCCGCAGGATTGTGAGACAATAATTATTGACTCTAATGAGGATAAAGCTCGTGTTTTAGCGCAGAAAACCGGGGGAGTCAGCAGTAAAGATTTAGCTGCTGCAAAAGATGCGGATGTGGTGATGATTCTTCTGCCGGCTTGTGCAGTGGCAGAAACGGTTGAAGAACTTCTGGATATAGTAAAGGACGGTTCGATAATCGTAAACATGGCAACAGCGGCATGCATTGCAGAGAAGCTGACCCCAAGGAGGAAAAACATTAGCATCGTTGAAGCCAAAGTTATCGGACATGCTGCCTCCATGTCTCGTGGTGAACCGGCATTTTTAGTTATGTCTTGCGAAAAACAAGAGAGGTTCGAATTTATTAAAAGTCTCTTCCCCGGGTTTGCCAAAGTTGAACAAGGAGATGTGAGATTAGTAGAAAAGATTAATTCGCTAAGCTCTCAAGAAGCCATAAGAACAGCAGTGAGACTGCGTAAACAGTTGAGAGCAATGGGGATACCTGAAGATTGGATCATTGTTGCCATCAGAACCGTATGTGCCGGTACAATGAAAGCCTTTGCGGAAAATGACCTGGGGCCTTTCGCAGAAGAATTGATAAAGGAACTGGAATCCTAAACTATTGACTGAGAATATTGTCTGTGCTAAGATAGCTATTGAGTCAAGAAAATTCCTCGATAGCTCAATGGTAGAGCATGCGGCTGTTAACCGCAGGGTTGTAGGTTCGAGTCCTACTCGGGGAGCCAAGAATTTTAAGCCTTTGCCAAGCAGGGGCTTTTTATATAGTAGCTTAAAGGGAGAAACAAATAGTGACAATACACTTTACATTTATGGAAAAATATAATATATTGATAATACAGCAAAAAACGACAATAAATATGTCATAAACAATCTAAAGTTTATGTCTGGGGAGAGGAATTGGCAGACGACAATATTTAACAAGGTGATTAAATTATCAAGCAAATCATGACGAAAATAACACGCAAAAAAGCACGAAAAAAAGAGATAAATGCAAAAATATCATAAAAATAGAACCAAGGTCCCTAAAATATAGGACGCAGGACGGATGAATATAATTCCATAATATGATAATTTGTTTACATAATTGACACGTAAGGAGTGTATTATGGATAGCCTGATTCAACTGAGTGAAGAAGAACTGGTTATGCGTGCCCAACAGGGTAGCAATGATGCGTTGGAGCGAATAATATTCCTCTATCGTGGTTTTGTCCGCTATGTGTGTCAAAAATACTACCTCAAGGACGGCGATCAGCAGGATTTGCTGCAGGAGGCCACCATCGGCCTTCTAGAGGCGATTAAGGCCTATGATTATACCTCCAATGTTAGGTTTCGCAATTTTGCTTTTATATGTATCAAAAGAGAACTGGATTCTGTTGTTAGCAGGTCAAACCGTAAGAAAAGACAGATACTAAATAATGCGATACCGATTTATTCATACGTTGAAGAGGAGAACGCTCGCTATGGATCTGACTACTATTCGGGTGAGAATTATATGAAAAGCGATCGTGAAACGCCTGAGGCGGCATTGATTGCCCGAGAAGGAATGCAGGAACTGATGACCTTTTTAAAAAGTGAGTTGACAGTACTGGAGAGAAGTGTACTTTCTTTGCGAATACAAGGGATAAGCTATCGTGAAATCACCGATATTCTTGACATACAAATAAAAGCGGTGGATAATGCGATTCAAAGAATCAGAAGGAAGGTAATGACCTCTTATATGAATTATAAAAGCGCTTGAGTGAACAAGCGCTTTTTTTGTTTTTTAATATACATCCGGAAAAAGTATAATCCGGAAAAGAAATAATAAGTAAAAGGAAGCAAGGGGGGCTAAAACTACGTTAATTAAAGATAATTGACGGTAAATTAAACATGTAAGGATTGAATAATAGTGGTTGAAGTCTGTTATAATATAGGAAAGGTCAATAAAGGTCAGGTGTAAGATATGAGTCTAGCCAGAAGAATTGAAGAATATATTAAAAGGCTCTTGGAACTGCAAAACGCCGTAGAAATACAGAGGAGCGAATTAGCCGATCATTTTCAGTGTGTGCCCTCACAGATTAATTATGTTTTGGGGACACGCTTTACACCGTCACAGGGATATTTGGTGGAAAGCCGCCGTGGGGGAGGAGGATACCTGCGGATTATCAAATTATCCTGGGAGAATCAGCCACAGGCTCACGTCAAAAAGCTTTATCATAGTCTGGGAGTAGAGATAGATCAGCGGGAGGCTGAAGGGATACTCAAACATCTTAACGAGGAGCAAATAATATCACATCGTGAATACCATATCCTAAAGGCCGTTATTAACCGTGATACCCTACAGATAGACCTGCCTGAACGGGACTGTGTAAGAGCGAAAATCATTCAAGCGGTCCTAACGGCGATTTGCAGAAACGACCTAGGAAGGGAGTGTTGACATATGGATTGTCAAAAATGTAATCAGCGTCCGGCTGTTGTGCATATTACCCAACTTGTTAATGGGAAAAAGCAGGAGTACCACTTGTGTGCACAATGCGCGCAGGAGTTTAAAGCAGGGCTGGATGTTCCTCATTTTCCGCTGCAAGACTTATCAAATCTGCTGGGGTTTCTCACCAAATCAATGGCTGCAGACAATAATACCTTTGAAAACAAGTGTCCCAACTGCCAAACTGATTATCGCAGAATAAGCGAAACCGGTCATGTCGGCTGTAGTGTGTGCTATGAACACTTTTCGTCACAGTTGGATCCGGTTCTGCGAAAAATACACGGTTCTAATCGTCATAGGGGTAAGATACCGGAGAAAAGCGGAGCTTCCCTTATCTTTAAAAGGGAAATGGAGGAACTTAAGTACAATTTAAAGAAAGCTGTCGAGCGAGAGGAATATGAAGAAGCAGCTCGTTTGCGTGACAAAATAAAGCTGCTGGAGAAGAGGAGAGGTGGAAAATAGCTATGGTGATAAGAAAAATCGTATCTTCTCCCGCAACCAGTTGGACAAAAGATGAAGGCCCTTTCCATCATATTGTAATCAGCTCTCGTGTACGGCTGGCCAGGAATCTGGAAAAGCTACCGATGCCGCCCTTTCAAAGTGAAGCGGCGGGGCAGACCGTCATGGAACAGGTAAAAACAGCCGTTGAAGAGATTAATGCACAGGAGAAGGAAGGCTTGTCCTTTAATAGGTTAAATGAATTGTCGTCAATGGATAGACAAATATTAATGGAGAAACATTTGATAAGTGCAGAACAGACGGACGAGAACCCTAATAAGGGCTTAGTGATTAACGAAGAAGAATCAATCAGTATTATGATCAATGAAGAAGATCACTTGAGGATCCAGGTGTTGTTGCCGGGCTTACAACTGGAGGAGGCCTGGGAACATGCCGAGAGGGTGGATAATTTATTTGAAAGTAGGCTGGAGTACGCATTTCACAGTGAAAAAGGTTACCTGACCTCTTGCCCGACAAATGTGGGGACAGGGCTGAGGGCCAGTGTAATGGTTCACCTTCCGGCTTTGGTAATGACCAATCAAGCTAACAGAGTATTTAGTACTCTGAACCAACTAGGTCTTGCCGTAAGGGGTCTTTATGGGGAAGGGACGGAAGCAACCGGGCATTTGTTTCAAATATCGAATCAAATTACTCTTGGTTATCAGGAAACTGAAATTATGCAGAACCTGATTACGGTCACCCGTCAAATAACCGAAAGTGAAGAGGAAACGAGAAAGGTTCTGTTAAAAGAGGCACCGCGGCAAATTGCCGACCGGGTCGGACGGGCTTATGGCATCCTTCAGTATGCAGCGATCTTAAGTTCACAAGAAGCCTTGAAGTATTTATCAGATATTAGGCTGGGTATCGACCTGGGGCTATTGAATATAAAAATAGAGGATTTTCCTCTCAATGAATTGATGGTTATGACCCAACCCGGGAACTTGCAAAGACGTACAGGCAAGGTGTTGGGGGCAATCGAGAGGGACGCGGCCAGAGCCGGGCTGTTTAAAGAAATTCTAGAGAAAAGGGGATAGAATAGTGTTTGCAAGATTTACGCAACGAGCGCATCATGTGATTAATCTGGCTAAGGATGAGGCCAAATCAATGGGACATCCGGCCGTAGGTACTGAGCATTTGCTTTTGGGACTGGTAAGAGAAGATGAAGGGGTAGGAGCCAAGAGCCTTTTGAATCTTGGACTTGACCTCAATACTGTTAGAAAGACCGTGAGAGATATAGTTGCTCCCGGTAGGGATAATCCTGAGGAAGTGGGACTCACTCCCAGGGCGAAGAAGGTTCTGGAGTTAGCCGGGGATGAAGCGCAAAAATGGGGAGTAAATTATGTGGGTACTGAGCATTTGCTTTTAGGACTGGTTAGGGAAGGCGAAGGAGTCGCGGCGCAGGTTCTTATCGACTTGGGAGTATCTGCCGATGCTATCAGAAAACAGGTAATTTCTCTTTTGGGAGGAGGGGCAGTGCCTGTAAAAAGCAATATTCCGAATAAAAAAGGTGGAAATATCAAGGACACCCAGACGCCCGCCCTGGATGAATACGGACGAGATCTAACCAGGCTGGCACATGAAGGAAAGATTGACCCGGTGATTGGCAGGGATAAAGAAATTGAGCGTGTGGTACAGGTTTTAAGCAGAAGGACTAAGAATAATCCTGTTCTTATCGGGGAACCGGGTGTAGGTAAAACCGCTATCGCGGAAGGTCTAGCTCATCGCATTATTATAGGACAAGTGCCGGAGACTATTAAAAACAAAAGGGTGGTGGCTTTGGATATGCCTGCCCTGGTTGCCGGTTCCAAATATAGGGGGGATTTTGAGGAAAGACTGAAGAAAGTCATGGAGGAAATTCGTACCGGTGGAAATGTAATTCTTTTTATCGACGAGATGCATACCCTGATTGGGGCCGGAGCGGCTGAAGGCGCTATTGATGCCTCGAACATCTTAAAGCCTGCCTTGGCTAGAGGAGAAATGCAGGCGATTGGTGCCACGACTCTTGATGAGTTTCGCAAGAACGTGGAAAAGGATCCTGCTTTGGAAAGAAGATTTCAACCGATAGTTGTTGAGGAACCTACGAAGGAGGAGACTCTTTCCATACTTAAGGGTTTACGCGACCTGTATGAGGCTCATCACAGGGTGAAAATAACGGATGAGGCCCTCAAGACCGCGGTGGAGTTGGCAGATAGATATATAACCGACCGGTTTTTACCTGACAAAGCTATTGACCTTGTTGACGAGGCAGCTTCGAAAGTTAGAATAAAAGTATACACGTCACCGCCGGACATCAAAACGATTGAAAAGGAAATCGAAAACCTGCTCAAGGAAAAAGAGGCCGCTATCATTGCCCAGGAATATGAGAAGGCTGCTGAATTGCGTGATGCCGAACAAAAAGCCCGCAAAGAATTGGAGGATTTGAAAACACAATGGGAGCAGGACACGGTTAAACAGGAACAGGTAGTGGGTGAGGACGACATTGCTCAAATTGTTTCCAGTTGGACCGGTGTGCCTCTGCAGCGCTTGGCCCAGGAAGAGTCAGATAGATTGCTGCACTTGGAGGAGGTGCTTCATCAGAGGATAATAGGGCAAAATGAAGCAGTTCTTGCCATAGCGAGAGCTATCAGAAGGGCCAGAGCGGGATTAAAAGATCCCCGGCGTCCTATCGGGTCCTTTATCTTTTCAGGACCAACAGGCGTAGGGAAAACGGAAGTCGCCAGGGCCTTAGCTGAGGCAATGTTTGGTGATGAGGATGCCATGGTCAGGCTGGATATGTCGGAGTATATGGAAAAACATACTGTGGCCAGACTTATCGGCGCGCCTCCCGGTTATGTAGGACATGATGAAGGGGGACAGTTGACGGAGGCAGTAAGAAGAAAACCTTATTCCGTTATTCTGCTTGATGAAATCGAAAAAGCACACAGCGACGTTTTTAATACACTGCTTCAGGTTATGGAGGACGGAAGGCTTACAGATTCGAAGGGACGAACGGTCAATTTCCGCAACACGGTTATTATCATGACCTCGAATGTGGGTGCGACAACATTAAAGAAAGCAGCAACCGTAGGTTTTGTAACGGCCAATAACGAAAAAGACGAATATGAGCAAATGAAGAATAAAATTTTGGAGGAAATAAAAAAGGCCTTTCGGCCGGAGTTCTTAAACCGTGTTGACGATATAATCGTTTTCCATCCTTTGAATGAAGGGCATTTGAAGGAAATAGTGAGTTTGATGATTAACAGTATGACAAAGCGTCTTGCCGAACAGGACGTGGAGGTTGAGGTAACGGATGCAGCGAAGGAGATTATTATCAAGGAGGGGTATAACCCGGCTTTTGGAGCACGTCCTTTGAGAAGGGCTATTCAACGCTTGATTGAGGATCGTTTGTCGGAAGAAATGCTTAAAAAGACCTTCCAAAAAGGAGATAAAGTGTTTGTGACTGCGGAAAACGGGGAAATAACAGTGGAAAAAGCCGTGATAAGGAGTAAGGATATTGAAAAAACAAAAGAGTAAATTCATCTGCCGTCAATGTGGGTTCGAAACCCCCCGTTGGTTGGGACGCTGTCCCGACTGTGGGGCGTGGAACAGCTTTGATGAGGAGGCAGTGAAGAGCCGAGCGACGGGTAGAAAAGACAATACTCCGGTACAAAAGCCGACACTTTTAGATGATGTCCGCACACTCCCTGTTGAGCGGATCGATATGGGAATGGAGGAGTTTAATCGCGTGTTGGGAGGGGGACTGGTACCGGGAACCATCGTTCTTTTAGCAGGAGACCCCGGTATAGGAAAGTCAACCCTCCTTCTGCAGGCTGCTTCTCATATTTCACAGAATACCGACAGCAGGGTGCTTTATATTTCCGGAGAGGAGTCGGCACAGCAGATTAAGATGAGGGCCGCACGGATGGGAATGAAAAAAGCCGGTGTATACGTTTGGGCGGAAACGGGTCTGGAAAGGATAGAGGATGAGATTAGAACGACCAAGCCCACGCTGGTTATAGTAGACTCCATTCAAACCGTGTACTCTGGTGATTTGCCTTCCTTTGCCGGCAGCGTTGCTCAAATTAGAGAGGGTACGGCCAGGCTTCTTGCTTTGGCGAAGGGCTTTAATATCCCTATCATTATTGTCGGCCACGTGACGAAGGATGGAAACATTGCCGGTCCCAGGGTATTAGAGCATATGGTGGATACCGTCTTGCATTTTGAGGGGGAACGACACTATCAGTATAGGATTTTGAGAACGGTCAAAAACAGGTTTGGCTCCACGTTTGAAATGGGTGTATTCGAAATGAAGAGTGAAGGTATTGCCGAAATCACCAATCCCTCACAGGCCTTTTTGGCCGAAAGACCATTGCTTTCGCCAGGCTCGGTGGTAACAGCGTGTATGGAGGGGACGAGACCTTTACTGGTAGAAATTCAAGCTTTGGTGACAGGGAGCAGTTTCGGCCAACCACGTCGTATGAGTACGGGTATGGATATCAACAGGGTCAATTTAATGTTGGCAATTTTAGAAAAAAGAGTTGGGCTCAGTCTTGCTGCCCAGGATGCATATCTGAATGTTGTCGGAGGCATGAAGGTACAGGAACCAGCCTTGGATTTAGCTGTCGCTGTGGCTATTGCCTCCAGTTTGAAGAATAGACCATGTGTTTCTCAATCGGTAATAATGGGAGAAGTGGGTTTAACCGGTGAGGTAAGGGGAATCTCTCACATCCAAAAAAGGGTGAGGGAAGCGCAAAAAATGGGATTCAATTCCTGTATCTTACCCCAGGGATGTGCCGGAGGTATATCCGAAGAGGTGGAGCTTATCGAGGTAAAAACAGTTAATGAGGCCATTGGGGTTGCATTGATCTAGATAGGGAAAATATAACGGCTTGCAGCAGCCCTTTGGGGGTATACTGCAAGCCGTTCTTATGAGCGGGTGTTGTTGAGTTCGGTTTATGTTAGTTTATGTCATATTGAAGCGACCGAGGGTTGATATTTTTCTTTTTTCTTTTTCCATAACTTCTTGAAAATCGATACCCAAGGTAACGCAAAGCGCGGTAAGATAAAAAAGGTTCCTTCCAATTTCGTCAACAATCACGTCTTTACAGCTTTCACATAATTCGCCTTCCAGGTGTGAGGAACAAAGATATTTAAGGGCATCAAGGCCGAACGTATCGGGAAACGGTTTCTTTTCGGCGTGTACCTGCAGGCAACCGCAATTTGTAATGCTTTTTACGACGGCACGATTGATTCTGGCGTTTGTCTCTTGTGATTTTGAAAGCAAGTCCAAAATGCTTTGATGACGAAGCAATAGATTAGAAACGGCTTCTTGGAATTCTTGACATTTTAATTCGGACATAATCAGCACCTCTTTGTCGGCAACCCTTTACTAGTGTTATTATACTTGTTAAGCCTTTGTCCTGTCAATGTTGAGAGGATTTAAGGATTTTTTGGTGAAATTCGTAATAGTTAGCCTCAAAAATATTGACTAAATTTTTTAGGTTGTGATATAATATATAACTTTTGACATCACCCTTGGAATTTGCTAAAATAGAAACAGTAGCTCTCTCGTGGGGGTGATTATTTGTTTAGAATAGGTGATAAAATTGTTTATCCCATGCATGGGGCAGGGGTGATTGAATCCATTGAGGAAAGAGAAATCCTCGGGGAGAAGCGTAGTTACTATGTGCTTCATATGCCAATCGGTGATATGAAGGTGATGGTTCCCATTTCCAATGTTTCCGATATCGGGTTGAGGAAAGTCATTGACGAAGATAATGTAATCAAGGTGTTGGACGTGCTAAGAGCAAAGAACACCGCTATGTCGACCAACTGGAACCGAAGATACAGAAGCAACATGGAAAAAATAAAAAGCGGGAACATTTTTGAATTAGCTGAGGTTGTGAGAAATTTAGCACTGCGTGACAAGGAAAAGGGTCTTTCAACGGGGGAGAAAAAAATGCTGGATAACGCCAGACAGATATTAGTCAGTGAGTTGGTGTTGGTCAAAAACACTAGAGAGGACAGTATCAGGCACCTTTTGGAGGAATATCTTGCTTGAGAAGTAACTGCTGCCGGTCACGCTGGCGGTTTTTCTTATTGCCAAAGAAATAAGGTTCGCGGGACCCAACAGCGCTTTTTGATTGCGCCTAATGTTAACAAATGGGCATAAATGGGTATTTGCGCTTGCCTTATTCTTAACCCTCACTTATAATATGAGAATAGGCCACGAGAAAGGGGGTGGAGAAGTGCTAAAAAAGGTCATGAGAATTATTATAACTCTTTCTTTTCTTGCCGGTGGTGCCTCTTTGGCATATACACTGTTTGACGGGACGCATATCAGTATTTCTTTTCTAAATACCTCAAATTTTGGCATAAGGATGTCCTTGACTGTTATTATCGGCTTGATTGCCGGATTGATCGGGTATATCTCTGCTTCACGTATTACATCCTGGCTCATCAATCTGTTGGATTGGTTGGAAAGCAGGCTTTTAAAGATGTCTTTCGGTGATTTGTTAGGAGCGGCAATAGGCCTTGTTGTTGGACTTATAATTGCTAGTTTGTTGGGATCGTCTTTTGCCAGAATACCCGTTGTCGGTGATTATGTATCTATTATAGGCAGTGTGTTGTTGGGATATCTGGGGATGAGTATCGGTATTAAGAAAAAGGAAGATTTGTTTGGTATATTTTCTTCCTTTCCTAAACTTGGTAAGGATAAAGAGAAGCTCGTTTCCGCGAAAATTAAAAACAAAGCGGTCAGCAAGATTCTTGATACAAGCGTTATCATCGATGGAAGAGTTGCGGACATATGCAAAAGCGGCTTTATTGAAGGCGAACTTATCATACCCGGTTTTGTGTTGGAAGAACTGAGGCATATAGCCGATTCGTCGGATGATTTGAAAAGGAATAGGGGAAGACGCGGGCTGGACATATTGAATAAAATAAGAAAAGAATTGGAAGTCAAGGTAACAATAGACGAACAGGATTTCCATGATATTTCGGAGGTGGATAGCAAGCTTGTTCGCTTAGCCCAAGTTATAGAGGGTGTGGTGGTAACCAACGATTACAATCTGAACAAGGTTGCAGAGCTGCAAGGTGTGAAGGTGTTGAACATCAACGAGTTGGCAAATGCCTTGAAGCCCGTTTTCTTGCCGGGAGAAGAAATGGTAGTACAAATCATAAAAGACGGTAAGGAGTCCAAACAAGGAATCGGCTACCTGGATGACGGTACCATGATAGTGGTTGACTCAGGGAAAAAATATATCAACCAGACGATTTATGTAGTGGTAACCAGTGTGTTACAAACCGCAGCAGGGCGTATGATATTTGCCAGACCGAAGTATAACGATAATAGGACTTTGCACGAGGTGAATGCGATTGGCTGATGTTTCCGTTCTCATGCCATGTGCCGGTCTGGGTAAAAGAATGGGGGGGCGTGTTAACAAACCTTATATCGAGGTTTTGGGGCGTCCTCTTCTTGCGTATACCTTGGATATTTTCCAAAAGCATACGTCTGTGGCTGAGATAGTCTTAATTGCCCGCCAGGATGAGGTGGATTTTTGCCGACAAGAGATAGTAAAAAGATACGGCTTTACAAAGGTGAGGGAAGTTGTTGCAGGCGGAGAAGAGAGGCAGGATTCTGTTTTTTTGGGCCTTGCACATGTGGATGAAAAATCCAAGTGGATAGCAGTACATGATGGCGTCCGGCCTCTTTTAACAGAAAGAACTCTTGATTGTGCCCTGGAAGCGGTGCGTGAAAGGGGAGCTGCCGTTGTAGGAGTGCCGGTCAAGGATACTATTAAGGAAGTTAACGGTGATCTTTTGATCCGCGGTACCCCTGATAGAAGTAGGCTCTGGCAGGTCCAAACCCCTCAAATATTTTTAAGGAATGTGCTTGTTCAGGCTTACAGTAAAGCAGCCGAATTAGGCTGGAGAGGAACCGACGATGCTTCGCTGGTTGAAAGGCTCGGTATTGATGTATACATGGTGCGGGGTGACTATGATAATATTAAGGTGACGACCCCGGAGGACTTGGTTTTCTTCGAAGAAATTGTAAAGAAGAGGACAGGTGGATAGACATGCGGGTAGGATTTGGTTATGATGTACACAGATTAGCTGAAGGTCGCAGACTGGTGCTGGGTGGTATTGTCATACCCTATGATAGGGGGCTTTTGGGTCATTCGGATGCGGATGTGTTGTTGCATGCGGTAATGGATGCTTTATTGGGTGCTGCAGGCTTAAATGATATAGGCACGCATTTTCCGGACACCGATTCTGCTTACCAAGGTATTTCCAGCATGATCTTGTTGCAAAAGACTGTAGAACTGCTTGGCAATAGCGGCTTTGAATGTAACAATGTTGACTGTAGTATCGTAGCACAGCAACCGAAAATTGCGCCTTATCGAGAAAAAATTAGGCTTAATCTTGCCCAGGCACTAAAACTGCAACCGGAGCAGGTTAATGTTAAAGCAACTACAACCGAAGGTTTGGGATTCACCGGCAAAGGGGAAGGAATTGCGGCCTATGTCGTTTGCACCGTCAGAAAATGCAACTGATTTTGGAGGTAAAAAAATGGGGAAAATACGTGTGCGCTTCGCGCCAAGCCCTACGGGACCTTTACATATCGGAGGGGCTCGTTCCGCACTATTCAATTATTTATATGCAAAAAATACAGGAGGTCGGTTAATCCTGCGTATTGAGGATACCGATTTGGAAAGGTCAAGCCGTGAATCGGAAGAAAACATCTTGGCTTCTTTAAAATGGCTGGGTCTTGAATGGGATGAAGGCCCTGATGTTGGCGGCGATTACGGTCCATACCGTCAAACAGAGAGGCTCGATATTTATAAAAAATATATAGAGAGGCTTTTGGCGGAAGGGAAAGCTTATTATTGCTATTGCAGTGAAGAGGAACTGGAGTTTGAAAGACAGGAATGTTTGAGCAGAAATGAGGTTCCCAAATATAGCGGAAAATGTAGGAATTTGACACCAGAGGAAAGAAAAAAACTGGAGGACGAAGGGCGTAAGCCGGTTGTTCGCTTTTGCGTACCTTCCAGCAGGGAAATATTAATCCCCGACAAGGTGCGGGGAGATGTGGTTTTCGACTCCGACGGTATCGGTGACTTTGTTATTGTCAAATCTGACGGTATTCCGACATATAACTTTGCTGTGGTGGTTGACGATTTTACAATGGAGATTACCCACGTCATAAGGGCGGAGGAACATTTGTCCAACACCCCCAGGCAAATTCTTATCTATGAGGCTCTTGGGATTACCATTCCCGAATTTGCTCATATTTCCTTGATACTCGGGAGCGATCGTTCCAAAATGAGCAAAAGGCATGGAGCCACATCTGTGGTGCAATACAAGGAGGAAGGGTATCTGCCTGAGGCGGTTGTTAATTTTTTAGCACTGTTGGGATGGTCACCCGTCGGTGAGGAAGAGGTTTTTTCCCTGGAAGAGACAGCAGAGCAGTTTTCTCTGGCAAGGGTGGCAAAGAATCCGGCTGTTTTTGACATGGATAAGCTGCGTTGGCTCAACGGCGTATACATCAGGAATTGTCCGCTGCCGAGGCTGGCTGAAATGGCGCTTCCTTACATGCAAAAAGGAGGATTCATTTCCTCTGAACCAACTCAGGATGAGTTAGCCTGGCTTTCGCTTGTCGTAACCGCTTTGCAAGAAAAACTGACAACAGTCGGTGATATTATCGGGTTCATGTCCTTATTCACCGGGGATGATGTGGTTATTGACGGTGAGGAAGAACTTGAACTATTGAAAGAGGATACTTTTTTACCGATGGCAACGGCTTTTTGTGAGAACTTATCGGCTTTGGAGGAATTAAATCCTGTTGCTGTTAAGACCTTGCTAAAGGGGCTGACAAAGGAACTTGGGTTAAAAGGGAAGCAAGTTTATATGCCCCTGCGGGTTGCACTTACCGGGCAGAAACACGGACCGGAACTTGATTATCTTATCTCTATTTTAGGGAAAGAAACGAGCAAAAAAAGATTAAGCCGGACCGCAGAACAGGCAGGGTTGAAAATTACCTTGACATAAATGCTGTTGATTGAATATAATGTATGGCAAAACCAATGATGCATATCCTAAAGTTGCTAAGAAGAGGAGAAGTAATCCGTATCGGAACCATCAGAGAGGGCGGGTCATCGGCTGAAAGCCTGCCTGGGCAAGGATGGATGAAATGCGCCTCGGAGCAGTGGGGTTCGAATAATTAGAGTCCACCGTCTGACCCGCGTTAGGGGTTGTTGAGTCGGCAGTGCAATTGATATCAATAAGGAAGGCTGCCTGCAAACAGAGTGGGACCGCGAAACCCCTTCGCCTCTGTGTGAGGTGAAGGGGTTATCTTTATACTTTTGTGCATTATATTGCAAGGGAGCAGGAAAGGGAGGGGTAAAAATGTTTAAACGCCTCAAAAACGATATTAATGTCGTATTCGAGCGAGATCCGGCGGCCAAGGGCATCCTGGAGGTACTCCTGTGTTATCCGGGTTTTCATGCGGTCTTCTTTCACCGTTTTGCTCACATGTTGTATCGCAAACACTTTTTTGTGTTAGCTCGTTTCCTATCCCAGGTCACCCGTTTTTTTACACAGATTGAAATACACCCGGGAGCCACAATCGGCGAGGGGTTGTTTATTGATCATGGTGCCGGAGTGGTGATAGGAGAGACCGCGGAAATAGGCGACAATGTTACCCTCTATCAAGGGGTAACCTTGGGCGGAACAGGTAAAGAAAAAGGGAAACGGCACCCTACCATCGGCAATAATGTGGTGATTAGTGCGGGTGCAAAAGTTCTGGGTTCGTTTACAGTGGGTGATAATGTGAAGATCGGCGCAGGTTCCGTCGTTTTAAAAGAGGTTCCGTCCGGTTGCACGGTTGTTGGAGTCCCCGGACGGATCGTAAAAAGGGAAGGCAAGCAGGAAAATATCGGAGAAAGAAAGAATGAAGAGAGGCAGGTATTAAACCGACAGGTCGATCTTGAACACAATAATCTGCCCGATCCCATCTCAGAGATGCTGCAGACTTTACAAGAGCAAATAAAAGGACTTGAAGATAAAATTACAAGAATGGAGCGGTGCCCGGATGAAAGACTCTAAGTTGAAGGTTTACAATACCCTGACGGGGGAAAAAGAAACATTTAAGCCCTTGCATGAGGGAAAGGTAGGCATTTACGTTTGCGGGCCGACGACATATAATTTTATTCACCTGGGCAATGCTAGGCCGATAGTTGTTTTTGACACCATCAGGAGGTATTTGGAATACAGGGGATATGAAGTAAAATACATCCAGAATTTCACCGACGTAGATGATAAGATCATAAACAGGGCAAAGGAGGAAAATCTGCCGGCCCATGAATTGGCGCAGACCTATATAGATGAATATTTTAAGGATGCCGACGCCTTAAATGTGAAAAGGGCCGATGTTCATCCCAAGGTTAGTGAACACATGGGAGAAATCATAGAGTTTGTCAAGGGTTTGGTTGAAAAGGGTTTTGCCTATACTGTGGATGGCGACGTATATTTTGCGGTAAAAAGATTTAAGGATTACGGCAAACTTTCTAAGAGGAATATCGACGAACTGCAGGCTGGTGCCAGGGTGGAGGCAGACGAGAGAAAGGAGCACCCGGGCGATTTTGCCCTTTGGAAAAAGGCTAAACCAGGCGAACCGCAATGGGATAGTCCTTGGGGTAAGGGCAGGCCGGGTTGGCATATTGAGTGTTCTGCCATGTCCGGCAAGTATCTGGGTTGCAGCTTTGATATGCACGGTGGTGGTTTTGATTTGATCTTTCCCCACCATGAAAACGAAATTGCCCAATCGGAGGCACTTAATGGGGAGCAAATGGCAAAATACTGGGTGCATAATGGTTTTATTACTGTTAAGCAGGAGAAAATGTCCAAATCCCTGGGGAACTTTTTCCTTTTGCGGGACATTTTTAAAAAATTCTCTCCGGATGTTGTGCGGTTTTATTTGTTAGCGACACATTACAGGAGTCCCCTCGATTTCGATGACGAGAAGCTGGAAATAGCACAAAAAGGATTGGCAAGGCTGAGAACCGCTTATCGGCTGCTAAAGGAAAAGGCAAATGAGAGTGACCTTGTCAAAGCTCTTGACGGAGAAAAAGAAATAAAGGAGTTTGAGGAAGGTGTGGCCGAGCACCGGCGCCGTTTCATCGAGGCAATGGATGATGACTTCAATACCGCTTTGGCTATAGCGGAATTATTCGACCTGGCGCGGTTAATTAACAACTTTACAGCCGACGGTGTGGCCCAAAATGCACAAGGCGCGGTGGCCAAAGCCGGGAAGATATACCATGACCTGACGGAGGTTCTGGGCATAAGGCTCGAACAGGAAAACGCCGATAGCTCCAGTGAACTGACGGAAGCACTGATAAGGTTACTGCTGGATACCAGACTGGTTGCTAAGAAGAAAAAGGACTATCAAATTGCCGACGAAATCCGTTTGGGCTTAAAAGAATTAGGGATAATTATTGAAGATACGCCACAAGGCACACGGTGGAGACACGGCGAGAACTGATGATGCAAAAAGGAGGGCCTTTGTTTGTGGGATAATCTTGAAACCGATCCCGGTGAACTCTCGTCTTTGGCGTTGGCGTATATAGGCGATGCCGTTTATGAATTATATGTTCGCCAGTATTTGATAAAAAAAGGGTACGCAAAGGTCGGCAAACTGCATAAAGAAGCAGCAGACCTCGTTAATGCAGGTAAGCAGGCCCAATTCTTACACGAGCTTGAACCGTTTTTGCAAGAGGACGAGAGAGATGTTGTGAGAAGAGGGCGCAATGCTAAGGCCGGGCATTTGCCGAAAAACGCCGGTTTGCAGGAGTACAAGCTTAGTACGGGATTTGAAGCGCTTTTAGGCTATTTATATCTTGCACGGCGGGAAGAAAGAATCAATGAGTTGTTGATGTTTGTTTTTAAGGCACCGGGAAAAGGGAAAAAGAGCCGTTAGGCTAAAAACTGGGAGGATATTATGGGTAAAAAGGAATTAATTGTCCGTCTGTTGAAACAAACCCCCCAACCTGAGGAGTTAATAGCCATGGGGGCAAAAATGTGTTATTCTTCCGTAAACGTGGATGAATTGCGGGAAGGAATCAAAAAGAAGGATCAAAGCGGATTTATTGAAAACTTGGCGGAGATGGGACACTTTTCCCCTTTTGAGCATGCCTCCTTCACCTTTGCTGCCGAAGGCGTTTCCAGGAGCCTGTTGGCGCAAATTACAAGGCATCGTATTGCCAGTTTTAGTGTCCAATCACAGCGCTATGTTTCCGAGCATTCCCAGACGAATGAGGATGGGGTCTTTGACTATATTATTCCTCCCCGTATTAAAGAAATGGGCGAGGAATACGTGGAAGTATTTAACGAGCAAATGGCAACAATACAAAAGTGGTATGATTTTTGGCTGACAAAGCTGGAGAATCAGGGAGAAAAAGGACATGAGGATGCCAGATTTGTACTGCCCAATGCCGCAGGGACGAAAATAATGGTAACTATGAATGTCCGGGAGCTTTTACATTTCTTCAGGTTGCGCTGTTGTAACAGAGCGCAGTGGGAAATAAGAGAATTGGCGACAGAAATGCTGCGGCTTGTCAAAAAAGAGGCACCAAACATCTTCAAAAATGCTGGGCCGCGATGCCTTACAGGGCCTTGCCCCGAAGGTAAGATGAGCTGTGGCAAACAGGCAGAGGTAAGAGAGAAATTTTCACGACTGTAAGGGGTTGATGGTGAGATAATGGAGTATTTATACGGTATGAATCCGGTTGTCGAGGCTTTGCGGGCGGGCAGACCGATCAGCAGGATATTGATTTCCAGGGAGTCCAAGCAAGGTCCGCTAAAAGAAGTAGTAAGCACAGCAAAAAAAAGGGATATTCTGCTGCAATTTGTAGATAAAAAGCAATTAGAACATCTTGTAGGGGCCGGGAGTCACCAAGGAGTCGTAGCCCAGGTAGCGGCAAAGGAATACATTGACTGGGAAGAAACGCTTCAAACGGTGTTGGACAAGGGGGAGAACCCTTTGTTTGTTATGCTTGATGGGGTTGAGGATCCCCAAAACCTGGGTTCAATCCTGCGGACAGCGGACGCTGCAGGAGTACATTGCGTGATTATTCCTAAGCACCGCGCAGCACCTTTGACATCCGGTGTTGCCAAGGCTTCGGCAGGTGCTGTGGAGCATGTTGATGTTGCACGTGTAACAAACCTGGCCCAGACGATAGATAAATTGAAGGATAAGGGTTTTTGGGTAATGGGAGCAGAGCCCGGAGGCAAGCAGGATTATTTTGCCGCGGATTTGAGTATTCCATTGGTTTTGGTGATGGGAAGCGAGAGTAAAGGCTTAAGCAGGTTAACAGCGAATAAATGCGATTTCTGTGTAAAAATACCGATGAATGGGAAATTGAACTCCTTGAATGTGGCTGTTGCAACCTCTGTTATTCTGTTTGAGATAGTGAGACAAAGAAATATGGCAGGAGATAGGCCGGATGGAAAAAAGGAGAGAATACTTGATAGTTGACGGGTACAATATAATCAATGCCTGGTCGGACCTGAACAGCTTAAAGGAAAAGAGTTATGCACACGCCCGTGACAAACTAATAGAAATTCTCCTGAACTACCAAGGATTAAAGGAATTTGAGTTGGTAGTTGTTTTTGATGCCCATCAGGTTCAGAGAGGGAAAGAAAGAAGAGAGACGTTCTTAAACGCTGTAGTAGTATATACACGCGAAGGTGAAACGGCCGATATGTTTATTGAAAGGACGGTAGGGGAATTGGTGGGGACTGCAAAGGTGGTGGTAGCTACTTCTGATTGGATTGAACAAACCATGATTCTGCAGCGTGGGGCTTTGAGGTTATCCGCCAGGGAACTCGCCCAAGAAATCAGGACAACTCTGACTAAAAATGAGGAGTATCTCCGCCAGGATCTGAAAGGGATAATTCCGATTGGACAGCAGCTTACCCAAGGTGTTAAGGGAGTGCTGGAAAAATGGCGGAGGGGAAAGACTTAAGTATAGCTTGACGTTTTGCTGAGAGGTCAGTTATAATATTCCTGTGAATGTACAAGCTGAAGGTTGAGCCGATATGATGGCATATCATAACAAATAAAGGAATGCAAATACAAATATACAAAAAAATAAATTGTATAAATTCTTTTTAATATTAAATAAAAACCACAGAAAAAGAGAAGACCCGGTAAAAGCATCGACAGGGGTTTGCCGAAACGGTGATGATAGAAAAAGTAGAGGCTTGCCTGGTGAAAAAAGGGACATTGTCAGTAAGACGGAGGCGATAATTAGATGAATATCAGTGCAAAACAGGAGTTCATCGATTCTTATGGCTTGATGGAAGATGAGTATGTTGTTGATCTTGCAAGAAAAGGTGATGACAAAGCACTGGAGTTTTTAATTTATAAGTACAAGAATTTCGTCAGGGCGAAGGCGCGTTCGTATTTTCTGATAGGTGCCGACCGTGAGGACATCGTACAGGAAGGTATGATTGGTTTATATAAGGCGATAAGGGACTTTAGATATGATAAGCTTTCTTCCTTTAGGGCTTTTGCCGAACTCTGTATAACCAGGCAGATAATTACCGCTATTAAGACAGCTACCCGCCAGAAGCACATTCCTTTAAATTCTTATGTGTCACTTAATAAACCCATATACGACGATGATTCCGACAGGACGTTGCTTGATGTGATTTCCGGTACGAAAATAACGGATCCGGAAGAATTGATAATAAGCAGAGAAGAGTTTGATGATATCGAAGAAAAGATGGGTGAAATATTAAGCTCGTTGGAATGGCAGGTACTGATGTCTTATTTGCAGGGAAAAACTTATCAGGAAATAGCCGTGGAACTCGAAAGGCATGTTAAATCCATAGATAATGCCCTACAGAGAGTGAAAAGGAAATTGGAAAGGTATCTTGAAAAAAGAGATCAATACCTTGAGAAATCAGGTAATTATTAATCCTTGACTACTACCGCACCAATATTATATAATACACCTTGTCGGCTATAGAGACGACACGAATGCCGCGGGGTGGAGCAGCTGGTAGCTCGTCGGGCTCATAACCCGGAGGTCGAAGGTTCAAGTCCTTCCCCCGCAACCAAAAAAATAACTTGCTGGCGTAGCTCAGTAGGTAGAGCGTATCCTTGGTAAGGATAAGGTCACCGGTTCAATCCCGGTCGTCAGCTCCATGTTTTACGGTGTATTGTTTCTGTGTCTGGTGCGGTGCTGTGTTCTTCTGAGTAATAGGCGCCGACAGTGAAAGAATCAAGGCGGCGTAGCTCAGATGGCTAGAGCATGCGGTTCATACCCGCAGTGTCCGGGGTTCGAATCCCTGCGCCGCCACCACTATAGTAATAACAAAACAAGAAGCAAATGTTTGACAGACACCTGTAAATATTGTAAAATATGTTGCAGCCGAAAAGGGTGTTTGTAAAAGGTTTGCCTATTAGTATTTATACATAATTACTTTTGGAAAATGTTATTTTGGGAAAAATGGTTGTCAAGAGTTTAAAGGAGGACGGAAAGAAATGGCTAAAGCAAAATATGAAAGAAACAAACCACACGTCAACGTTGGTACGATTGGTCACGTAGACCACGGCAAGACCACATTGACGGCAGCAATCACATACGTGCTGGCGAAGAAAGGGCT
>JAHDSQ010000039.1 GCA_018432615.1 Clostridia bacterium
ATGGACAAAGCATGTATGTCAAGCCCTGGCATATCTAAAAGCTATACTATTTAAAAACCCTGTTCCTATTTTGTAGGTATATAAGTACAAAAAGCTGTAACTTCCTCCTACTTTTTTTGGTAAAAGGCTAGAAAAGGGCAATTTGTACATAGGGCAATGAAGGATTTTACTGGATTATTGTCGAAATGGATAGAATTGTACAGGAAATTATTGGTGTATGTATATACGTATATACATACAGTACGCGGACATTGCTCGCGACACCACCTATCAGCAGGTTTACAAAATTCTTTCGTCAAGAGTTGCAAGCAACGCTAAGACTCAAGAACTTCGTAAATCAGCGCCACGTTATGACGACATTGTATTGGAGAAAAGAAACCATGAGAAATAATAAGGGTATAGATAAGGTAATAAGGCATTCATTTTATATCGCATTATTATATTTGATAATCACAGAAGCTTTATATAAATTCACAAAAGATTTACCAGAACTAATTGAAAATGGAAATGTCATATACCATTTCATTTTTGAATCAATTTTGTTGAATGATATTATCAGGAATATTTGTTTTTCCGTGATTGGAAGCATAATATTTTTTTTTATTCTTGAAATACACAATTACAAAATGTTTGGATATGACAGCATTCTGACAAATAAAATTTTATATGAGCACAGAATAAAAACGTTGTGTGAAATTACTAATGATATGAAGCTATATGAAGATTATAAGAGTGGAAAATCCTTAGATATTCTTGAAAAGTACGGAGAAATTATCTCAAAAAAAATGGAAAAAGATATTTCGGAAAAGCAAGAAGCATCATTTATTAAAAGGATAATACACCTCAATGAAATTTCAAATAAGGCTTTTTATTCTTATGAGATTTATAATCATACATTCATATGCTTAAAAAATATTACCCAAGACTATCTAAGATGCTTTTGTGATAATTTTGAATTTCTAAAGAACTACAATGCAACGTATGAAAAATTCAAGGAACGACGTGATGAGTTAAATAAGGAATTAAAAGAACTGAAAAAAAAGAAAAGGTCTGGCAAACAGGACTTTATTATTAATGCAGTTGAAGAATACACGAAAATGATATCTGACAACGAGGACCATATTAAGAGATCTAGTAATAAAATTAGAAACCACATAACAGAAAGTTGTATAAAAGAGATGCGTTATCTAATTAATGGTCTGAAATTAATAGACACAATTAGTAATGACCCGATAAAGTTTATATTAAAGAATAATTATTAAATACATTTACAACGTTGCCTAACAACATGTTCCTACAAGGGCGCGTGGGGTAAGGGTTTTAGGGGGGGCGCGCCACATCCTTCGGCCCAAGACCAACAGGATCGGCTTGCGAATTGCCCATTGTGCATAAGGAGGTAATATGTCATCACAACATACAACAAGATTAGATGAAAGAGTGTTAACCTTAAACATGTGTTTTAATGTAAAGCTAATGGAGTCTGTTTGGCAAAAATATGTTAAAAATGGTATGCGTGGCCAAAACATACTTGATTTACATGATTACTATGATTTTCACCGAAATAGAAAGAACATCGTTAAAATTATCAGGAAGCAGATTCTTGATGGAACGTATAAACCTAAACCACCGTTACTTAGGGGCTGATGAATAACGCAGTTTTTCCATCAAGTCAAAAAAACAGGTCTTAACCAGCTCCAATATATTGATTCCAAAAATGAGCGTAAAAAGGCTCTTAACCTTTTCTCCAAGTTCATTACCAAAAATACAAGATGTA
>JAHDSQ010000069.1 GCA_018432615.1 Clostridia bacterium
ATGGACAAAGCATGTATGTCAAGCCCTGGCATATCTAAAAGCTATACTATTTAAAAACCCTGTTCCTATTTTGTAGGTATATAAGTACAAAAAGCTGTAACTTCCTCCTACTTTTTTTGGTAAAAGGCTAGAAAAGGGCAAATTTGTACATAGGGCAATGAAGGATTTTACTGGATTATTGTCGAAATGGATAGAATTGTACAGGAAATTATTGGTGTATGTATATACGTATATACATACAGTACGATAATACACTGTTATGTAACATTATGCAAAAAGAATGAAGTATGCTTTGGACGTATCTTCTTTTTCATATTTTATAGAGTGTTTAGGAGGAGTATTTGATGTCAACCTTTTATACTATTCAACTAGGTGTTATTAGCGGTATATTGACAGCTATTGTTATTAGGGCCTTGTATTTATATTTAACTAAAGTCCTAATTCCCTGGTTTGAAAGTCTAGTTTACAAGGGGATTGATGTTTCTGGTAATTGGAAAAGTACAGTTCAATTAAGCCCACCAGGGTTTAAAGCGGAATTGAGAATCATGTTAAATCAGAAAGGTTATAATCTGAAGGGAGATATGATTGTTACTTATTTTACTCCAGATGGGAATAGCAACAGGACAAGACGACTTAATTGTGAAGGTTTTTTAGCCGATCATTATTTATCTATTTCGTATCATTCTGCTGCTAGAAATATTATAAGCCTTGGAACATATTTATTGAAAGTTGTACGGGGTGGCGAACAATTAAAGGGTGGAATGCTTTCATTGGATGGGATTACTACTGATGTTCAAAGCTATAAAGATATTACATGGGAAAGAGAATAAGATTTTTTTTTATTTGTTTATACAGTAGTAAAATCATTAAAGTAGCTTATGGGGCACAACGCCACGTAACCATATGTTTCCATTTCAGGCGCGCCCCTGATGTAATAAAAGGAATGTAAGTGCGCTGAATCCGCGACACATCGCCCGGCCTAAGTCAGGCATGACCCGGTTCGCCCGAAACTAACTTAAGAGCTAAGGTAAGTTTCGGACTTCACCTTAGGGCCGGATGACGTCGGAAACACAATACCGTTAGTGCGCCAAGCAAGCTTGGCGCTTCTTATAGAGTGAAAGTCTCTATTGGTCAAGGCCTAACCAGCCACCCATATCAAGTGTTGCGTCGAAGCTGGTAACAGCAAGACGAAGCGTACACCGAGAACCATATAGGCCATAGGGAGGACCGTAACTCCTGAAGAATATTCAGCCCCGTTAAATGTGTCCCTATCATTGATAGGTAAAGCAGATGACGACGTTTTTAACGGCACGGAAGTCAATACAATGGAATCGTAAAGGGTGAGATTCCTGAGGGTCTGTCGGGGTCAGAGCACATGGCATGTATGGAGAGAAGCGTTAGGAACTTGGGAGGTCCTGTAGGTTCCAACAAATCAGTTGGTAGGAAGGTGCAATCGAAAAAGAGGCCGACCGATGACCTGCAGGAAGTCGGATTAACCCATATTACTCCGGGGTTGGGAGAGCCAGCTACAAGGGGAAGGGGTTAACAGAGATACGTTAGTGTAAAGGAAACATCTACCGGACATGCAGGGCTGGATAAATGATGCAAACCTCACTGCGACGATTACCAAGAAACTATACACATGGTGTATAGAAGATTACGGATGGGAGTATCTCTGAGGAGCCCGGTGCGGTAATTCCGCACGCTGGGATTCTGTGCGGGGTGCGCCGGGTAACCGGCGCGTCTACCGTGACTCTGAAATGCGGCTTATTTTGAGAGGTTTATGGAGGAGAATTTATGTCAATAGATCGGCAACTTTTAGCAGACAGATTAATAAGATATCGTGAGCAATTTCAAGTTGATATTTCAGATTTATCTGCATCGACTGGAATTCGTTCAGAACGACTTATTCATTTCGAAAAAGCTGAAATAGAACCAACTGGTGACGAAATATTAATTTTAGCAGACTTTTATAAATGCGATTTTCGATTCTTTATTTCTAATCAAAAACTGGCACCATTTGAACAAACTGAATACTTATTCCGTAAATACGGTGATGATTTAACAAAAGAAGATAGATGGGCAATACAAGAAGTATTGTTTTTATCAGAATGTGAGGCTTTTTTGGCTAATCACTTTGACAACTACCGAATCCGAAATTTTTATTACGAGAAGAGAGGCTCTTTTTATAAGCAACAAGCTATTGAGGCTGCAACGCTATTAAGAGACTTTTTGGGATATTCGGATTATGAAGTACCAATGGATATTTATGAAGATTTTAGGGAAATTGGTATTCATTTGTTTAGACGAAAACTATTCAATTCAAACATATCTGGGATATGCGTAAAGCATCCGGTTGCTGGAAAGTGTGTTTTAGTGAATTACGATGAGGATATCTATCGTCAAAGATTTACCGCAGCTCATGAGGTTGGACATAGTATATTAGATAATGACAATGAAGTAGTTGTATCATACAAAAGATGGGGGAAGAAGAATCTTGTTGAAATCCGAGCGAATACGTTTGCTTCAAACTATTTAATGCCATCTAATTTTCTTAAAAGAATTCCAAATCCATCTACTTGGAATATAGATAGGGGCTGATGAATAACGCAGTTTTTCTATCAAGTCAAAAAAACAGGTCTTAACCAGCTCCAATATATTGATTCCAAAAATGAGCGTAAAAAGGCTCTTAACCTTTTCTCCAAGTTCATTACCAAAAATACAAGATGTA
>JAHDSQ010000058.1 GCA_018432615.1 Clostridia bacterium
ACATTTTAACCACCCCTGACGATGTTGTTATGTGCAAGCTTTTTTAGCCATATCGTACATTTCCTTTGCACTTAATTATATCATTTTTCAGGGGAAAAGTCTTATTTCATGCGGTTTTGCGGGTTATTCATCAGCCCCTATTTAGGAAAAAGAGCACAAGAATTAGGTTTCGTAAGGGATACATTGGAGAAAGCAACTAGGATAGCGGATATCTTAGAGTATTTGAATACAAACCCAATACTAAAAAAAAGCCTTGCTTTAAAGGGCGGGACGGCAATTAATCTCACAATTTTTAATCTGCCTCGTTTATCAGTAGATATTGATATGGACTACTTAATTTCAAGTAGCAGAGAAGAGATGCTTGCGAATCGGGAAGGGATTAACAGTTTGGTTGATCGTTACATGGTATCACAGGGATATACAAAAAGTCCCAAGACGAAAACACCCCACAGTTTGGATTCATGGGTGTATGATTATGTTAGTGCTGGTGGCAACAAAGAAAATATTAAAGTTGAAATCAATTATTCTCTTCGGTCTCATATACTGCCCGCAGAGGAACGGCAAATTATTACAGAATATTTTTCCGGTGAGTACAAAGTGAAATCTCTAGCTCCTATTGAGATTTATGCCAGTAAGATTAATGCATTACTCAATAGAGCTGCAGCCAGGGATTTATACGATGCTAAAAACATGATTAAATTTGGTATATTTGATGAATCTGAAGTAGAGATGCTAAGGAAATGTGTCATTTTCTATGCCGCGATATCTGCAAAGGATATTAATAAGACCTTTGAAACAAAGGCGATTGACTCAATAACACAGAGGAAGATTAAAATAGGTCTTCTACCGGTAATAAAGAGACGGGATGATTTTGACTTGGATTCAGCAAAGAAAATAGTCAAGGATTACATTTCTGGTTTGATGGTTCTTACAGAGAATGAGAAAGAATTTCTAGAGAAGTTTGAAAGTGGTGAATACATTCCAGAACTGCTATTTAACGATCCTGAAATATTAGGTAGGATTAAAGATCATCCGATGGCCCTATGGAAGACTAGGGAAACCAGAGGGACGGTTCTTTCGGTCGAGAAGCACTAGGATGGTTCTTATTTGTGTAATTGAGGGGTAATATTTAATTGGTTGATATTTTACTAGGTGGTGGTTGTATGATAATGAATTCAGTTACGTCAATATATTTTTCACCAACAGGTACAACAAGAAAGATCATTGATTCAATTGTTAAAGGCTTGGCGGCTACCGAAGTAAATACAATAGATTTAACTTTACCTGGGGAGAGAAATGGGTTTACTGATGCATCGGTCAATGATTTAGCCTTGATTGGATTGCCGGTGTATGAGGATGGAATACCAAATGTTATCTATGATAACTTAATCGGCATGAAAGGAATAAATACGCCGGCTGTGATAGTGGTCGTTTACGGTAATGTAGGAGAGGGAAAAGCTTTGCAGCAGATTGCTAATATTGTAAATAACGCTGGTTTTAAGGTGATTGCCGCAGCTTCATTTATTGGGGAACATTCATTCTCAACAGAAAAAGCGCCCTTGGCAAAGGGAAGGCCGGATAATGTGGATCTAAATAAAGCGGAGGAATTTGGGCGATTGATCGCTAAGAAGCTGGAAGAGGCCGATGATTTGGATGACGTTTGTCTAAAGATTCCCAAGCCGAAGGTATCGCTGATGGGACTGTTATTACCGAAAAACAGCGCTAAGCTGTTCACAAAATCACCTGCGGTCAACTTGAGTATATGCAGTCATTGCGGCGAATGCAGTAAATCGTGTCCCGTGGCTGCAATTGATCCGGAAAGTCTAAGTATAAATGAGGAGCTTTGTATCCGTTGTTCCAGTTGTGTAAAGAATTGCCCCCTTGGAGCAAGAAGGATTGAGTATAAAAAGAAAATACTCATAACAGCTATGTTCAGATTTAAAAACCGGATTAGAAAAGAGCCGAAGACATACTTTTGAAACCAGGGGAAACCAGAGGGACAGTTCTTTCGGCGTGTAATCAGGTGCGGGTAACAATGGCACACAAAACACATAATAAGTGAATAATTCAAGCCTGACCCCATGTTTTACATGTTTTATCTAAATCAAACGAGGGAGGGGATGACATGAACAAGAAAGCTTTATACATTATTTTCGTTGTACTGTTGCTTTGTTTCATGTTTTTATCTGCTCCTTTTGTTGTTTCTGCCGAACCTACACAATTGCGGGTTGCGGTTAATATCAATATGATTCCTTATCAATTTATCGGGAAAGAAGAGGAATGTCTGGGATTACACATCGACATCCTGGATTGGATTGCCCAAAAAAAGGGGCTTGAGCTAGAATATGTTCCCTATGAAAGAAGTCGCGAATGTCTTGATGCCCTCAGCAATGGAGACGTAGATATAGTTCTAGGTCATAAGGCGTATGATACGGTCGGATATAGATTCCAATCCACCGGGGAATTATCCCGATCTTCTTTATGTATGATTATTGCAAACGAGTTAGCAGATGAACTTAGGGATCGTTCAGATTACGAATCATTTACGGCAGCTTTAGAGTATGGGACAATGGATTATTCTCATATGTATAGATTAGGCTTACGCAACTATATAGTTCATGGTGATCAGAGGGAGGTCTACAGCGCTTTAACATCAGGACGAGTCGATATTGCCGTCGGTATCAAAGAAAGTCTCAGTTATATGCTTGCTCAAGATGGCCTTGAAGATAATTACATCATATATCGCAATTATCTCTCACCTATCAGTTATTCAATGTTAGTCCGGGAAGAGGAACATGAATTATTCTCGATTTTGGATATGGGACTTACGGAACTGCGCATCAGTGGTGAATATGAAAAAATATATAGTAAATGGATTGTTGACCAAGATTTAGTAAAAGCTCAGCAGAGGCAGCAATTGATTACAAGGTTGTTGAGTGTTGCGGTGGTTGGAACTATTCTGGCCTTGTTGGTTATGGGATTCAATGTCAGGATGAATTTTTTGCTTAAACGTAAGGTTGATGAGAAAACAAAAGAATTGAGAAATACGAATACCCAACTTGAACAAATGGTTGAACAACTTCACAGTGAAGGACGGTTAAGAAACAGCATTATTGAGGACTCTCCTTGTGCCATGATTTTTTTTGACAATACTTATCGCATTACGTTAATCAATAGTGCAGCCCGGCAGATAGCAGGGGAAGAAGAACTTATAGGTAAGAATGTTAAGGGTGTTGGGATATTTGGTAAAATACTGCGACAAATTAAGTATGATATTTTTTCTAAGCAGGAAGATAGTGCGGAACGACCAATCATTGTGGAGATTGAGCAGGATGATAAAAAGCAGAATTATCGCTGTAATTTCTACCGTTCCAGCGATTACAGCAGTATTGACGGTATGTTGATGACTGTGGAGAATGTTACTGCCGAGGAGATTGAAAAGCTGGAACGATTTGAGGCGGAAAAGAACAGAGCCCTTAACCGTCTTGTAGCGGGAATTGCACACGAGATAAAAAACCCGCTTATGGCTATCAAAACCGCTTCTTCGCTTATTGTGACTCAAGGGGATGATCCCGAAATTAAGGAGGCATTTGCTGATTTTGTACCCTACGAAATAGAACGAATCAATCAACTTGTTGAGGGTCTTATCAGTTATGCACGTCCTATTAAGGGTAAGACTGAGATGTTTAACCTTTCGAAGCTTATTAATGATTGCTTGTATTTAACTAATATTGCGGCTAAGAGAAGTAAAGTTTGTTTTAAAGCTGAAATAGAAGACAATTTATTTATTTCGGCCAAAAAGGTTCAAATCAAACAGTCTTTGATTAATCTGATCATCAACGGGATAGAGTCGATGGAGAAAAAGCTTGTCGGCGAAACGGAACCTCTTGATACGCCCGAGATGAAAATTAGTGCCTATCAAGAGGTTGATAATGTTATAATTATTATTCGAGACGAGGGTGTAGGCATGACGACCGATGAGATTAGGCAGTGTACCAAGCCGTTTTTTACGACAAAACCGGCGGGAACAGGGTTGGGACTGGCTATTGTTAAGCAATATATTCAAGAAAACAATGGGACGTTAAGTATTGAGAGCGAAAAGAACAAATATACGGAGATTACCTTGACATTCCGGAGGTGTCGCTTCAGTGAAACGCAGAATTCTGATCATTGACGATGAGTTAAGCACGTGTACCATGCTCAAACTGGCATTGCGTGATAGGTACGATGTAAAGTATGCAACAGATGCGTTACAGGGACTTTCAATATTTAAGGCTGAGCGGTTTGATCTTGTTCTGCTGGATTTGATGATTGGCGAGCATGACGGTATAGAGATTCTTAAACAGATTAAGGAACATGACAGGGATGTCGCTGTAATAATGATTACGGCTTTTGGCAATATCAAATCATCAGTTGAAGCAATCAAAAATGGGGCTTTTAATTATCTGTCCAAACCCATTGAAATGGACGAGCTCTTTGTTTTCATAGAGCAAGCATTGAAAGTCAGAAATCTCAGTGATGAGGTTGTTTATCTGTCGGATGAACTCAAAAACCATTTTCAGGTTCAGGGAATGATTGGTGATAGTTCGGCTGTGCGGGAGATTTATGCAATGATTGAAAAGCTTAAGGATGTTGACACCACTGTGACAATTACCGGAGAAAGCGGAACAGGCAAGGAGTTGGTTGCCCGGGCTATTCATTTTTCCGGCAAGCGGCAGGACAAACGATTTGTCGTAATCAATTGCGCTGCTATTCCCGAAAGTCTGCTGGAGGAAGAGCTTTTTGGTCATAAGCGCGGCACCTTTACAGGAGCGACACAGGATAAAAAAGGGAAATTTGAGGTGGCGGACAAGGGAACGATATTTTTGGATGAAATAGGTGATATGCAACTAAATCTCCAGAGCAAACTACTGCGGGTGCTACAGCAAAAGGAGTTTACCGCCTTAGGAAGTAATGAGATCCAAAAGACTGATGTGCGGATTATCGCTGCTACCAACAAAGATTTAGAGTCTATGGTCAGAGAGGGTAGTTTTCGTCAAGACCTGTTTTATCGATTGAATGTCATGAACATTCATTTACCGCCGTTGAGGGAGCGCAAGCAGGATATTCCGTTATTATGCCGGCATTTCATTGAACAATTCGGACGCGAACAGAACAAGCGTGTTAAAGAGATAACGCCGGAAGCCATGGAGGTTCTTCTGTCATACGACTATCCCGGTAATGTCAGGCAGCTTGCCAACTTTATAGAACACGCCATGATAATTTCTAACGGAAAGGTTATTGATGTCAAAGATCTTCCCGGAAGCGTTAAAGGGACCTTGCATTATGAGGAAGAGCAAGAGGCATGCGAGACAAAACTTCGTGAGTGCTTGTCGAAAATGTCTATTAAAGAGGTAGAACGTATGGCCGTTGAGGCCACACTGGAAAAAAATGCCGGGAAACGGGGAGAAACGGCCAGGGACTTGGGCATCAGTGTCAGAAGTTTGCTTAATAAAATAAATGAGTATCGTCTATCGTAAAATCAACTTTTGTTAGAAGCTGAATTATCGGCAAAATTTGCGCATCATGACACGCAAATTTTGCCGATAATTTTTTTGCGCAGATTTTTGTCTATCATTAATCGCTGTTAATACGGGATAAGCAGCTCAAAAGTAATTTGGCATAGTGCTTGCAATAATAAGATAGTATCTAAATATTATTTATGAGAAAAAGGAGGAATTCTACTGTGAAAACAAGACGAGGGATCGTCTCATTGGCTGCGCTGTTATTGTGCGTTAGTATCTTGTTTATTGGATGCGGCAAGAACAGTGAATCAAGTACAGAACCCAGTAGCGAGGGAGGTGTTTCCGGCTATCAGCAGGAGATTATCGTCGCACCAACGCTGGATTTCACCAGTATGGAAGTCCAGGAGACTACTGCGGCAACCGATAAGTCGGTGTATGTAATGGTATTCGATACACTTTGCGCGAGAGATAGCGCCACAGGTGAAATCGTACCAAGTCTTGCCAAAGAATGGACACAAATATCGGAGGATGTCTGGCAATTTAAACTTCGTGAAGGTGTAGTATTCCACGATGGTACGCCTTTCACGGCAGAAGATGTTAAGTTTACTTATGACCGTGGCATGGAACAAAGCGGGACAAGAAGCAGATTGACAACAGTTGATTCTGTGGAAATCATTGACGAATACACCGTTGAATTGAATATGGCCATGGCCGACGTTGATATCATTTATAAACTGACTGATCCGGGCCTTTCTATCCTTTCCGCCAATGCATTTGAGACGATGGCTCCTGAAGAGGCATATAAGAACGGAACCGGGGCCTTTTCTTATGGCGAATGGAAACAAGGCGACTATCTCAAATTAGAAAGGTTTGACGATTACTGGGGAGAACTACCGAAGACCGAGACTGTAGTAATTCGCTATATTCCTGAAGCTTCGTCCCGGCTTATTGCGTTGCAAACAGGAGAGATTGATGTCTGTATCGACCCTGCTACAGTTGATCTTCCTTATATTGCAGAGGATCCTGATCTCACACTGATGCAGATACCGGGAACCAACCTGCGTTACGTCGGTATTAATATGAGTGATAAGCCTTTCAATGATCTTCGGGTGCGCCAGGCGGTTGCTTATGGTATGAATCGTGATGATTTTATCACAATGGTTTACGAAGGTAATGCTATGGCTACAAATAACGTTATGCATCCCGAGTACATGTACTATAAAGAGGTTGAAGGATATGGCTATGACCCGGAAAAAGCAAAGGCATTACTGACTGAGGCCGGCTATCCTGATGGCTTTACTGCTACTATCTACTCTTCGCAAGGTACTACCCAAAGGGCAGTTGCTAATGTTATGCAAGCCCAGATGGCTGAAATCGGCATAGATTTAAAGGTGCAATCGCTTGAAACAGCTACTTTCAATGCAACTGTTGCTGCAGGAAACCCCTTTGACATGATGGTAAATGGTTGGGGCGGACATGCGTTAGGGCCTGACTATGCTTTGCGTACAATGTTCTATTCGACAGCCAGTAGCAATCGTTATCAATTGAATGATACCCATGTTGACGAGCTTCTGGACAAAGGCATTGTCACTTCCGACGTGAATGAGCGCACGCAGATATATGCAGAGTTGCAGGAGTATATTACCAATCAAGCGGCTATGCTGCCTGTAGCAATCGAACTGATTAATGTAGGAACAAAGGCTGATTTGGAAGGATTCAGGCTTCCTAACGGGCTTTTCCATGACTTCCGTTATGTGAACATTCCCTTACAGTAAGACTAGGCTTATGTTGTGTTACCGGACCTGACAATCAGGTTCGGTAGCACAACTATTTGTGCAAACCAACAAATACAGTTAAGGAGAGAGCTCATGCACAAATATATCTTTAAACGCATTTTAATGTTAATCCCAATTCTGCTCGCCGTTTCTTTTGTTGTCTATTTCGTTGTAGATTTAGCACCGGGAGACATTGTTGACATCATGGCGGCTGATGATATGTCTATCGAGGTTAAGGAGCAGATACGCGAGGAAATGGGTCTGAATGACCCGCTTTTAGTACGTTATTCCCGCTACATGAGCGGGCTGTTAAGAGGTGACCTAGGGCAGTCCTACTCGACTAATCAGGATATATTTGAAATATATATGCAGCGGTTGCCGCAGACGCTCAAGCTTGCACTTGCGGCATCAGTTGTGGCAATCTTCATGTCCATACCGCTAGGTATAATTGCCGCTGTCCACCAAAATTCCTGGAAGGATACATTCAGCATGATTTTTGGGCTGTTAGGCTTGTCTATACCCAATTTTTGGCTGGGCCTCATGCTCATCATTGCATTTGCCCTGACTTTAGGTTGGTTTCCGTCCATCGGTAACGAGGGTTTCCGAAGTATTGTTTTGCCCGCTATTACACTTGGAACTGGCCATGCAGCACTTCTCACCAGGACCACTCGTTCTTGCATGCTTGAGGTTATACGGCAGGATTACCTCCGTACCGCACGTGCAAAAGGTGTAAGTGAGGGAAAGGTTATTCGCAAGCATGCACTGAAAAACGCACTTATTCCCATTATTACTGTAATGGGCACACAATTAGGCCTGGCACTTGGTGGTGCTGTTCTGACTGAAACTGTATTTGCTTGGCCGGGGGTTGGACGCCTGGTTGTCGATGCTATCAATGCACGAGATATTCCGATGGTGACAGGATGCATTATTATGACTACCATGCTTAGTAGTGTTTTAATCCTTCTGGTCGATATAGCGTATGCCTTTGTCGATCCGCGGGTCAAGGCACGGTATTCGAGTTGAGGAGGTGTAGTTGTGGAATCAGTGAAAGCAAAACCGAAGGTTCAAAATGAAAAAATGCGTAAGCGACGTACTGTTGGTGCCGAAATATGGCGTAATTTCAAAAAGAATAAGGGAGCAATGATTGGTCTTGGTATTATCATTGCAGTTTTTATTGTCGCCTTTGCTGCCAACTACATATATGATTACGCCACACAAGTGATAAAGGTAAGCGCATCAGATAGATTGCAATCACCATCCTGGTCACATCCTTTCGGTACTGATCAATATGGTCGTGACATCATGATTCGTATTCTCTACGGCGCTCGTTATTCTCTTACAGTGGGCATCGTTGCCGTTTTTATCGCACTTTCGATAGGTGCCTCCCTAGGAGTTATTGCAGGGTATTACGGTGGGTTCGTGGATAATCTCATCATGAGAATGTCCGATGTGTTCGCTTCAATCCCCAGCATTCTGCTTGCTATCTGTATTTCAACGGCCTTTGGGCAAAGCATCTTTGTATTGATGCTTGCGGTAGGGATTGTCAGTGTGCCGCACTTTTGTAGAGTAGCACGTGCCGCCGTCATGATGGTGTTTGATCAAGAATATATTGAAGCTTCCCGGGCGGCAGCTGCACGGGATTGGCAGGTTATTGTTAGTCACATTATTCCTAATTCGTTGGCACCAATTATGGTGCAGAGTACGATGCGTGTTGCCCAGGCTATCATTGTTGCGGCATCATTAAGTTTTCTTGGGCTTGGTGTTCCGGCGCCTGCTCCTGAATGGGGTGGGATGCTTTCGGAAGGTCGTGCGTTTATACGTGATTATAGCTACATGACCATGTTTCCCGGCCTTGCGATTATGGTCACGGTGCTTGCCATCAACTTAATCGGTGACGGTCTGCGCGATGCTATGGATCCCAAACTCAAACGATAGAGAGGAATATGAAATGAACACGAACACAAACACAAACAAACATGATCTAATCATGGAGATAGAAAATCTTGTAGTACGTTATGAGACTGAAGACGATATCATTGAGGCTGTCAATGGTATTGATTTAAAGCTTGGACGTAAACATGCCCTGGGGTTGGTCGGGGAAACGGGTGCAGGTAAAACGACCTCTGCTCTGGCAATACTTAACCTCATTCAATCTCCTCCCGGTGTTATCAAGGAAGGCAAGATTTTGCTTGACGGAATAGATATGCTTTCTCGTAGCGCAAAGGAACTGGAAAAGATACGCGGCAAAAATGTTTCAATGATCTTTCAAGACCCCATGACAGCGCTTAATCCTGTGTTTACAGTGGGAGAGCAAATTGCCGAGAGTATCCTGTTGCATGAAAACGTAAATAAAGCTGAAGCAAACAGGCGGGCGAAGCAAATGTTAGAGACGGTCGGAATACCGGGTGAGCGTGCAAATGAATACCCTCACCAGTTTTCCGGGGGGATGAGGCAACGGGTCGTTATAGCTATCGCCTTGGCCTGTCATCCTAAACTGCTGATTGCTGATGAACCGACCACCGCATTGGATGTTACCATCCAGGCGCAGGTACTTGAAATAATGAAGGAGCTTAAGCAACAGTACCAAACTTCCTTAATCATGATTACACACGATTTGGGGATTATCGCCGAAATATGCGATGAAGTAGCCATCATGTATGCCGGTCGCATCGTAGAGCAGGGTTCCTTGGAGGACATATTCAATCGCACTAGGCATCCCTACACTGAGGGGCTTTTTAATTCATTGCCGAATATTAATGAGCGTAAAGCCAGATTGCAGCCGATACCGGGATTAATGCCCGATCCAACCAATCTGCCGGCCGGTTGCTCTTTTGCGCCGCGTTGCCCCTATGTTAGCGCCGCATGTGAAGCGCGCCAGCCGGAAAAACGCTGGCTTAGCGATACCCACATGGTTGCGTGTACAGCGTATGATGATCCTAATTTCCGTATTAGGAGGAGGGATAAGTAATGGCTGACACTTTGCTGGAGGTACGGAACCTGAAAAAGTATTTTAAAACAAACCGCGGTATGCTTCACGCGGTTGACGATGTAAGTTTTAAGATTAAGCAGGGGACAACCCTGGGTGTTGTAGGGGAATCGGGTTGTGGCAAGTCGACTATCGGCAGGAGCATATTGCGTTTGATTGAACCTACATCGGGTGAGGTTATCTTTGATGGTAAGGATGTTACAAAGCTCAGTAAGAACGAGCTTCGCAAAATGAGGAAAAATATGCAAATTGTTTTTCAGGATCCGTTTTCATCACTGGATCCGCGCAAGACTGTTTCTCAAATCATCAGTGAACCCATTGTGCTTAATAAACTCATAAAGGGACGCCGACAGATTGAAGAACGTGTGTCGGAACTCATGGAGACAGTGGGCTTAGCTGAACGGCTTATTAACAGCTATTCCCATGAACTGGACGGTGGGCGCCGTCAGCGTATTGGTGTGGCTCGTGCCCTGGCAATGGAGCCAAAGTTTATCGTTTGTGACGAACCGGTGTCGGCGCTTGATGTATCTATCCAGGCTCAAATTTTAAATTTACTGGCGGATTTGCAGGACAAGCTGGGACTAACTTATATCTTCATAACCCACGATCTTTCGGTGGTTCATCATTTTGCTGACGAAATTGCCGTGATGTATCTTGGTAAATTGGTAGAAAAGGCCCCGGCTGAAGAGTTGTTTGCAAATCCAAGGCATCCTTACACGAAGGCTTTGCTTTCGGCAATTCCCGTACCGGAGTTGTCGGCACGCAAAGAAAGGATAATTCTCAAAGGTGAGGTTGCTTCCCCAATTAATTTGCCTGATGAGTGTAGTTTTGCGAAGCGTTGCATGTATGTCAAAGAAAGATGTTATCAGAAGAACCCGCCGCTTTGTGAACTTGCTCCCAATCACTTTGTATCATGCTATTATCCGGTGGGAGTTAAATGAGGGGTAGAGAAATTTATAATTATTTGTATACTGCTGTAATGCAGTGAAATGGAGGATATTATGAGTATTAAATTGGAACTTTTATATTTATGTCAAAGGGACGTTCTGCAGCTTGGCGGCGATGATATGTCGTCGGCAATACAGGATATGGAAAAGGTATTCATATTGAAAGAAAAAAAGGATGTACGCGTACCCGATAAAGTTTCAATGGGTTTTGGAGACAGTATCAGTGAAGAAAAAACAAAAGGGCGTATCAATGCTATGCCCGGATATCTCGGCGGGGAATACGACATGGCCGGGATTAAGTGGATTGGTAGTAACCCGGGCAACCTATCCCGTGGACTGCCGCGGGCAAGTGCTATTACAATTCTTAATGATCCCGACACAAAATTCCCGATTGCCATCATGGACGGCACCGTTATCAGTGTGGCTCGTACAGGAGCGGTTAGCGGGGTTGCTACTAAGTATTTATCAAAGAAGGATAGTAAGACGCTGCTGCTTATCGGTGCAGGTCTGCAGAGTCGCACTCAGTTGGAAGCCGTGCTGATTGCTTGTCCAGGCTTAGAAAACATCTATATTTACGATATTTCGCTTGAAATGGCTCAGCGCTATGCCTTGGAAATGGGGGAGAAGCTCGGTCGTAAGATTGAAGCGGTGAAGGAAGGGAAACCCTATGCACAAAAAGCCGATATCCTAATAACGGTTACTGGCTCGGCTAAACCGGTCATTGATGCCGACTGGCTTAGCAAGGGTTGCTTGTATATTAATATTGGGGGTTTTGAGTGTACATACGACACAGTAAAAAAAGCCGATCGTCTGTTTGTAGATAACTGGGAAGCTGTGAAGCACAGAAACGCGAGTGCAATTGCTAAAATGGCTAACGAGAGAATAATTGATGATAATGATGTTACCGGAAATATTGGTGAGGTAATAAATAGTGATAAGAGGGGACGCATTAATGATGATGATATCATTTATTTTAACTGCGTAGGAATGGGCATTGAAGATATTGCAATCGCGACGCGTGTTTATCGTCGGGCGCTCAAGGAAAAGGTTGGACAGATACTTGAATATTGGAGTTGAATAATCATTTAAAGGGTTTTCAGAAGAAACCAGAGGGACGGTTCTTTCGGTCTAGATAGATAATCCGGGTGGTAATTACCACCCGGATTATCTATGTCCAACAAGGGGACAAATTCTTGTCACAAATAATGACAAGAATTTGTCATTGACAGATATAGATAAATATTAGAAATGAAAGGCATGTCAATATATAATTATAAAACAGACTCGGAAAATTACGGCAAATCATCGCATTGGGGGGGGATATGTGTTATAAAATGGGAATATTGAACTAATTAAACAATTAAAGGCTTTTGGAAATGATGAATTTCTACTAAAAAAACGAGGGAGGATTAGCAATGAAAAGATTCACAGGTGCATTTGTAATATTAATAATGCTTCTATCAATGTTCCCTTTAAATACTTTTGCTATTGAGAATGAAATTGAGGGCTCGGAGCAGTCGGTTAAACTCACCATAGGGGATAAAAACTATGCAATTGGTAACAAGATTGTCCAAACAGACGTAGCGCCATATATTAAAACCTTAAGCACGGGGGGCGGCAGGACGATGGTTCCGGTGGCTTTTGTAGCCCCTGCTTTAGGAACGGAACCTGCTGTATGGCTTCCTGACGAAAGAGCTGTGTTGGTTAATAAAGGAGACAAGCAAATAAGAATTAATATTGATAGCAAGGAATTGCTTGTAAACAGTAAAAAACTGCAGATGGATGTGGCTGCGGAGATAAAGGATTTGGGTAACGGCGGTGGGAGAACTATGCTGCCCATTGCTTTTATTGCCAGGGCCTTGGAAGTAGGATATGAATGGAACGAAGCAGACAGATCTGTTAAGTTCTTTGGATATAATAAGACCTTCGGGACACGAGGAACATATGGTCCCGATATTGGCAGTGAAACGATAGAAGGTAACGTCATAATAGAAGCTGACGGAGTGACCCTACAGAACACTGTAATCAGGGGCAACTTAACAATCAGTGAAGAAGTGGGCGATGGGGACGTTACCCTTAACAACATAACAGTCCATGGATATACATATATCCGCGGCGGAGGAGAGGACAGCATACATATCAATGGCGGTCGGTACGCCAACGTTGTCATAGACAATGTTGAGGGACGGGTAAGGGTAGTAGCGACGGATGTCAATAATCTTCAGGTTGTGATCTCGGATGATGTCGCTGGAGAGGAGATAATCCTGGAAGGCAACTTTGAAAATGTTTTGGTTCAGGCCGCAGGGACAAAAATCACTTTAAGTTCAGATACAGTAGTAGAAAAGATGGTTTTAGACAGCCGGGCGGAGGTAAAAGGCACAGGAACAATCAAGGAAGCTGATGTCAATGCTGATGGGGTGACCTTTGAGAAGGATCCTGACAGTCAAACGGTAAACCCTCTGGTGGTAACACCTCCGACTAACACCACTGAAACAAGCCCTGTTGTCACAGGCGACAGCGGGGGCGGCAGTAGTTCTGATGATAGCAGTACTCCCGTCAGCGCGGTAGGTGCTGTTGCAATCACAACGGTTCCGGCTGTTGTCAGCGGCTTGGCACATGATGCGGGAGTGGTAACTGTGACCTTGTCAACAGCAACAGACGGTGCGGAAATCCGTTATACTACTAACGGAAGTACACCGACTGCGTCTTCGACTCTGTATACCGCTCCATTCACGGTAAGTAACACCAACGGTACAGCCGGGGGGACATATACTGTAAAAGCTATTGGTATAAAATCAGGCATGACAAATTCGGCAGTCTCACAAAAAGCGATTGTATATAATCCGCAGACGACGGCTACAGTAAATACTGCAGCTGAATTTGCTGCAGCCATTGCAAACAACAATGTGACTTCGATTACCCTGGGAGGAGATATCACCGGGGATGTAACGACCACTCGTACAGGAGCGAATAATCTATCTATTAATTTTAGTTCATATGTACTGACCGGGAACATGAATATTACAGCCAACAGCGTAACAAACCTGACTTTAAGCGGTACTGCGGTTCCTGCAATAACAGGGAATCTGACAGTGTCGGCAACAAGCGCCACTGTGACAAACGGTCTGAGTGTGGGCGGCACAATAACCGTCAATGACGTAGGCAGTCATTCCTGGATTGAGCAGGTTGACGGCAATAGGATAATTCTGACGGACTCTAATGGTGGAAGTGTTGTGATTGAAGGAAACCCAGATGAAATCACAGTAGAATCAACGGCAGACGGCGGCATAAATATTACAACAAATACTCCGGCTAAGATAACTGTCAATGCGGGAGCGAATGTTACCAACATAACCGCCGGTTCGACAGCGTCAGGAACGAGTATTGTAAATAACGGAACTGTTTCCAGTGTAACTGCCAATTCAGATATAGATCTTGAAAATAATAATGGGGCTGTCAATATAGGTGGTGGCGGTACAGTAGGGGCTTCGGGTACTGCCGCAAATGACTTGACAGTAACAGAAACAGCAATTGTGGTCGAAGGGATTTCGACGCTTCTTGGTGTCGACCAAGGAGAAATCAGAATGGGAGCCACAACGACGGCAAACATTACCGGTATAGTTCCGGGGCCGGGGGAGACTCTTAATGTGGTTTCTGCCAATACAAGCGTAGTGACAGTTGATGATGTTGCCGGTTTGGCAATTACAGCCCAAGCCCCGGGAAAAACGGCAGTGACGGTGCAGGTGAAGAATGCAGACGGTGATGTCATCAAACAAGGAACGGTATTTATTACGGTTCTTCCGGAATTGATTTCAGTAGCATCTGTTGTAATAGATGCACCTACAGCAGGAGAGATACCGCAAACTGCGGCCCAGATTGAAGCTGCCACAGGGAATGGGGATTATACGGTGGCGGGAGTAACCTGGAACGAAGCATTGACTCCTGCAGGTAAGTTTAAAGCAGGACAGGTGTATACTGCGAATGTTGTACTTGTTTCCAAGAACAGCAAGGTCTTTCAGTCGGTGGCCTTTACCCCGACTGTAACAGGTGCGGCATCTGTCGGTACAACTACTACTGTCGGCAGCGGGGTTGGAAACAGGGTTTCCTTCACAGTTGCTTTCCCGTCTACTGCGCCCTTGGCAATAAGCAGTATTGCCGTAACCACCCAACCGGCAAAGATGAGCTATACCGAGTATTTGGATGATACGCTGGCGCTAAACGGGATGGTGGTGACCGAAACCAATAATGACGGAACAACAGCAGTTGTGACTTTTGCAGACGGTACGGCTGCGGGCTATACGGCGAATCCTGCCAATGGCACGGTGTTGGTGGCAGCGGTCCATGACGGTACTGCGGTGGCAATAACACATAATGCCTCGGGTAAAACAGCAAACACCGGTAACCTGACCGTGGCGGCGTTTAATCCGGTAGATATAACCTCGGCATCGGTAACAATCACCGCACCGGTAGTGGGAGCAACACCTGAGACGGCACTCGAGGTAGAAATGGCAACCTCCAATGTGGATTATACGGTGTCAGGTTTAACTTGGAATGAAGCCTTTACTGCAGGCGGAAAGTTCAAGGCCGGTCAAGTATACACCGCGACAGTGGAATTGACCTCGAAGAATACCAAAGAGTTTCAGGCGGCAGCCTTCACACCGACAGTGGCGGGTGTGGCTTCGGTTGGCACGACGACTACAACAGGCACTGGTGTGGGAAATACCGTAAGCTTTACTGTGACCTATACCGCGACAAGTGCATTGGAGGTAAGCAGTATTGCGCTGAAAACACAACCGAATACTCTGAATTACCTAGAAGGTCAAAGCCTTTCCCTGGCAGGCTTGGCAGTGACTCTGACATATAACGATGCTACAATCGAAGATGTGGTTTCAGCCGATTTTGCGGTCAAAGGTATAACCGCCAATCCGGCTAATGGCTCGGCATTGACAGCGGCAACACATAATGGTAATCCGGTAACGTTATCCTCAAACGGCAAAACGGCGACTACTTCGGCATTGACGGTGATAGCAGCGGTAAACGATGCCGCAACAGTCAATGAAGACGGTACGGTGTTGCTCGATGTTTTGACGAATGATGTTACCGGTGCTGCTGCGTTATCAATCACAGGCTCTACTCAGGGTGTTAACGGAACAGTGGTGCAGGAAGGGGATTCCTTAAGGTATACGCCGGATGCAAATTACAACGGAGCAGACAGCTTCACTTATGATATGAGCGACGGTATTAGCGGAACAGATACGGCGACGGTCAATGTGACGGTTAATCCTGTCAATGATATGCCGGTAGCAAATGGTGATTCGGTAGCGGTTGATGAGGATAGTACAGTATTAATTGATGTGCTGGTTAATGACACAGATGTGGATGGAGATACCATAGCTATCAACGGCTTTACCCAGGGTACTAACGGGACAGTGGCACAGGAAGGGGATTCCCTAAGGTATACGCCGGATGCAAATTACAACGGAGCAGACAGCTTCACTTATGACATAAGCGATGGTAACGGCGGAGCAGCAACGGCCACGGTCAATGTGACGGTCAATTCCGTCAATGATGCGCCGGTGGCAAATGATGATACGGTAGCGGTTAATGAGGACGGTACGATTTTAATCGATGTGCTGGTTAATGACACGGATGTGGATGGAGACACCATAGCTATCAGCGGCTTTACGCAGGGTACTAACGGGACAGTGGCACAGGAAGGGGATTCCCTAAGGTATACGCCGGATGCAAATTACAACGGAGCAGACAGCTTCACTTATGATATAAGCGATGGCAACGGCGGAACAGCAACGGCCACGGTCAATGTGACGGTAAATCCAGTCAATGATGCGCCGGTGGCCAATGAAGATACGGCAACAGTTGATGAGGACGGTACAGTATTGATTGAACTTCTATCCGCTGTACTGGCTAATGACACGGATGTGGACGGAGATACCTTGACAGTCAGTGGATATACTCAAGGTATTAACGGAACTGTACTGCAGGAGGGAGATTACTTCAGGTATACGCCGGATGCAAATTTCAACGGTGCAGATAATTTCGGATACACGATAAACGATGGTAACGGCGGGACAGCGGGAGCCACGATATATGTGACGGTTAATCCTGTTAACGACGCGCCGACGGCCAATGATGATACGGTAACAGTTGATAAGGACGGCACAGTATTGATCAATGTGCTGGCTAATGATACGGATGTGGATGGAAATGTATTGACGGTCAGCGGCTTTATCCCGGGTGTTAACGGAACAGTGGCACAAGAAGGAGAATCCCTGAGGTATACGCCGGATGCGGGCTATATCGGAGGGGACAGCTTTACCTATGAGATAAGCGACGGCAACGGGGGAACAGATACGGCAACAGTAAATATGAACGTAGTGGATCAAACATCACCGGTGCTTAGCGTAACCGGTACCAGTGGAGTCACTGATACAACAGCTACCTTAGAATTTACTTCCGACGAAGCCGGAACATATTATTACCTAATCTATAGTGCGGAGGATGCAGCTCCTGATGCAGCCACCATTAAAGCACAGGGGACAGCAGTGGCAAAAGGAACGTGTGCGGCGGCCGCAGCGGCGAATACGGTCGATGTAACGGGATTAACAGCTTTGACAGCTTATAATGCTTATGTTGTCGTGGAAGACGGTTCTGCCAATGTTTCGACAGTTGCTACGGTACCATTTATTACAACAGCAGATCCAAGCACTTTCCTGGCAGGTGATTTACTTGCTGCCGATGCCGGTGCGAATTTTATCGGAGTTCTTTATTCAAGGGATGGAAATATCTATTACAATACAACAGATGAAAGCGGTTTGTGGGGAACTGAAACCTTGCTGGGAAGCGGCACAGAGGGAAATCTGGACATCAGGGCCGATAAGCCGCAAGTTGTCTACACCACATCCGGGGCAATAGGGTATAGGGCGTACGACGGAACAACCTGGTCACCGGAACAGCTGATTTTAAGCAATTTCAGCGGAAGTTGTTCCAAACCAGATATTGCCGTGGACAGTAGCGGGAATGCCCATATAACTTACACAGATACTAAGGGGAATACCGGTAGTTACACGGATAAAGCGGATATAATGTATGCCGTCAATTCTACGGGAAGCTTTGTAAAACAGTTGATATGCAATGGGTACTATGATAATTTGTATAGTTCGTGTTATATAGGCGATTACTACAACAAGGGCTCATATATTGCAGTAGATGCAAACGACAACTATTATATCGCATACCATAATCAAAATTACAACAAGCCGGATATGCAGGTACCTGAAAGTACATACTCCGTCAAAGTTAAAATGAATCCCGTGGAAGGCAGTCAGGATGCTATCGGAAGTACGGCAACTTCTTCCTCGGATCTGTTTGACCTTTATGATTTGACGGCAAGTGGCTCTAAACTCGAGATCCTCTACAAGCACACCGCATTTAAAACAGCAGACCTGACAGTCAGTGCAGGAACGATCAGCTTTACAAATATCGGCGGGCTTGCTGCCGGTACGGTGAGTTCCGTGGCGACAGACGGCAGCAACGTTGTCGTAGGAGGGAAGGCCTCCACAGCCACCAACATACTTCAAACCCATTATAACGGCAGCGCAAATGCTTATGACGGGATGGTTGTTAAAGGCTTGAAAGTAAGTGTGGTTAAGCTGGGTGACAAGTTCTATGTTCTATACACCGATAACGGCGACGGCAATATCAAGGGAGAAGAAGTAGCAGGAGACCTTTCCGGATTTAGCGTAGCCTTGGTCGAACCGGGCGACAAATATTCAGGGAATATGTTCGGGTTAAGCATAACCGGGGCTAAAGATACAGCCGGGGACAATCTGGCAGGAGATATCAATGTTACCGTAACCAGTGACCAGGCTGACGGAGAGGTATATAATGGTACGGTCACGTTCACGGCAGGGGCAGCTAACCTGCCCGTGAGCCTGAACATCGTGGCAAGTCATAACTTGACCGTAGCGATCACTGGCGTAACAGATACTCAGCAATTGAGCGTAAACGTCTTGACAAATCAACGATCCATTACCACAAATCCGGCTGTAGCAACCTTTAGCAATACGGATGCCAGTGCGATCATCACAGTAACGGCCATGACAGATGCGGCAGGGAACGATGTTTTAGCAGCGTTTACGGCAGATGACGGAACGACATATAATTGCATGATGAACGATGATGCGACGACGCTGATAGATGTAACGGTAACCAAAACAGCCGATAGCGCTGATTTGGTCATAACAACCCCGGCCCAGGCCACATCAACAGGTGCCTATTCCCTAATGATCGGAGGCCCAAGCGGATGTGTTTGGGATATCCCGGTTACCGTCACAACGGGAGACCTTTCCGGAGAACCGAGTTTTGAACCGGTAGTAAGCTTTGGTAGCATTGATATTCAAGTCGCCAATCTGCTTGATGAAAATGGGGATCCCATCGCCTTTGCCGACTTTTACGCTCTGTTGGATAAAGACACTTCAGGGCTAAGGTTCTATAAAGAAGGTGGCGGTGTTCCGGATATTTTCTACAGCTTTAACCAATTGGAGGCCAATTTGAATGGTGATTTGAGCTTTAATACCACTACCGGCGATATTAGCATCTTGGGAGACGTTGAATTAAACACCGTAGCCTTTGCAGAGGGAGGTTCCTTCCAGGATTTCGAGGTCTTTGAGCATGACCGTGCCTCTATTAGAGCTAAGAAAGCCGATGCCTCATGGGATGTAACCAAAGCTGTGGCGGTACCGTATTTGACGCTGACTCCTGGGGTAAACGGATCTGATACGGAGATAACGGTAACCGCTAATGAGGCCTATGGGTCAGGAGATATGGCCTTCTTGCCGGCCTTTGATATAACGGGTACGACGTACGACGGTGTGAATCTGTTAGGAGCAACAGGACTCAATTATGCTGCTGCCAAGGGGAATGCGGTTGCTGTCGGTGACTTTGGGGTAAATACGATAAAAGCTTGGTATGTCTTTGTTGACGGTTTTACCGAGGGGGCAGAAAATATAACGGGCTTAAGTTCAACCTTAACCGCAGCCGGTGATATGTTGACGATAAGTGCCGCCAGAGCGGAAAGCCAGGCAGTCAATAGTGCTATTACCCTCTACATTATGGATGAGTCCATCGGTACTATCCAATATTTGCAATTAAGAATTTCTGGCATGGGAGCGGGAACGACCGCAGCGGTATCACCTGTTTCCGGAAGCGGGACGGCTACTACCGTAACCTCGGTAGGAAGCAACTATATAGTGAACAGTCATGCGACGGAGTTGGGAAAAGAGTACAATACTATCGCTGCCAATGAGACGGAAATTACTACGGAAACTTTGGTGGGCGCCTTCTTGAACAATATAAGTATGAGCGATGCATTCCAGGTGTGTAAGGTAACAACGGCTGCTAATGCACCGGCCGGTGCTTCGGTATTCGGAGCGGCTCCGGCAAAAGACCCTGCAACTGATACCCTGGCTGTCGGAGACGTACTTACGGTCCTTTCTGCGGATTGGACGACAATCAGAAGTTATGCCATAACCGTGACGTCATCGGTACCTGCAGCTAAGGAAATGGCTTGGAGCGGCACGGTATTTGAAGAAGCGGCAGAAAATGACGGAAGTATAGCCACGGTGATTACACTCAATCTGACAAATGAAACCTTTGCGGTAACCGACGGGATTATGACAGCAACAACGCATTACAATGTGGCGAATGTACCGAGCGGCTTAACGGCTGTGGTCACCGGGACGAGTAGTACAACCGCTACTATAGCTTTGACAGGTACTGCCGTTAGCCACGCCGCAGCGGACAGTATCGTCAATCTGGAACTTGTCTTTTTGGACGCGGCCTTTACCGGTGGGGTAGCTGCCGATGTAGCTTCTTACGGAAATCCGAGCTTGACGGTAACCTTCAATGATCCGGTGGTAACCGGAATCAGTGGTACGGTCACCTCTTTGGCAGACGGTTCTCCTCTAGCCGGGGTGGATGTTTCGATTGGAGGATACAATACTGTTACTGACGGATCAGGTTATTATTCCATCAGCAGTGTGGCAAACGGTAGTCAATATATCTCCCTATACGCAGACTTCTATTATCACGGTGCAACACCACATCAGGTTAGCGTTCCCGGAACATATGATACTGCCATGGCTTTAGCCGGCAAGATAACCGGAACGGTTGACTTGGTAGGAGCACTTCCCGGCGGGACATCTATGGAGGCGCAACTTTCCGGGGTTGAGAATATTGATGATGCCGTAGTCAGTGGTTCAAACTTTACTGTACGCGGAGTTCCCATAGGGCCCCAAGTTCTAAGTTTCAAGCTGGAAGGGGCGGGAGCATCCGACTACGAAATATATATCTCTCCGAACGTGGCAGACCATAATTTAGCACCGGGGGTCACGTTAAACAGTGATGAATCGCATAACAGCACCTTAAGTGTTTCGGTAACCCATCCGGATGGGGTCAGTGATGACGGTATCATCGATATCGGAACTGTTAGGGTAGTTTGCGAGAGTATCTATTAGTATTAGGCGTAAGTTATTAGGCAATAAGTGAAGTTAAAAACGTCATGAATGGCTGTTACAGCTAATTCATGACGTTTTATCTTTTTTGAAGTTTACAACCTGTGTCTGTCGATTATTCTCCCGGATTTGCTGGATAATGAAGGAGTCGGTTAAATGTAAATTGTATTCCTACATCCAAATGGTACCTATTGTAGATAGCAGGTAAAAAGAGTTTGGTAAAAAATTTTGAGATGTGATATGCCAAGGTGAGAATAAGGATGCTTACGATGAGCAGATTAAGGTTAATGCCCCAAGAGCCTAATGAAATAAAGGAGTAAAACAGCCAGGAATCATTCTGATAGTAGCTGAGGAAAAAAATCATAAAAGAATATAAGACAATCCAGGTGCCAAGTTGAGACTTTGGGTCTTTTCGACGGAAAATCCTGTTCAGAAAGGGTTTTATCAAAAGAAGGGTTAAAGCGACAATAATGGGTATTATAAGGTATTCGTTGATATGTTCATATATGACCTTCAGCATCTGCTTGCTCCTTTGTGTTCTGATGTGGATTTATTGTAAAAGAATTTCAAAATGATTGCAAGAAAAAGAAGAAAAAGAAAACGCCGTGGGAACACATTTTTTAAACAGAAGTGTAGAAAAAAGTCGCGTCTCTTGATATAATCTTTAGATAGTCTTTAGATGTTTATGCAAGTTCTGGCAGGAAGGTAGGATGGAAGAAAAATGAACATTACAGAAATATTAACGAGAAACGCCGATTTGTACGGTGAGGAGACCAGCTTAGTAGAAGTCAATCCGGAGGTACGGAGAAGAAACGATATTACCTGGCTTGAATTCGAGTTAGTTGAGCCGAAATTGGCAGCTCAATATAGACGAGAGATGACTTGGCGGGAATTTAATGATAGAGCGAACCGTTTTGCCAATCTTCTTTTAAAGAGGGGTATAAAAAAAGGTGACAAAGTAGCCATACTTTTAATGAACTGCTTGGAATGGCTTCCGGTTTACTTCGGCATACTAAAATCCGGTGCCATAGCGGTGCCGTTGAACTTTCGCTATACCGCGGAGGAGATTGAACATTGTCTGAAATTAGCCGAAGTCAATGCCTTAATCTATGGGCCGGAGTTTATTGAGCGGGTGGAAACGGCAAAAAGCCGGATCCCGGACGTTAAGTTGCGTTTGTTTGTAGGGGATAATTGTCCTTTAGGTGCCGAAGGATACGAAAGCCTGATAGCCTCTTATTCTGCAAAAGAACCTCAAGTTTCTCTTGGGGAAGATGACGATGCAGCCATATATTTTTCCTCCGGAACGACAGGCTTTCCTAAGGCTATCCTGCACACTCATCGTAGCCTGATTTCCTCCTGCCATACGGAGCGTAACCATCATGGCCAGACCCGGGAGGATAACTTTTTGTGCATACCGCCGCTTTATCATACCGGGGCAAAAATGCATTGGTTCGGCAGTCTTTTGGCCGGCAGCAAGGCTGTTTTGTTAAGAGGAGTTAAGCCTGAATGGATTTTAAAAACAGTCTCCGAGGAAAAAGTTACTATCGTTTGGTTGCTTGTTCCTTGGGCTCAAGATATTCTGGATGCAATTGAAAGAGGAGAAGTGAATCTTGCGGACTATCAGCTTGACCAATGGAGGTTAATGCATATCGGTGCTCAACCTGTTCCGCCAAGCCTGATTCGTCGTTGGCAGAAATATTTTCCTCGTCAGCTTTACGATACAAACTATGGTCTGAGCGAATCGGTTGGTCCTGGTTGTGTTCATCTTGGTGTGGAAAATATTAACAAGGTAGGTGCTATTGGGAAACCGGGTTTTGAATGGGAAGCTGTAATTACTGATGAGCAGGGTAATCCTGTGCCTCAAGGAGAGGTGGGGGAGCTGGCTGTAAAAGGACCTGGGCTGATGAAGTGTTATTACAGCGATCCTCAGGCGACCGAGGCTGTCTTGAGGGACGGTTGGCTTTTCACCGGTGACATGGCACAAATGGATGAGGAAGGATTCATCTATCTGGTAGATCGTAAAAAAGATGTAATTATCAGCGGGGGCGAAAACATTTACCCGGTACAGGTGGAAGATTTTCTCCATAGACATCCCGCTGTAAAAGATGTGGCAGTAATCGGGCTGCCGGACCAGCGTCTGGGAGAAATCGCCGCAGCAGTCATAGAACTCAAACCGGCTCATTTGTGTACTGAAGAAAAAATTATGGAGTTTTGCCGGGATTTGCCGCGGTATAAGCGGCCGCGCAAGATTATTTTTGATAAAGTTCCGCGTAACCCGACCGGTAAAATCGAAAAGCCGAGACTACGTGAAAGGTATAATGGAGGGAGCTTGGTTACGGCACAAACCCGAAACTAGTAGGCAGGAAGGTTAGATGGATATAAAACTAAACTATATTGAAAAGGGCCAAGGAAGACCGTTTGTGTTCCTCCATGGGAATGGAGAGAGCTCAGAATATTTCATTCACCAAATAGAGCATTTTTCAAAATGCTACAGGGTTATTGCTGTGGATACAAGAGGACATGGCAAATCTCCAAGGGGCGATAAGCCCTTCACGTTGGATCAGTTTGTTGATGATTTACACGGCTTTTTAGATGAGATGGGTATTGCAAAAGCTATTATACTTGGCTTCAGCGACGGGGGAAACATTGCCCTTCTATTTGCACTGAAGTATCCCGACTATGTGGAAAAATTGATATTAAACGCTGCCAACCTTAATCCTCGAGGGATGAAAGTCGGTGTACGGATACCGATATGGCTTGACTACGCCTTACAAACCATTATCTCCCTGTTCGATAAAAAGGCAGGCACTAAAATAGAAATCCTTGCCTTGATGGTTAAGCAACCGGATATCAAGGGGATAGAACTGTTGAAAATTGGGGTGCCAACCTTGGTAATTGCCGGCGATAGGGATATGATAAAAGACGAACATACTAGGTATATCCATAAGCAACTTAAGTACGGCAAATTGTGCATTATTAAGGGCGATCATTTTGTCGCAAACAAAAACAGCCAATTGTTCAATCAGAAGGTCGAAGAGTTTTTAGGTTCGGCATGAAGCTTTAGGCTAAGCCGCGATTGCGTGCGGGAATTAAAGTCCTTTGTTGGGAGGAGTTGAATAATAATGGATAATGGATTATATTCGGATCTTATGCAGGTCAATCGTATGCCAGAGCTGACGCATGAGATTTTTGATAGCTGAATATCAATGCAAGAACAAGATAAGAAAAAATAATTTTTCGCAAAGTAGCACTGGACAAAACAAAAAGGAAATGAGATAATAGTGTGGGAAGAATTAAAAAGGAGCCA